>NZ_JBIWJO010000002.1:174198-386741 GCF_044765245.1 Micromonospora sp. NPDC093277
TCCAGACCTCCTTGGGGGTTCACGCCCCCGCGGACACCCCCCCCCCCCCGGGCCCCCCCCCGGGGGGGCCGGGGGCCCCCCCCCCGGGGGGGCCGCCCCCCGCCAGGTCGTACGGGGAGAGTCAGGCCAGTCCCTGCGCCCGCTTGTACTCCAACGTGTAGGCGATCTTGCCGGGCTTGGCGTCCGAGTACGGCTTGCTCAGCTTGTCGAACTCGCCCTTGTTGACGGCCTTGCCGTCGTTCCACTGCGACAGGGCGCCAAGTTCGGCGGCGGTGAACCCGCTGTCGACGACGGCGTCCTTGGGCAGTGCCGTCATCGCCTCGGTCAGCGCCTTGACGGTGGCCAGGTAGCTGGCCTGGTCGTTCGGGTTCCAGGCGGCCAGGTCGATCGGCTCGCGGTCGCGGAGCCAGCTGCCCCAGTAGAACTCCTGGAACGGCAGCCCGTTCTGGGCGTAGCCGATGTCGCGACCGAAGTAGAGCACGCTGCGGTACTTGTCGTCGGTGAAGTGGGCGAGCCCCACGCTGGTCGGCAGCTTGTTCACGGTGACCGCGTTGCCCTGCGGGTCACGCAGGTACGTCCACTTGTGCGCCCGCATCTCGGCCCAGAAGTCCTGCCGGGTGAGGGTGCTCAGGTTGGCCACCACCCGCAGCCGGACGTGCAGGTCGGCGCCGCCGTCCGGGGTCTCGTAGAACGAGGTGAGCGTGTGGTGCCCGTCGGTGAGGAACGGCTCGCCGCCGGGGCCGATCACGACCGTCTTCATGGCGGCGATGCTGTCCGCCGTCTCGGCGCCGACTGGCAGCTCACAGGTGAACGAGGACGAATCGTCCAGTCGGGCGTCCGGCGACGCGCTCGCCGCCTCGACCCGGCCGTCGGCCTCGCACCAGTCGTCGAACTTCTTGTTGATCGCGTCCTTGCCGAGCGTGTAGCGGCCGAGCTTGTAGTACACCTCGTCGTAGCCGAGCGAGGGCTGGGTCGGATGCACGTCGCCGATGCGCACGTCGAGCAGGTCACCGGACTCGGCGCACAGGTACTGGGCGAACGGCGTGTGGCGATTGTCGTGGTCGCAGAACGAGGGCCGCTGGCCCGGCGCGCCGGGCGCCGCGAGCGCGACCGACGCCGAGACGGCGGCGCCGGCCCCGACGACGACGGCGAGGGCCGCCCCCACCATCGAGGCACGGCGGGACGGAGATCTGAAGCGCATAACACCTGCTCCTTGTGCCAGGTTGCCTGTCGCAGGCGAGCGTGCAAGCAATCAACCAACGCACGACGCCAGCACGGTGATCCGCGGGCAAACCGCGAGTGAACGATCGTCCGGCACCCCCGTCGAGGCCGGGGCCGACCTCATGGGACGGTCGTCGTCCTTTGTGGGCAGTCCGGCCGGCAGGCGGCTCTCGATCATGACATAGGCTGCCGTCCGGTTCAGGAATTGCCGAGGAGATCCATGAAGGACACCGTCCAGACCCCACCACGCCGGCTGGCCGAGGCGTGCGAGGCGTTGGTGACGGCCTCCTGGTTCAGCCTCGCCAGCTTCCTGGTGGTGATCGTCAACGCGATGGCGCTCGGGCTGGAGACGTACGGCCGGGTGGTCGCCCTGGCCGGTGCCCCGCTGCGGGCGGTGGAGTACGCCTGCCTGGCCTGTTTCGTGCTGGAACTGCTCGTCCGGTTCGGGGCCCACCTGGGTGCCCCGTCCGGCTTCTTCCGGGACCGCTGGAACGTGTTCGACCTGTTGATCGTCGCCGCGCCCCTGCTGCCCGGGGTCCGGGAGAACGTCACGGTGCTGCGGCTGCTGCGGCTGGCCCGCATCGCCCGCGCGTTCCGGCTCTTCCCCAGTCTGCGGGTGATTCTCGTCGGGATCCGGCGCAGCCTCCCCGGCCTCGGCAGCTTCCTGCTGGTCACCGCTCTGTTGCTGTACGGGTACGCGATCCTCGGCTGGATGCTGTTCGGTGCCGCCTATCCGGAGCGTTACGGCACGGTCGGGCAGGCGATGCTGACGCTGTTCCTGTTGCTGTCGTTGGACGGCATCACCGACACGTTGCAGGCCGGCCGCGAGGTGACCGACTGGGCCGTGCTCTACTACGTCTCCTACATGGTCGCCGCCTGCTATCTGCTCACCAACCTGCTCGTCGGGCTGGTGCTCACCGCACTGCAGGAGGCTCACCAGGACGAGCGCGCCGCGGCGGAGCGGACCGCCCGGCTGGACCCTCCCGACCAGCAACCCGAGCCGTCGGTACGGGAACAACTCGCCCGGCTGCACGCGATGCTCGACGATCTGGAGCGGCAGTTGCCGGAAATCCACTCCGGCCAGCTCGACGCCCCTCCCCCAGCTCGGGATCGGGTCGCCAGCCGGTCGGCGGCCGGTCGCTGACTAGCTTTCGAGATGGCCGTCTGCTGTCTGATAACCCCAGATTGAGCCATGTACAGGACCTCACTCGGCAGACGCTCATCGAGCCGTGAGCGCGATATCCGCCGGGAGTGCTGGCGGAACGTTTAGGCTGCGCGCCGACTGAGACTTGAGAAGAAGGCATCAACAGAGCTTTCGATGTTCGATCCCGGCCGATAGTAGGAATGACCAAAGGCGCTAACCATCTGCAACCCGTCGAAAAGCCGAACGTTGTCACTCAGGAACACGTCGTCTTGCGCAACTGGCCCTAGTGCCAGGTAGCAGTCCCAGGCTTTCGGCATCGCAACCGTATGCGAATCGCCAATTGCCACATGCGGCTTCACCATGTCCTGCAAGCCGATCCGACTTGCTGAACTCGTTTCGGTTACGGCTATCATCGCGTGTACTCGGTGAACTGCCGCAGACAGCGGAGAGGAATGCACAGTGACGCAAGGAGATTGGGAACCGGACGAGAGTGACCAGGAGTGGTTACCCGACTTCGATGTGCGGGCAGCCGTTGCGGAGCTCTCGCCCGGGCCAGTGAGCTTCGACGACTTTCCGTGGGACGAGACGCTTCACGATGATAGTCGGATTCCTGAGATCCGGGAGGCCACTGAAGACCTTCGCGGAGACGCGGCCGTTGCCGAGAAGTCCCTGTCCCGGCTGCGCGGATTAATATGTAACGAAGGCACCACGAGCGTGTTTGGTGCGGGCGTGGTGCCTTCGTTGATCCGCGTGGCTGAGACCAAGGGATCCCACCCGCGAAGTGAAGCGCTCCAGCTTGTCGGCGACCTGGCGCGCATGAGCTTTGCTCGCCACGAGTTACGTTCAGAGTTGCTGCGGGCGATGCAGCCGGTCCCGACATTCGACTCATGGGGATACCTGGAGAACTGGGCGGTCGAAGCAGTCCGGACGATGGTCGGGCGGGATACTCACCTCCTGATCAGGCTGCTGGATGACGATGATTCTCGCGTGCGAGGTCGCGCGGCGTACGTGGCGGCCACCGCGCTGCCTGCAAGTGAGGAAATTGCTGACGCTTTGAAAGCCAGACTGGCTGTTGAGGTCGACGCGGCAGTACAGATGATTATGGTTATCTGTATCGCTCAGCACGAAGGAGAACGAGACCTAGCCTCCGAGGCTCTGGCGTGGGCGCAGATGTTGTGGTCGGACTCGACGTCACCTATCGGTATCCGACTGGGCGGCGCCATTGCCTGGCTTGGACTCACGCCGGCGGCTGTGCCACCAGAGCTTCAGATCTTGATAGACGAGATGCCGATGCCGGCCATCCCTGAGCTTTTGCAGGAGCTTCCCTGGGTCTGGTGGCTTGACTTCCGCGCCGGCAGACTTACGAACTGGTGGCGGGATCTGTCAAAGAGTTCCGGAGCATAGTCAGGGCCCGGGCTCGTGGAGTGTTCCATGTCCGGGGCGACGGGATGTGAGGTGAGCCATGACTGGCTTGACCGCATCGAGTTGGCTATGCCAGATCCCGATGATTTGGATAGTGAGGAGCGGCTCATGGGAGACTTTGCGAGCTGACCTGGGACAAGCGGCTTCCTCCCGACCTGCTGGACAAGGTGCTACCGACGCCGACACTGCCGGTACCCGGCATCGACTGGCTGGACGATGTGCCGCAGGACCTGACCCGGGCACTGCGGTCCTTTCTGATTGGTTGGTACGCCGACGTGCCGATGCCACCGGCGCCACCCCCACGCGCGGCCATGGCGCTTCCGCCCCCGTTGCTGGCCTTCCACGACATCGCCGCCGGCCGTGAGGAACTCCTCGGCCGACAGGACTTCATCAAGCCGCTCGACGAGATCGAGTACCTCGAAGACGAGCCGCTAGTGGTCGTCGCGGCCGAGAACCAGGGCGTCTGGGTCGCATCGATCGACCCCACCGACGACGACCCGGTCGTTTGGTACGACGGCGGCCCGGAGCGGCTGCGCGAGCGGGAACGCCTCGGCGGTTTCCTGCTCCAGTTCGCCCTCAACGAAGCGGTGAACGCCTCACCGTTCAGCGGCTTCGCCACGATCACCCCGGAGGTGCTGGACCGGTTCGTCGAGGACCTGGTTCCCGTCCCGCTGCAGCCGCTGCGTGTACCTGGCGACCCGACGCGCCATTGGGTGGCTCCCGGACTGGTCGCCATGGCCGCCGACTACGGCGACAGTGGTATCTGGCTAAGCGTCGGCAGCCGGCAACGCTCGGCCCTGCGGCCCCTACGCTCACGCCTCGACTGGGAACACTTCAACGGCTAACCAACGAGATCTCTCCAGTCCCAGCACGCCGACTGCGGAGAGATTAGGCACGCCTCGACCAAGCCTGGCCTGGCTGCGGTCGTACCACCAGTCAATAGGTAGCCGCGGACCGCACGTCACACAGCGCGGTCGGCTGCCGCGGAGTGGGCGTTTTGACGTAGCCGGACATGCCGATGTGAGGGCGTTTGGGGTCGCCGAAATTTGGACGCCGTTGTGGGGTCGGTGCCGTCGGCTGGTGGCGCATTCGTGGCGGTGTCTACCCCTTCACGGTCGGTCTGCCCGCGCTGTGGTGTTCGAGTGGCGGTCAGCCCCTGGGATCGATGGGAGTTGCCGTGACGAGACCGGTCTCGTAGGCGACGACGACGAGTTGGGCACGGTCGCGGGCGTTGAGCTTGGTGAGTAGTCGGCCGACATGGGATTTTACGGTGGCGAGGCTGAGTGTGAGGTGCGCAGCGATGTCGGTGTTGGACAGGCCGCGTGCGATCAGCACCAGGATCTCGCGTTCGCGTTCGGTGACCCCGGTCAGTGTGCGGTGGAACGTGCGGGACGGGCGGGGTTGCGCGCCGAACGCGGCGATGAGTCGTCGGGTGACGCTGGGGGCGAGCAGCGCGTCGCCGGCGGCGACCACTCGGAGGGCGGCGAGCAGGTCGGCGGCGCTGGTGTCTTTGAGCAGGAAGCCGCTGGCGCCGGCGCGTAGCGCGCCGTAGACGTATTCGTCGAGGTCGAAGGTGGTGAGGATGAGTACGCGAGTGTCGCCGGTCTCGGCGCAGATCTGTTCGGTGGCCTCGATACCGGTCATGTCGGGCATGCGGATGTCCATCAGGACCACGTCGGGGCGTTGGGCCGATGTCAGCTGGACGGCTTCGCGGCCGGTGCCGGCCTCGCCGACCACGGTGAAGCCCGGGGCTGTGTCCAGCAGGACGCGGAAGCTGTCACGCAGCAGCGTCTGGTCGTCGGCGATGAGGACGCGGATCGGGTCGGTCACGGCTCATCCTCACCGGATTGGCGGTATGGCATACGCGCGGCTAGGGCGAACCCGCCGGCCGGGCGCGGCCCGGCCTGCAGGCTGCCGCCGTAGGTGGTGACCCGTTCGCGCATGCCGCGCAGCCCGTACCCGGTTCCGTCGGGTGCCGCCACGGTCGCGGTGCCGTCATCGACCACCTGGACGGTGATCGCCTCCTTGCCGGCCTCGACGCTGACCGTGCACCGGGTGGCTTTCGCGTGCCGGATCACGTTGGTTAGCGCCTCCTGCACGATGCGGTACACGACGAGCCGGGCCCCGGCCGGCGGTGTCGTCTCGCTGACGAGCGTCAGCTCCACCTGGATGCCGGTCTGCTGAGCGCGGTCGGCCAACGCGCGCAGGTCCTCGTCGGAACCCGACGGCATGGCGGGATCCTGGTCCGCGCGGAGCAGGCCCACCGCGCGGCGCATCTCCACCAGCGCTTCCCGGCTGGCGGTCTCGATGACCTCCAGGGCCGTCACGCTTTCCTCGGGCCGCACTGCGGCGACGTGGCGGGCAACGCTGGCCTTCATCGCGATCATGCTCAAGTTGTGTGCGACGGTGTCGTGCATGTCGCGAGCGATGCGTAGCCGCTCCTCCGTCACCGCCCGCGCGGTCCGCTCGTCGGCGATCCGCTCCGTGAGGCGCCGCCGGTGTCGAACCAACCAGCCCACCAGCCACGGGACCGCGACCGCCGGCACCGCCACCAGTGGCGCAGACGGCCACAGCACCGCGAGCGCGGCGGCGCCCGCGAGCCCGGTAGCCAGCACCGGCACGGACCGGGACGGCGGCAATCCCGCCGCTACCGAGTACTGGGTCAGCGCCACGGCAGCGAGCAGGACCGGTGCGGCGTACGGCGGTATCACCCCGTAGGCGAGCACGGCGGCGGACGCGGTGAGCGCCGCCAAGCCGGCGGGCAGCGTCCACCGGTCGCGGATTGCGACCGGCGCGGCGACCGTGCCCACCATCACCCACTGCCACCAGGATGGCCGGCCGGCCTCCTGCGCCGCGAACCCACACACCGCCAGCACAGCAACGGCCGCTGCCGCGTCGACGACCTGCCACCGCATCCGGATCACGTCGCAAGGCTACCGAGCGCCACCGGCGCTGCCGTCCGACTCAGGGTGCTCATCCCCTGGTAGCACCTGGGCACCACGACTCAGCCCGCCAACGCTGCCGCAGGTTGGTGTCCTGGCCGGATGTGCCGCACGCGGTGTCGCGGGGAGAGTCGTTGACATGATCACGACGACGGTCGACCGGCGGCACACCGCCGAGCGGACCTTTACCTTTCCGGGCCCATGGTTGGGCGGCGTATCCCTCATCGTCGGGCCGTGCCTGCTGCTGGCCGGCACGCTCCTGCGGCTCGGCGTCCCGTTCTTCTTCCCGCACCAACTCGCCGAGTACCAGCGGCAACCCACACTGATCAGTGCCGCGTACGCGATATTCCTCTCTGGCACCATCGCGCTCTGGCCGGGCGTTGTCGCGGTCGCCACACGGGTCGGCGTGACCCGGCCCGCCTGGGCGCTCTGGGGCGGCAGCCTGGTGATGTTCGGCCTGTTCGCCCGCGCCTTCCACTACGGCGTCAACACCTTCGCCTTCGCCCTGGTCGACAGCACGGGCCTGAACACCGCTACACAAGCCGTCAGCGCCTATTACGGCTATCGCGAGTGGGTCGCCTCCAGTCTCAGCCTGGCGGTGATGCTCGGCTGGATCGTCCTGGCCATCGGATGTTTCCTGTCTCGCACCCTGCGCCTGCTACCAGCCATCGCTTTGGCTCTGATGTCCGGCCTGATGATCGGAGTTCTCAAGGGAAGCACCTGGGCCTCAGCCGCGCAGGTCGCGGGACTTACCGTGGCGCTCGTACCGCTCGGCGTCACGTTCCTACGCCACGCCAACCGCCCACCCCGCAACACCGTCTTGTGGGCAATGCCGCTGCTCCTGCTGTTCATCGTGGGCTCGATCGTCCTCGGACAGCTCGGCTGACGCCGCTTGAGCGCGACGATGGCATCGGTGGCAGTGGAACGAAACTTACCGACGGACAGTTGAAAACCATCAATCAACCCATCATCTTGATCATCTCGTGGCGGCACCCTCATCTGCCGCGAAGCGCTCGTCACCGAAGGTGATGTCGGCGCCGGTCGCCGATGTCCGGACGTGCCGACGAGCGGATATCGGATCATGAAATCTGCTCCCCGTGCGCGAACACGCCGCCGACCGACGCGGACATCACCCTGCTCACCACCGGGTTCCAACGGCTTGGCGGACTCGTCGAGCTGCCGCCGGACCGTCGGTTCATCGTGATCACAGTGCCTGTGGCCGCAGGGTTCAGCGTCGTTGAAAGACGGTTGATCGCTGGGCGGCTGATCGAGGTTGCCCTTGGGAGTACAGGAACGTCTATGACGATGACGGCAACGCTCTGGGCTGGTGGACTGAACCATAGCGGGGTCAAGGCGTTCAGGCTCTTCGTGAAACATGCCGCAATCGGCGCGTCCCTCATTGCTGGCCGGGGCTGCATCTGGCTGTCCTGCCGTCCCGGCCTCGTTGTTAGCCTGACCGGATGCGCAGCGAGCTGGAGGCGGCGGTAGATGACCTGTACCGGGTATTCGGCCGGTACCAGCTGCTCGAGGGTGTCGAATACTGCGACCACTGCGTTGACCCGGAGCAGGTCGAAGCGCTGCACCGAACGCCACTGCGCCACGTTACCGCCGAGCAACTCGGTCCACTGCTGTTCAAGTCGACGACGACCTGGGGTGATCAGAGGTACCTCAACCATTTCATGCCCCGGCTCCTCGAGCTGGTGGCGGCCGGCGAAATGAACGACTGGAGCTACCCCACCTTCTTGCCGTCTCGGCTCGCAGGCCTGTGGCGGTCGGGTTCGCCCGATGAACGGCGTGTGATCAGCGACTTCGCGTGGGCCTGGTGGCGGGAGACCACCTCGACGTGGCCCAGCTTCTGTGAGCCGCGGGAGGTGCTGGACACGATCGCCGAATGCGGACAGAACGTCTCGCCCTATCTCGCCGCATGGCCGGTGCACGCTGGGAAACCCGCGGCCCTGCAACTCGCCGAACTCGTCAGCGACCTTCTCGCCTCATCGCGGCAGGACAACGGCTTCAGGCGCGAGGCCACCGACTGGATGTCCGGCCCGATACCCGCGGACGTGCTCACCGCCGAAGTCTCCGCGACCGCTGATCCCGACATCGCCCGGCAACTAAGCGATGTCTTCGAACACCTGGCCCTATGGCGACAGTCGCAAACTTCTACCACCACCAAACGGTGACCAGAGGCGTACCCACATACCCGGCTCCGAGTGGTCCACGACCTGGCCGGACGCCGCGGCAGGCCGACGCCGATCGGCGCGGCCGCGCTCATTTGCCGGTGACCGCATGTTACGCAGCGTCACAGCCGGTCGATCAAGACGACGCTCGGTCTTGCCGATGAGCGCACGTCTCGGCCTGTCCCTGGATCGGCTGCCTGCGGTCATCTTCGGTCCACACCCGGAGGAGTCGCGGACCTTCGGCAGCGACGGACACCTAAGAATTCCGGAAACCGGTCAGAGCCCCTGCCCGATTTCAACCAGATAGCCGTCGGGGTCGCGCAGGTAGCACCGAATCTCCGTGCCGTGGTCCTTTGGCTCGGTGATGAAGTCCGCACCACGAGACTTCCACTCCTTGTAGAGCTTCCGGATGTCGGTAACTCTAACGTTCATCGCGCAGCTCAGAGTATTGGGATCCGTTGGTGCCATGGCCTGTACCGTCGGCTTGTCATCGGTTGGGCCGCCCTCGACGTTGATTATGATGTAGCTGTTGAAGAACTTCATGATCAACGGATTGCTTTCGTGTACACAGGTAGCTCCGAATACTCGCTCGTAGTATTCGCGCGACCGGTCGAGATCGCGAACAATCAACAAGGTGGCGAGGAACATCCCGTCCTTGGGTTTGAAGTAGTCGGGTGCCGCGTTGGCTAAAGTCACATCTACCCCCTCTTACTGGACCACCCTGCAGATTCGGGCCGATGTCGGCATTCCCGAAGCGGGCGGGCCGAAACCTCCGAGTCGCACCCCCGGCATCTCCATCGACGCACGCTCATGACGCGAAGCGCTCGTCACGCAAGGTAACTAGTTCACGGGTGCATGCATCCGGACGTGCCGATGAGCGGGCACTCCAAGTAGCGTGCACCGATGGCCGAGTCTTTGGACCTCTCGAGTCCGGCTTCGCGTCGGGAAGCGCTCCGGATGGTTGACGTAGACGACCCCGGCCACCACCACGCGATGCTCCGAGAGATCTTCGACCTCGAAAGGACGTGGCGCGAAGGTCCGGACATGGGCGACAGCGACGAGTACGAGCAGATCTACGTGACGGCCTACCTGCTGTTCCTGATCGGTGATCCCGCGGACTCGCCCCGCCTGTATGCAGCGAAGTTCCGCACGGGTGACATGGACCTCGGTGCCGGCTTCGATGCCCAGGCCATCTTCGGAGCGGGCGGGCGCGAAACGCTTCAGTGGCTCCTGGAGAACGGATACACCGACGAGCACGCGCATCTGTCTGAGTGGTTGTCGCAGTGGGAAGACCCGAAGATCGAAGAATGGGCTCGGCATGTGCGCGAGTACTTTTACTCACCGGATGACGTGCTGCTTCTGGATCCGCTTTAGACGCGTCCTGCTCTGCCGAAACGTCCGCTCTTGCCGCCGGCCGTGGGCGCTGTCTCAGCACGTCGGTCACGCTGAGTGAATATCAGCCTCGGCGCTGTTCCTTGGGAGACGTGTGCCAAAGCGAAGCGCCATGGCGCAGGGCGACGCCACGGTCGTGGGTCGGGGGATCGGGGAGCACGTGGGGAGCAGTCGGGTGCGCTGAACGGCGTTGAACTGCGTCCAACGGCACGCAACGGCGCTCAACTGCACCCGCGCCGACCTGCGGCTTCTCGTTTATGCAGGTTGCAGATTGGGGGCAGGTTGGCGAAGTGGTCACCGCAGCCGAAGTGCTCACCGAGGCCGGACAAGGGGAAGCGCGCTGACCTGCGGCGATGTTGGCGAGCGGGCCGACTTGACCTCCCAGAGAACACCGAAGTGGTCAGGCGTCGCTGCTCCCCGCCTTGGCTGGCGCCGGCTGTCGTCCTGGGGTCGCTGGCGCCAATCGGGGCGGTCTTGCCGCATCGACGTAAGGCACTGAGCTCTGTAGTGCTGGCGTCGGTTTGGATTCCGCAGGCTGAGGCTCGAATCCCATCCGCAGCCCTCTGGCCAGGGCATCTTGCGCGGTGACCTCTTCGGTCGGCCCGAAGGGGTCAGGGTTACATGATCCTCGGGTGACGTCCTCTTCTGCCGAGAACAGTGCGTTCAGGCGGCGTCCTGATGCTCTGGGCGGCATCGCTCCTGCCGCTGGCGGCCGTTCTCCAGCTGTCACGGCGGCATTGAGACGGCGTCCGGGCTCCCTGCGGGAGAGTGCGCCGCGCCGAACGATTCGGTCGCTGCCGGACTGACTGAAGATCAGAAGACGTCGTCGTATCCCTGCTGCCAGCGGTCGGCGTTACGGCGCCAGAGATGCCGGGTCACCCACACAAACAGACCCGCGCCTGCGCACGGCAGCACGATGATTAGGAGAGCCCAGTTACGCGTAACAGCGGCTATCAGCAGAAAGATCGACGTGAAGATTGCCGAGATGGCAACGCTCGGTTCCGGCCGCCGCAACCAGTAATGCAGTATCCCAGGCCGAGATCGCTGCCCGCGTCGAGGAGTCTCACGATCCTTGAGTTTTGGCAGCCGCCGGTGCCCTCTGCGCTGGCGATTCTTCCGCTGCCCCGGCCTCGACACGCGACCGATCCTAGAGCCTGTCGACCTTTACTCTCATGCCGGGATGCGCGCGCAGTACCGCGTCGTTGAGGAAGGTCTACGTCATGGCCGGCGGCGGTAGATTTCGATCTGGCTGTCTCCCAGGCTTGACCCGAACCGCCCGGCATCACGGTCCTTGTGTATCGCCCCACACCGGCAGTTGCCGTACTCATCAGGGTCGAGAGAAACGAAGTCGCCACACCGGATGCACCGAGCAAACAACTCGGCCCGCATGTGCCAGCCACCTCCGCGACCGGTCGCGGCTGGGCCGTTCCCGAGGTACTGGTAGCCGTGATCCACGCTCTCAACCCGCACGACCCGAAGTTACTCTCATGCCGCTCGGGGCGGACTGGCGTTCATCGCTGCTGGTGACGCACGGTGATATATGACTACCTCTCCTGCTCCCGCTTCCAGCGTCGTACCGACCGATCAGCTCGTTCTGCGTGCAGCGGTGTCCGCCTTTCTCGGCCTCTACCGTGGGCAAACTCGCGTCCATACTGAGTCCGATCTGCGAGTCTTCCTCCGCTGGTGCGCCGACCAGGCCCTGGATCCGCTCGCCATGGCGCGGATGGACGTCGAGCGGTACGTGCGCTGGCTGCAGGACGTAGGCCGCTACCTGCCCTCGACGGTCTCGCGGCGCCTGTCGGTCGTGGCCGGGTTCTATCGGGTCTGCGTCATCGACGCCATCCTGGAGCACTCGCCGGCCGACTATGTCCGTCGGCCCACGGTGCCGTCCGAGTCGCCGGCCCTTGGGCTGGGGCACCTGCAGTTCGAGGCTCTGATCACTACCGCCCGGCTGTCGGCCAACCCGAACGGCTTCGCCCTGGTCGCGCTCCTGGGTCTGCTCGGGCTGCGGATCTTCGAAGCCTGCGGGTCGAACGTCGCCGACCTGGGTGAGGAGCACGGGCACCGGGTCCTACGCGTGCGCGGCAAGGGAGGCAAGGTCGTGCTCGTCCCGCTGCCACCCGCGGTGGCCCGAGCTATCGACCGGGCCGTCGACGAGCGCTCCAGCGGGCCGATCCTGCGCAATACCCTCGGTGTTCGGATGGACCGGCATGCCGCCACCCGCCGGCTCAAGCACCTGGCCCAGACGGTGGGGATCCGGATGCCGAGGATGCACCCACATATGCTGCGGCACACGTTCGTGACCACCATGCTCGACGCCGGCGTCAGCTTGCGTGACGTGCAATCGCCGCCCGGCATGCCGACCCGCGAACCACCAGGCGCTACGACCGCGCCCGTTAGAGCCTGGTAAATAAGGGTTTCAGGTGGGTTGGTGGTGGGCGAGGCGGCGGGTCATGACGATGATCATGGCCCATTGGACCATCGCGGCGTGGTGGCCGGGTAGCCGTTCGTAGTCGCGGACGGTGCGTCGGCACCGGTTGATCCAGGAGAACGTGCGCTCGACCGCCCATCTGCGGTGCAGTACGACGAAGGTGGTCTGCCCGGCGAGTTTGGCGACGATCTGCACGGTGAGGGTGAGACGGGTGGCGGCCCAGTCGACGAGTCGGCCGGTGTAGCCGCTGTCGGCCCAGGTCAGGCCGATGGTGGGGAAGCAGGCGCGTAGCGCCCACAGCAGTGGCCGGGCGGCGTCGCGGTCTTGGACGTTCGCGCCGGTGACCAGGATCGCGAGCAGCAGTCCGCAGGTGTCGACGGCGATGTGCCGTTTCCGGCCGTTGATCTTCTTCCCGGCGTCGTAGCCGCGGCTGAGTCGGCCGACGGTGTCGGCACCGCGTATCGACTGCGAGTCGATCAGCGCGGCCGTCGGCTGCCGGTTACGGCCCTCGACCTGGGTCCGGACCTGCTCGCGAAGGCTGTTGTGCATGCGGTGCAGCGTTCCGTCGCGGGTCCAGGTCTTGAAGTAGTGGTAGACGAGCTTGTGGTGCGGGAAGTCGGCGGGTAGCGCGTCCCACTGACAGCCGGTGCGGTCGAGGTAGCGGATCGCGTCGACGATGTCGCGGCGGGGGTAGGTGATCGGCCGGCCGCGTCCGGTCCCGGCCGGCACGTGCGGAGCCAGGACCTGCCATTCGACATCCGAGGTATCGGACGGATAGTGCCGTGGCCGGGCGGTGGGCAGGTGATCGTCGAGAGTGGCCGGGGTAGCGGATGCGGCGACGCCGGCGACAAGGTATACAGACAGGGTTGGGCCTTCGGTCGTGCTGGTTTAGTCGCCTTTGCTCGTACCGAAGGCCCTTCACCATGTCACGCCACCACGCCGGATGCCGTCACGGTTGGCGATCTCCACCGGGCCCGCCGGACACCGGAAACCCTTATTTACCAGGCTCTAAGAACCTCGACCGGCACCCCAACTACATCCTCGCTGCCTACATGGCCTCTGGAACATGATCAGCCGCTCACGGCTCTGCCGATGACCGTGCTCGGTAATTTACCGAGCCGCCGCCTTCCGGAGTTCGCTCAGCCACTCGATGCCGAGCCTGTGGCCGTCGGGGAATTGGTCATCGCGATCCCAGCGCCACGTAGTGATCATCGCCAGCATGAGAGTCCGGCAATCTCGAAGTAGGTGGTGATCGACGCCCGGGTAGTGGTCTTCGACCTCGTTGGGTGCATGGGCCAAGTCGAACTCGATCGGCCCCCGGCAGCACGTCTCAAAGTCGATGAAGAGCAGGCCTACCTGGGTCGAGAGCAGGTTGCCCGGGTGAGGTTCGCCGTGCAGGACCTGTTCGGGCCGACCGCTATCGCCGACCGCTCGGCGCAGGCGGTCCAATGTGCCGGCGAGAAAGACTCGGTCCGCGTCGGCCAGCTTCGGCGTCCGGTCGTGGTCGGCCACGAGGGCCTGGGCCTCGGAAACCCGGTCCGTGAAGTGCGGAGTGGGCAGGTCGACCCGGCGCATTCCGGCGTGCAGACGTTCGAGCGCTCTGGCGTAGTCCACGGGCGGGACCGCTTGAGTAGTCACCGGTTCGTAGTAGGTCCACAGCGTGACCACGTGGTCGTCCCAGACGAAAACCTCGGGCGCTTCCAGCGCAGCCACCGGGCTCCCGACCTCGAACAGTCGCTGAACGAGATCCACTTCAAGCTGGGCGCACTGGTGCGCCGCCGGTGCCACCTGGGCCAGCACGTCGCAGGGCTGCAGACGCAGGGTGAGCTTGTTCGAGTTGTGCAGGACGACGGCGTCGTGGGCGGTCAGGCCGAGCGATGAGGCGCTCGACACGGCTGCCTGTGTTGCCCGCTGGGCCGCATACGCCTGCATCGGAGCACCGTAACTCAGCGTTTTCGGCGCAGCAGCCGTATTTCGGGCTCCCCCGCCTCAAGAAACACGGGCGGCGGCGACTACATCCGAATCTGCCGCCTTCGGAACGTTGCTCTGCGTCACGGCTATCAGCTGGCCAAGAGCTGGGAAACCTGAGCGAGGTCGTGCTGAGGAGCGCCGGCTACCATGGTCGCCCATGGCATCGACGAACGAGACGCCCGCTACGTTCCAGCCGTTACCTGGGCGTACGGTTGATCGCTCGGCGGTCTATCACGCCTCGCTACAGGCACTCCTCGACCTCGTCGGCGCCGAACCCCCGGACGTCGACGAGCCCGACGACCGTCTGTTCTGGCGTCATCGTGCCCGGCGGATGATCGGTCAGACCGTCGCGCGCCGGGCCAAGCACCCGACCAGTACTCGCGGCATGCCCGACGAATGGTTCGAACCGCTGATCCGAGCCGCAGTGTACGAGCCGGATCCGAGCTTCAACCGGCAACTGGTCGAACCCGCCATCGCCGCGTTCGGCCGCCGTCGCGTCCAGGTTGCGCTGCTTGACTATCTCGACAGCGGTGCCCCCGCCGATGCGGCAGGCGCGGCACGCGCCTGGTACTGGACCTCGATAAGAGTCAGGTACCTACCGGGAACGACGACCATGACCCCGAAAAGCGCCGCCGAATACGAGCAAGTCAGCGACCTGCGCGAGCGGTACCGCCTTACCGCACTACGCCGCTTCCTGGCCGACGACGACCTAGACCTGCGCCGATGCATACTGCCAGGCCTCACCCTGGACCCACAGATGTACCCCAGCCAAATGCGCGACCAAGTTGCTCAGGCCGTGCAGATCGCTCGCACCTCAAACGACGACTACCTCCGGCATCGAGTGGAGATCCAGGTCGTGCCCGAGCGATGACCGCGACCGGTCGACGCCATCCGGATCTGCCGCGAAGCGCTCGTCACGGAAGGTAGCTGGATCGCGGGTGCCTGCATCCGGACGTGCCGCGATCCGGTTCGAGCGCGGCTCGTCCAGACCGTAACCGAGTGTAGTCAGCGAGGCTGCTCGCCCTGGGGCATGGAGACTTGCTCGATCGGGGGTCGTGCTGTTTCCCCTGCTGTACAGGGCGCGCAGAATCCGCAGGGCCGGCTCGTGAATGCTGTCGGCGACGACGAGTGCAACCTCGGCCTGGTCGGCGTCGGTGTCGTTGAGCAGCAGCACCTCCGGGCGGGGTCGTAGCTGGCCGATCACGCCGGTTCGTGGAGATGACGTCTCGGCCGTGCAGGGCAACACGGACATGGAACATGGCTTCGAGCTGCCGCCGCTGTTCGTGACGGGGCTGCCCGGTCGGCGCTGTGTTGATCGCTGATCGAGGTGGCCGGCGCTGTCGTTCGGCCGTGGGAGGCGACCTGCCCGCGACAGAGGTTGGGCCGGGCCGATGGCGGGCCCGACGGTCGCCTCGTTGAGTGCTTGAATCCGATCGCCTACCGATTGCGTGCCGTCAGAGCCGGTGTCGGCGCCGCTTCCGACAACGACCAGGCCCTCGGCTCCCGTCCGCGACGGTGGGCTGGTTCCTGCGACGTCACAGACGCCCAGCGGCGGGGGCGCCTCGTCAGATCCAACTCCGCCGAGTTGCTGTAGTGCAGCGAGTTATTCCGGCGGGAGGACGCCTTGCAAGGCTGTCATCGCCGCACCCGGGTGAACTACTGGCTCCCGAAATGGATCTGCTCATACCAGACGGCGAGGGACGGAAAGCCTTTGCCAGGCTGAAGGTCCACAGCGGACCTCCTGTCAGAGCGAGGCGGACGGGTCAGATGTCGTGGTGCTGGTGGCCCTTGGCGGCGCAGTCGTCCCAGATACGGGTCAGGTGCTGCGTCATCTGGGTGGTGGCGGGGTGGTCGGGGTGTTCACGTCGGTGAGTGGCGATGGTGTCGGCGAGGAGGGTGCGGGCGGGTTGGCAGTGGCCGAGGGTGTGTAGGACGAGGGCGGTGGTGGCGTGGGCGGCGAGGGTCGGCTGGGCGTGTGGGCCGGCGGTGGTGGTGAGGTGTTCGCCGAGTTGGCGGTAGTGCTTGTAGGCGCGTTGGTTTTGTCCGGCGTGCCGGTGTGCGTTGGCGAGGAGGTGTAGGGCGTGCAGGGTTCGCGGGTGGGTGGGTCCGTGGAGGTGGGTGGTGCTGTGGTGGGTGTAGGTGGCCCAGGTGATGGCGTCGGTGGGGTGGCCGAGACGGAGTTGCAGTTCGGCCAGGAGGGCGGCGGCTTCGGCGTGTACGGGCTCGGCGGGCGCGGTGGTGGGGTCGACGCTGGCGAGGCTGGCGTGGAGGAGTTGCCGGGCGCGTATCGGATCGGTGAGGGCCAGGCCGCGGGCGGTGGCGACACGTCGTACGCGTTCGACATTGAGCCCGGCGGCCATGGGTGTGGGGGTGGCGCGCCAGGTAAGGGTGATGTCGGCGGGGGTGGCGCCGATGGTGATGCGGGCGAGGACGTGGTGGGCGTGCATGGCGGCCAGGTGTGGGGGTGCCGGTGCGCCGGTGGCGTGAAGGATTCGGGGTGCGTGCCGCAGGATCGCCCGTCCGACGACGTCGGCGAGGGCGGCAGCGCCGAGGGGCCGGGGCCGGCAGTTCTGCTGGCACTGGTGGCCCTCGTGTAGGTGGTTGTAGGGCATCGGTTGGTGGCAGAACTTGCAGTGCAACAGCCTCGGCGGCAGGTACAACGGGTGCGGGTTGCCGGCGGGTCTGCCGGGTCCGGGTGTGGTTGGGGTGGTGGCTTTGGTGACCCATTTCTGGACCAGGCGCGGTTCGAGGTTCAGTTGACGGGCGACGGTGGTGACGGCGCCGTACGCGCGGACGGTGCGGGCGTCGGCGACGCGTTGGACGACGGCGTCGATCAGGTCTGGTGGGTATCTGCTGGGGAAGGCCATGATCCGTGGTCTCGGTTGGGGATGTGGGTGGTCGGGGTCGGCTACCGGGCCGGTCGGTTCGTCATGGGTGGCGAGTGCGTTGGGGCTAGGCATGGAAGTCCCAGCGGTTGTCGGCGGAGTTGGTCGGACTGTCGCTGCTGCCGGGGGGAGGGTTGCGGCGCATCGGGTGCAGGCTCGGCCCATCGGGCAGGGTGATCGCCGGGCGTGGCGTGTAGCCGTGGCGGGCGAGCAGTGGCTGCCCGTCGGTGAGGGTGGTGGTCCAGGACGGTAGGTCGACGCGGTCGATGCGGTCGCGGTGGTGGGCGAGCAGCGCGGCGCCGTGACCGGCCTTTTGGGCGTTCGGGTGTACGGCGAAGAACGCCAGATCGTAATGGGGTTCGGTGGGCTGTCTCTGAGCGACGAGCCTGTGGAGCAGGTGGAACCTGTCCGCGTGGCTGCCGGCGACGTCGGTGAGTCGGGTGCGGTGGTTTGCTGGTGGTGGGATGGGTCGGTAGCGGTGGAAGCCGACGGTGGTGGCGGTGAGGTCGTCGGTGAGGTGGACGTCGCCGAAGAACATGGCGTGTTCCACCCAGATCCGTAGGACGTCGGCCAGCACGTGGCGGTGTGCGGCGGGTACGAGCCACTGGCCGAGTGGGGTGGGGTGGAGGGCGTCGGCGATCAGCCCGGCGACCGTGTCTTTGTCCGTCCAGCGGGCAGCCCGGATGCGAACGTTCAATTCCATGATCGGTGTCCCTGTCAGGAGGGGTCGCTATCGGTAGGCGGCGGTGGCGAGGTCGCCGATGGTGGCGTCGACGGCGGTGGTGATGTCGCGTACCGGGTGCAGGTGCTGGTCGGCGATCGTCTTGAGCTGTGCGGTGAGGGTGGTGGTGTCGTCGGCGAGGTAGAGGTGGTCGGTGAGGCCGAGGACGGCGACGAGGCCGGCGAGGGCGGCGGTGTGGTTGTCCGGCTGCTGATATCGGGTGGCGAGGGACCGCACCCGGGCGCGGGCCACCACCGACCATTTGCTGTCCACGGGCAGGTAGCTGTCGGCGCGCATGAGGCCGCCGAGGCGGCGGCGGCTGGCGTGTCGCAGGATGCCGGCGGCGACGAGGCCGGCGCGGGTGCGTTCGTACAGGTCGGCGGAGAAGCCGCGTATGAAGCCTTTCAGCGAGGGCAGGGTGCGGGCGTAGCGGATCGAGGTGAGTGCGGTGTCGGCGATCAGGTCACCGACGGGCCGGTCGATGTGCGGGCGCACCCACCGTTCGTCGGCTGGGCGGGTGTCGTCGCCGAGGTCGATGCGTCCGGCCAGGTACAGGTCGATCAGGACCGCACCCGCCAGGCCGAGCGCTAATGCCTGCCGGTGGATGTGGGGGTTGCCGGTGTCGTCGTTGTGGCCGAGCAGGAACAACTCGTCGCGCAGCGGCAGCGGGGGAAGTGGCGTGGACATGACGGGTCCCTCCTTCCTCTACCGCAGCCCGGCCGTGTACTGCCGCAACCGCGCGTGCACACCCTGGTAGGCCGGGTCCGGCGCGGGAAGCAGCGCCTTGTCGACGGCGGCAAGGATCGTGTAGTTGGGGTCGCACACGTTGCCGATCGGCGCGCGTCCCACCTGCGACACGAGTTGGTAGGCGTCCAGCGCTTCCAGGCCGGTCAGTTCGCTGGTCCAGGTGACCATGTCGTGGTGGGCGATGCGGTAGGCGTCTTCCAGGGGGCGGGCGCAGCCGACCGACATGATCGACGTGTCGGTCTCCAGCCGGGGCCATACCGTCGACACGCCTTTGATCACCTCGATGGTGAGGGTTGTGGTGGTGGCGATCTCCACCCCGACGCCGCAGGCTTCGCCTTCGCCTTGGCAGGCGTGACCGTCACCGAGGGCAAACAGTGCCCCGTGCACGTTCACGCCCAGGTAGAGGGTGGTGCCGGCCCGCAGCCGTGGGGTGTCCAGGTTCCCACCATGCATGTCGGGGACGATCGTGGAACGGGCTTCGAAGCCGCCCGGGGCGACGCCGATCGTGCCGATCATCGGATCCAACGGCAGGTTGATCGCGTGACTCGTTTCGGTGGCCTGGAACCGGACCGTGCCAGCCTGCCGGTCGATCCCGTACACCCACACCCGCTCCTGCAACGGCGGCTGCAACGTCGGCGTGTGGGAGGTGGAGGTGAGGGCGCCGAAGTGCGGGAACGTGGCCGACACGCCCCAGTCGCGGGCGGGGGTGATGGTGGCGAGGTGGATGGCGAGGGTGTCGCCGGGTTCGGCGTCCTCGACGAAGAACGGCCCCGACACCGGGTTGAGGTAGGGCATGCGGCACACCTGCGACGGCAGATCTCCCGGCCCGCGTACGAGGCCGCCGAAGCAATCCTCGGTGGCCACCTCCAGGACGTCGCCGGAGTGCAGGTGCGCGACCGGTAGCCGCCCGCCGAAGGTGTAGGCGAGTTCGTCGCGCACGGGACGGTAGGTGATCTTCTCCATGGCGATCACACCCGTTCCAGGTCACGGCCGGACGGCTGGACGGGGGCGAGGCCGGAGAGGGTGGGGCGGCGGCCGGTCAGGTACAGGCCGGCGAGGACGATGACGCCGAGTCCCAGCCAGGCCAGGCCGAGACGTTGGGCGGCGATGTTGGCGTTGACCACCACATAGGCGAGGATGGCGAACCCGACCGCCGGCATGAGCAGATGCGCCCAAAGGTTCCCGGACCGCCTGCGGATGAGGTGGTGCACGACGACGGAGATGTGTAGGACGAGGAAGGCGACCATCGCCCCGAAGTTGATCAGCGAGGAGAGCAGGGTGATGCCGTCGGTGCGGGTGGCCATGTACAGGCCGAGGGCGAGGGACACGGTCCCGGTGAGGAGGGTGGCGTTGATCGGCACGTTGCGGCGGATCGACACCCTCGCCAGGAACGCGGGCAGCTGCCGGTCCCGGGCCATCGCATACAGCAGCCGGGAGGTGGCGACCTGGGCCACCATCGAGTTCGGCAATCCCCACGCGATTGCGGTCGCCACCGCACACAGGGTTGCCAGCCAGCCCCCGCCGGCTACCTGGGCGGCGTCGTAGAAGGCGGTCCCGTTCGGATCACCGTCGGCCAGCAGCCCGGCCGGGTTGGGGACGAGCATCGCGGCCAGCCACGTTTGCGCGATGAACAACACCCCCGCCAACACGAGCACCGCCGCCATGGCGCGGCCGATCTGCCGGGAACCGCCCTTGGCTTCCTCGGCCAACATGCTGATGCCATCGAAGCCCAGGAAGCTGAGCACCGCGATCGACACCGCACCCGCGACGACAGACCAGGTGAACGTGTCGGAGTTGTAGAACGCCTCCCAACCGAACCGGCCCTTCCCGGAAGCGACAGCCCAGCCAGCGATAGCGATGAACACCGCCAGAACGATCAGCTCACCGACCAGCATGACTCGGGTGACCACCGCGGTCATACGGATCCCGACCGAGTTGACGACCGTGTTCACCGCGACAAAGCCCAACAGCCACAACCAGACCGGAACGGCCGGCACGGTCGCGTGCATCGCCACCGACGCCACCAGATACAACAACCCCGGCACCAGGATGTAGTCGAGAAGGATCACCCAACCAGCCAGGAACCCGACCGGCGGGCTGATGCCCCTCCCGGCATAGTTGTAAACGCTGCCCGACATCGGAAACGCCTTCACCATCTGCGCATACGAAAACGCCGTGAACACCAAAGCGACGACACCGATCGCGTACGCCAAGGCGACCATCCCGCCGGAGCCGGCGTACACACTGCCGAAAATCGCCATCGGTGCAATTGGGACCATGTACACCAAGCCGTAGGAGATCAGGTCCCGGAATCGGAGCTGCCGGCTCAACTCCTGCCGATAGCCGTAGCGGGCCAACTCATCCTGCTCATACATGCGCGATCCTTCCTCAGAAAGGGGTAAGGGGATAGGGCTGTGAGTCGATGTCCATGGCGGCGGCTTCACTGCCGGCCAAGCGCCTCGCATTGACGGATAGCTCGTTGCAGCTCAACGATCACGGAACGGCGCGGAGCTGGGAATGCCCACCTGCGGTCCGACCTCGCTTTCCGACTTGCGGTTCGACCGATGGATGAACTGCGAGACCATGTCGGACCATCAGCTTCACCGCGATCGTCGGCCGGTTTTGTAGGGTTACATTGGCCTCACCCCCGGCCGGCTTACCGTCGACTGGGCATGAGTCCCTGGAGGCTGTCGGTGAATCGCCCCAGTCCCTACGTCCGCCGACAATGGCTCGGACGCGAAATCCGCCGCCTACGTGAGGAGCATGGGCTGACGGGCGAGACGGTCGCCCGTGCTGTCGGGTTCCCGCGGCAGCAACTCAGCGCGCTGGAGAACGGACACCTCGGCCCGGACATCGACCTCGTCAGCGGGATCTGCGACTACCTTTCAGTTGGGGTGAACAGGCGAGGCGCCATCATGGACGCGGCAGCCGACGGTTGGACTCGTGGATGGTGGACGGGCGACGCCGAACGAATGGGCATCCGCCAAGCCATCTACGCCGACCTGGAAAGCGGCACCAAGACCATCACCGAATACGCCATGGCCCTGATCCCCGGCCTGCTTCAGACGTCCGCGTTCGCCGACGCGCGGCTGCGCAGCGACCCAGCCCGCCACGGCGACAGGTTCGACCCTGCCGCCGCAGTCGCGGCCCGCGCCCGACGCCAGAGCCTGGCGCTCGCCGCCGGCGGGCCGGGCTACGAGGCGGTCATCGATGAGATCGCGATCCGACGATGCGCCGCCGACCCCGTGGTCGTCGCCGACCAGCTTCGGCACGTCGTCGCCGTGTGCGCGAACCATCCATCCGTGTCCGTCCAGGTGCTACCCGTCGACGCGTCGATCAGAGGACACAGCGCCCCTCGATCCGCTTACTCGATCTACCGCTACCGCGATCCGCAAAGCTCACACGCCGTCGCGGTGGACACCCTCACCAAAGACCTGATCCACACCGGCCCGGGCGAGATCGACCCGTACTTGAGCCTGCACAGCAGGCTCAAAGCCGCCGCACTGTCACCTGACGCGAGTATCCGTCTCCTCCACGCCGCAGCGGAGCATCTGGCACCCACGGAAGGAGTACCGGCATGACCACGCCACAGCACACCTGGCGTAAATCCAGCCGCAGCGACGACGGCAACTGCGTCGAAGTCGCCCTCGCTGACGAGGCAGTCCTGACGCGCGACTCGAAAGACCCGGAAGGGCTGGTGCTGCGGTTCACCCCGCAGCGGTGGCGATCATTCGTCAACGACATCTGCAACGGCGGACTCCAGAACCCGGCCGTGCCGGCGTGAATAAACGACCACGGCGACGACGGTGCCGCGGCAGGCACACGGCCCGGTAACCGAGGGTGGCAAGATGGTGCACACACCGTCTGTGAGATGTGGAGGGAGGCGTAAATGCCGCGCCACCCCGACACCGTCGTCACCCCCAACGCGCTGCTCACCGAAGCACGCAAACGGCTGCCCTCGCCGCAACGGCCTGGGCAATGTATGTCACGGGCCGAGCTCGCCGACGCCGTCAACGCCGCGCTTGATTGGCTCTACCCGCACAGGAACCTCACCGCGCACTACGTCGACCACCGCTGGGTGGGCAAACTAGAACGTGGAGAACACCGTTGGCCCAGTGCGGAACGTCGGTCCGGTCTACGGCAGGTCCTCGGCGCCACCACCGACGCCGTAATCGGCCTCTACAGCCCCCGGCGTACCAGCACAGCCACATCTGCTGACCACGACCGCGAGACCCCGGGCACCTCTTCACTGGCCGAACCAACTGCCGACACGCTCATGCAGCCGCAAGGCGTAACGTCAGGTGATATGAGGCGCAGGGCCGTAGTGGCGCTAGGCGTGGTGGCCGCTCTCGCAGGCACCGAACAGCGTCTACCGGAAATCGGCAAAGGCAGGGCGCGCAAGATCGGTTCCGGCGACGTGGTGCCGTTGGAACGCAGCGTGGCGCATCTGTACAGCCTCGACAATCAGATCGGCGGCGACAGCCTGTGGCAGGCCGCCGCACTTAAAGTCCGCGACGGCTACTCGATGCTGGAACGAGCCTCATACTCGTCCTCGACCGAGAATCGGCTCCTCAAAGCCACCGCCCGACTGGAGATGTGTACCGGATGGCTGGCCCTGGACGCGGGCGAGCATGTCGTAGCCCGTACGCGCTTCACCGAGGCGCTGACCCTGGGGCGACAGGCGCAGGATCCAGAGGTCGAAACAGCAGCGCTCGCCTACCTGGCGGGCCAGGCCAACTCACTCAACCGGCCACGGGAGGCACTCCGCTTCGCCTCATCTGCCGCGCAGGTACCTACGATCGATCAACGGCCGCGCTTAGCCGCCATCCCATGGCTACGTTTCGCCGTTGCATCGTCCCTGACTGGCGATGCTCGCGGCTCTGAGATCGCCATCACGAAGGCGCGGAGAATCGTCGACCGCGACGGCCAGAAGCCAGCTGCTGAGTGGTGCTCCTTCCTGAGCCACACGGAGATCGATGGGCTCCACGGCACGTGCGAGTTGGCCCTCGGCCGGGCAGGCCGCGCGGAGAGGTTGCTCGATGCGGCTGTCAGCGGCTACAGCGACGGTTACGCCCGAAACCGAGCATTGTATCGCGTCCGGCTCGCCCACGCTCGCCTCCTTGAGAGGGAACCGGAGGGGGCGGCCGACGCAGCTAATGCAGCACTGGACGACATGGTCGGAGAAGTGGCAAGCTGGCGCGTTTCGACAGAGATGGCTGAGGTGTCACGCCTTTTCGCACCCTACCGGGGCGCTGCCGAGGTTGACTCCTTTCTCGACCGATACCGAAAGACGTGGCTGTAGGAATGAGCGAACAGATACTCGCGTTACGAATCCAAGAATTGGAGCGAGATTCTTTCCATGAACATCGGGGCAAGCTGGTCGAGACGTACAAAGAGGTGTATTCGGCGCAGCTGAATGACCCGTTCTTCTCGCCGGAGCGATATTGGGATCGCCTAGTCGCCTACGCAGGACGCGATGGATTCCGGGCTGTCGTCGGCGACTTCGACGGAGCGCTTGTCGGATACGCCTTGGGGTACACCTTGCCAGCGGAATCACCATGGTGGGGAGGGCTACTATCTAATGTGGACGCCCGGACACTTGTTGAAACAGGCGATAGGACATTCGCCCTCAACGAGATCATGGTGCGTGAAAGATGGCGGCGGCGGGGGATCGCGCGCCGGCTTCACGATGCCCTTATTAAACAGGTAACCGCGGAGCGAGCAACATTGCTCGTGCTGCCCGATAATGTTGCCGCCCAAGCCGCATACCGCGGTTGGGGGTGGCAGAAGCTCGGCGAGCTCCAACCTTTCCACGATGCTCCGGTCTATGATGCAATGATTCTCAATTTAACCAACTCACGTTTTGCGGCAGGCTGATTTTCTTGCGGTGTCCTGATGCCACGGCGGGAGGCCGTGCACATCGGCCGCCGAGCCGCCCTACCCGAAACGCCTGCGGCCCGGCGGTCACCCCGGGTACGTCTCGTGCCTGCTCGTGACTGCTGCGCGCCATGGGTTACTGGCCCACGGATGGCCCGTGATGTTCAGGTTCGGTCACCGTGACCGGCAGCGGGGCGAAGGTGTTCCCACTGCGGGTCGTAGCAGACGAGCCCGTGTTCGGCGGCCAGCTGTGCCGCCTGAGAGGAGATCTCGTCAGACCGGATGAACGGGATCGTGAAGTAGACCATGGGGCCGGACGCCTCATCGATGAGGCCATTCGACAGGGGGCAGAGTTCGGCGTCGTGGCCGTACAGGTCGGGCCATCGGACCGCCACGGCATCGACGTATGCCCGGATGCGAGGCGTCGGCGGCTGTTCCTCGCTCTCGAAGTACCGCTGATAAAGGGCTTCGTACGCCTCACCGGCCGCCTCGTCGTTGGCGGGCATGTCGCCCTCCCACACCGCCAGGTCATAACTCACGCGGGCAGTGTGCCAGTGCTGGCGGACCTCCTCGTCGGCCAGTCGTAGACCGTCCAGCCTCCCCGGACGGGAACAGGGCGGAGCGCCCTACCGGACAAGTCTCAACGGTCACCGACGTCCCGGCCGCCCAACGCCGCGAACCGCATCCGCATCCACATCCGCATCCGCATCCGCATCCGACGACAACGACGCTGGGGCCAACCCACCACCTGTGTCGGCGTACGAGTTGCAGTGCAGGGCCGCGTGCGCCACCGAGTACACAGCGGCCGTCGACATCCGCTAGCTCGGCGGCGGCCTGATGGTCGAGCCGCCGCCCGCACGCCGAAACCATCGACTACACACCGTGACGTTCGCCGAGCCCCGGTGGTGTCCCGATTTGCCGATGAGCGTGAAACCGTGGGAGCCGTCGGGCCGGCATATGATGACCAGGTAGGTGCAGGTCGATGTCTGCTCGATGAGGTGACATGGTCAACCGTGTGACTGCTGACCGGCTGATGCTGGTCAGCGTGGTGGATCGCTGGTTCTACCTGCAAGAGCCGACCTTCATCGGCTCCGGCCAGACCTCGTGCGGGATCTCCAGGGTCGGCGCACGCTCATGCCGCGATCAGCTCGCTACGTAACGTCGCGGTGAGTTGGATCGCCCAGCTCCCAAATCTGGCCGATGACAGTGCGTCCGTCGAGTCCCTGATGCGGCCGACACCGACGGACCGGCGAACGGGCATTCGACGCAGCAGTCTGCCAAACCCGCGGCCATCACGCACATGCGAGAACTCGACGACTGTTACACGGACTCGACAGAGCTGCACCGTCGCGCACACTCATGCCGCGATCCGGGCGCTACGGAGAGTTACGTGACGGCTCGGGGTTCGCGGTGCGGATTCGCCGAGATGAGTGTGCTGACTGAAGCGCGATATCGGCCCTAACGGCCTTTCCACCAACGCCGCGGGCCGGGCGCTTCGGTGGCGGTTGGCGTCAGTAGAGACTGGGCTGTTGACTTGCTGACACCAGGCTGATCTCGCAGATGGCGCTGTTGAGGAGAACACCTTCACAATCGGGATCGGTCGCGGCTATCTGGAGGAGAACCTCACCGGACAGGCCCGCGTTGAACCGGGGACCAAAGTTGCGTAGTGCCGCTTCGGGATCGGCATATGCCAGCACGCGTGGCAGCCCGTCGCCGTGAGTGGTCCTGCCCGCGCCAAGGTTGCCGTCAGCAACATACCCGGGCGCGTCATGGGCGGGCACCCCGGTGGCCACAATGCCGACCGTGGATGCCCGGAAGAGCCTGAGAAAGCGCTCGTAGCTCTCGGGGGTCTTGGTTTCCGCGTGCTCCGACATGACATCGGACAGCGGGGTTTCACTCATGCAGCGGACGATAGCCTGCTCGCCACGCGCGCACCACGGCAGGCTGTTGAGCGGCAGCCCCATGTCCGGTGAGCGCCGCCGACCCGAACAACGGCTGCCGCATCACTATGCTGCAGCCCATCGCCACACCGGGTCGGACGTCGTCTCGAGCATCCGGACATGCCGCGATCCGGGCGCTAGCCCACGTTCACCGAATACTCATCGTGAGTAGCGGGGCATAGGCGTCGGGCCGGCCGCCATCGCAGCGTGTCGAATGCTTCGTGCCCCGACCTCTGCACACTTGGCGTACCCGACTCTGCACCGGAATCCGTACACCGACAACCTGCGCAGCCTGACCCAACATCGCAAGCGACGGCGGCTGCACGTCGCGGACCATGCGAATCGAGGTGATTGGCCATCTCCATACGCCATAGACCCCTCCCGCCACCCTGTCTGCCGTCGGCGGCTTTCCCGTTGTTGACGCCGTACATCCCGAGACTGCGGGTTCGCCCGACGCCACGCCCTCCCTCGCCCATCCGCTACGGGGCGTTCTCGGGTGGGTCGCTCACCGGCTCGATGTGGTGGCCGACTATGTGTGGGGACGCGGCCAGCAGGTACACCGCGAACGTCATCACGGCGAGGCCGGCGATCTCGAAGACGAGCGCCCCCGGCGTCAGTCGCAGGGTCCCACCGAGCACGCCGATGCCGATCGCGATACCGGAGAGCGGCTCGGCCGCCGCCAGGGGCGGGTACGAGACCGACAGCGGAGCGAGGTCGAACGCGCTCTGTGCGAGCAGCGTCCCGATCAGTCCGATCATGAACACCGTGTACGGCTGCCAGCTCGTGAGCAGCCCCAGCAGCCCGTGGGTGGACAGTCGGTGCACGGCCGACTGGGTCAGGGCGGACTGGAGCCCGTACAGCATGCCTGCCCCGATCGCCAGCATCGGCGCTTCCTGTGCGGGTCGCAGCCGGCGCGCGGCGCGCACGAGCAGCAGGGTCAGCGTGCCGATGCCGGCCGCGGCCACCGCCCAGTCCCAGGCCGGCACCCCCTCGGGGTTGCCGGTCCCGGGATGACCCGCCACCAGGAAGGCGACCATGCCCACGGTGACGGCCATCGCGACCCCCCAGTCCCGCCGTCTGAGCGGGCGACGGGACCATAGCGCCGAGGCCGACAGGGCGAACAGCAGGCGCAGCACCAGGACGGGCTGCACCAGCACGACCGAGCCCCGCCCCAGGGCGGCGCCGCTGAGCAGGCCGCCCAGCAGCGTCGCCGCGAGACCCAGCAGCCACAGCCGCTGTCGGACGAGATGCAACAGCAGCCCCACGCGCAGCGCCAGGCCGTCCGGGGCCTGGAAGGCGACCCGCTGCTGCACGGCCGAGCCGACGCCGAGCAGTATGGCGGCACCGATTGCCAGGATGAAGACCACCGAAGGGCCTACCCCGTCCCCTCGGTCCGAACCACGGACTTTTGCCCCGTCCGGCGCACGGCACCCACCGGCACCGGGATGGGCCGCCGCTCGCGATCGCCGCCGGTCCGTCGCGGCCCGGGTCGTCCGCGGCGGTCGGGGTCAGGACCCGGGGCGCAGCGCCGCGAGCTGGACCTGCAGCGCCAGCCGGGTACGCGGCGAGTCGAGGTCGACGGGTACGACCTCGGCGATGCGGCGCATCCGGTGCCGGAGTGTGTTGGGGTGCACGTGCAGCTGACGGGCCGCCTTCCTCGGGTCACCCTGCTGCTCCAGCCAAGCGGCGATCGTGGCGACGTAGTCGGTGCCGTGCTTCCGGTCGTGGGCGACGAGGACGGGCAGCGGTCCGCCGAACAGCAGATCGGCCTGCGGCACCGCGGCGACCATCCGGTGTACGACCACCTCGGCCCAGACGTCCTCGAAGCGCAGCACCGAACCGTGCTGCCGGGCCGAGCCGTGCAGCGCGAGCAGTTCCGCCGCCTCGGCGCGTGAGCGTGGCAGCTCGGTCAGCTCTGCGGCGACGCTGCCGGACGCGGCCCGCAGGCCCGGTTCGTGCACGGCGACGTCGTGGATCAGCCGCTCCATCCAGAGCCAGGAGCCAGCCGACTCGCCTTCGGCGACCACCACGGCGAAGAGGACGTCCCCGACGTCCGCGATCAACGGCTGGCGCCAACCGTGACGGCGGGTGATCGACTCCCACAGGGCGAGGTTGTGCACCATCTCCGCGGTCCCGCTGTGCGCCTCCAGCGCGACGACCCGCCACGGGCCGGCCGGAAGTCCCAGTTCCTCCCGTCCCACCCGACCGGGGGCCCGCAGGACGGCCCGCAGGCGGTCGGCGGACACCCGGCGCGCGACATCGGCCTGCACCCGGAGGCGGAGCAGGTGCAGCGCCAGCACCGAGGCCGCGCCCTGAAGATCACGCAGGCGCCCGTCCGGCACCGGACCGTCGACGACGGCCCAGATCGAGCCGAGCAGCTCACCGCCGGCGCGGATCGGGATCACGAGCCGGGGCAGCGTCCCGTCCGGGCCCTGCGGTACGAAGATCAGCTCGCTCCCCTTCGCGAGCTTGCGGAACACGCCACGGGACCGGAAGTGGGCGATCACGTCACCGGGGACACGGCGCCCGACAATGGTCGAGACGCGCGCCGGGTCGGTGCGGTCCTGCCGCGACGAGTAGGCGAGCACCCGGTACTGGGCGTCCTCGATCGTCACCGGCGCGTCGACGATGGCGGCGGTCGCGTCGGCCAGGGCGAACAGTTCGTCGTACACCCCGGTTTCCCCGGTCTCGGGCGAGCCGGGCGCGGCGGCCCTGTCGATCACCCCCCGGAGCAGCCAGACCAGTTGGGCCCAGGACCCGTGGCTCTGCAGCTCGACGAGGGTCAGGTCGCGGTCGGCGGCGGCCGACATGACGTCCGGGTGCGCGGTGAGCGGGGGCTTGAGGACCAGGCCGGCCGCCGCGGTCGCCGCGCACCGCTCGATGACGACGAGCGCCTGGTCCGGTGTCGCGATGCCGGCACCGAGGACCAGGTCACCGCTCTGGCCGGCGGATGCCTCGTCGAGTTCGGCGAGGGTCACGTCGCGCACCTCCGCCGGTCTGGCGGGGACGACGACCTTGAGCAGAGCGGCACCGACCGCCTCCACCACGCCAGCCACGGTGATCACCGCTCGATGATGCCTCGGCGTTGTTCATATCGACCAGTCGTCGGGGCAAGCGTTGGCCGGGCAGAACAATGACGTCTCGGCGTTGTGGCGACAGGATTGTGCGAATCTTTGCTGCTCAAAGGAGAGAATGATGCCCGCCACCGAGTCCGTGCCCACCCCCCAACGCGTCGCCGTCATCGGTGCCGGGATGGTCGGGTTGGCCACCGCCTGGTTCCTCCAGGAACAGGGCGTGCAGGTGACCGTGCTCGACCGGACGGGTGTGGCGGCGGGCGCATCGTGGGGCAACGCGGGCTGGCTCACCCCCGGCATCACCACTCCCCTGCCCGAGCCGGCGGTGCTCCGCTACGGGCTGCGCGCCGTCCTGAGCCCGTCGTCGCCCGTCTACGTGCCGCCGCGCGCGGACGCTCGGCTGCTGCGGTTCCTGGCGGGCTTCGCCCGGCACAGCACCGCCACGAAGTGGCGGGAGGCGATGCGGGCCTACATCCCGATGAACCGGCGGGCGTTCCAGGCGTTCGACGCGTTGGCCGCCGGCGGGGTCGCCTCGATGACGAACGAGGCGAAATCGTTCATCGCGGCGTACCGGACCGAGGCCGAGCGGTCGGTCCTGCTCGACGAACTGGCGCACATCCACTCCGCCGGCCAGGAGATCGAGTTCGACGTCCTGACCGGGGCCGAGGCGCGCGAGGTGGAGCCCTCGCTGTCGGACAACGTCGGCGCCGCCATCCGGCTGCACGGTCAGCGGTTCATCAACCCCGGGGAGTACGTGCACGCGCTCGGCGAGTCCGTCGTCGCCCGTGGGGCGTCCCTGGTGACCGGCGCGGACGTGGTGGACGTCCGTGACGAGGGGACCGGGGTCCGGGTGATCACCTCCGCCGGCGCGGACGAGCACTACGACGCGGTGGTGCTGGCGACCGGCACGTGGCTCGGCCAGCTGGGCCGGCGCTTCGGCATCCGCACCGTCGTGCAGGCCGGCCGCGGATACAGCTTCAGCGTGGCGATCGAGCACGTCCCGTCGGGGCCGGTGTACTTCCCCGCGCAGCGCGTCGCGTGCACGCCGCTGGGCGACCGGCTGCGCGTCGCCGGGATGATGGAGTTCCGCAGCGCCGAGGCCCCGCTGGACCGGCGCCGCGTCCTGGCCATCGCCGAGGCCGCCCGACCGCTGCTGCGCGGCGCCGACCTGGACGCCCGCGTCGACGAGTGGGTCGGGTCGCGCCCCTGCACCCCCGACGGGCTGCCGCTGATCGGCGGGACCAGGTCACCGCGGGTCTTCGCGGCCGGCGGCCACGGCATGTGGGGCATCACCCTCGGCCCGCTCACCGGCGAGCTGCTCGCCGAGCAGATCATCACCGGTCGGCGGCCCACGGAGCTCCAGCCCTTCAGCCCGCTGCGCTGACGACTCACCTCGACGTGCCGGCGACCACCCCCGGTCGCCGGCACGTCGGAGAGACACCGGCCACGCCCCTGGCGGGCGCAGCGCTCAGGCGGGGATCGCCGACATGGCCCGGAGCAGATCCGCCGAGGCGGCGTCCGCCGGGAAGAACGTCTCGATGGAGATCTCGTCGAGCGTCACGTCCCGAGGCGAACCGAACATCGTCGTCGTGTAGAGCAGAGCCAGCTCGCCGTACTCGGTGGAGAGCCGCAGGGGGACCACCAGGTCCTCGGCCGGCGTCCCGCCCGCGCCCGTGCCGTGCTGCCCCGGCACCGGATAGCTCTCCAGCTCCCTCAGCAGCTCGGGCAGGCCCTCCGCCGCGGTGCGGGCCAGCTGCCGGCGGACCCGCCGCAGCAGGTGCGCCCGCCACTGCGCCAGATTCCGGATCCGCCCGGCCAGGCCGTCCGGGTGCATGGTCGCCCGCAGCACGTTGACCGGGGGCGTACGCAGCTCCGCCGGGACGCCGTGCAGAAAGACCTCCATGGCACGGTTGGCGGCCAGCAGCTCCCAGCGCACGTTGACGGCGAGCGCCGGGTTCGGCTCGTGGCCGGTGAGGACGGCTTCCACGGCCGCGCGCGCCGCACCGAGATCGGTGAACGCGCGCTCGGCGTGCATCGGCGCGAACCCGGCAGCCAGGTAGAGCTCGTTGCGTTCCCGCAGCGGTACGTCGAGTTCGTCGCAGAGACGCTCGATCATGCCGCGGCTCGGGTTGGCGCGCCCCGTCTCGACGAAGCTCAGATGCCGGGCGGACAGCTCCGCCGACAACGACACGTCGAGTTGGGAGCGGCCTCGCCGCTCGCGCCAGCGCCGGATCAGCGCCCCCACCGGCTCGCTCCTGGTCATGGCACCAGCCTCGCCGGTCGGCCGCCGCCTGGCAATGACCTCGCAGGTAATCGACACCGGTCGGCTCCGGACCGCACGGTGGAGGTGCGGCAGCCGCCGCATCACCATCGGCAGGAGGAGGAACGGCCATGACGTCCACGGCCGGATACGCGGAGACCATCGACCGGTACGTGCGCTTCTGGAACGCCGAGAAGCCTGACGAGCAGCGGGAACTCGCCGCGGAGACGTTCACCGACGACGTCGAATACTGCGCGGTGATCGGCGTCTTCGCGGGCCGGGAGGCGCTGATCGGCTTTCACGGCCAGTTCACCCAGCACATGCCGACCGCGGTGCTCCACCGTCGGGAGGAGCCGCAGGTCCACCACGATCGGGCCCGCCTGAGGTGGGAGATCGAGGTCGACGAGGGGAAGGCGTTCGCCGCCGGAACCGACGTGCTGGTGTTCGACCCGGACGGCCGGATCAGCTCGGTCACCGCCTTCCTGGACCGCGCGCCGGAAGGCTTCGACGCGCACGCCCACCACTGACGGCGGCGGTGGACGGGACGGTTGTCCCGTCCACCGCGCCATCGCCCGGGGGGCGGGAACACCGAAGTGGACGGTCACGGGTTGACCAATCGGCGGAGCCACTTGGGCAGACCGGTGGAGGCGAGGGCGGCCTGCAGATCCTTGACGGAGGCGCGTCGGTACGGATGGATAGGCGTACTCATGTGACACCAGTACGCCCACCGAGAGGACTCCCATGACATATCCACGCCTGCGCGCTGCCACGATAGCCACGGTCGCACTGGTGGCCGCCGGATCTGCGGTGGCACCGGAAGCGGCCGGCGCGGCACCGGGCAACCCTGGCGCCCCCCGTTACTCGGCCGGCGCGCCGAGCATCGGCGACCCCTACTTCCCGGACCAGGGCAACGGCGGGTACGACGTCCAGCACTACGACCTCGACTTCTCGTACGACCCGGCGACCCGGTTCATGGACGCCACCGCCACCATCACCGCGGTCGCCACACAGGACCTCGACCAGTTCAACCTCGACTTCCGCGGCCCGGAAATCTCCTCGCTGACGGTCAACGGGCACGCACACGCCTTCACCCGCGACGGTCAGGAACTGGTCGTCACCCCGCGCCCGAAGCTCAAGGCCGGGCAGACGTTCACCGTGGTGGTGAAGTACGCCGGCGTACCGGCCGTGATCACCGACCCGGACGGGTCGATCGAAGGCTGGGTGCCGACCGACGACGGCGCCTTCGTCGCCGGTGAGCCGCAGGGCACGCCGGCCTGGCTGCCCACCAACGACCACCCGACCGACAAGGCCACCTTCCGCTTCACGGCCAAGGTGCCGGAGGGGCTCACCGCCGTCGGCAACGGGCAGCTCCTCTCCCAGGAGACCAGCGACGGCTGGACCACCTTCGTCTGGGACTCGACCGAGCCGATGGCCAGCTACCTGGCGACGATCACCATCGGCAACTTCGTGGTGACCGAGACGACCACGGCGGGCGGGGTCCCGGTGTACATCGCGGTCGACCCCCGGCAGGTCGCCGGCTCGGCCAGCGCCGTCTCCCAGCTCCCGAAGATGATCGACTTCTTCTCCTCGAAGTTCGGCCCGTACCCGTTCGCCTCGACCGGCGCGATCATCGACCGGGCCCCGAACGTGGGCTACGCCCTGGAGACGCAGACCAAGCCGATCTTCTCCGGCGCGGCGAGCGTCAGCACCATGGCGCACGAGCTGGCCCACCAGTGGTACGGCGACAGCGTGTCGCCGGAGCGCTGGTCGGACATCTGGCTCAACGAGGGTTTCGCCACGTACGCCCAGTGGATGTACACCGAGTACAACGGCGGCGCGTCGGTCGCGTCGACCTTCAACAGCAGCAGCAACTACGGTCGGGCCGCGTCGTCGTCGTTCTGGCAGACGGTCCTCGCCGACCCGGGCCCGGTGGACATGTTCAGCAGCATCCCGTACAACCGGGGCGCGATGACCCTGCACGCGCTGCGCGGCAAGGTCGGCGACGAGACCTTCTTCCGCATCCTCCGCGAGTGGGCGGCGGGCAACCGCTACAGCCACGCCTCGACGGCCGACTTCATGGCGCTGGCCGAGAAGGAATCCGGGCAGAACCTCGGCACCTTCTTCGACGTGTGGCTGTACCAGAAGGGCAAGCCCACGACCTGGTGACACCGGCGGGCCCCGCGACCCTTCGGTCGCGGGGCCACCGCGGTGAGACGAAGCCGACACACCGACGCGACATCTGGTGTTGCTCGGGTGGCGGCACAACCATATATGGTGTCTGACGCAGCTGGTTCGACCGTCCTTCCAGGGCGGCCGAGGCAAGAGGGAACCCGGTGGGAATCCGGGACTGCCCCGCAGCGGTGAGTGGGAACGACCGCCGTCATCAGCACTGGACCTGTGGTCCGGGAAGCGACGGCCAGTAGGAGACCGGTTCCGGCCGGTCGTGCCCGCGAGTCCGAAGACCTGCCAGCGCGTCGCACGCCCTCGACGGGGCGCGCGACGGTCCGAGGCCGCGCGGGACGGCCGACGCCACCGGGCACCGCCACGCCGGCACGTGCCCGCCGGTGTCCGCACCCGCGCGCCGAGGACCATCCGGTCCCGAGCTCGCGAGGAGTGCGTAGTGACAGTCACCGAGGTTCACCCGGCCGCCGGCGCGGTGCCGGGCGAAGCCGCCCCGCCCGGGCAGCGCCGCCCGCAGATGCACGTCCGCAAGCGCAACGGCGACAGCGAACCGGTCGACGTCAACAAAATCGTCCGCGCGGTCGAACGGTGGACCGACGGCCTCACCGACGTCGACCCGCTGCGGGTGGCGACCCGCACCATCAGCGGCCTCTACGACGGTGCGAGCACCGACGAACTGGACCGGCTGTCCATCCAGACCGCGGCCGAGCTGATCGGCGAGGAACCGCAGTACTCGCGCCTGGCCGCCCGCCTGCTGGCCGGATACGTCGACAAGGAGGTACGCGGGCAGGGCATCGCCTCGTTCAGCCAGGCGATCCGGCGCGGACACGCCGAGGGGCTGATCGGTGACGAGACCGCCACCTTCGTCGCGGCCCACGCGCGCAAGCTCGACGACGCCGTCGACCCGGCGGGGGACCTGCGGTTCGAGTACTTCGGGTTGCGCACCGTCTACGACCGGTACCTGCTGCGGCACCCGACCAGCCGGCTGGTGCTGGAGACGCCGCAGTACTGGCTGCTGCGGGTGGCCTGCGGGCTGTCGCGTACCCCCGGCGAGGCGATCGACTTCTACCGGCTGATGTCCAGCCTGGCGTACCTGCCCAGCTCACCGACGCTGTTCAACTCCGGCACCCGGCACACCCAGATGTCGTCCTGCTACCTGGTCGACTCCCCACGCGACGAGCTGAACTCCATCTACCAGCGCTACGCGCAGGTGGCCAACCTGTCCAAGTTCGCCGGCGGCATCGGCATCGCGTTCTCCCGGGTCCGCTCCCGGGGCGCGCTGATCCGCGGCACCAACGGGCAGTCGAACGGCATCGTGCCGTGGCTGCGGACGCTGGACGCGAGCGTCGCGGCGGTGAACCAGGGCGGCCGGCGCAAGGGCGCGGCCTGCGTCTACCTGGAGCCGTGGCACCCGGACGTCGAGGAGTTCCTCCAGCTTCGCGACAACACCGGCGAGGACGCCCGGCGTACCCACAACCTGAACCTGGCCAACTGGATTCCGGACGAGTTCATGCGCCGGGTCGAGGCGGACGCGATGTGGTCGCTGTTCGACCCGGACGAGGTGCCCGAGCTGCCGGACCTGTGGGGGGCGGAGTTCGACGCCGCGTACCGGGCGGCGGAGGCGCAGGGACGCTTCGTGCGGCAGGTGCCCGCCCGGGAGCTGTACGGGCGGATGATGCGGACGCTCGCGCAGACCGGCAACGGGTGGATGACGTTCAAGGACGCGGCCAACCGGCTGTGCAACCAGACCGCCGAGCCGGGCAACGTGGTGCACCTGTCGAACCTGTGCACCGAGATCATCGAGGTGTCCAGCGACGCCGAGACCGCGGTGTGCAACCTGGGTTCGGTGAACCTCGCGGCGCACCTGACCGGCGGCGGCATCGACTGGGAGCGGCTACGGGCGACCGTACGCACCGCGGTGACCTTCCTGGACCGCGTCATCGACATCAACTACTACCCGACCCCGCAGGCGGCGGCGAGCAACCCCCGCTGGCGGCCGGTCGGGCTCGGGCTGATGGGCCTGCAGGACGTGTTCTTCGCGCTGCGGCTGCCGTTCGACTCCCCGGACGCGCGGGAGCTGTCCACCCGGATCAGCGAGGAGCTCTACCTGACCGCGCTGGAGACCTCCGCCGACCTGGCCGAGCGGTCCGGCCCGCATCCGGCCTTCGCCGAGACGCGAGCCGCCCGCGGCCAGTTGCAGCCGGACCTGTGGGGCGTCGCCGGCACACAGACGCAGCGGTGGACCGCGCTGCGGGACCGGGTCGCCGCGCACGGGCTACGCAACTCGCTGCTGGTGGCGATCGCCCCGACGGCGACCATCGCCTCGATCGCCGGCTGCTACGAGTGCATCGAGCCGCAGGTGTCCAACCTGTTCAAGCGCGAGACGCTGTCCGGTGAGTTCCTCCAGGTCAACACCGCCCTCGTCGCCGAGCTCAAGGCGCGTGGGCTGTGGACCGAGCGGATCCGGACCGCGATCAAACGGGCCGAGGGCTCCGTCCAGGACGTCACGGAACTGCCGGCGGAGGTACGCGAGCTGTTCCGTACCGCGTGGGAGCTTCCGCAGCGCGCCCTGATCGACCTGGCCGCCGCCCGCTCGCCCTTCATCGACCAGTCCCAGTCGCTGAACCTGTTCCTGGCCGCGCCGACCATCGGCAAGCTCTCCTCGATGTACCTGTACGCCTGGAAGGCCGGGCTGAAGACCACCTACTACCTGCGCTCCCGGCCGGCGACCCGGATCCAGCAGGCCACCGTCCCGGCCCGGGTGGCCGTCCTCGCGCCGGTGGCGACCGACGAGCAGGCGCTGGCCTGCTCGCTGGAGAACCCCGAGTCGTGCGAAGCCTGCCAGTGACCGCCCCGACCGACACCACCACGGAGACCGCACCCATGCTGCTCGATCCCGGGATGAACCTCACCCTCCGCCCGATGCGCTACCCGCACTTCTTCGACCGCTACCGCGACGCCATCAAGAACACCTGGACGGTGGAGGAGGTGGACCTGCACGCCGACCTGACCGACCTCGACCGGCTCTCCCCCGCCGAACGGCACCTGGTCAGCCGCCTCGTCGCGTTCTTCGCCACCGGCGACACCATCGTCGCGAACAACCTCGTGCTCAACCTCTACCAGCACGTCAACAGCCCCGAGGGCCGGCTCTACCTGTCCCGGCAACTGTTCGAGGAGGCGGTGCACGTCCAGTTCTACCTCAACCTGCTGGACACCTACGTGCCCGACGAGGCCGAGCGCGCCGAGGCGTTCGCCGCCGTCGAGAACATCCCGTCGATCCGTCGCAAGGCCGAGTTCTGCTTCCGCTGGATCGACTCCCTCCACGAGCTACGCGAGCTGCGTACCAGGCAGGACCGGCGGGCGTTCCTGCTCAACCTGATCTGCTTCGCCGCCTGCATCGAGGGGCTGTTCTTCTACGGCGCCTTCGCCTACGTCTACTTCCTGCGCTCCCGCGGCCTGCTGCACGGCCTCGCCTCCGGCACCAACTGGGTGTTCCGCGACGAGTCGATGCACATGGCGTTCGCCTTCGACGTCGTCGACACCGTACGCCGGGAGGAGCCGGACCTCTTCGACGACGACCTCGCCGACCAGGTCCGGCAGATGCTCACCGAGGCGGTGGAGTGTGAGGTGCAGTTCGCCGAGGACCTGCTCGGTCAGGGCGTGCCGGGGCTACCCCTGGCCGACATGCGCGAGTATCTGCAGCACGTCGCCGACCGACGACTGGCGCAGTTCGGCGTCGGTCCCCACTACGGGTCGGCCAACCCGTTCGCGTTCATGGAGTTGCAGGACGTGCAGGAACTGTCCAACTTCTTCGAACGCCGGGTGTCGGCGTACCAGGTCGGCGTGACCGGCACCGTCGCCTTCGACGACGACTTCTGAGCGGGGATGGCGGTCGGGGTGACCGCCATCCCCGTCGGCCGAAGGTGGAGCGGGTGCGGGCTCGTCAACGACGTGCGGCGGGCGACGCGGGAGGCGTTACCCGCACCCGTTCCTCCTCGGGCCGGCTCTCGATGCCGTCGAGCTGCTCACCGATGGTCTTCCGGAGATCGTCGTAGTCCCGGAAATAGTGATCGTTGAAGAGCGTGTAACCGGTCCACATCAGGTTGGCGCACACCCTTGGGGGCACCCCGCCCGTCGCCGCGCCCATGCCGACCAGGGCCACCGACCGGATGCTGCCCGGCTCCTTCTCGTTCTGCCGGTGGATGGCCTGGAACGCGGCGGCGCAGGCCAGGGCGACGTTCAATGTCTCGCTCACGTTCTGCACCGATTGCTCCATGGTGGGCGTCGAGATCAGGAACCTCGGATTGATCGCCCCGGACGGCACACACACGGCGCTGCCCACCGGCAGCGACCCACCGAACTGGTCGCGGATCGCCCGCTGGACGCGAAGCTGGATCCCCGCCCCGAGGTGCCGCTTGATGGCCGCGTCGACCCCGCCGTCCATGCGCCCGCGGGAGTTGGTCGGGGTGGCCCAGGCATCGACGTGCCGGGTGAGGATCGACCCCTTGTGGATCTCGACCTCCGGGGTGTCGGCGAACGCCGCCTGCCAGGCCTGCACCACCCTGGCGTTGACGTCCGTCAGCACCACCCTGAGCTGCGGCTTCACGACTTCGAGGGGCATGACTCACTCCGATGGGAAAGGTGTCTCCGACGTGGATCAAGGTATCGGGCCCCACCGACAGGAAACGGGGAACGGACACCACCCACGGGCCTCGTCGATCGAGCCTGGCCGATCGTCGCCGAGCGTGTCGCACGGTTCTGCCATGCTGCGGGACCACATCCGGGAGAGCCACCCGGCACAGCACCCGCGCCACGATCGACCAATCCCTCACCGGCACGGCCAGCCACCCAGGAGCCCACGATGAGCGACACCGACGCCACCACGCAGCCCGACCCGAACGACCCGCTGGCCCTCGCCGAACTCTTCACCGGCGGCGGCGAGGCCTGGCTGCCTCTGCTGAGACCGGTCGTCGAGGCCCAGCCGGAGGCGGCCACGTTCATCGGCCCGGGTCGCGGCCCGAAGGTCGTACCCGTCCGGGAGTTGACCTTCCAGGCGCTCAAACCGAACCCGCCGCACAAGTGGAAGGTCGTCGTCTTCGGCCAGAACCCGTACCCGCGGCCGGAGAGCGCCACCGGCATCGCGATGTTCGACAACACCTTCCACGACTGGAACGACAGCCAGTTCGGCCGGGTCGTCACCATCCGCTGCATCATCAAGGCGGCGGCGATGTGGAAGCACGGCATCCCCAAGAAGACGCCGATCGCCGACATCCGCGCGCTGCTCAGGAAGCACGACACGGTGCAGCCGCCGGAGTGGTTCGAGGCGATGCTCACGCAGGGCGTGCTGCTGCTGAACGCGGCACTCACCGCCAGCAGCGACGGGGCGATGGCCACCGACCGGCACACCGCGTTCTGGCGACCGGTCGTCGAGACCCTGATCGAGGAGATCCTGAAGGCCAAGCAGCAGGCCGACGAGGAGGACCGGGGTGTGGTGTTCGCGTGGTGGGGCGCCCACGCCCGCGCCCTGAAGCGGGTGGTGCTCCGGCTCGAGAAGAAATACCCGGGGGTGGAGGTCCGGCACATCGACCACCCCAATCCCGCCGCGCAGGGCGACATCTTCTGCGACGGGGACCACTTCGCCGAGGTCAACGCGGCACTCAGGGCGCTGGGGGCCGACGAGATCGACTGGCTGCCCAGCGAGGGGTGGCGCAAGCTCACGGCGCAGGCCGGCGGCGTCGGGCCGGACACGGCCGATCGCATGGCGGCGTTCATCGCCACCACGATGGAGCTGCACAAGCTCTACCTCGAGCGGCTCGCCAGCGTCAAGGACGAGGGGCTGGTCCTCCCCGCCATCACCGGCGTGTTCGACACCCCGCTCATGGACTTCCGCGAGGCTGTCGCCCCGGTGGCCGCGCTGCTGTCCGGGCTCAACTGGCACGTCGACCAGTCGTACCGGTTCAGCGAGAAACAGTCGGACGACGCAACCGACGGCCTGTCCGTCGACGAGGTGGCGGCCCTGCACCTCTACACCTGCGAGTCGGCGTTCTATCGGCAGATCAACGCCACCCTGCGCAACCCGGACCGCAGCCGGATCGTTCCCTACCTGCCGTATCTGCGGCTGTTGTTCTCTGCCGTGTCGCGGCTGCCCGCCCGCGAGGAGCCGCTGTGGCGCGGGGTGTCGCTGGACCTGCGGGCACAGTATCCGCTCGGGCAGACGGTGACCTGGTGGGGCGTGTCGTCGTGCACGTCCAAGCTGAGCGTCGCCCAGGCGTTCCTCGGCCGCCGCGGCAAGCGGACGCTCTTCGAGGTACGCCCGGTGCGGGCCGTGGGCATCCGCAGGTTCTCCGCGTTCACCGGCGAGGAGGAGTTCATCCTCGCCCCCGGTACGCAGCTCAGGGTGACCGACGTGCAGGCCGAACGCAACGGTCTCTGCACCGTACGCCTGACCGAACTGGCCGAGCAGCGCCAGGTGGCGTGAGCGGCGCACGGGCCGGAGGAAGCGTTCCGTTTCTCGGGACGCTCCCTCCGGCCTCAGTCGGTGCCGGTGCCGGTGATCAGCCGGCGATGAACTTGAAGTAGCTGCGGTACTGGAATCCGTTGTCGAGGGTCAGCACGAACTCGCGGCAGGTGCCGGCCCACGACGGGTCGGTCTTCCACGGGTAGTTGTACTGACCGTTGGCGTTGACCGACATGTGCGACCCACCCGGGTTCCGCGCCGCGACCGGAGTCGGCCGAGGCGTGACCGACCCGTCCGGGTTCACCGTCCTGAGGGTGTCACAGTCCACCAGCCGCGAGTACGGCGAACCACTGGCCAGAATGTCCAGACCCCGGTTGGTGGCCAACTTGAACTTCATCGGCGCCGCGTCACCCGCGACGACCGTGTTCAACGCCGGCTGCGCACCACGACCCACGAAGTCACCCCGGCACGACGGGTGAGTGTCGAACGCCTCGGTGTTGTCGTTACGGTTCGTGGTGCCCTGCACCGCGCTGTAACCCAGGCCACGACGCGCGAACGAACCCCAGATGATGCAGGCGTTCTCACCACCGGTCAACGCCGCGTCCGCCGCGATGATCGCGTTACGACCCGTCACGAAACCCGGACCACAACCCTGAATCTTCAACCCGTCGATCACCAACTGCAGAGCGAGGTTGTTACCACCGCTGTTCCACGAGTCGTAGATGTTCGGGTTGAAACCGTGCCGATCGACGAGGTTCCAGACCAGGTCGTACAGCATGGACGCCCAACCGTGACCGATGCCGTGCGGGGCCGCCAGGGACGTGCCGTCCAGCCAGCCACCGGTCTTGATGCTGTCGTAGGTGAACGGCTGGATCTCCATGTTCCGCGAGTACGGCCGCGGCCGGATACCGCCGCCCACCCGGCTGTCCTGGAACAGCGCGTACTGACCGTAACCGCGAGCGCTCTCCGGGTCGTCGATCGCGGGGTTGAGCAGAGCGGTGATCGCGAGGAAGTCGCTCCAGCCTTCGCCCATCTGCTCGTCGCCGGTCAGGCAGTTGACCGTCGCGCCACCGGTCAGCCGGTTGGAGATGCCGTGGCCGTACTCGTGGAAGATCGTCTCCGAGCGGAACGAGGCGTCCCGCATCGCCGGCCGGGCCAGGTTGCGGTGGACCTTGCCCGAGGCCGGCAGCCCGGCCTTGATCGAATTCCCGTTGGCCTGGCTCACCATGACCGCCGGGATCCCGACCGCCGGGCTCATCGAACCGCTCATCACCGCCGGGTTACCCGCGACGTTGTTGACGACCACCACCGCCCGGGCGCCGGCCTTCTCGGCGTTGACCACCTGGGTGTAGAAGTTGCAGCTGCTGGTCCGATCGACCACGGCGATCGCGCCGCTGGGCAGGCTGTAGGCGGTGCAGCCGTCGCCGGTCGCCCCGACGCCGTCGTTGACCAGCACCAACTCCCCGGCGAACCCGGCGCTGGTGGGCGCGGGGGTGAACCGCGCATACTCCGCCTCGTACGTGCCGGCGGCGGAACCGCCATCGATCGTCACGGCGTTCGGCAGGCCGAACTGGTTGCCGGGCCAGAGGAACATCTGCATCCTGGGGCGGCCACCGTCCAGCGCCGGCGTGGAGAAGTTCGCGTTGTTCTCGCCGGAGCCGTCGTGCGCCTCGCACTGCACGTCGTCGCCGCCGGTGCCGCCCCGGCCGTAGTTGTTGACCTGGAAATTGCCGGACGCCTCGTCGAAGCCGTACCGGTAGGAGATGTCGTGGACCATGTTGCACCAGTAGAACTGGTTCGTCACCGCGGCCTGGGTGTAGGTCTGCGGGTGCTCGTTCATGTCGGCCGGGAAGTTGAAGGTGAGGCTGGCGCCGCCGTCCGCCGCGCTGTCCGGGTCGACCTGGTTGTTGGCGTCCTGGTCGGTGTAGGCGTACGCGTTGTTGCCCCGGGTGGTGGTGTATTCGGCGCCCGGCTTGCCGTCCGTGTCGTGCCAGCCGTACGGCGACGCGGTGCCGTCCGCCGGGTTGGTCACCACGGTCCGCGGCCCGTCGTTCGGGTCGCCCTTCGGGAACTCGAAGACCTCGTAGCTCGACCCGTCGATGGCCGGATTCGGCGGGCTGACCCGGGCGGTCGGGATGCTCGTGGTGGCGACTGTCGCGGCCTGCGTCTCGCGGCGGCCCAGCGTATCGGCCAGGTCTTCGGGAGCGTCGTGGGTGGTCCAGTCGTCGGCGTTGAGCAGCTTGCCCGTCTCCGCATCCACCGCCGCGTTCCACAGGTGGGCATCCGACGAATCATCGATCACCAACTGCCAGGCCAGCCGCAGCCCGTCAGCGGTCGGCTGCCAACCAAGCTTCGCCGGAATCGGCTGATCCGAGATCCCAGCCTCGGACACCACCGTCCGCTGAGCCGCACCACCACTACGGCTCATCACCTTCGCGTTCTTCGGATCCGCCAGATCCAAGGCGTCGGCCGCAGCCTCCACCGCCTCCACCGCGCCCAGCGACGCGCCACCGGACGCCTTGCCGGCCAGACCCGACTCCAGCGTGTCACCAACAAACACGACACTGCCGTCACGGGCGACGTTGACCGTCGCGGTCGCGCCGAAGACCTCCAGATCCTCGTGCCGCTGCGTCAGGTTGACATGCGTCACCCCACTGTGGCGACTCGTGTAACTCGACGACACCACCAGATCCGACAGATCCGCGGCACTCACGCCGTAGTCAGCCGGATGCGCCCGCAGATACCGCATCGCGATGTCGTTCGGCGCACCCTCGTTCGGGCCGGTCAAGAAAATCGGACTCGCCGGGGCCTGATCGGACTCAGCCCACGCAGGCTTCGCCGACAAGGTGGTCATGGACGCCACCAACGTCGTGGACAACAACAACGCCGCATGGCGTCGACCACGGGACAGATACGGGGGCACCGCTGCTCCCTTCGGGGGTTGGACAGGACAGCACGAAGCGCCGATCCACGACCGCCACAAGCGGCCCGCCACGCTGATCCGCGACGCCCGCCCGGCGATCACGTTCAGTAGTCGGTCCGGTGCGGGATGGATGCATCGACGCTAATGGTTGTCCTGCGACACACTCATCCGACGGGTGGCGGAATCTTCCACCAGCAGCTCCTACGCCTGTCGCGGGCACCGTGGACCGGCCCGTGAATGCGCCGGCCAGAACGGGGACCTTGCCTTCTCCCGACGACGCCGCGGCCCTTACCCGGACGCCCGCGCCCGAGAACGCACGGCCTCCGGACACACTCAGCCCGGGAGCGGCTGGAGCCCGCGATCGACAAGATGCTATCTTCGCCAGGAGTCGAGGCCGCGTCATCCATTCGGATTCACCGATCGCTCGACGGGCACCGGGGTCTGCTCCCGGCCGACGTTCGGTGGCAGGTCCGAGCCGTCGAGGAAGCGCGAACAGGCCGGTCGAACACGACCGGGTTCGTCGGTCCGCCATTTCCTCACCTCGTCGCAGCGCGCCGGCACGACTCGCGTCCCCGATGCGATCCCGGCGGATCACTCCACCGCGCCGAACACGCGGTCCCCGCCGTACGCCGGCGCCCACCACCACGGAAGGTCCTCGATGCACCCCACCTGGAAAGGCAGGGCCGCGCTGCTCGCGGCCACCGCAGGACTGGTCGCCGCCGCCGGAGCCGTGACTCTGCCCGCCAGCGCCGCCGCGGCCGGCTGTTCGGTCACCTACACGGTGTCCTCGCAGTGGCAGGACGGATTCGGCGCGAACGTCACCATCACCAACCTCGGGGATCCGGTCAACGGCTGGACCCTCACCTGGTCCTTCGCCGCCGGTCAGACCGTCACCCAGTACTGGAACGCCGCCATCACGCAGAACGGAGCGCAGGTCAGGGCCGTGAACGTCAGCTACAACGCGGCCATCGGCAGCAACGCCACCGTGTCGTTCGGGTTCAACGGCTCCTCGAACGGCAACAACCCCGCGCCGACGAGCTTCGCGCTCAATGGGATCACCTGCACCGGCGGCACGAGCACCCCACCGCCGACCAGCACTCCGCCGCCGAGCACTCCCCCACCGACAACGGCCCCACCGACCACGCCCCCACCGACCACGCCGCCGCCGAGCGGCAGCCTGCCCAGCACCTTCCGCTGGGGTTCCAGCGGTGCGCTGATCGGCCCGAAGGCGGACGGCCGGAACATCGCCGGCATCAAGGACCCGTCGGTGGTGTACTACAACGGCAAGTACCACGTCTTCGCCAGCACCGCGCAGTCGTCCGGCTACAACCTCGTCTACACCAGCTTCACGGACTGGCCCCAGGCCGGTTCGGCCCCCTTCTACTACCTCGACCAGTCGCCGATCGGCACCGGCTACCGCGCCGCGCCGCAGGTGTTCTACTTCGCCCCTCAGCGGCTGTGGTATCTGGTCTACCAGACCGGCAACGCCTCCTACTCCACCAACCCGGACATCAGCAATCCGGCCGGGTGGAGCGCACCGAAGGACTTCTACAGCGGAATGCCGGACATCATCCGGCAGAACATCGGTAACGGCTACTGGGTCGACATGTGGGTGATCTGCGACAGCAGCAGCTGCTACCTGTTCTCCTCCGACGACAACGGCCACCTCTACCGGTCGCAGACGACGCTCGCGCAGTTCCCCAACGGATTCACCAACACGGTCATCGCCCTGCAGGACAGCAACCGCAACCGATTGTTCGAGGCGTCCAACGTCTACCGGGTCGGCAACCAGTACCTGCTGCTCGTTGAGGCGATCGGCAGCGACGGCCGGCGCTACTTCCGCTCCTGGGTCGCACCGGCCATCACCGGGCCGTGGCAGCCGCTCGCCGACAGCGAGAGCAACCCGTTCGCCCGGGCCAACAACGTCACCTTCACCGGCACGGCCTGGACCCGCGACATCAGCCACGGCGAGATGATCCGCAATGGCTACGACCAGACCCTGACGATCAGCCCCTGCAACCTGCGCTACCTCTACCAGGGCCTGGACCCCAACGCGGGCGGCGACTACAACGCCCTGCCCTGGCGGCTCGGCCTGCTGACCCAGAGCAACTCCACCTGCTGACCGGCGGGCCTGGCCGTCACCGGGCGGCCAGGCCCACCCGCCGCCGGTCAGTCGGAGCCACGCCACGTGGGTCGGCGATCTGCTTACACAGTGTGTCGGCCGGTCCGGACCGACGGGTATCCTGCACCGGGTCGACGAACGGGGAGGTGGGCGTGGCCAGGGAGAACGGGCGGAAGCTCATCGCCTCCAACAAGAAGGCGCGGCACGACTACACCATCCTCAAGACGTACGAGGCCGGGGTCGTGCTGGCCGGCACCGAGGTGAAGTCGCTGCGCGAGGGGCGGGTGTCGCTGGTCGACGCGTTCGCCCAGGAACGCGACGGCGAGATCATGCTGTACGGCCTGCACATCGCCGAGTACGGCTACGGCACGTGGACCAACCACGCACCCCGACGCACCCGCAAGCTGCTGCTGCACCGGGTGGAGATCGCCCGGATCCTGGAGAAGCTGCGCGAGAGCGGTCTGACCCTGGTGCCGCTGTCGATGTACTTCTCCAACGGGTGGGCGAAGGTCGAGCTAGGCCTGGCGAAGGGTAAGAAGTCGTACGACAAGCGGCAGTCCCTCGCCGAGCGGGACGCCAACCGGGAGATCGCCCGCGAGCTGGGCCGCCGCCTCAAGGGGCGCCGCCCGGCCCGCTGAGCCGGCATCCACGGCCCGGGCGCCGGCCGGTCAGCCGAGCCGGCGGAGCACCTCGTCGGTCGTGACGACCTCGCCGAACCGGGGCAGGACCGTCGTCAGCGCGTGCTCGTGCTCCTGCGCGGTCATGCCGGTCATCGCGTCGGCGACGAAAACGACCTCGAATCCGTGGTCGGACGCCGCGCGTGCCGTGGATTCGACCCCCATCGTCGTCGCGATGCCGGTCATGACCACTGTGTTGACACCGCGCTCGCGCAGTTGCTCGGCCAGGCCCGTGCCGTAGAACGCGCCGACGGCCCGCTTCACTATCGTGATGTCACCCGGCTCCGGCTGCATCTCCGGGACGAACCCGCTGCCGGGCGGCTGCTCGGCCACGCCGGGTCGCTCCACCCGGACCAGCACCACGGTGCCGTCGGCCCGGCGGAACGCGGTCGCCAGGCGGGCGGCCTGCCTGACCACGTCGACACCCTTGTGTGGACCCAGGTCCCGCTCGACGATGCGCGGCATCAGGTCCACCACGACCAGTGCGGCACGTCCGGCGACGAGCGGCTCGGTAACTGTCGGTGACACGCGGCGACCCTAACACGCGCGGTGCGCGTGAGGTTGCCCGCGCCGGCTGAGCACCCCGGCCCCGAGCTGCCCACCCGGAGCGCCCTCTTGACACCCTTAATTCATAGCTTTAACAATATCTATTTGTATGGTTTGTTAACTGTTCGGCCCGCCCGGCCCGTCGAGGCGGGACGACCGACCATGGGGAGGCAACTGTGCGCAGCATCCGCACCATCGCCGCCGTGGCCCTCGCGAGCGTGGGTCTCACGGTGGCGCTCACGGCGACCACGAGCGCACCCGCGGCGGCAGCACCTGGCGCGGTCACCTGGTCCGACGATTTCAACGGGGCGGCCGGCGCGGCACCGGACGCCAGCAAGTGGCGCTACGACATCGGCGGCGGTGGCTGGGGCAACAACGAGCTGCAGTACTACACGTCGAGCACCCGCAACGCCGCCCTCGACGGCAACGGAAACCTGGTGATCACCACCCGCCGGGAGAACCCGTCCGGCTACTCCTGCTGGTACGGCACCTGCCAGTACACCTCCGCACGCCTGCTGACCGCCAACACGTTCACCCAGGCGTACGGCCGGTTCGAGGCGCGGATCAAGATCCCCCGGGGCCAGGGGATCTGGCCGGCATTCTGGATGCTGGGCAACGACATCGCCAGCAACCCGTGGCCCAACAGCGGCGAGATCGACATCATGGAGAACATCGGCCGCGAACCGTCCACCGTGCACGGCAGCCTGCACGGGCCGGGCTACTCCGGCGGCAACCCGCTGACCGGCCAGACCTCGCTGCCCGGCGGCCAGGCCCTCGCCGACGCCTTCCACACCTACGCGGTCGACTGGGCGCCCGACTCCATCACCTGGTACCTCGACGGCGTGGCGTACTCCCGCAAGACCCCGGCGGACGCGGGCGGCAACCGGTGGGTCTTCGACCACCCGTTCTTCATGATCATGAACGTGGCGGTCGGTGGCAACTGGCCCGGCTCGCCGGACGGCAGCACGGCCTTCCCACAGACGATGGTCGTCGACTACGTCCGGGTCCAGGCGTGGGACAACGGCGGTGGCGGCACGGACGGCCAGATCGTCGGGTACGGCAACAAGTGCGTGGACGTCGCCAGCGCCAACACCGCCAACGGGACCCCGATCCAGCTCTGGACCTGCAACGGCACCGCCGCCCAGCGGTGGAGCTGGAACGCCGACGGCTCGGTGCGCGCCCTGGGCAAGTGCATGGACGTCACCGGCGGGTCGACCGCCAACGGCGCGAAGGTGCAGCTCTACGACTGCAACGGCACCGGCGCGCAGCGCTGGGTGTTCAGCTCCGCCGGGGACATCGTCAACCCGCAGGCGAACAAGTGCCTGGACGCCACCGGGGTCAGCTCCGCCGACGGTACCCGCCTGCAGATCTGGGACTGCACGGGCGGGGCGAACCAGAAGTGGCGACGCTGAGCCACGCGGCGCCGGGCCGGTCCCGGTGACCTGAAGGGCCGGTCGGGGCAACCCGAGCGGTCCTTCACCCGGGGTCGGGCCCGCGCGATCGGGACAGGTCCGGAACCTGGTCGTGGCACCCCGCCGCCCCGGCCAGCCGACGCGGTTGGCGCCCGGTCAGGACAGGTCGTCGAGACCGAGCTGACGCAGCCGCTCGGGGTCGGCGACCACGTCGATGGTGGCGATCCTACGCTCGGTGACGGTAAAGGCCATCACGGACAGCGGGCGACCGGCGGCGATGACGAGAACCCCGGCGGCACCGTTGACCAGGGCGGGCCGCGCGAACGGGGTGAACCGGCCGAAGGTGGTCGCCTGCCCGGCGACCGCCGCCGCGCCGGTGATCACGGTGGTGTGGCGGACGCGGGCGGTGCCGCCGTCGGAACGGAGCACGACATCGGGGTGCAGCACGGCCACCAGGCGGTCGAAGTCGCCGTCGTGTGCGGCGGCGAGGAACGCGTCGACGACCTCGCGCTGGCGGGCCAGGTCCGGGTCGGGTGCCGGCGCGCGACCCTGCACGCGGCGGCGAGCGCGGCTGGCGAGCTGCCGGGCCGCGGCCGGCGAGCGGTCCACCATGGCGCCGATCTCGTCGAACGGCACGGCGAAGAGGTCGTGCAGCACGAACGCGAGCCGTTCGGTCGGGGTCAGGGTGTCCAGCACCACGAGCAGCGCCAGCCCGACGGAGTCGGCCAGCACGGCGGCGTGCGCCGGGTCGGCGTCGTCGACGACGCTGACCACCGGGTCCGGCATGCGTATGTCGAGGGGCTCCTCACGGCGCATCTGGCGGGCACGGAGGGTGTTCAGGCAGACCCGGGCGACCACCGTGGTCAGCCAGGCGGCGAGGTTGTCCACCTCGTCGGCGTCGGTCCGGGCGAGGCGCAGCCAGGTCTCCTGCACGGCGTCCTCGGCCTCGGTGAGCGAGCCGAGCATCCGGTAGGCCACCGCCCGCAGCTGCGGTCGATGCTGCTCGAACCGCTCGGCCAGCCAGACTTCCTCACCCATGTCGCCTCCTCGTCCGGGTCTCACCGCACTCGACCCCGGGAAGGCGGCCGATGTGACCGGGGCCGACCCGGTGTGGCTCCGATCACTGCTGTCACATCCACAGCCCGCCTCGGGTCGAGTCGGTGAAACCCGGAACGTAGCGGATCCCCGACGGAGGACGACATGAGCGCACCCATCCTGGTCACCGGCGGCACGGGCACCCTCGGCCGCCTGGTAACCCCACTGCTGCGCGAGGCCGGTCACCCGGTGCGGGTGCTCAGCCGCCGTGGCGGTCGGTCCGGTCCCGGCGTCGAGCACGTCACCGCCGACCTGCTCAGCGGCGAAGGCATCGAGGCGGCGGTGAGCGGGACCGAGGTCGTCCTGCACCTCGCCGGCGGGCCGAAGGGCGACGACCAGGCAACCCGCAACCTGGTCCGGGCGGCGCAGCGGGCCGGCGTACGACAACTGGTCCACATCTCGGTCATCGGCGCCGACCGCGTCCCGCTCGCCTGGCTCCGCGCCAAGCTCGACGCGGAGCGGGCGATCGCCGAGTCGGGTCTGCCATGGACGACGCTGCGCGCGGCCCAGTTCCACGACCTCGTGCTGACCGTGGCGGAGAAGATGACGAAGCTTCCGGTTGTGCCGGTGCCCGGTGGACTCCGGTTCCAGCCGGTCGACGCCCGCGACGTGGCGGCCCGGCTGGTCGACCTGGCGCTCGGCGAGCCGGCCGGCCTGGTACCCGACCTGGCCGGCCCGAGGGTGTACGGGATGGACGAGCTGATTCGCAGCTACCTGCGGGCGGCCGGCAAGCGCCGGTTGCTGGTGCCGGTCCGGCTGCCCGGGAGCGCCGGACGGGCGTACCGGAACGGGGACAACCTCACCCTCGACGGTGCCAGCACCGGCACCCGGACCTGGGAGGCGTTCCTGGCCGAAGGGCTGCCGCGGCGCTGACCCACTGGGCTTCTCTCGGCACTTCCCGGCAGCAGCTTCGCCGGTCCGGACTGCGCCTCGTGACCGAACCGGTGGGCCCCACCACAGAGGACATCAGCTGACCGACCAGCTGGGTCGGCTGGGCGGCCAAGCCCCCCTGGCGCGTCGCGCAGAATCGACCCACCTCTTCGCACAGTTACGTCATGTTCACTTTTGCGCGGTGTTACCTTTTCCTCCTGTTCATCCCGACAACCTTACCAGAATCGGGACAATCCAGACATTTCGTACTAAAAATCCGACTGCGCTCGGACAGTACGGGGGAAGAGGAGCTGATGACGAGCACATGGATTGCCACCACCGGCGGCACGAGGGAGACCGACTTCGCATCGCGAAACGGCCTCATGGCGTCTGCCGGGGAGGCGTTCTAGTGACCCTCAACCCGGACATCGACCCGCACGTCCCCAGCCTGCTGACCGATCCCCCGCTCAACGCACCATCCGGGCGGGGTGACCGGGCACTGAACATCCTGCGGATGCGGGAACGGCCCGAGGGCGACAGCGGAGTGGTCAGCGCCCGTCCCGTGCGACAGACCGTGAGCGTGGTCATCCCGACGCTCAACGAGGAAAAGAACATCGAGTGGGTGCTCAAGCGCATGCCACCCTTCGTTGACGAGGTGATCCTCGTCGACGGGCACTCAGCGGACCGGACGGTCGAGGTCGCCCGCGCCATCCGGCCCGACATCGTCGTGCTGACGCAGAACTGCCGGGGCAAGGGCGACGCGGCGCGGGTGGCATTCGCCGCCGCCGGTGGCGACCTGATCGTGATGATCGACGCCGACGGCAGCATGGATCCCGCCGAGATCCACCACTACGTCACCCCGCTCGTCAACGGCTACGACTTCGTCAAGGGTTCCCGCTTCCTTGCCGGCGGCGGATCCACCGACCTGACTCCGCTGCGCCGGAGCGGGAACCAGGTGCTGGTACGGCTGACGAACAGCTTCTTCCTCGTCCGCTTCACCGACCTGTGCTACGGCTTCTTGTCATTCCGCCGTGCCTGCCTGCCGGCGCTCGCCCTGACCGCGCACGGCTTCGAGATCGAGACCGAACTCGTGGTCCACGCCCTCAAGGCGAACCTGCGCATCGCCGAGGTACCGAGCAACGAACTCCCCCGCCGCTGCGGCACCTCCAACCTGCACACCTTCCGCGACGGTCAGCGGGTGCTCCGGACCCTGCTCCGGGAACGGTTCGTACGGCGCCCTCGACCGGTGGTGGACCCGATCGACCACCGCGTGCTGCACCGGTGGCAGCCCCAGGCCGCCGAGTCCACCACCCCGCCGCTGAGCGAGGTGTCCCAGTGAGGAACGCTCCCCGACGGCGTGCCCGGATGGCGCGCGGTTCCTATGCCCTCGCCCTGCTGCTGGGCATGTTGCTCGGTGCCGCACCTGCGCACGCCGGGCTCGCCAAACCCAAACCAAAGCCCGATCCCGCACCGGCCCCGGCGGCCGCCGGTGACATCGGCTACGTCGGTCCCTCCACAGCCGGCGACGGCTCGGCGGCGACGGGTGAGAAGCCGGAGAGCAAGCTGTGGTGGAACGACGGCGCCTGGTGGGCGGTGCTGTTCCACACCAGCAGCCAGACCCACCACATCTTCCGGCTCGACCGCTCCACCCAGCAGTGGATCGACACCGGGACCGCCGTCGACAACCGGCCGAAAACCCGCTCCGACGCGCTGTGGGACGGCACCAGGCTCTACGTCTCCTCGCACGTCCGGGCCAGTTCCTCCGCGGACGCGGCCTCCGGAAACCCGGCCCGGCTCTACCGCTACAGCTACGACGCCGCGACGAAGACCTACACCCGCGACACCGGCTTCCCGGCACAGATCAGCAACTACTCCAGCGAGACCCTCACCATCGACAAGGACTCGACGGGCACGCTGTGGGCGACCTGGACGCAGGGCTCGAAGGTCTACGTGAACAACACCACGGGCGGGGACGCGGTCTGGGGCACCCCGTTCGTGCTCCCGATCACCGCGGCCACCGCCCTGGACAGCGACGACATCTCGTCGGTGGTGACCTTCGGCGGCACCCGGACCGGCGTGATGTGGAGCCACCAGCCGAAGTCCGCGATCTACTTCGCCGAGCACATCGACGGCGCGTCGCGCACCACCTGGGCCGTCACCCGCACCGCGATCCAGGGTCCGAACAACGCCGACGACCACATCAACATCAGAACGCTCCAGGACGACGGCTCCGGACGGGTCTACGCGATCATCAAGACCAGCCTCGACGACGCCGGCGCCACGACCTCGGCACCTTTGATCATGCTGCTCGCCCGGGACCCGTCGACCGGCGAGTGGTCCAGCTACCCGGTCGCGCGGATCAAGGACTGCCACACCCGGCCGGTCCTGCTGCTCGACTCCCAACATCAGACGTTGTACGTCTTCATGACCGCGCCGGACAGCGGGTGCCCCTACACCGGCTACCCGGGAACGATCTTCATGAAGAGCTCCCCGATGGCCAGCATCGCCTTTCCCGACGGTCGCGGTACCCCGGTCATCAGGGACGCCCTCTCGCCCAACATGAACAACGCGACGACCACCAAACAGAGCGTCACCAGCGCCACCGGCATGGTGGTCCTGGCCAGCAACGACTCCACCCAGCGCTACTGGCACGCCGACCTCCCGCTGGGATCGTCGTGAGCGCCGGGACCAGCCTCGATCGCCGCGTCGAGCCGGCGCCCGACGAGCTGCGACCGCTGCGGGTGACGAGTCCGGCTCCGGTCGACGTGTGGGAGCAGGTGCTCGCCTCCGCGCCGAACGCGCTGCCCAGCCAGACGCCGACCTGGCTCCGCTGCGTGTGCACGGTCGAAGGCTATGCGGACGTCTCGCGGCTCTACGAGACCGCCGACGGCAGGCGCCTCATCCTTCCGCTGGTACGACGCCCGGGGCTCGGTCCGATCCTCGCGGCGGACTTCGGGCTCCCCGTCGGCTGGGGACCGGGCGGGCTGGTCTGCGAGGGCGGCGAGCTCCGACCGGAGGACGTCCGCATGGTGGTCACCGACCTGGCACGGCGGCACGTGCTGAGCACCCTGGTCCGCCCTGACCCGGCGGCGGCGGGGACGTGGGAGGCGGTGGTGCCGGCGAGCGTGCTGCGCGAGAAGCGGATGACGCAGACGGTCCACCTCGACGGCGGCTTCGACGAGGTCTGGCGCAAGCGGTTCCGCAGCGACACCCGCAACCGGATCCGCCGCGCGGAGCGGGCCGGCGTCCTCGTCGAGCGGGACGACACGGGCCGGCTGGTCCCGGTCTTCCATCAGCTCTACGGTGAATCCGTCGACCGTTGGGCGCGGCGGGACCGGCTCCCGCTCCCGCTCGCCCGGCGGCTGGCCGCCCGACGGGAGCCGCACCGGAAGCTGCGCACCGTCGCGGAGATGCTCGGCTCCCGGTGCCGGATATACGCCGCGTACCACGAGGGACGACCGGTCGCCGCGATCGTCGTGCTGTTCGGCGCGACGACGGCGATGTACTGGCGCGGCGCGATGCTGGAGAAGCTCGCCGGCCCCGTCTATGCCAACTACCTGTTGCACAAGACGGCGATCGCGGACGCGATCGAGGCCGGGTGCGTGGCCTACAACATGGGCGACTCGGCACGGGTGTCCTCGTTGGAGCTGTTCAAGAGCCGCTTCGGCGCCGTCAGCCAGGACTACGCCTGCTACCGGATCGAGCGGGTGCCGATCACCCCGTTGGTCCAGCGTGCTCGTGGCGGCGTACGGCGGATCCTGGCGCTCCGGCCGGTGCGGAGCGGTGCATGAGCCGTACACCGCCGGGCCCGCCGCCGACGACGGCGGTGGCGGGCCGTTCGGAACCGCCGTGGCCGGCGGCACCGGCCACGGCCGCGCACGGGCTCGCCCGGGGGCTGCTGGCCGGCCTCGACGAGGCCGGCGTCCGCTGGTGCCTGCTACGCGGCGGCCCGGAGGCGCTCATCGCCCCCGGGGACCTTGATCTCCTGGTCGCGCCGGCCGATCTCGCGCGGGCCGAGGCCGTCATGACGGCCCACGGCCTGATCCGCCTGGCCAGTCACGGCCGGGGCAGTCACCGGTTCTTCCTCGGCCTCGACGGGGCCACGAACTCGTGGGTCGAACTCGACCTGGTGACGGAGCTCGCCTACGGCCGTCATTTCGAGGTGCGCGCCCTGGCCGCCGACCAGTGCCTCGGCCGCCGGACACGCCAGGACGGCGTGTGGGTACCCGCGCCTGGGGACGAGTTCTGGGCACTGCTGCTGCACTGTGTGCTCGACAAGGGCACCGTCGCCGGCCACCACCTACGTCGGCTGCGACAACTGGATGGGCACGCCACACTCGACGGTCCGCTCGCCCGCGCGCTACCGGACCGGGCGGCCCGGATGCTGCTGGCATACTGGCGGGCCGGTCGCCCGGCCGCGCTGCCGGCCGTACGTCGGCGACTGCTCGCCGCCTGGTGGTGGACCCGTCCGGCCAGCGCGGCCCGCCGTCTCGTCGGCTCGGCCGCCCTGCGTTCGATCGAACGACCGTTGCAGGCGTGGAGCCGTCGCGGTGCCGGCGTCGCCCTGATCGGCCCCGACGGATCTGGCAAGTCCACCCTGGCCAAGGGCATCGAGTCGGCGTTCTACTTTCCGGTACGCCGCGTCTACATGGGGCTCTGGCCGTCGAACGAGGCGCCGCGCAGCACCGCAGAGCAGGGCGTACGTATTCTCCTGCGCCCGTTCACCGTATGGCGGCGCTACCTGACGGCGGTGCGCCACCGGGCGCTGGGCCGGATGGTGGTCTTCGACCGTTACGTCTACGACGCCCTACTGCCGCCGCGCGGGCCGTTGGTCTGGCTCAAGCGGCCGTACTTCCACCTGCTGAGCCGACTCTGCCCGGCACCCGACGTGGTGCTGCTGCTGGACGTTCCAGGTCCGGTCATGCACCGCCGCTCCGGCGAGTACGACGCCGAGCACCTCGAGCGGGAACGCGAGCAGTACCGGCGGCTGCGCCGGCGTATCCCGCACCTGGAGCGGGTGGACGCCGACCGGACGCCGGATCTGGTGCTCGCCGACGCGCTCGGCCGGATCTGGCGGCACTACGTCGAGCGGACGGCCCGGTGAGGGGCGCCGTACATTGGGCGCAGCCGGTCCTGCGGGACCGGCTCGCCTGCTGGTTGCACCGGCCGGAGCGGAGCTGGACCGCCACCGTCGCCCCCCGCCTCGTCGCCTGGGCGACCGCCACCGACGACGCGCTGTGGCGGACCGAGACGGTCACCTTCACCAGCACGTCGGTCGCCGTCGCCACGGTGCAGGGCCGCGAGTCCGGCGGACGCTACATGGTCAAGGTGCCCTGGACCGACCGGGCTGTCGAGGGCCTCCGACGCCAGGCCGAGGTACTCGACCTGCTGTGGACGAACCCGCGCCTACCCGGCATGCGCTCGCTCCTGCCGCACTGCGCGGCGCAGGGCGAAATCGACGGACGCTACTACTGCGTGGAGGGGGCACTGCGGGGCACCCCGGCCAACCGGATGATGCTGCGGCGCACCCAGCGGGCCGCGTTGCTCGCATCCGCCGGCTGGATCATCCGCGACCTGCACCAGCTCACCCGGGAACGGATCGTGCTCGACTGGGCCACCGTGGCGGAGTGGGTGGACCGTCCACTCCGCCGGCTGAACGGATTCGTCGCCACCCACCCGCGACGGGACCGGCTGCTCGACACGATCTGGCGCCTGCGGGAGGAACTCGCCGACGCCCTCGTCGGCCGCACCGTGCACACCTCGTGGATCCACGGCGACTTCTGGCCCGGCAACGTGCTGGCCACCTCGCCGGACGGCCAGGTGACCGGGATCGTCGACTGGGACCGGGCCTCGGCCCGCCAACTTCCCCTGCACGACCTGCTGCACCTGCACGTCCTCGCCCGTCGGCTGGCCCGCGGCGACGAACTCGGCGAGATCGTCGTCGAGGCGCTTCGGCACGGTATCGACCGGACGCTCGACGTCCCCGTGGACGAGGCGGCCGACTGGCTGGACGGCATCCCGCCCCGACCGGCCCTGCTCCTCTACTGGCTACGCCACATCCTGCTGTTCATCGATTCGGAAGGTGACCATGACGATCCACGCTGGATCCGCGGCAACGTCGAACGCGTCCTCGCCAACGTCTGAGCCGGTCGCCGTCCTCGACCCGGCGGCACCGGCCGAGCCCGGCTCGGCCCCGACGGTGACCGTGGTCGTCTGTGTCTACACCGAGCGGCGGTGGCCACAGATCGTCCGGGCGGTCGGCTCCGTGCTGGCGCAGGACAGACCGGCGGCGCAGGTCGTCGTGGTCGTCGACCACAACCCGGCGCTGCTGAAGCGGGTGCGCGCAACCTTCCCCGAGCTGACCGTCGTCGCGAACACCGGTCGGCGCGGCCTCTCGGCGGCCCGCAACACCGGCCTGGCCCGGGCGATCGGCGAGATCGTCGCCTTCCTCGACGACGACGCCGAGGCCGAGCCCGACTGGCTGGCCCGGCTGCTGCCGCACTACCAGAACGAGCGGGTGCTCGCGGTCGGCGGCCACGCCGTACCGGCCTGGGAGGAGGAACGGCCACGCTGGCTCCCTCCCGAGTTCGACTGGGTGGTCGGGTGCAGCTTCACCGGCCAGCCCACGGAGGTCGCACCCGTCCGAAACGTCATCGGCTGCAACATGTCCTTCCGCCGGTCGGTCCTGGAGCGCACCGCCGGCTTCGACCCGGCGCTCGGCCGAGTCGGCCGGACGCCGGTCGGCTGTGAAGAGACGGAGCTCTGCATCCGGGTCCGACAGCTCGAACCGGACGGCATGGTCCTCTACGAGCCCGCCGCCCGGGTCCAGCACCGGGTGACGGTGGACCGGGCAACGTGGCGCTACTTCCGGCAGCGCTGCTTCTCGGAGGGACGATCAAAAGCGGTCGTCGCCCGGCTGGTCGGCAGCGACGTCGGCCTCGCCACCGAGCGCACGTACACCCGCCGTACCCTCCCCGCCGGGGTGCGCCGCGGCCTGCGCCAGGTCCGTGCCGGCGACCGCGCCGGGCTGCTGCGCTCCGGCGCGATCGTCGCCGGGCTGCTGGTGACCGCCGCCGGCTACCTCTCGGCCCGGGCCCGGAGCACCTCGCAGGCGGTCAGCGAGCCGGCTCCCCGGCGCCGGGCCGGTCCGGCACCGATACGGGTGCTCGCCGTGGAACTCTCCGAGGGGGTGCCCGACGTGCCCGACACGGGCGGGCCGGACGGCAGCCGGTACGGCGCGGCGCACGTCCTGGTCCGGCTGCACGGGCAGCCGCTCGGGCTGGTCGACGTCACGCTGCCGGCCGGCGGGCTGCCCGCGCCGGCGCTCACCGCCGCGATCCGGGCCCGCCTCGCCGCGGTGATCGACGAGCACCTGCGGCGTGACGGCCTGCCCCCGCTCGACCGGCGCGACCCCGGCCCGGTCGAGGAGACCGACGGCACCGGAAACGCGCTCTGTGCCGAAGCGTCCGCGCCTCCCGCCGGGGCCGGGTCGTGTCCGTCCCGCCCGCCGGCGGTGGAGCACACCCCGTTCGTCAGCGTGGTCGTGCCCACGTGTGGGCGCACGCCGCTCTTCGAATCCGCCCTCGACTCGATCGCCGCCCTCGACTACCCCCACTTCGAGATCGTCGTCGTGGACAACGCGCCACAGGTCACCGACACGGCGCGGATCGTCGCCGGACGCACCGCCGACGATCCGCGGTTCCGCTACGCCGGCGAACCGCGACCCGGTGTGGCGCACGCCCGCAACCGGGGACTGGCCGAGGCTCGGGGCGGAATCGTGGCGTTCGCCGACGATGACGTCATCCTGGACCGGGGGTGGCTGCGCAGCCTGGTCGACGGCTTCACCGACGACGAGGTGGCCGGGGTGACCGGCCAGGTCCTCGCCCGGGAACTCGACACGCCGTCGCAGATCTGGCTGGAGCAGTACGGCGGTTACGGCAAGGGCTGCCAGCGGCGGCGGTTCGACCGGGCCGGGTCCGCCACGTTCGAGGTGGGGGACGGGCGTCGCGTTGACGTGCCAGCGCCGTCCCTCCACCCGTACCTGCCCGGTTCGTACGGCTCCGGCGCCAACATGGCGTTCCGCACCGACGCGCTGCGCCGGCTGGGCGGTTTCGATCCGCGGCTGCGCAGCGGGGAGGACATCGATGTGCTGCTGCGTACGGTGCTCGCCGGGCACGCGCTGGCCTACGAACCCGGGGCCATCGTCTGGCACACGCACCGCCGTGAGCTGCGGGCCCTGCGACGGACCATGTACCTGTACGGGGTCGGCCTCGGCGCCGTACTGACGAAATGCCTGGCGAGTGATCCGACCGCCCGACGCGAGCTGTTGGGGCGGCTGCCCCGCGGCATCGCCTACGCCCTGCGGCCCGGGTCGGCGAAGAACAGCCGGAAGCAGGAGGACTATCCCGCCTCGCTGACCGTCCTCGAACTCTGCGGGCTGGCACTCGGGCCGGCCCACTACGCCGCCGCCGCGGCCCGAGCCGGAAGGAGCCGCACGTGAACGGTTCACCGAGGGCCGCGGTCCCCGTCCTGTGTTACCACAGCATTGGCGACGTACGCCGAGACGGCACGCTGCGCTGGTCGGTGTCGCCGGGCGACTTCGACGAGCAGATGGCGCTGATCCGGGAACGCGGGCGTACGCCGATGACGGTGGGCGGCTACGCGGCCGTGCTGCACGGGCTGGCCTCGCTGCCGCCGCGACCTGTGCTGATCACCTTTGACGACGGCTTCCCCGACCTCGCCGAGACCGCGCTGCCGGTGCTGCTGCGGCACCGTCTCACGGCGACCGCGTACGTCATCGCCGCCCGGGTGGGCGCGGCGCCGCTGCCGGACGCGGATCCGTCACTGGACTGGGACCAGCTCCGTGAGCTGCAGGCGCACGGGCTGGAGATCGGGTCGCACAGCCGGAGCCACCGTGCGCTCGACTGCCTACGCCCCGCCGAGCTGCACCAGGAGATCGTGGAGAGCCGACAGATGCTGGAGGCCGTGACGGGCACCGCGGTCCACTCGTTCGCCTATCCGTACGGATACCACAGCCCCGCCGTGCGGACCACGGTGCGCGCCGCCGGCTACACCTCCGCCTGCGCGGTCAAGAACGCGCTGAGCCACTCGGGCGACGACGTCTTCGCCATCGCCCGGGTGCTGATCGAGCGGGACACCGGCGTCGCCGGAATCGAGGCCCTGCTTCAGGGCACCGGCCGGCCGCTGGCCTGGCGCGGCGAGCGGTTGCGCACCCGGGGTTGGCGCGCGTACCGGCGGGCCCGGCAGCTGGTGCACACCGCGCGCCCGCGGCTGAGCCACCCGACCTCGTGACTTCAGGGAGAGCACCGGAAACGAGAGGAGGGATGACCTCGTGAGCGCCCAACCCACCGGGACCGCGGACCCGGCGATCGGCCGCACGGCCCCCACCGTCGCCGAGCCGATCGGGGTTCGGCTGCGCCAGCACCTGCGCGACCCGCTGAACGGCAACGTCTACGCGCTGATGCTCAACACGGCCCTGAGCTCGGTGCTCGGCATCGCGTACTGGGCTCTCGCCGCTCGCCTCTACTCGCCGGCCGAGCTCGGTGTCGGGGCGGCGATGGTGTCCACGATGACGTTTCTGAGCAACCTCTCCCAACTCAATCTGAACGGCGCCCTGGCCCGCTTCCTGCCTGCCGCGGCGGAGCAGGGCAGCCGGCTGGTCGGGTACGCCTACGCGGTCACCTGTCTCGCGTCACTCGCCCTGAGCTGCGGTTTCCTGCTGCTCGCCCCCCTGGTCAGCGACCGGCTCGATTTCCTGCACCACTCTCCCCTGCTCGCCGTGGCGTTCGTCCTCTCCGTCGCCGCCTGGTGCGTCTTCACCCTGCAGGACAGCGTGCTGACCGCCCTGCGCGGGGTCGTCTGGGTACCGGTTGAGAACACCGCCTTCGGGCTCGCCAAGATCGCGTTGCTGGTGTTGTTCGCCGGCGGCGTACCGACCCTGGGCATCTTCATCTCCTGGAACCTGGCGGTCGTCGCGGCGCTTGTCCCCGTCAACGCGCTGGTCTTCCGCCGGCTGCTGCCCCGGCAGCGGGCACGCCGCACCGGTGCGGTGTTGCCGGGCCGTCGGGTACTCGCCCGGTTCGTGGCGCTGGACTACGTCGGATATCTGTTCATGCAGGCCGGCACGAACGCTCTGCCGCTGATCGTGACCGCCCGACTGGGCGCGGAGGCCAACGGCGTCTTCTACGTGGCCTGGCTCCTCGGCGGCTCCCTGGAACTGGTGGCGTATCACTTCGGCACCTCGCTGACCGTGGAGGCCGCCGCCGACGAGTCGCGGCTCGCGGCGTACGCGCGGCAGGTGCTGCGGCGAGGCCTGCTCCTCTTCGTACCGGCGGTCGTCCTGCTCTGGGTGTCGGCACCGGTGCTGCTGGCCCTCTTCGGCAGTGACTACGCCTCGACCGGCTCGGACACCCTGCGGCTCTTCGCCGTCGCGGTGCTGCCCAAGCTGGTGCTGACCGTCTTCGTCGCGGCGTCCCGGGTGCAACGCCGGGTGGGGCGCATCATCGCCGTGCAGGCGTCCACGAGCGCCCTGGTCGTGTCGCTGGCGCTGGTGGCGATGGCCGAGATCGGGGTCGTCGGGGTCGGCTACGCGTACCTCGCCGGACAGGTCGTGGTGATGGCTGCCGTCCTCCCGTCGATGCTGCGGCTGTTGAGGGGCGCGTCGTGAGCGGCGACCCGGCGCTGCTGGCCGTTCCGGTCACCGCCGGTCAACGGATACGAACCGGTCTGCTCACCGGCAGCGAGTGGGCGGCGCCCGTCGCGGCGCTCGCGCTGGGGGTCTGGGCCCTGAAGCGGGGGGATGCCGCCGACATCGGGTCGCTCGGCCTGGTCACCGCGCTCCGTCCCGAACTGTACGGCGCGCTGGCCCTGCTGACCGTGAGCTTCCTCCACGGGGTGTTCCGCACCCGCCCGGCGTCCGACACCCTGCTCGCCGCGCACGTGGTGGTGCTCGTCATCCTGATCTTCGGCGCGGCGCCGATCATCGAGCCACTGCCGCGGGTGATCTCGGGCTGGCTGCACGTTGGCTTCGCCGACTACATCGCCCGCACCGGGGAGACGCTGCCGGAGTTGGACGCCCGGTTCAGCTGGCCCGGGTTCTTCGCGCTGACGGCCATGGCGACGCGGGCGGCTGGGATGCCGGACGCCATGCCGCTGCTCGCCTGGGCACCCGTGGGGTTCAACCTGCTCTACGGTGCCGCGGTCTTCCGACTGGCCCGGATCTCGTCGACTGACGCGCGGGCGGCGTGGCTCGCCCTGTGGCTGTTCTTCCCCGCCAACTGGGTGGGGCAGGACTACTTCGGCCCGCAGGCGCTGAACTACCTCTTCTACCTGGTCGTGTTGTTGGTGCTGGTCCGCTGGTTCCACCCGGTCCGGTCCGGGGGCCGGTACCGCCAACGGTTCCTGGACAGCCTGGTCGGTCTGCTGCTGCGCCTGCTCCGGCTCCCGCCGAGACCGATGCTGCTCGACCCGGTGGCCGAGCAGGCCAGCCGGGCGTCGCTGGTCGGTCTGGTGGCGGTGGTCCTCACCGTCTTCGCGGCCGGTACCGTGAGCCACCAGCTCACCCCGATAGCGATCGTGGTCAGCGTCGGTGCGCTGGTGCTGGTCCGCCGCTGCACGCTCCGTACCCTGCCGGTCCTGCTCGCCGTCGCGCTGATGGCCTACATCAGCTACGGTGCCGTCGCCTACTGGCAGGGGCACCTGAACGACATGTTCGGCTCCTTCGGCAATGTCGGCGGCACCGTCAAGGACGGGGCGGTCGAACGGGTACACGGCGACGCGGGGCACCAGATGGTGGTGTGGCTGCGGGTCGTCCTCGCGATGGCGGTCTGGGGGCTGGCGGCCGTCGGCGCGTGGCGACGAATGCGTCGGGGGCAGCCCGTCCTGGTGCTCCTGGCGCTCGCCGGGGCGCCGTTCCTCCTCCTGGCGATGCAGAGCTACGGCGGCGAGATCTTCCTCCGGGTGTACGCGTTCGCCCTGCCGTTCATGGCGATCCTGCTGGCCGCGCTGCTGGTCCCGGTGTGGCCGGCGCGGCGTCGTGTCCCCGCGGTCCTCATGGCGGGCGCGTTGAGCACGCTCCTCACCGGCGCGTTCTTCGTCGCCCGATACGGCAACGACGCCTTCGAGCAGGTGCGCCCGGCCGACCATCGGGCCGTGGAGTGGCTCTACGCCAACGCCCCGACGGGCACCTCGTTCGTCTCGGTGACCTCCAACGTCCCCTGGCGGGCGCAGGGCGTCGAACGGTACGAGTACCTGCCCCTCGGCCAGGATCTCGGGCCGACGACGGCCATCGCGATCGAGGCGGAGATGCGGGGCAACCCGAAGGGCGCATATCTGATCATGACGAAGGGGCAGTTCGTCTTCGCGGAGACGTTCCTGGGCAAGCCACGGGGCTGGGGCGAGAGCGTGGAACGGGAGGTCGTCGACTCAGGGGACTTCAAGCTCGTCTACTCCAATCCCGAGGCGAGGATCTACGTCCTCGCCAGCGGCGAGAGTGGCGGCCGATGACCCAGATCGCCGAGCCCGACAGCCATGCCCGCCCGGTTTCTGCTGACCCTCGACTCCCCTCCCCACGGGCCAGCCTCCCGTCGGGTACGCCATGGCCGGCGTTGGTGACGCTCGTCGCCGGCGACGCCGTCATCGCCCTCGTCCTCTGGGACGTGCCTGGGATCCTGCGGATGGTCAGCGTCCTCGGCTACCTCGCCGTGGCGCCGGGGCTGGCCTGCGCGAGGCTGATCCGGATACCGGACGGGCTCACCCGGTTCGTCGTCGGCGTCGCGCTCAGCCTCGCCCTCGGCATCCTGGTCGCGCAGGGGATGATCCACCTGCACCTGTGGTCGCCGCTGCTCGGGATCCTCACCCTCACCGTGATCGCGTCGCTGGTCGCCCTGATCGAGTTGGTCCGAAGCGTCCGGCAGCACCGCCGGAAGCGATGGATGGAGGCCGGTTGACTGACACCCTGCTCAGCATGGCGCGGTCCGGGCCGGTCCAGGCGACCGTGCTCGCCCTGCTGCTGGTCGCGCTCATCGCCCGGATCACGGTGCAGCTCACCGCGCGACGGGCGCGGCCGGAGGCCCTCCGGTTGCTCGACCTGGCCGCCGTACCGCTGCTCGTCGCGTTCGCCGTCATCATCCTGGACCGGTTCCGTGACCTGAGCTGACCGTGGTCCACCTCCCCCTCTTCAGAGACCGTGGCGACGGTCACCGGTCACCAGCTCGCTGATTCGCGCCTCGGACCGGGCCGAGAACGGGTCCCGACAGGCGGCCACCGCCCGCCGGGTGTCCTCGGCGACCAGGTCGGCGTTGATCTGGGCGGCCGCGGCGGCACCCGCAGCGGCGGCGCCGCCCACCTGGGCGACCAGATCGGTGACGTTGCCCGCGACCCACACCCCGGGCACCTCGGTACGGCCGGTCGGGTCGGCGGGAAGGTACTCGCCGACGCCCGCCGGGTGTGCCGCCGGCCGCAGCCCGAGCGCCGCCAGGAACCCGGCGCGCGCCACCATCCGCGACGACACCGCCAGGGCGTCGCGGCGGACCAGCCGGCCGTCGCTGAGCCGTACGCCCACGAGGCGGTCCTCGACGATCTCCAGGGACGCCACCTCGCCGTCCACCACCCGGATGCCGCGGGCGGCCAACTGCTCCGCTTCCTCGTCGCCGGGCGGTGGCATGGTGTGGGTGAAGAACGTGACATCGGCGCTCCACTGGCGGAACAGCAACGCCTGATGCACCGACAACGGCCCGGTGGCCAACACCCCGATCGCCTGCTCCCGGACCTCCCAACCGTGACAATACGGGCAGTGCAGCACGTCCCGGCCCCACCTGGCCCGCAGTCCCGGCAGGTCCGGCAGCTCGTCCACCAGCCCGGTGGCCACCAGCAACCGGCGTGCCCGCACCGTCCGGCCGTCGACCAGCGCCACCGCGAACCCGTCGCCCTCGCACGTTGCCGCGCCCACCTCACCGGCCACCACGTGGCCGCCATAGCCACGGACCTCAGCCCGGCCGCGCGCCAGCAGCTCGGCCGGCGGCACGCCCTCGCGGGCCAGCAACCCGTGCACCCCCTCGGCCGGGGCGTTGCGCGGGGCACCCCCGTCGATCACCACCACCGACCGGCGCGCCCGGGCCAGCATCAGCGCCCCGCTCAACCCCGCGGCGCCCCCGCCGATCACCGCCACGTCGTAGCCGTCCTCCAGCTGATCGGTCACCCTGACCACCTCCTGCGGAAACCATCCGACCAACACGGCTACAGTGGCAAGCTCTGTTGCCGTTCTGGCAAACTGGCCGAATGGAAGACGACCTCGACAAGGCGCTCGACGCGGTCGGCCCCCGGCTCCGCGCACTTCGCCAACAGCGCAACACCACGCTGGCCGAACTGTCGACAACGACCGGCATCTCGGTGAGCACCCTGTCCCGGCTGGAGTCCGGCACCCGCCGGCCGACCCTCGAACTCCTGCTCCCCCTGGCCAGAGCCCACGACGTCACGCTCGACGAACTCGTCGGCGCCCCACCCACCGGCGACCCGCGCATCCACCTGCGCCCGGTCACCCGCCACGGCATGACCATGCTGCCGCTGACCCGCCGGGCCGGCGGCATCCAGGCGTACAAGCTGGTGATCCCGGCCGACGGACGGCGGAGCGAACCCGACCCGCAGACCCACGAGGGCTACGAATGGCTCTACGTCCTCAACGGGCGGCTGCGGCTCGTCCTCGGCGATCACGACCTGGTGCTCTCCCCCGGCGAGGCGGCCGAGTTCGACACCCGCGTACCGCACTGGTTCGGGGCCGCCGACGCCGAACCGGTCGAGTTCCTCAGCCTGTTCGGCCGGCAGGGCGAACGCCTGCACCTGCGCGCCCGCCCCGCATCGTCGACATCGCGACCCGGCGCGGAACGGGCCAACCGTCCGGCACCGGGCAGTGGGAGGCCATCTGGCGACGCCGGGCGGAGCTGATCGGAGACCAGCCCCGGACTGATCGACGGCCTCCTACGGTTGCCCGCCTTGCTGTACGGGTGGTGATGGCGCTCGGGTCTGGCCGGTCAGCGGCACGTCGACGGGCAACGCCTCGAACTGGAAGCGGCTCACCAGGTCGGGCAGCAGGGTGGCGAGGGCGCTGACGGTGTTCCGCCGGTCGCCGCCGCCGTCGTGGAAGAGCACGATGGAGCCAGCCCTGGTGCCCTTCGAGACGGTGGAGATGATGTCGGCTGCCGACGGTTCCTCCCAGTCCTGGGGGTCTACTGCCCAGTGCAGGCTGGTCATGCCCAGGTCCTGAGCGATGGCGACAAGCTGCGGCGTCCAGTTCCCGCCCGGCTGCCGGAAGTACTTGATCGGGGCGTGCGGTGCGGCGGCGTGGATGGCCTGGCTGGTACGGAGCAGATCGCCCTCGATGTCCATGCGTGGCCGACCGCCGAGCTCGAAGTCTTCGTTCCAGGTGTGGTTGCACACGGTGTGACCGTCGGCCACGATGGCCCGCACGAGCTCCGGATGCGCCTGGACGTTCTCGCCGCGCAGGCAGAACGTCGCCTTGACGTGGAACTGGCGCAGCGCTTTCAGGACGAGCGGGGTCCACGTGGGATCGGGCCCGTCGTTGAAGGTCAGCGCGACCTGGGCCGAGCCGGTGGTCGTCTGGACCCCGGCGGGGATGGGGGATGCGGTGGCGGACGGCGTGACGCCGGGCGACGCCGCTCGCGGCACCGGGGACCGGCCGATCAGATAGACGCCGCCGAGCAGCACCGCCAGGACCACGGTCAGGATGGCAGCGGTACGCAGCGCCAGCGACCGGCGCATCAGGCTGTCCCTCGGCTGCCTGCCGCCGCCGGCATGGAATGACTGGTCACGGTCGCCCTCTCTCCCGATCCAACAGCGGCCACGTTAGCGGCCAAACGACGCAAGACTGGCACAAATGGGCTTATTCCAGGCCAGCCGAGCCGACCCGACGTCGGGTCGCGTCGCCGCGCGGCTCGCCTCGATAGGCTGACCGGATCGGGTCGGCAGCCGACGCCGGCCACGTTCCAAGAGGAGCCCAGGGATTGACTGGCGGTGGCCGGCGGACCGGTCGGGGACCCGCGGCCGGGTCGGAGCGGGACGCGTGCCTGGCGGCGATCGCCCGAGCCGCCAGCGCCGACGCCGGCGGGGTGCCGGTGGACCTGCTCGGGGACTACCTGTGGCTGCTCGCCGAGGCGGCGGTGACCGGGCGCCGGCCCCGGCGCGCCGAGCTCGACGCCGTGGGCATGCTGGGGCGGCGCGCCGCCGAGCAGGGCGTGTCGGCGGGACGGGCGGTCCGGCTGTACCTGTCGGCGGCCCGGCGGCTGTGGCAGCAGCTGCCCCAGTTGACCAGTTCCACGGACAGCAACGTGGTCCGCGCGTCGGCCGAGGCGGTGCTGCACGTCGTCGACAGCGCGGTGGCCACCCTCGCCGACGGCTACGCCGTGGCCCGCCGGGAGCTGGTCCGGCGGGAAGAGGCGCTGCGCCGAGAACTCGTCGACGACCTGCTACGCGGCGACTCCGACCTGGGTGGCCTGGTGGAACGCGCCGAGCCGTTCGGCCTGGACCTGGCCCGGGTGCACCAGGTGGCACTGGCCGCGCCGCGCCGCCGGCTCCCGGACACCGACGCCGCGATCAGCGCGCTGGAAGGCGTCATCTTCGACCGGCTCGGCGACCGCGACGTGCTGGTGGCGACGAAGGAAGGGCTACTCGTGGTGATCGCGCCCGCCGACGCGGTCGCACCCGACCGCGGCGTCCACGGGCGGGAGGTGTCCGGCGACCTCGGGCGACTGATGCACGCCGAGTTGGACCGCCTGCCGCGAGGCGGCCCGTGGCAGGTGGCGGTCGGCCGCCCGCACCCCGGCCTGTACGGCATCGCCCGTTCTTACGAGGAGGCCCGCGAGGCGTTGATGACGGCGCAGCGGCTGAACGCCGACACCCCCGTCATCGACGCCCGAGACCTGCTCGTCTACCGCGTGCTGTTACGGGATCAGCCCGCCATCGTGGATCTCGTCCAGGCGGCGCTCAGCCCGCTGCGGCACGCCCGCGGCGGGGCCCAGCCGTTGCTGGACACCCTGGACGCATACTTCGCCGCCGGCGGGGTCGCCACCGACGCCGCCCGCCGCCTGCACGTGTCCGTCCGCACGGTCACCTACCGGCTGGACCGGATCAGAACGCTCAGCGGATACGACCCGAACGACCCGCGCGACCGGTTCACGCTGCAGACCGCGGTGTACGGCGCGAGGGCGTTGGACTGGCCGCGCCAGCCGCTGCCCGGCCCCGCGTCGTAGCGGCCGAAGCCCCGTCAACTCCGCTGGTCGCCGCCGATAACGTCGAGCAGGCCCAGCAGGCCGGCCAGCGTGACCGCCTCGGAACGGGTGAGGCGGAGCTCGCAGGTCCTGTCCGGATCGTCCAGGTCGTCGTAGATGACGTCCCGGCGGTCCAGTCCGCGGTATTCGACCACCCCGACCCGGCGGCCCTGGGCGGTGGTGAAGGTGTGTTGCATCCCGATACCGGGTAGTGGGGTGTGTTCGATCTTCATCGGTGCTCCGTACGGGAGGGGCTGGTGGGGCCGCGGGTAGCGGCCAGGTCGGCCGGCGCCACCGGGCCGGGTGGCTCGGGGCGCGGCGCGGACCAGGGGTGCGGAAAGCGGGACGGCGCGCTCAGGCGGGCAGGCCCGGCGGCGCCCGGTCGGCCGACCAGGCCGGGACGAATCCCGCGATGGCGCTCGCCGGCCGGACCACGGCGCACCGGCCCATGGTGCCGCCGGCCCGCCGGAGTGCGGTGAGCACGGCCACCACGACGAACATCGCCAGCGCGGTGCGCGAAGCGACGTCCAGTCGGGGCCGAAGGACTGCCATGCGGCCCACCATAGCCGTACGAACCGCATCCCGTCGCCGCCCTTCCCGGCGGTGGCCGCGGCCGGCTCGCCGGCCGGTCTCCGGTCGCGACAGGTCGCCGGTGGCCGGCAACGAAGAGGCCGGAAGTTGGCCGGCCGCAGGCCATGTCGGTCCGCGACTTCGGACCGACCCTGGAGGTTCGACAGGCTTCCTGGCCGGCGAGGGGGTGGGTGATGACGACCAGCGAGGTGGCTGCACGATCGGTGCCCCGGCCGCGCCAGCCCGCGCCAGTCCGCACGCCGGGCACCGTCAGCGGCTGACCCGAGCCGGATGAGCGCGGCCCGCCGGTCCGCGTGCTCCCGCCCAATTCCCACGTCGCCCCACGTCGGGGCGGCGCATCGTCATATTCCACCGTGGAAGAAGAGGTCAGCATGCCCGTCGCCCAGGCCCCCGCCGGTCGCCCCTTGGACACCGCTGGCACCGTCTCCGCACGCACCGGCGTCCACGACCCGGCCACCTTTCGGCCCAGCCCGATCGCCGTCGACCTCGGCAGCGGTCAGTTGCGGATCCGGCTGGGTGGCCACGAACCGCTCACCACCGTGATCACCGACCGGTCGGCCCGACGACATCCACTGGTACGGCGGGGCCGGGTGATCGACGGTCGCGGATGCGCCACGGCACTGTCCCAGCTACTGCGACAGCACCGGGTCGGCGTGCCGGCCCGGCCCCTGGTCGTGGCGTGCCGTCCGCTGCTGTCCACGACGGCCGACCAGGACACCACCCGGCGGGTCCTCGACGCCGTCTTCGCGCCAGCGCGACTGCTGTTCATCGACACCGTACGCGCCGCCGCCATCGGCGCCGGGGCCGGCGCCGGCACGCTGCTCGTCGCCGATGTCGGCGCCCAGCTCACCGAGGTGGCCGTCCTGCGGGACAGCCAGGTCGTCGCCGGCCGGCGGGCGAACCTCGGCACCTGCGACCTCACCGACGGAGCCACCGTCGACGTGCTCGCCGACCGGCTCGCCCGCCTGGTGCGGGACCTGACCCACGGGCCCCAGGCGGTGCCGGCGGCCGCCGCCGCCCTGGCCCGCGGACTGGTCCTGGTCGGGGACGGGGCCACCCGACCTGACCTGAGAGACCGCCTTGCCGCCACAACGGGGGCCCCGGTGCACCGTGCCGCGGGCCCCCGTACCGCCGCACTGACCGGTGCGAGCCTGGCCGCCGCGGCCGCCGCCCGCCACCCGGCCGCCGGCGACTGAGCCGAGCCACGACCGCACCACCACCTTTCACACCGGCCCCGCACCGACGTGCTCCACGGAGAGGTTCCCAGCCATGACCGACACGCTCCGCAGCCGTACCGCCGCCCTGCGCGACATCCTCGAACAGCAGTTCCAGACGCACACCGGTCAGCTCCTCGAACTCACCGCGCACAGCCGGGAGCCCGGCCACGGTGGCCACGACCCCGACACGTTGCGGGCACTCATGGAAACTGCCCGCCAGGGCATCGCGGACAGCGCGGGAGCGCTGCGGCGCATGTCCGAGGGCACCTACGGGTGCTGCGAGAGCTGCGGCGGCGAGATCCCGGTCGCCCGGCTGGAGATCCGGCCGTCGGCCCGGTACTGCGTCCCCTGCCAGCAACGACAGCAACGCTGAGCGCCATCACCCCGTCGGCCGGGGTCACCACCGGCCACCGGAACGCCCCGCAGCGGTCAGTCCGCCAGTGCCGCGCCGATCGCGCGTACCTGACCGGGCGCGACCGACCGCCAGTAGTGGTCGTCGTGGCAGCCGGTGGTGATCTCCACCGCGGACGGGTCGGGCAGCCGCTCGCGCAGCGTACGGACCGCGTCGGCGAACGGGTCGGCCGCGCCGATCGCGATCCGCACCGGCAGGCCGGCGAACTCGTGTGCCCGGGCGGTCACGTCATACCGGGCCCACTCGTCGGCGCTGTCGAAGGCGCCCGCGTTGACCCGCTTCGCGTCGGCGTACGAGTGGAATATCGCCGGCGAGGTGGCGACCACGGCCCGGAACCGGTCGGGGTAGGTCAGCGCGGCGAGCAGGGCGCCATAGCCGCCCATCGACCAGCCGGCCACCGCGACCCGGTCGGTGCGCAGCCCCCGCTCGGCGAGCAGCGGCAGGAACTCGTCGACCAGCATGCCGAGCGGGTCGTCGTCGGCGTGCGGGTGCCAGTAACCGTTCCCGCCGTCCGGGGCGGCGAGGGCGAACGGGGTCACGCCCTGCGACGGCTTCGACGGCTCCGGTTCGCCGCGCCCCGAGCTGGAGCCGTCGCCGGCCAGCAACTCCGAATACCCGCCCGCCTGGATGGTGCCGCGGGAATCCGAGCCGTACCCGTGCAGGGCCAGGCAGACCGGGAGCCGCGCGCCCGGCGCGTACCCCGGCGGGTAGGCGATGGCGAAGGCGACCTGCCGGCGCCGCGCCGCGGAGCGGAAGCTGCCGGTGACCGGCGCCGGCGCGGGCACGCGCGGCGCGTCCGGCTCACGGGCGTTGCAGCGGCCGAGGGTCTGGTTCAGCGCCGACCGGCCCGGCAGCACCTCGGCGTCGACCAGGGCGATGCCGCCCGCGCCGACCCCGGCGATTCCCGCTGCGGCGCCGAGGGACTGGAGCAGTCGACGTCGGGTCAGCGCCATCCGGTCACAGTAGCCGGTCCAGCGAGTCCGGCAACATGGCCAGCCGAACTCCAGCGCACCCGCGCCGGTGTCCCAGGTGCCCGGCTCGTCGCGGGCGCCGGCGCCGCGTCGGGCCAGCAGCAACCGGCCACGGCGGCTGTTACCTGGCGGTTACCCCGCCGCGAAGCAGCCGTGGCACGGCAGCCCGACCGTCGAGCCACGGGACCACCGGAAACCGTCCGGTGATCGCCCCGAACATCGACGGGAGGACACCGATGAGACTGAGGAGAACACTGCTGGCGCTGGTCATGGTGCTCGGCGGGCTGCTCGCCGGGGCGGGTGGCGCCACGGCGGCCACCCCCTACTGCGGGATCACCTGGGGCAGCACGGCGAAGGCGGACGGCACGCTCAGCAGCGCCCCGCTGGTCGACGTCCGCACCGGGCAGCACGACTGCTGGGACCGGGTGGTCTTCGAGTTCGCCGGCCCGGCGGACGGCTGGTCGGTCGGGTACGGCGAGGCGTACACCGAGGGGCAGGGGTTGGCGCTGTCCCCGTACACCGCCGGGGGCGCGCTGCTGCGGGTCTCGCTGCGGGCGCCCGCGTACGACGCCGGTCACGCCGCCACCGTGCCGTACCGCACCGGGGACCACGCCGCGAACGCGCTCGGCTACCGGACCCTGCGGGACGTGGTCTTCGGCGGCAGCTTCGAGGGCTACACCACCTTCGCCGTGGGTGTGCGCGCCCAACTGCCGTACCGGGTCTTCGTGCTCACCGGTCCGGGTACGCACAGCCGGATCGTCCTCGACGTGGCCCACCAGTGGCAGGAGTGATCCCGCCGCCGGTGATGGGGGCCGACCGGTCCCCCATCACCGGCCGTTGCGCCAGGATCCCGGGTCGCCGGCCCGGACTACCCTGAGTGGCGTCATGGAGGGCCGCGTGCTGGTCGTCGAGGACGATGCCTCCATCCGGGAGGTCACCGCCCTCGGTCTGCGACGGTCCGGGTTCCGGGTGGACACCGCCGTGGACGGCCCGGCCGCCCTCGCCGCGTGGCGGGCCCGGCCGGTCGACCTGATCGTGCTCGACGTGATGCTGCCCGGCCTCGACGGCTTCGAGGTGTGCCGGGAGATCCGGCGGACCAGCCAGGTGCCGATCCTGATGCTGACCGCCCGCACCGACACCATCGACGTCGTCGTCGGGCTGGAATGCGGGGCCGACGACTACCTGCGCAAGCCGTTCGACCTGCCGGAGCTGGTCGCCCGGGTCCGCGCCGTGCTGCGCCGGACGGTCGCCCCCGTCACCGACAGCACCGTGACGGCCGGGCCGCTGGAGATCGACCCGGCCCGGTTCGTGGCCCGCAAGGCGGGCCGGGAGCTGATCCTGACCGCGACCGAGTTCCGGCTGCTGCTGGAGCTGGCCCGGCGCCCCGGACAGGTCTTCACCCGCGAACTGCTGCTCGACCGGGTGTGGGGGCACACCTACCTCGGCGACTCCCGGCTGGTGGACGTGGCGGTGCAACGGCTGCGCGCCAAGGTGGAGGACGATCCCGGCGCCCCGACGCTGATCAGGACGGTCCGCGGGGCGGGCTACAAGCTGTCGACGGGGTGACGGCGCGATGGCGGCGGGCACGGTCGCACCCGGGCGCCTGCGGCGCCGGCTCGTCATCGCGTTCGTACTCGTCGCCGGCGTCTCCGCCGGCGCGCTCGCCGGCGGCTCGTACCTGATGCTCCGGCAGGCCCGCTACGACGGCGCGCTGCAACGCGCCGCGGCCGACGCCCGCTACCAGCTCGTGCTCGCCGCGCAGTTCCTGCCGCTGACCGACGCCCGCCGGGCCGACCTGCTGGCCAGCTTCGAACAGAACGGACGGCACGTGCTGCTGGTCGCCGGCGACACCCGGGCGTCCAACCCCCGGTACGCGCCGACGCCCGGCCGGGCCCTGCGGGGCAGCGTCGCCGCCGGACAGCTCGGCTTCCAACGCTCCGCCGGCAGCGCGCGGCCGCACCTGCTGGTGGTCGGCGGACGGATCCCCGGTTCCACCGCCGAGCTGTACGTGGTGACGGTCGAGGACGACCTCGTCGACGGCCTGAACCAGCTCCGCACCGCGCTGGCGGTGGGCTGGGCGGCCGTGGTGCTGCTCGCCGCCGGGGTGGGCAACACCCTCGCCCGGCGGACCCTGGAACCCGTGGGGCGGGCCAGCCGGGCGGCCCGCGCGGTCGCCGAGGGACTGCTGGACACCCGGCTGCCGGTACGCGGCCGGGACGAGTTCAGCGCCTGGGCCGCCTCGTTCAACGAGATGGCCGAGGCGCTGGAGACGAAGATCGATGCGCTGTCCCGGGCCCAGGCACGGGAGCGGCGGTTCACCGCCGACGTGGCGCACGAGCTGCGTACCCCGGTCACCGCCCTGGTGGCGGCGGCGTCGCTGCTCGCCGACCAGCTCGACGCGCTCCCCGCCGACGCCCGCCGCGCCGCCGAACTCCTCGTCACCGACGTGGTCCGGCTCCGCCGGCTCGTCGAGGAGCTGATGGAGATCTCCCGGATGGACGCCGGACGGGAGGTCGTGTCGAGCCAGCCCGTCGACGTCGTCGCGCTGCTCGGCGGCATCGTCGACGCGGGCGGCTGGGCCGACCGGGTGCGCGTGGCCGGGTCGGCGCCCCCGACCGTCACGGACCCCCGCCGCCTGGAACGGGTGCTGGCCAACCTGGTGTCCAACGCGGTCGAGCACGGCGACGCCGAGGTACGGGCCGACGTCCGGCACGCCGGCGAATCGGTGATCGTCGAGGTCACCGACCGGGGTCCCGGCATCCCCGCCGAACACCTGCCGCACCTGTTCGACCGCTTCTACAAGGTCGACCCGTCCCGCACCGGACCCGGCAGCGGACTCGGCCTGGCCATCGCGCTGGAGAACACCCGGCTGCTCGACGGACGCCTGACCGTGCAGAGCGAGGTCGGCCGGGGCACCCGCTTCCGCCTCGAACTGCCGGTCGACGCCGGAGGTGACCGATGCGACGCCTGATCACCCCGCTCGCGGCGCTGCTGCTGCTCGCCGCCGGCTGCGCCCCGGCCCGGACCGGCACCCTCGGACCGGCCCCGGCCGGATCCTCCGCCACCACCGGCGCCACCGCGACGGGGACGGCCCCCGGCACGCCCACCTCCGGCACCTCGCCCGACACGCGTACCCGATCCCCGGCCGCCGGCCCGACCGGCCCGACCACCGCCGGAACGCCCGGCCCGGACGGGACGATCACCGTGGAGCTGTGGTTCGCCCGCGACGGCCGGCTCGTGCCGACCCGGCGTACCCGACCCGCCACCCTGACCACCTCTCGGCTGGCGCTCACCGAGCTGGCCGCCGGCCCGTCCGGGGCCGAGACCGCCGCCGGCATGGCCACCCTGGTCCCGCCCGGCACGCAGGTGAGCCGCATCGCCGGCGGCGTGGCCACGCTGGTCCCGCCGACCGGCTTCGACACCGGCGGCGCGGCGACCGCCCGGCTCCGCCGGGCCCAGGTGGTCTGGACGCTGACCCAGTTCCCCTCCGTACGCCGGGTGGCCTTCACCACGGACGACACCGCACCGACCGGGCGCGACGACTACGCCGACCTGCTGCCGCCGATCGTGGTGACCGCCCCCGCGGTCGGCGACCGGGTCACCAGCCCGGTCACCGTCACCGGGACCGCCGAGGTGTTCGAGGCGACCGTGAGCGTCCGGGTGCTGGACGCGGCGGGTCGGGAGATCGGCACCGCGTTCACCCTCGCCGCCTGCGGCTCCGGCTGCCGCGGCGCCTACCGGGTGAACGTCGGCTACCGGCGGGCCACCGCCGGACCGGGCAGGGTCGAGGTGTACGAGGTGTCGGCGCACGACGGTTCCCGGGTCAACGTCGTGGCCATCCCCGTCGTCATGGCCGCCGCGGGGTAGGGACGGCCAGCTTCTCGATCAGGTCGGCGGCGGTGGTGGCGCCGTCGGCCGAGCGGATCGAGCTGCCGAGCCGGGCCGCCGCAGCACGGTGCGGACCGTCGCCGAGCATGTGCTCGATCGCGGCTCGGATGTCGCTGACCGAGGCGGACCTGCGCAGCACCGTGGCGGCGCCCTGCCGGGCGACGGCCCTGGCCACCGCGGGCTGGTCGCCGAGCGAGGACATGGGGATGAGCACCATCGGCAGGTCGTGCGCCAGCGCCTGGACGGTGGTGCTGTGGCCGGCATGCCCCACGACCAGGCTCACGGTCGGCAGGATCGGCGCGTGCGGCAGGAACTGGTGCACCTCGACGTTGGCCGGTGGGCGGATCTCGTCGGGCCGTACGCCGTGCCCGGTCGTGACCACCGCCTGCAGGGGCAGGCCGGCGACCGCCTCCATCACCGACTGCAGCACGGCCCGCTGACCGACGTAGTAGATCGAGCTGAGGCTGACCAGGATCCGTGGCTGCCGTACGTGGGGGGTCGGGGCGGGCGTGCCGACGGGCCACACCGGACCGGTGATCCGGGCATTCCCCGGCAGCGCGGCGGCCTCGTCCAGGTCCGGCGCGGTGGCCACCAGGCTCAGCTCGCCGCGCCGCCACAGCCGCGTCGGCGCCATGCCCTTCGCCCGCGCGACCAGCCCGACCGGCCCGCGGGCCCAGGCATCGTGCAGGTAGCGGTGCAGGGTGTGCATCAGCGTCACCTGCGGAACACCGAGATCCTGCGCGGCCCTGATGCCCGCCAGCAGCATGCAGTCGACCACGGCGACGTCGGTCGGCTCGCGGCGCAGGGACTCGGCCACATCGGCGCCCACGGCCCGCTCGGTGAACAGCCGCAGGTATTTCACGGCCCACTGCGGGCTGGTGGTACGCGTCACCGGCGACCATTCGGCGGCCTGCCGGTACGGCTCGAATCGCAACCCGGCCGCCTCCACCGCCTGACGTTGCCGCGGGTGACCGAGCAGGCGAACCGCGTGCCCGCGCCGGTGGAGTTCGGCGGCGATGCCGAGCGCCGGTGGCACGTTGCCGCCACCGTCCCAGGTGACGAAGAGCGAAGACGTCACGATGACTCTCCAAGGATCGCTGCGATGAGATGCCGGACCCTGGCTTCGGCCTGGTCCCTGGGCAGCCGGCGGTCTCGGGTCAGAAGCTTCCACGTGTACAGGTCCGTCGCGATGACCAGCAGGTCGGTGACAATCTCCCGCGCGTCGGACGACCGGGCGGCGAGCATCGGCGCGAAGACCTCGCCGACCCAGTCACGATGCAGCTCGCGCCCCTGCTCGGTCACCGCGTGGGTCTTCGGGTCGCGGGTCTCCTGGGCCAGGAGGCGCAGCATCATCTCGCCCCAACGCTCGTAGTGGTCGAAGAGGGAGCGCACGGCGGCGGCGATGTCGCCGACCGGGGAGCGTCGTTCGGCGGTGACCTGCCGCACGGCGTACGCTGCCGCCGCCTCGAACAGGCCGTCCCGGCTGCCGAAGTGCCGCAGCACCGTCTGCACACTCACCGCCGCGGACTCCGCCACGTCGTTGAGGACGATCTCCACCGACATCTGCCGCCGGGCCAGCGCCACCGTGGCGTCCAGGATGCGTTGCCGGGTGCGCGCCGCAGCAGCCGCCCGCGCCGTCTGGACGTAGGCCCGCTTGGCGTTCACACGTGTCAGTGAACGCCGCCAGCCACTTTCATGTCAACAGCATTGACGCGAAAACTGACCGCGGGGCGCGAGCTCCGGCATCGCGTACCGGTCGAGGAAGCCGCTCCTACCCGGCGGCGGACCGGGGCGCCTCGTAGATCCACTCGGTCGCCGTGTCGGGCGCCCGCCCCACCCGGCGGTAATCGACGTCTTCCGTCGCCTCATGGGGCCCGTGCAGCTTGAGCGCGTACGTCATCGGCGGGTCGTCCGCATCCGGCACGTCCCAGCTCAATGCCACCCCGTCGTACGGCCCGCCACGCAGCCGCACCCTCACGATCGCCACGCCACTGACGTTAGCGAAGCGGCGGCCCGCGCGGGCGGGTTAGCGGAGTGCCGGTCCCCCAGCCTCCGGTGCCCCGACAAACTGGGCCGCGGTCAACCCCGCAGTGGACGGCAGATCGGTGAGGTCGCGCCCCCGGCTGGATTCGAACCAGCGACCTTCAGGTTCGGAACCTGATGCGCTCTCCGCTGCGCCACGGGGGCATGAGGCCGCGGGCGACGATCACCCGCCGTGCGTACCCGGGGCGCGATTCGAACGCGCACTGGCCGTTTCCTGAAAACGGTGCCTCTCCCGTTGGGCTACCCGGGCCTGATCACTGCGTGCCCTCGGCGCGATTCGAACGCGCACTGCGCGGCACCTCATGCCGCTGCCTCCTGCCAGTTGGGCTACGAGGGCTCTGCTGCGAGCGGAGGAGTCGAACCTCCAACCTTCCAATCCAGAGTTGGATGTGCTGCCAGTTGCACCAGCTCGCATGGTGTCCGCCGAGCGGCGGACCGTGCCCCGACCAGGATTCGAACCTGGGCTCTCCGGTTTCGTAGACCGGCGCGCTCTCCGCTGCGCCACCGGGGCGGGCAACCGGCGCCCACCCCCGTGGGGCGCCGATCGTTCTCAGCCCTTCACGCAGACCACCTGCTTGAGGTGTGCCACCACCTCGACCAGGTCCTCCTGCTGCGCCATCACCTGGGTGATGTCCTTGTACGCGCCGGGGATCTCGTCGACCACCCCGGCGTCCTTGCGGCACTCCACGCCGGCGGTCTGCGCGACCAGGTCCTCGGTGCTGTACGTCCGCTTCGCCTGTCCGCGCGACATCCGCCGCCCGGCGCCGTGCGAGGCCGAGCAGTACGCGTCCGCGTTGCCCCGGCCGCGCACGATGTACGACCCGGTGCCCATCGACCCCGGGATGATGCCCAGGTCGCCCTTGCCGGCCCGGATGGCGCCCTTGCGGGTCACCAGCACGTCCACCCCGTCGTACGTCTCCTCCGCCACGTAGTTGTGGTGGCACGAGATCGGCTCGTCGAAGGTGACCTGCGGGAACTCGTCGCGGACCACCCCGCAGAGCAGGGCGAGCATGACGGCCCGGTTGCGGCGCGCGTACTCCTGCGCCCACCAGAGGTCCCGGCGGTAGGCGTCCATCTCCGGCGTACCGGCGAGGAACACCGCGAGGTCCCGGTCGGGCAGTTCGACGTTGTGCGGCAGGCCGCGGGCCACCGCCATGTGCCGCTCGGCCAGTTCCTTGCCGATGTTGCGGGACCCGGAGTGCAGCATCAGCCAGACCTGGCCGTCGTCCGGGCCGCCCCGCTGGATGCAGACCTCGATGAAGTGGTTACCGCCGCCGAGGGTGCCCAGCTGGCGCTGGGCCCGGGTCTCCAGCTGCGCCACCTTCCGGTCGAGGGTGCCGAAGCGCCGCCAGAAGTCGTCCCAGCCGCGCTGCTCCAGGCCACGGATCCGGCGCGGATCGACCGCGTCGTCGCGCATCGCGAAGCCGACCGGGATGGTCGCCTCGATCGCCGTACGCAGCCCGGCGAGGTCGTCGGGCAGGTCGGCCGCGGTGAGCGAGGTGCGGACCGCCGACATGCCACAGCCGATGTCGACGCCGACCGCGGCCGGCGAGACGGCCTGCCGCATCGCGATGACCGAGCCGACGGTGGCGCCCTTACCGAAGTGCACGTCCGGCATGACGGCGACCCCGTGCACCCAGGGCAGCGCCCCGATGTTGCGCAGCTGCTTGGCCGCCTGCGCCTCGATGGCGTACGGGTCGGTCCAGACCCGGACCGGTGCCCGGGTGCCGGCCAGCGGGGTGAAACCCATCGTCGTCTCCTTGATCTGGGGTGATGTCCGAGCGGCTGGCCGGATTCGAACCGGCGATCTTCACCGTGGCGAGGTGACGCGCTGCCTGGCTGCGCTACAACCGCATCGGGAACGGCGGTGTCGCCGTTCCCCGAGTCCGGGACCGCGGAATCGAACCGCGTGTCTCTCGCGCCCAAGGCGAGCGGGTCAGCCAGCTCCCTCGTCCCGGATGCCCGGCCGACGCGAGCGCGCCGGCCGGGATCGTGCTCATGCCGTCCACTGTGGAGTTGAGAAGGATCGACGTCGCCGGCGGGCGGCCGGGACGGGTCGAGCAGGGGCGACAGGATTCGAACCTGCAACCGTCGGATTTGGAGGCCGGTGCTCTTCCGTTGAGCTACACCCCTACGAAAAAGCCGCCCGGTCCCTGGTCACGGGGCGGGCGGCTGCGCGGTCTTCGCGCTGGCGCTAGACGCGCCGCCACCCCGATTGCCACCGCTGCCGTCGGCAGCTGCCCAGGCCGAGTTTCGGCAGCAGGGCACCCCCGCGCGGCGTGGGCCGCTCGGTCAAGGCGCGATACTGCTGCGACACGGTGTGCTCCCTGGGGTGCGTGGAACCGGTTGACGTTGCCCACTCAAGGTAGAGGCACCGTCGGCGGCACCGCAATGAATATTCGCGAGGATGTCTCGGCCGGCTCCGGCACCGATCTCGTCAGGCAGTCGCCGGCGCTGGCCGATCCTGGCCGAAATGCCGCTTCGCGAGCAGGAAGAGCCACGTCGTGATGACGAACGGCGCGGTCAGTGTCGGTATCCCCAGCGGTTGCAGAACCGTGGTGAGCGCCGCCTGGACGAAGACCGTGGCGATGATGCCGAACAGCGTGTAGAGGATCGCCGGGAGCGTGGGCCGATAGGACACCGCGCCCAGCGCGATGGCGGTCAGCACCGCGTTGAAATCCCACAGCCCGGCTTCGACGGCCGGGGCCCCGGCCTCGTACCAGATCGCGACGAGCGAGGCGACCACCGTGCCGATGATCGCGAAGAGCGCCGCACGCAGCGAGTTCACGGCCAGCCCGAGCACGATGATCGCCCCGGCGACGGCGCTCGGTATCAGGTAGACCTGGGCGACGCCTTCGATCATGCCGGGGATCACGTCGGTCACCGGCGACGCCGGCGCCGAGTGTGCGCCGGGCAGCGCCGGGCGGCTGGGCGTCGCCACGGTCACCGCCGCGAACTGGTAGGCACCCATCAGCACGGCCCAGGTGGTCAGGACGAAGGGGAAGGTGAACGGCAGCAGGCCCCAGGTCCGCAAGACCGGGATCAGGGCGAGCGTGGTGATGGTGGTGGCCGCGGCGCCGAAGATCACCAGGAGCCAGAGCAGGGCGCCGCCGCGCAGGAAGAGCAGCACTCCGATGCCGGTCAGCAGCGGGCTGAAGCCGAACAGTCCCTGCCGTAGGGAGCCGGCGTCCGCCCGCAGCAACAGGGCGGTCACGGTGCCGACGGCCACGCCGACGATGGCCCCGCCGACCAGCCGGGGCGCACCGGCGATTCCGGCGCCCACCCCGATCGCGATGAGGATCAGCAGGCCGGTCAGCGGATTGTTCTGCAACATCACCTGCGCCGCGCCGCGCAGGCACATGTCGACGAACTCGACCGCCTTGTTGCGCCCGGTGAGTCGCCGCCACGGTTCGGCGATGCTGCTCATGCCACTCCCGTCGATGAGGGCGGCCAGCAGCACCGCGTCGCCGACCAACGCCTGTCTCCTGCTCGCCAACTTAGGCAGTCACAGGGGGTCTGAGCCGGGCTTCCGGGTCTTTGTCCCCGAACCGGGGCCCGCGCCGGGTCACCGCTGGGGGCGGGCGGTGACCCGGCGGGCGACGGCGAGCAGGTAGTCCTTGCGGTTGAGCGGGTCGTGGTCCCAGCGGGGCCGGCTCGGGGCGGGGCCACGGACGGGCCGGTAGTGGTCGAACTCGGATTCCAGGGTCCCCTCGCCCCGGGTGAGCGACGGCAGTCGCTGCTCCAACGTGTGCACCCGGCCGGCCGGCACCTCCCCCTCGACCAGGTAGGACGTGCCACGCAGGATGGACATCCGGGGCACCGCGTCGAGGCCGGACAGCACCGGCAGAACCACGCCGAACAGGTCGGCCGGCAGGTCCAGCCGGAACCGGTGCACCGGCTCGTGGACACGGGTGCCGGCGCGGCTGAGCGCGGCCATGAGCACCAGTGGCGTCAGGTTGCGGAAGTCGCCGGCGGTGCTGGACATGCTCTTGTCGAACACCCCGTGCGAGTGGCTCTGCCGGGCCCAGTAGCCGCCGTGGGTGAGGGTGACCACGCAGTCGATCACCTCCCAGCCGCACACGCCCTGCCGCAGGGTCTCCCGGACGGTCTCCTCGACGGCCTTGAGGAAGGCCAGCGGCATCGAGCCGAGCTCGATGCCGAGCCGGAACTCGACGCCGCTGCCGAGCGGCCCGGGCTCGACCCGGAGCCCGACGGTGCCGAGGAACGGATTCGGCTCCCGGCCGATCCACTCGACGGCGGCGCCGGCCCCGACCGGCCGTTCCACGCAGACGGTGGTGGTCTCCCGGAAGGTGACCGCCACGTCGTACTCGTCGGCGAGGGTGGCCTGGATGACCTCCTTCTGCACCTCGCCGTAGAGGGACACCGCGATCTCCCGGCGCAGGTCGTCCTGGCGGAGATTGATCAGCGGGTCCTGCTCGGCGAGCTGGGCGAGGGCGGCGTGTATGGCCGGCCGGTCGCCGTCCCGAACGGGTACGACCACGGTCTCCAGGGTGGGCGGGGAGAACTGGCCCCGGCCGGCGGGACGGGCGGGCGGATCGCCGAGCGGATCGCCGACGCGGACGTCGGCCAGGCCGTGCAGTCGGACGATGCCGCCCGCGCCGGCCGAGTCGCGGGGCAGGGCGTCGCCACCGGAGTAGCCGTCGATGCCGGTGATCCTGGCCTCGTGGTCCCGCCGGTAACGGATCCGGTCGCGTACCCGCACGGTTCCGGTGAAGATCCGGGCGTATGCGATCTTCTCGCCGGCCGCGCCGCGCTCGACCTTGAAGACGGTGCCGGCGAGCGGGGCGTCGTCGTCGCCCTCGGCGGCGGGGAGCAGTTCGGCGACGGCGGCGATCAGGTCGTCCACCCCGGCGCCGGTGATGGCCGACCCGGCGTGGACCGGGTACACCCGTGCCCGCGCGGTCCAGGTGGCGAGCGCCGCACGCAGCCGGGCCGGCGTCGCCGTCCGCTCGTTCGCGACGTACGCGGCGAGCAGTGCGTCGTCGTACGTGGTGAACAGGTCGACCAGCCGCCGGTCGTGGCCGGGATCGTCGGGCTCGAAGGGTGCCCAGCGGGCGTTCGGGGTACCGGCGGCGGTGACCCGTCCGAGAGCAACGGCGGCGGGGGTAAGCCGGTCGGCGATCTGGTCCAACACCCGGTCGAGGTCGGCGCCGGCCCGGTCCATCTTGTTCACGAAGATCAGCGTGGGGATGCCGAGCCGGTGCAGGGTACGGCCGAGCACCCGGGTCTGGGCCTGTACGCCCTCGACGGCCGAGACGACCAGCACCGCGCCGTCGAGCACGCCGAGCGCGCGTTCCACCTCGGCGATGAAGTCGGGGTGGCCGGGAGTGTCGATCAGGTTGACGGTGGTCCCGGCGACGACGAAGGAGACGACGGCGGAGCGGATGGTGATGCCCCGTTGCCGTTCCAGCGTCATGGTGTCGGTACGGGTGCTGCCCGCGTCGACGCTGCCGAGTTCGTCGATGACCCCGGCGCCGAGCAGCAGCCGTTCGGTCAGGCTCGTCTTACCGGCATCGACATGGGCGAGGATGCCAAGGTTGATGGTTTTCACGCAGCGTCATGTCCTTCGGGTGGGCGGTCGTTCCCTTCTGGTCGGACATCGACGCGGCTCGCATCTCGTGGCTCCTCTGCTCGTGAACGTGTGGGTCGGATTGCAGCAACCGGCGGACACGCCCCGCAACCGATTAACTCGGACGGGTGAACCGCACAGGTGCGGCTGAACTAGGCTGGCCGGTGTGTGTTCCGGCGCCCCTGCGGCCACCGTGCGGGAGGCGTGGCAGACCATCACGGCCTGACCGGGGTCCAGTTGGCTCCGCCGACTGGCGGCGGGACGACAGGCTAGACGGCGTGGGCTACCGGGTGGCGCTTCATCGCCTCCATGAACGGAAACCGCGTGGTGAGGTCGGCGACCGTCGCGCCGTCGCGCCAGGCGTCGGCCACCTGCGCCACCTGGAGCAGGTCGGTGGCGTCGCCCCGGGCCTGGACCTCCCCCGACACCCCTAGATCGATCATGAAGTAGCGGGCCTGGGAGCCGAGGCCGACGCGGACGACGCCTTGGTCGGAACTCAGCTCGGCGCCGGTGAACCGGGCCCGCCCCTGCACGGGGGCGGTCACCTGGCCGAGGTCGAGCTGGTGCCGGGCGGCCGTCTCGACGAGCGCGGGGGCCAGACCGCCCCGCTCGACCAGGTCCGGGTAGAGACGCACACCCAGGGCGCTCGACACGTCACTCATGACTGACTCCCACTTCCTCGTGACAGAGACCAGCGGCGGCGCAGGTTACGGGGAGGTTTCCGGCGCGCCTGGTCATCCTGGCCCTCCCGGCTACCCCACGGCAATAGGAACGACGTATTCGGCCGGGATCGGGGCCGGCCTCACCACCGGTGTGGTCGCGGCCGCGATCACCGTGGGCGCGGCCGTCACCGGACTCAGGGCGCTGCGGTACGCCCGCTGAGTCACCCGGCCGGGCGGCCGTCACGGTACGATCCGGGCCCATGGCGCGGATCCGGTGTGACTTCTTCTCCGAGGCGCTCGGCATGGGCACGTCGATGACGGTGCTGCTACCGGAACGGTCTCCCGCGATCGGCGTGGCGGGCCGGGGAGTCGATGGCGACCCGCCGGTGCTCTACCTGCTGCACGGCCTGAGCGACGACGACACCATCTGGACCCGGCGCACCTCGATCGAACGGTACGTCGCTGCGCTCGGGCTGGCGGTGGTGATGCCGCAGGCCGCGCGGAGCTTCTACTCCGACGAGACGCACGGCAACCGGTACTGGACCTTCCTCAGTGACGAACTGCCCGAGGTCTGCCACTCGTTCTTCCGCCTCTCCACGCGCCGGCAGGACACCTTCGTCGCCGGCCTGTCGATGGGCGGCTACGGGGCGATGAAGTGGGCGCTGCGCGACCCGGGCCGGTTCGCCGCGGCGGCCAGCCTCTCCGGCGCACTCGACGTCACCCGCCGGCGGGACCACCCGACCGCCCCGGTGGACCCGGCGGTGTGGCACACCGTGTGGGACGACCGGGAGGTGACCGGCACCGACGCCGACACGATCGCATTGCTGGAACGTGCCGGTGACGACCTGCCGGCGCTCTACGTCGCCTGCGGCACTGAGGACTTCCTGTACGAGGACAACCTGCGCTTCGTCGACACCGCCCGCCGCCGCGGGGTGCCGCTCACAGTGGACTTCTCCCCCGGTGCCCACGACTGGGCGTACTGGGACGCGAAGATCCAGGACGTGCTGGCCTGGCTGCCGCTGCCCCGCGACGCCTCTCGGTGAGGACCGCCGTGCCTCCGGGGAGGGATCCGGAGGCACGGCGGGGGTGCCGGTCAGGCTCGGTTCAGCACCACCTTGAGCGCGCCGGTCTCGGCCGGCCGGGAGAAGACGTCGTACGCCTCGACGATCTGGTCCAGCGCGAACCGGTGGGTCACCATGTGCGCGGTGTCGAGCTGGCCCGCGACCAGCATGTTCAGCAACGTCGGCGTGGTCCGGGTGTCGACCAGGCCGGTGGTGATGGTGACGTCGCGGATCCACAGACGCTCCAGGTGCAGCGTGGCCGGGCTGCCGTGCACGCCGATGTTCGCCACCCGGCCGCCGGGGCGTACCAGGGTGGTGCAGAGTTCGAAGGTGGCCGGGATACCGACCGCCTCCATCACCACGTCGGCGCCGAGCCCGCCGGTGAGCGAGCGGACCACGTCGAACGGGTCGCCGTCGGCGAGCACGGTGCGGTCCGCACCGAACCGCTTGGCCGCGTCGAGCCGGCTCTGCGCCTTGTCGACGGCCACGATGTGGGTCGGCGAGTAGAGCCTGGCGGTCTGGATGGCGGCCAGCCCGATCGGGCCGGCGCCGACCACCACGACGGTGTCGCCGGGCCGCACCCCGCCGTTGAGCACGCCGACCTCATACGAGGTGGGCAGGATGTCGGCGAGCAGCACAGCCGCCTCGTCGGAGACCGACTCGGGAAGCCGGTACGTGGACAGGTCCGCGAACGGGATGCGGGCGTACTCGGCCTGCACGCCGTCGACGGTGTGGCCGAGAATCCAGCCGCCCCCGCCGAGGCACTGCCCGTAGACGCCGTCCCGGCAGTAGCGGCAGACGCCGCACGCGGAGATGCAGGAGGCGAGGACCCGGTCGCCCTCCTTGAGGTTGGTTACGCCGCCGCCGACCGCGACGACGGTGCCGACCGCCTCGTGGCCGAGGACCCGGCCCGCTTCGACCTCGGGCACGTCGCCGCCGAGGATGTGCAGGTCGGTTCCGCAGATGGTGACCGCGTCGACCCGGACGATCGCGTCGCGGGGGCCGGCGATGGTCGGATCCGGGATCTCGGACCAGGACTTCTCGCCCGGCCCGCCGTACACGAGTGCCTTCATTGCTCCTCCTAACGCCGTTGTCCCCTCCCACGCTGCTCCGGCGGGTGGGCGGCGGGCAGGGCCGGAGGGCCCGCCGGCCGGGACCGAGGTCCCGGCCGGCGGATCAGACGCCCACGGCGCCGTCGATGGCCTCGCGGAGGAAGTCGGCGTGCCCGTTGTGCCGGGCGTACTCGTGCATCATGTGCAGCATCACCAGCCGCAGTGAGACGTCCTCGCCCCAGCGGGCCTGGTGGCCGGTCACGTCCAACGACTCGGCCTCCCGCTCGATCCGCCGGGCGTGTTCGACCTCCCGCTGCCAGGCCTCGAACGCCTCCGACCGGCTGGCCGTGCCGGCGTCGTACGCCTCCTGGAAGTCGCCGGTCTCCGACCAGACCAGCGGGATGTCCTCGCCGTTGATGACCCGGCGGAACCAGGTCCGCTCCACCTCGGCCATGTGCCGGACCAGGCCGAGCAGCGACAGCGTCGACGGCGGCGACGACTGGCGACGCAGCTCCTCGTCGGTGAGACCCGCGCATTTCGTGGCCAGTGTGGCCCGGTGGTAGTCGAGGAAGGCGCGCAGCGTCTCCCGCTCCCCGGCCAGCAGCGGCGGGCCGATCCGTTCGGTCTCCACGGGTGGTCCTTCCATGCGGGCCGGCCCGGCCCGATCGTCGAGGGGTTGGCAGGAATTTCGGGAGCCTAGAACAGCGCTCATCGCAGCGAGGAGCGGGCCACCGGGAAGTCGAAGTACGTGTCCGGGTAGGGCTCGTCGACGTAGCGGTAGTGCCACCACTCCCGGGAATAGTTCTCGAACCCCTGCGCGGTCATCAGTCGTTGGAGCAGATCCCGGTTGTCCCGGGCCGCGCCGGTCACCCCGGCGTCGGCGGTGTGGGCACGCGGGTCGAAGCAGTCGAAGCCGGTGCCCATGTCGATCGAGTTGTCCGGGAATCGGCGCCCGGCGGGTGCGGTGCAGGCGACCAACGGCTGTCCCGGCACGTACGCGGGCTGCTCCGGAGTGGGCACCGGGACCAGGGTGAGGTCGAGGGTGCTGCCCCGGCTGTGCGCGGTCGGCGCACCGATGTACCCGTCGGCGAAGAGCCGGTCCTTGGGCAGGTCGGGATAGAACTCGGCCTTCGTCTGCTGCTCGCCGGGGAGCTTGGCCCAGGCGACGAAGTCGTTCACCGCCCGCTCCGGGCGGTAGCAGTCGTACACCTTGAGGCTGCGGCCCTCGGCGAGGGCGGCGGTCTGCACCCGGTGCAGCGCCTCCGCCGCCCGCCGGGTGAGCAGGCAGCGGGGTTCCGGATAACCGGCGATCGGACGGCCGACGAAGTTGTGCGCGGTGGCGTACCGGATGTCGGTGCGGACGCTGCGGTCGACGTCGGCGAGGTCGACGAAGTCGGCGGGGGCGCGGGGACCGGCCGGCGGCGACGCGGATGGTGACGGTTGGGGGGTCGGCGCCGGGTGCGGCGTGGGCCGCCCGCACCCGGCGGTAAGCGCGACGGCCGCGACGGCCAGCGCCGCCGTCACGCGGGCCGCCTTTCCTCCGCGGGGTCCCATCCTGCCGTGTCTACCAGCATCGGCGGGCCGTCGGACCGGCAACGCGGCGACGGCCCGCCGACGGGGCGAACGCCGGTCAGCGGCCGAGCGCCTGCCGGAGGAAGGTGAGGGCCATCGCGTCGTCGTCGATGCCGCCCGCCTCGTGGCCGTTGTACCGCCACACCGCCAGTTCCTTCTCCCCCGCGTACGCGTTGACCGCGGCGAAGACCGTCGAGGGGGGCACGATCTCGTCCATCAGCGCGACGGAGAAGCGGGCCGGGACGGAGGCCCGCCGGGCGAAGGCGACGCCGTCGACGTAGCCGAGGGTGCGGAGCACCTGCTCCTCCCGATCGCGGTGCACGGCGAGATAGTCCCGGATCTCCCGGTAGGGGTGGGCGTCGGTGACCACGATCGCCCGCGGGATGTCACAGAGGAACGGCACGTACGACACGACGGCCGCCAGGTCCGGCACCAGGGCGGCGACCGCGAGGGCGGTGCCACCGCCCTGGCTGTGCCCCAGGACCGCCACTCGGGACGCGTCCACCACCGGCAGGCTCCGTGCGGTGTCCACGGCCCGGACCGCATCGGTGAAGAGCCGCCGGTAGTAGTAGTGACGTGGGTCCTCGATGCCCCTGGTCATGACCCCCGGGGCCGCCGGGCCGACCGCGGCCGGGTCGGGGGTGTCGCCCCGGCTCCAGCCGGAGCCCTGGCCACGGGTGTCCATCTGGAGGTGGACGAAGCCGGCCGAAGCCCAGAGCAGGTTCTCCAGCGGGTGCCCCCGACCGCCGCCGTAGCCGACGTACTGGACCACGGTGGGAAGCGGCCCCTCGATGCCGCGCGGGACCCGCAACCACGCCTTCACCGGCTGCCCGGCGAACCCGGGGAAGGTGACGTCGCAGACGTCCACCATGGTCAACGGGGTGGTCAGTGGGGTCACCTCGACGGATCCCCCGGACGCGCGGGCCTCCGCGATGGTGTCGGACCAGAACCGTTCGAAGTCCTCTGGCTCCCGCAGTTCGCTGCGGTAGGCACGAAGCTCCGCCTCGGGCATGTCGGTGTGCATAGGACTCCTCAGCGCGCCGGGGTCAGGATGAAGTCGGGGTGCAGCCGGCGGGTATGGTCCATCGCGCGGACCGGTCCCCGCAAGGTCACCTCGACACACTCACCCGCGTCAAGCGGCACCCGCTGGTAACCACCCAGGCGCTGCACCGGCTGGACCACCGAGGCGACCAGGTCGTGCGCGTACAGCTGGACCACCTCATTGAGGGACAGCACGACCGGGGCGGCAGCCCTGATCGGTTGACGCCGTACCGCCGTCGGCGTAAGGCGGCCTGGTGAATTTCCGGAAGGTTTCCGGAACTCGGAGGAACGCTAGAACGGCCCCGACTTGTCGTCAACCCCCTGCCGTACGGCAAGATGAGCGCGGGCCCGGGCAGGCAGTTCCGCATCTTCGGCGGCAGGGTTTCGGGCAGTGTTCCGGCCGGTGGAGGAGACACGAGTGAGCGCGGACGACGAGCGCAGGGTGACCATCACCGCGATCGCGCAGGAAGCCGGTGTCTCCGTGCCCACTGTCTCGCGGGTGCTCAACGGGCGCTCGGACGTGGCACCCGGCACCCGGGAGCGGATCGAGGAGCTGCTGCGCCACCACGGCTACCGCCGCCGCGGCAGCCGTAGCGTGCGCCGGGCCGACCTGGTCGACCTGGTCTTCAACGACCTCGACAGCCCCTGGGCCGTGGAGATCATCCGCGGCGTGGAGGACGTCGGCCACGCCGCCGGGGTCGGCACCGTCGTCTCGGCCATCCACAGCCACTCCACCTCGACCCGGCAGTGGTTGCAGAACCTGCAGGCCCGCGCCTCCGACGGGGTCATCGTCGTGACCTCCCACCTGATTCCGCCGGTGCACGCCCAACTACGCCGCCTCAACGTGCCCGTCGTGGTGGTCGATCCGGCCGGCGTGCCCGCCACCGACGTGCCCAGCATCGGCGCGACGAACTGGGCCGGCGGCCTCGCCGCCACCGAGCACCTGCTCGGGCTCGGGCACCGCCGGATCGGCTTCGTGGCGGGGCCCCCGCACCTGCTCTGCAGTCGGGCCCGGCTGGACGGCTACCGCGCGGCACTGGAGGCGGTCGGGGTGCCGCTGGACGAGCGGCTGGTGCAGGCCGGCGACTTCTACCACGCCTCGGGCTTCGCGGTCGGGTCCGCCCTGCTGGACCTCGACGACCCGCCCACCGCGATCTTCGCGGCCAGCGACCAGATGGCCTTCGGGGTGTACGAGGCCGTCCGCCAGCGCGGGCTGCGGGTCGCCGACGACGTGAGCGTGGTCGGCTTCGACGACCTGCCGGAGGCCCGGTGGGCGTCACCGCCGCTGACCACGGTGCGCCAGCCCCTGGTCGAGATGGGCCGGCTCGCAGCCCGCACGGTGCTGCGCCTCGGCCAGGGCGAGGACATCGAGGCGCCCCGGGTCGAGCTGGCCACCGAACTCGTGGTCCGGGACAGCTCCGCCGCCCGCCCCCAGTAGCGACGCCCGCCGACGGCCCGGGCCGGGCAGTTCCGGAATCGGGCCGACCCGGGTCCGCCGCCGGCGCCACCACTGCCGGCCGGCGACGGCCGCCACGGCCAGCGCGACCAGCGTGCCCAGCAACGCGGCCCGGTCCAGCACCGGTCGCAGCGGGGCCGCGGAGACGCGTACGGAGGTGGCGGTCGTGGCGCCGGCCGGCACCAGCCAGGGGTGGGTGTCGGTCACCGGGGGCAGGCCGTCACGGAGCACCGTCACCCCTACCTTCCACCGGCCCGGGGTACGGATGTCGTCCACCGCCACCACCCAGCCGTCGCCGGTCCGGGTGACCGGATGCACCGCCCGCTCCCCGTTCGGGCCGGTGAGCAGCAGCGACACTCCGGTCACCGGCCCTGGGGCCGGGCGGCGGGTGTCCTCGACGGCGACGGTGACGATGTTGCGGCCCGGCCGGTTGGGTCGTACGGCCACCGTGTCGACGAGGTCGGCGACCTGCCCGCTGACCTGGGGCACGGCCCGACGGGCGTCGGCCTCCGGGAAGCTGGGGCCCCGACCGGGTCCGGCGGCGGCCAGCGCCCCGGCCAGTCCGAGGACGGCCAGCAGCAGCCCCGCCTCGGCGAGCAGGCCCCGCCGGGGCAGGTCGGCGTGGCGCAGCCGCCGGGCGGTCCGCAGACCCACCAGTCCCGCCGCCCCGACCGCCGCGACCTTGGCGAGCAGCAGCAGGCCGTACGGAGAGCCGAGCAGGGCGTCGACGGTGGCCACCTGAGGACCGGTGAGCAGCAGCCCGGTGAGCACCAGCACGGTGAGGCAGCCGGTGGCGAGCGGCGCGAAGGCGCGCAGCAGCGTACTGAGCTGGGCGGTCCGGTCGGCTGGCCGCCGGGCCGACGGCAGGAGGGCGAGCACGGCGGCCACGACCGCGCCGGCCCAGCCGCCGGCCGCCAGCACGTGGACGCCGCCGACCAGGGCGGTACGCAGTGGCCCGCCCATCGGATGGCCGAGCAGGGCGGTGCCCGCGGCGGCAGCGAGCGCACCCGCCACGCCGAGGGCGACGGTCGTGGGGGCGGCCGACCGGCCGGCGGGACCGGACGGACCGGCCGATGCGATCGCCTCGGGTCGAGGCCGACGCGCGGCCCGGAGCACGATCACGAACACCAGTGCCGTGCCGACCTCGCGGAGCAGCCAGCGACCGCTGGTGAGCTGGCCGGCCAGGAGACGCCACCCGCCACCCGCCCCGGAGAGCTGGACGGCCAGCTGCAGAGGTGCGGCGAGCAGGGCGAGCGCGCCCGCATACCCGGCGACGGTGTGCAGCCGTCGGCGGAGCACGGCGGCCGTGGGGTCGGGGCGGCGGCCGCCGGCCGCGCTCAGCAGGGCCAGCGCGGCACCGCCGAGCAGGACGGCGAGGCCGGCCAGCCCGAGTGCCCGGGCGGCGCTCTCCCGGGGGCCGGGGCCGACCGGGCGGGCCGGGCCCGCGGCGGTGACCTGCCGGTCCACGCCGAAGACCAGCGTGCCGCTGGTGATGTGCAGGTCGTCGGAGGAGAGGGTCCGCCAGGCGACGTGGTAGGTGTTGGCCGGCAACGGGGGCAGGCCGACGACCAGGGTGACCGGCTCCTCGGTGTCGGCGTCCGCAGCGGGTTCGCCGTCCGCTCCGCGCAGCGCCAGCCCGGTCACCACCCACTGCCGGCCGTCGCCGTCGACCAGGTTGACCCGGGCGGCGGAGAGCTCCACGTGCTCGGTGAAGGCCAGGGTCAACGTCTCGGGCGCCCGGTCCAGCACGGCGCCGTCCGCGGGCATGCTGCGGACCAGGTACGCGTGGGCCCGCGCCGGCGCGGGCCCGACCAGCACGGCCAGGCCCACCACGGCGAGGGTGGCGACCAGGCGGCCCAGTCGGCGGCGCATCCCGGTCACCGCACCGGGACGTGGGCCAGGCGGCGCTGACCCGAGGTGACCTCGATCTTGTCGCCACGTTTGATGGCGTTGTCGTTGTTCAGGTAGAGCAGGTAGTAGCTCTGGCCGGGGCGCAGCTCGTGGCCCTGTTTCATCAGGGCCGCCCGCCAGGCCAGCTTGCCGGAGCGCTCGTTGCGCAGCCGTGGTGGATGCTTGGTGTCGTTCTGGAAGGCCGACGCCTTCTGGGTGTCCAGCACCACGTAGCGCAGCTCCACCAGGCCGCCGTCGGCGACGACCGCCGCCTGGGTGAAGCGGATGCCCAGGGCACCCTCCAACTGCCCGTCCTGCGGGACGGCATAGCCCGGCCGGGCTTCGGCGGATCCGCCGAAGCGGACGATCGACACCGCGACCAGCGCCAGGACGAGCAGCAGGAGCACCGCCTGGCCGGCGCGGCGGCGCGACAGGGGCAACGGGATCGCGACCATCAGGAACTCCTCGTGGACGGTGGGGCCGGGGCGGAGCCCGGCCCCACAGGGCGTCAGGGTGCGGTGTAGCGGGTGGAGGCGTAGTTGTCGAAGCTGAGCGAGCCGGTGGTGGCGGCGTTGCGGGCCACCAGCCCCAGGGCGGCCGACTCCACCCGGTAGCCGCCGGTGTTGCCGGTCAGCCGCCCGATAGTGGTCTTCCCGACCTTCAGGGTCGCCGCGCCCGCGGTGGCCGAGGACCAGCCGACGCGTATCGTCCCGCCGGAGGCGGCCTTCCATCCGGTGTACGCCCAGCCGGTCGGCCGCAGCAGCCCCAGCCGGAACTGGTTGACCCGGCCGTTGCGCCGGTACTGCACCACCGCCAGTGCCCCGCCGGAGGCGTTGCGAACCTGGTAGACGGTCACCACGGCGGTCCGCGGGTTGAACTTGCCGAGGGTGAGGTCGAACCTCGCCTGGAAGGTGCGCTCGGCGGCCGGGGTGGTGTCCACCACGTAACCGACAGTGCCGGCGACCAGTCGACCGGAGCTGACCGACACCGTCCCGACCCGCTGCGACCAGCCGCTCGTGCCGCTGGTGAAGGCGTTGGCGAAGATGGCGTTCGGCGGGTCGACGTTGACCGTCACCGAGCCGGCCGTACCCCAGTTGCCCACCGCGTCGCGGGCCCGGACCCGCAGCGTGTGGTTGCCTCGGCTGAACCCGTTGAGCGCGATGGTGGCGGAGACGGTCGTCCCACTGACCGTCATCGCGCGTCCGCGGCCAAGGCCCGGGTCCGCCCCCTCGTACCACTCGGCGGCGGTGACCGCCGACAGCGCGTCGATGGCGGTAGCCCGGAGGGCGAGCGAGGTGGCGCGGGCGGTCGGGTTCGGAGTGGCGGTGACCGCGCTGATGACCGGACCGGTCCGGTCGAGGGTGAAGGTGACCGCGGTGAGCGGCCCCCAGTTGCCGGCCGAGTCGCGAGCGTGCACCAGCACCTGGTGAACGCCCTCGGCCCGCCCGGTCAGCTCGGAGAGCGGCAGCAGCCCGTAGGTGTTCTCGGTGGCGCTGTTGAACGCCCCGTCGAGGGCGAGGAAGGTGAAACCGGTACCGTCGGTCCCGCCGGCGTCCAGGAAGCCCTCCGCCGCGGCGATCGTCGAGCGTACCCCGCCGCCGACCGGGTCGGTGAAGGCGGCGTTGATCCGCAGGTCGTTCGGGTCGGACGCCGAGCCGATGCGGCCGTTCGTGACGGCCGGAACCACCACCGCGGAGAGCAGGGTGGGCACGGTCCGGTCCACCACCAGGTCGGCGGTCACGTACGGGCCCCAGAGGTTGAACGAGTCCCGGGTGTGCACCAGCACGGTGTGCCGGCCCTCGGCCAGCGCGGCGACCACCACCGCGGGGATGGTGCCGGTCTCGGTGGTGACCGCAGCCCCGGGGCTGCCCAGGGTCAGCGCGGTCCCGGTGCCGTTGGACGCGGTGCTGTCCACAAAGTACTCGGCACCGGTAACCGTGCCACCGAGCCCGCCGTCGTCGCCGGTGGCCGAGATGGTGACGTCGCCGGTGCCGGCGGTCGGGTTCGGGGTCAGGGTCAGCGCGGTGGTGACCGCGCCGGTGACGGCGAGGTTGAGCGTGGTGCTGCCTACCGAACCCCAGTTGCCGGCCAGGTCGTGACCACGGACGTAGATGGTGTGCGGGCCCTGGGTCAGGGCGGTGAGCAGTGCGGTGGGGATCGTGGCGGTGGCCCCGGTGACCGTCGGGCCGGTGCCGAAGCCGGCGGCGGTGAACGGGACGCCGGTCCCCTCCGCCACCCGCAGGTCGTCGATGACCACCTCGGCCCGGTCGACCACCGAGTTGCCGGTCTGCGCGTCGGAGAAGTCGGCGGTGACGGTGACCGGGTTGAGCGCGCTCGCCGGGTTCGGGGCGACCCGCACGTTCGCCGCGGCCGGGCCGACGTTGTCGCCGCTGACCGGCGGCGGGTTGGTGTCCAGGAAGGTGAGCATCCCGCCGAACGCCTGCTGCGGACTCACCCCGGTGACCGTGGTGCCGTACCGCTGGCCGGCGTTGTTGAGCTGCCCGCCGGACTCGTACAGGGCGAAGCGCCGCCCGTCCGGCCCGCCCGGCACATCGACCACGGCGTCGACCGCCTGCCCCGGTTGCAGCGGTAGGGTCACCGCCGCCTCCGGGTACGCGGCCGGCCGGGCGTCCTGCCCGACGACCGCCTGGTCCAGCCCGAGCAGGGTCATCGGGTGCGGCTGCAGCCCGGCGGCGACGTAGCGCAGCAGCACCCTGCGGCCGGCATCGGTGGCGACCACGTCGGTCTCCGGGAACGCCTTGCCGTTGATCAGGCGGTATTTCGGGGCGTACGCCCGCATGTCGTAGGTGCGCGGGGCGGCGTTGAACGCCGGGTCCACCTCGGTGAGCACCAGCACCGCCTCGTCGTCGTAGGCGGAGGCGGTGTCCCCGTACGCGCTGGGCCGCCCGCCGACCGCCGGGGCGCGGACCACCAGCGCGCCGACCAGGCCCATGGCGACCTGCCTGGCCCCGTACGCGGTGTGGCCGGCCTCGTAGAGGTAGGTGCCGGGACGGGAGGCGGTGAAGGTGTAGCTGCGGGTGCCGCCGGGGGCGGCGCCGGTGCGGTCCGGGGCGAGCCCGGTGACCGCCGGGAACGCCAGCGACAGGTTGTCGGTGAGTCCGTTGTGCACGATGACGGTCACCTGGTCGCCCCGGTCGACCACGAGCACCGGGCCGGACAGGGTGGCCGGGGCGGCGTCGGTCGAGGCGAAGCCCCAGATCGGCACCGGCGCCGCGGCGCCGGGCAGCACCACCGAACCGGGCTTGGCCCACAGGTCGCAGGTGGCGGTGCCGGCGGCGAGCCGGCAGCCCGTCTGCGGCAACGTGCCCTGCGGCGGTCCGGGCGGTCCGGTGCGGGTCGCCGACGCCCGGCCGGCGGGTGCGGCGGGGTGTCGGGCCGCGGCGTGAGCCGGGGCTGGGCCGAGCACCAGCAGCGCCGCCGCGACTCCGGCGACCAGCCGAGGCGTACGGGTCAGTGTCATCGTCGCCCTCCCCTGCCGTGTCATGCCGGGCACCCGGCGGGCGGGTCGATGCGGATCAGCGTCATCATTCCGCCGAAGCTCGCCCCGTAGTTGGTGGCCTGTTCGAGCGCGTGGCTGTGCGCGACGTGGTAGTACTCGCCGCACTGGTTGTTCTGCACCACGCCGGGCGGCAGCTCGCCCTGCTCCCCGCCGAGGTACGGATTCTCCGCGAACCAGGTCTCCGGGCCGGGGCCGACGATCTGGTCCTGCAACGACGGCAGCGGCACCGGGATCGGGTTGGTGCTCGGGTTCCAGTGTTCGGCGTCCTTCCAGACCATCAGCGTGTCGACGGTCTGCCCGGGCGCGACGTCGATGAGGAAGTTGGAGAACGAGAGGTCCTGCCCGCCGGGGCCCTGCGCCGGCCGGCCGTCCCGGGCGATGAGCTGCTCGTCGCTGCCGTGCGGGTGGAACGGATAGCTGACCGAGCCGGCGTTGAGGTAGCGGATCAGGGCCGGCTTCGGGTTGCTCGTCGGGTCGTACGGCCGGATGTGGATCAACGCACCGTACGGCTGGTCGGGCAGCCAATCGGCGTGGTTGGGGGCGAGGGTGTCGGGCATGCTGCGCCCGTTGATGGTGAAGTAGCGGGCCTTGTACTTCGTGAAGTCGTACGCGCGCCGGCGCTCGACGGCCAGGTGCAGGTCGGGGTCGATCTCGCCGAGCAGGTAGAGGTATTCGTGGTCGGGGTCGAACGCCGAGTCGGCGCGGTCGTTCTCCCGATCCGGGTGGCCGGCCGGGCGTACCAGCAGCGCTCCGTGGAGCCCCATCTGCACCTGCTTCTGCACGTCGGTGCCGGACTGGTAGAGGTAGGTGCCCGGCGGGCCGGCGGTGAAGGTGTAGGTGACCGAGCCGTTGCCAGCCGCGGCGGTGGTGGTGAGGGAGGTGAGATTGCCGGCGGTGTCGCTCTCCGGCTGGGCCGGCTGCCCGTCGGCGAGCACCTGCGCCTGGCCGGGGAAGGTGATCGAGGTGGGCTCCGGCAGGGTGTTGTGCAGCACGACGGTGACCTTCGTCCCAGAGGCGACGCACATCGTCGGGCCGGGCAACTGGAACTCGCCGCCGCTGGGCGCGTAGCTCCACATGTAGATCGTGTTGCCGTCGGGCATGGCCACGTATCCGTCGGTGGCGGTCAGGTCGAAGGCGTTGTCGCGGGAGGTAAGGCACTCCAGGCCGGCCGGCGGGCTGGCGGCCACCTGATGCGGCCCGGGGACGAGGAGCACGGCGACGATTGCCGCGACGAGCGGCACCGCGCTCAGCCGCTTCCACCGGCCGCGGTCGAGACGAAGCATCGGTACCCCCACCTCAGGCGTTCGCCCGGGTCTGCGCCGCGAGCGTGCCGGGCGGCGAGATCTGGATCTCGGTCAACTGCCCGCCCCGTCCACCGCCGGCGTTGGCCAGCGACATCAGGTCGCGGTCGTAGAGCAGGTACGTGCCGGCGTCGGGCGCGGTGAAGATGACGTCGCGGCTCTCCCCCGGTCCGATCTCGACGGTGTTCGTCACCTGGTACTCGGCGCTGCCGTCCCGGCCGCGCAGCAGCGCGGCGTCCTTGCCGACCACCAGCAGGTCGATGCCGTCCACCGTGAGGGTGTGGTTCCAGTAGCCGAGGTTGGCCAGCCGCAGCAGCACCCGCTCCCCCGCGTTCGCGGTGATCAGCGAGGAGATCGGCTGGTAGCGCAGCCGCCCGGCGGTGGGACTGAGCGGGTCGCCGTTGGGGGCGATCGTGTCCGGATAGCAACGGCCGTTGAAGGCGAAGAAGGACGGCTTGTAGTCGGTCCAGTCGGTGGTCTGGATGTGCGCGTCGCGGTAGTGCGCCTCGGCCCACACCTCGGTGAGCATCAGCGCGAACTCCCGGTCGTACCGAGTGGTGCCGTCGCCGTCGTTGTAGACGTACTTTCCGGGCGGCACGTCGGCGGTGCCGGCGTTCTGCGTGGGGCGTACGTAGACGATCCCGGTCATGCCCATCTGCACGTGCTCGACGTCCTCGAAATGGCAGTGGTACATGTAGGTGCCGGCGTCGTGCGGCCGGAAGAAGTAGGTGAACTCGCGGCCGATCGGCACCGAGATGGACAGTTCCGGCACACCGTCGAAGAGCGGGATGGCGTTGCGGAAGCCGTGCCAGTGGACGGTGTGCCCGTCGACCAGGTCGGGGCGCTGGGCCAGGCCGAGGTTGGTCAGCTTGATCTTGATGTCGGTCTCCTGGTCGAAGCCGAGCAGCGGGGCGGTGATCTGCGCCTTGCCGCGCTGGGCGGTGACCTCGGTGGCGGACAGGCCGGTGACGTCGCGGAAGCCGAAGACGTACAGGTTTGTGTTGGGTGGGGCGAGCGGGTCGGGCCAGAACGGGCTGATCGCCGGGGAGCCCTGCGGCATGGAGACCCAGCCATCGGTGGCCGCCAGGTGCAGGGTCACCGCCGGGTTGGGCACTGCGCGCGGCAGGACCGCCGCCGGGCGACGCAGCTGGGCGTCGGAGCCGGTCTCCGGCAGGACCGCCCAGGTGCCCAGACCGGTGACGCCGGCCAGCAGGGCACGCCGGCTGATGCGCCGCTGCCGTACGGGATCGGTCACGATCTCCTCCTCAACGGGTGGAACGGGCGGGCTTGGGGGCCGGCCGATGCGGGCCGACCGAAGACGGCCGATGCGGGCCGACCGAAGACGGCCGATGCGGGCCGACCGAAGACGGCCGATGCGGGCCGACCGAAGACGGCCGATGCGGGCCGACCGGGAACAGCCGATGCGGGCCGACCGGAGACAGCCGATACGGGCCGGGGACGGCCGGCACCCCCCGGCCGCCCAGGGACGCTCCGGACAGTTCGTCGGCGCCGGCGTCCGGACGCGTGGTGCTGCGGGCCTGACCATCGATGTCGACCGTCGGGGCGGTGACGGTCACCGTGCCGTAGGCACGCGAGCGCACCCCCAGGGTCCGCGCCGACGAGGCGGCGTCGGCCAGGTGCCAGTCACCCATCGCGGTCAGCGGGACCTGCTGGAGCACGATCACCGCCTGCCGGAACGACGGGAAGGTGCGCGAGGTGAGGATCTGCACCGACACCGGGAACGGGCTGCGGAACCGGGGGTCGAGGCCGACCCGGTTGGTGCTGCTGAGCGCGGTGCCGGTGGTGTCCTGGAGCACCGAGTTCGTCGGGGACAGCGGGCCCACCCCGTCGGCCGAGCCCATGTCCCAGTGGCGGACGGTGTCCCCGGCCGGGGCGTCGGTGGTGCCGACGCCCTTGACGTACTCGCCGGTCCACTCGCCGGCCCGGTTGTCCCAGAACACGTTGTTGAACAGCCTCGGGTCGCTGAAGGTGGGCGCGCCCGCCCGCAGGGTGGCCTGCAGCTGCGCGCTGTTGGCCGTGGTGGACAGGCCGGCGGGGGCGGCGCGGCCGTCGCTGGTGGCCGCGGTCGCGGTGGTGATGTTGCCGGCGACGGTGTTGTTGACGAACCGGACGTCCGGCGCGTCGTCGAGCGCGATGCCGCCGCCCTCGTGGGTGGAGATGTTGTCGACCAGCATGGTGTTGGTCACCGAGATCGGCACGTTGCCGGCCTGGAGCAGCCGGATACCGCCGCCGTCGTCGTTGGCGAGGTTCGCCTCCACCACGTTGGCGTCGATCTGCACCGTCCCCGAGCCGGGCGACAGCTTCGTCGGATCCGACGGCAGCTCCCCGGCGATCATGACGCCGCCGCCCTCGTCGTACGACTGGTTGAGCCAGATCCGGTTGCTCGCGATCCGGCCGTTCGGTGACAGGCCGTAGTGGCTGATGCCACCGCCGTACTCGGCGGAGAAGTTGCCGCAGATCGCGTTCTTGTCCACCGAGTACGCGTTGCTGCCGGCGAAGATGCCGACGCCGCCGGCCAGGTTCGTCCCGCCGTTGTCCCGGATCTGGTTACGGGAGATGGTGACGTGGTCGTTGCCGGTGTTCAGGTAGGGCGTGCCGACCCGGATCGCACCGCCGTAGGAGCCGCTGTTGGCGACGATGACGTTGTCGGTGATCCGGGTGTAGCGGGCCGCGCCGTGCAGGTAGATGCCGCCGCCCTGGGTCACCACCGCGCCCGGCGCGCCGTACGGGGTGCTCACCCCGCCGGTCACCGGGTTGATGTTGCCCGGGAAGTCGGACTGGTTGCCGCCGGTGATCCGGAACCCGTCGACGGTGACCGCGTTGCCCGAGCTGAACTGGCCGGGACGGGCCAGCACGGTCACCACCGCGCCGTCCGGCACCACCTCCGGCCCGGCATGCGTGAGGGACGCCACCAGGGTCATCCACGCCGTGCCGTTCGGGTTGTCGATACCGAACGCCCGGCCGTCCAGGATGGACCCGGCGACCACCGTGCCGTCGGCGTACCGGCCGCCCGGGCCCACACCCTGCAGCCGCGCCGAGGAGTGCACGACCACGTTCTCCAGGTAGGCGCCGGCCGGATTGTCCGGTCCCGGGGTGTTCGGCCAGACCGCGACGACCCCGATGCCACCGGCACGGGCGGCCGCCTCCAGCGCCGCCTGCACGCCCGAATAGGTGGTCTCCCCGGCACGCGTCGCCCAGGCAGGCGGCTTGACCTGGAACAGCCGGGGGTTGCCCGCGCCGCCGAGGCCGCTACCGGTCGTGGTGCCGAGGATCTGGAAGGTCAGTCCGTTGACCGTCTGGCGGCCGTTGGCGGCGGTGACGCTCACATCCGCCGGGCCGACCGAGCCACCGGCGACGGTGACCTCGATCTTCTCGTTGGACCAGGAGTTGACGGTCACCCTCGGGTCGGTGCCGGCCGAGTCGAAGACGACGGCGCTGCCCGGACCGCGGGCGCCGAACCCGGTGCCGGTGATGGTGACCCGGCGGTCGGTGTCGGTGCTGCGCAGGAATGGCCGGGAGACCGCGAACAGCTGGGGGACGTCCCCGGCCGGGTCGCACTGCACCGCGCCGAGTTGCCCGGAACCGGGCGAGATGCCGACCGCCGCGACCGAGGTGGGCGCGGTGTCGGTCACCGTGTAGAGGCCGGGCCAGGCCTGGAAGTTGGTGCCGATGGTGCGGTAGCGGGGGTTGTAGTTGGCGTTCAGGTGGCCGGGCTGGCCGGGGTCGTTGCCGACGAAGTGGTACATGTTCGGGCACGGCCCGGCCGGCAGCGGGCAGTTGTACGTGCTGGTCGACGGCTCGATCGCCTCGTACATGCCGTTGAAGTCGGTGTCGACGGTGTCCACCAGGCGGCCGGCCCAGTCGTACAGGCCGACCGGGAGGTTCGGGATGCCCTCGGCCTCGCCGTAGTTGACGCTGCGCCTGTCGTGGCTCAGGCCGAGGTCGTTGATCACCAGCCCCCAGAAGTGGGTGGGCAGCGGCACCGGGGTGAACAGGCTGAAGTTGGGCGCACTGGCCTGCCCGGCCCGGACCTCGACCAGCTTGGTGTCGCAGAGCGGGCGCTGCTGGCCCTCGAACGGGCTGCCACCGCCGTCGATGAAGGCGGCGTCGGTGACGTGCACCTGGTGGGAGGCGCCGGCGCAGGACGAGTTGATGCCGTTGCCCTGCGACGGCGGCTCGCCCGGGTCGGGCTGCGGGTCGGGCGGCGCCGGCTGGTCGGTGGCCTGGTCGGGCGAGGGCGGGAAGTTCTCCTGGGGCAGGTAGCCGTCGCCGGCGAAGACGTTGACGTCCTCCTCCCGGGTAGGCAGGTACATCGACCCGCCACCGACCGGATTCTCGCCCAGCTCCACCGACACCAGATAGTCGTCCGGCACCAGCGGCTGGGTCTGTCCGTCCGGCAGCGGCGCGTACAGCGGCAGGTCGTGGTTCGGGCCGGGGTTCGCCGGGTCGCCCGGCGGGAGCAGGTTCAGCTTGGAGTCGGCGAACGCGTAGTTGCCGTTGACGGTCTGCCCGAAGTTGGTCGGGTCGTTGTCGGTCGGCGCGGTCTGGAAGCCCATCATCGGGGCCTCGACGCACATCTGGTTCGCCTCGGTGCCGAAGTCCGGCAGGGCGAGCTGGTCGGTCAGCGGGCGCCCGTCGAACATCCGGGCCGTGCAGCCACGTCCGGGTGCCCAGGTCTCCGAGGTGTACGCGTCGTTGAGTTCAGGTCCCTTCTTCAGCGAACCGTCCCCGTCCCGGACCGGGTCCCCGTTCTCGTCGCGGACCACCGCGTACAGATGCAGCTTCAGGCCCGGGATGCCCGGCTGGTACGGCTCGGTGACCGCGTACGCCGGGTCCAGCTCGTTGCGGGTGGTGTCGTAGGTGACGGTGCCGGCGATGCCGCCGTTCTCCGTTCCCCGGTACGGCTGCACACCCCAGTCCACCCGGCCGGACAGCCCGATGATCGGCAGCACGTCGACGTCGACGGCCGCGCCGAGCAACGTGGTCGGGCCGGGGTCGTTCGGCGCCTGGTAGGTGATGCCGGTGGTCCTGTAGCGGGTGTGGAACGCCTCCAGCACCAGCCACTTGCTCAGCGGGTACACCTCCTTGATGGCGTAGCGGCCGTTGCTGTCGGTGACCACGCTGTTGGTGCCCTGGTCCATCAGGGAGTTGTCGCGTTCCTTGACCACCACCGGGAAGCGGGGCACACCCTTCTCACCGGGGTCCTGCCGGCCGTTGCCGTTGGTGTCCACGAATACGGTGCCGGTGATCTCGGTGAACCAGCCCGCGAGCGGCTTGGTGCCGACGTCGACGGTCTTCCCGCCGCTGACCGTGACGTTGAACGAGTCGAGCAGCATCTCCTGCGGGCCGTCCCAGAGGGTCAGCTGGTAGTCGCCGTCGGGCACGTGCGGGATGCGGAAGGAACCGTCGGCGGCGCCCCGGTCCAGGTAGATCATCTGGTCGCCGTTGCCCAGGTCGGACAGGGCCACCCAGGGCCGGCTCACCGGTCCGGCGATCTTTCCGCCGGCCACCCCGGTCTCCGGGACCGTCACGCCGCCCTGCCCGCCGATGTAGGTGTAGATCTGCACCACGGTGCCGGTGATCGCGCCGGTGGCGGTGCCGGTGAGCGCCTTCGGGGCGACGAAGCCGAAGTCCACGTAGGGCACCAGCTCACCACCGAGGCTCTGCTCGGTGTCGTAGCCGGTGTCGTTCTCCTGCACCCAGACGTCCCAGTCGTGGCCGCCCTCCAGGGTCGTCGTCTGGACCCAGCTCTGGCCGCTCGGGGCGACGACCGAGGCGGCGTAGCGGTTCGGGCCGAGGTTGGGGATGACGATGTCGCCGTTCGCGTCGCTGCGGCAGCCGGTGGACTCCTCGGCGATGACCGGTGCGCCGTCGTCGAAGACGACCTGCCCGGCCGGGTGCCTGGCGTCGGGCGCGGTGTGCTCGTACTCGGTGCAGAGCGGGTTGCCGTAGTAGTCGACCGTCACCTCCCCCATCACGTCGGCGAGGTGGGCGGTGAAGCCGGCCAGGCCCCGCTCGGCACCGACCTCGTAGGTGCCGTCGACCGGGACGCTGTCCTCGAAGATCCGCAGCCGGACCGTGCCGAGCGGCAGCGGGTACGGCTGCATGCCGACGGTCACCGCGGTGGTCCGACCCGGGGCGACCGTGAAGTGCTCACCGTCGATCTTGTAGCCGTCGGCGGTGACCGAGATCAGGTAACGGCCGGCCGGCAGGCGGCCCAGCGCCTTGCCGGAGGAGAGTGCCTCCTGGTCACCCTGGGCGATCACCGGGACCGCTCCGGGGGTGTTACGGATGGACGGCCAGCGGCAGTGGTCGGCGAAGTCCGGCGCGCTGGCCACCCCGGCCCGGGCCGGCAGGCAGTGCTCCAGCGCGTCGTGCGGGTCACCGGTGTCGTCCGCCGTGATCATCCAGCGGTAGTCGGTCACCGGGTCGCCCTGCTGGATCTGCGGCGCCGGCCCGACGGTCCGGGCGCTGACCACCTTGAGGGTGATGTCGCCCGTGGTGGGCTCGGCGGCGGCCACGGCCCGACCGGGCGGTACGACGAACCCGACGAGCAGCAGGCAACTGGCGGACACGAACCAGCGCGGCCAGACGGAACGCGGCATGCCCTCACCCCCTCGGTCAGCGGAGAACGGCCACGGCGGTAGCGGCCGGGCTGGTGTGAGGAGCATGGGCGGTGCCACCGCGCCGACGCCGGTTTATGACGGCGTCGTCATGCGACCGTCATCCGGCCGACGACCTGCCTTGTCGGAACCGCGACAGAGATGTGTCCGTTTCGGTGGTGGCGCGGATGAGCACGGGTCGCGCTTCATGAGGAAGCCAGAAAGTCACCGACGGCTGTGGGGGCACGGTGGGGCGAGTACTGGTGATCGAGGACGACGAGCGGATCGGACGGCTGGTCGCCCGGGCACTTGAGGGTGGTGGCCTGCTGACCGAGCGGGCGTCGTCCGGCACGTCCGGCCTGGACGCGGCGCTGCGCCGGGACTTCGACCTGGTGGTGCTGGACCTGATGCTGCCCGGTCTGGACGGCCGTCAGGTGTTGGACCGGCTGCTGGAGCGACGGCCCGAGCAACGCGTGCTGGTGCTCTCCGCGATACCGGAGATCAGCACCCGGGTGGCGGTGCTGGAGGCGGGCGCGGCGGACTTCCTCGGCAAGCCGTTCGCGGTCGCCGAGCTGCTGGCCCGGGTACGCGCCCGGATGCGCGGGGTGTCCGCCGGGGACGCGGGCCGGTGGCTGCGGGTCGGCCCGGTGCAGCTGGACCTGCACCGGCGCCAGGCCAGCGTGCACGGGGTACGCGTGGACCTGCCGCTGCGCGAGTTCCTGCTCTTGCAGCACCTGATGAGCCGGGCCGGCCGCCCGTGCAGCCGCGAGGAGCTGCTCGCCGACGTGTGGGGCCTGCACTTCGACCCGGGCAGCAACGTGGTCGACGTGTCGGTCCGCCGGCTGCGTGGCCGGCTGGACCGGCCGGACCGGATCGAGACGGTACGCGGTGTGGGCTATGCGTACGCCGTCGACTGACCGCCTACTGGCCCACGTCTGGATCGTCTTCGCCGCGATCAACGTGGCGCTGATGTGGTTCTTGCCCGGGCAGGAGACGGTGCCGTTCCACCTGGTCTGGATCAGCCTGGCCCTGGTCTACGGCTTCACCACCTGGCCGCTGTCCTGGATGGTGGCCGCGCTGGTGGCGGTGACCACCACGACCGGCGTGATCCTGGCCCACCACGCGGCCGTCGGCGAGATCCGCTGGGAGGAGACCGCCGAGGAACCGCTGATGGCGGTGATCTTCGTCGTGATGGCCTGGCACGTGCACCGCAGGCACGTGCTGCTGCACGAGATGCGCCGCATCGGCGAGGCCGAGCGGGACCGGGCGCACCGGCAGGAACTTCTGGTCCGGCTCGCCTCGCACGAGCTGCGTACGCCGCTGACCATCGCCCGCGGCTACACCGAACTGCTGCGTACCACCCACGACGACCCGCCGACCCTGGCGGACACCGCGGTGGTGCTCGACGAGCTGGACAAGGCGACCCGCATCGCGCACCGGCTGGTCACCCTGATGCAGCTGGAGCAGCAGCACCCGGTACGCCCGGTCGACCTGGACACCGAGCTGGCCCGGATCGCCCGGCGGTGGGCACCCACCGCCGACCGGGAGTGGTCCTGCCGGTCGGCGATCGGGCCGACCCGGGTCAACCCGGAGCGGCTGGAGGCCGCGTTGGACTGCCTGATCGAGAACGCGGTGAAGTTCACCGCACCCGGGGACCGGATCGCGCTGGTGGGCCGCCGGGACCCGGCCGGCTGGACGGTGGAGGTGATCGACTCGGGAGAGGGCATCCCGCCGGAGACCGTTTCAGACCTGCTCGCCGGGCGTCCCGGTCGTCCGACCGCCACCGGTACGGGTCTCGGCTGGGCCATCGTCGATGCGGTGGCCACGACGCTCGACGGTCGGATGACCGTCGGCGGCGGGCCGGGCGGCGGCACCCGGGTCGGGCTGTGGGTGCCGGAACCCGCCCCGCCCGGCCCGGCCCGCCCGGAACCGGTCCGCGCAGCGCCCGCAGATGGGCCGATCAGCCTGACCTCGGGCTGACCGGCCCGGCCGAACCGAGCACGTGCGGCGACCGGACCGAGTCCGAGCGCGTGGAAGGACAGCCGGCTCAGCGGGCCTTGCGCGGCGCGCCGGCAGCCAGCCAGACGCCTGCCACGATCGCAGCCGCCGCGAGCACGACGAGCGGGATCAGGTACCCGCTGAGCGAAAGCCTCTCGCGGAACGCGGTCACCCCGACGACCACCCCGGCCACCGGTTCGGTGAGGGTGAGCGCGGTCAGCGGAGCGGCGATCCGCCCGCTCTGGAACGCGTTCTGGTTGACCTGCACGCCGACCAGCGAGACCACCACCAGCGCCGCCAGCCGCGGGTCCGTGACCAGCGCGAACAGGTCGCCCTGGAACCGGGTCACCACCGCCTTGATCAGCGCCGCGGCCAGGCCGTACAGGATTCCGGTGGCCACGCCGAGCAGTGCGCCGCGGGCCGCGCCGGTGGTCGGCCGGGCCGCCGCCAGGCAGGCGGCCACCGCGCCGCCGGCCCCGGCCGACACCCACCACCACACGGCGGCGGCCGGGTCGTCGACCCCCGCCGACGGGGCGGCCGTGACCAGGAACGCGGTCAGACCCGCCGTGCCGAGCAGCGTCGCCACCAGGTCACGGCGTTGCACCGGCCGCCGGGACCAGACGGCCTCGATCAGGACGGCCATGAACAGCCCGGTGGCCATCAACGGCTGCACCACCGCCAACGGGCCGTGCCGCAGGGCCACGGCCTGGGCGAGGAGAGCCCCCGCGTTCGGCGTCCAGCCCAACTGCCAGGACCGGGTACGCAGCAGCCGCCACAGCAACCGCACGTCCCAGGCCCGCCGTGGCGGCTGCCGCTTCGCGGCCCGCTGCTGAATCGTGGTGGACAGCGCGTAGCAGAAGGCCGCGACGAGCGCGGTCACCACCGCGATGGTCATCGGGCCACGTTTCGGTGCCCGCCGAGCGGGCCGACGGTCCAGCCCCGGCTCCGGCACTCGGCCAGCAGCCGGGGCAGGGCGGCCAGCCCGGCGCGCCAGGCGCCCGACGCGGCGGTGCACGAGGAGTCGTGCAGCAGGATCGTGCCCCCGCCGGAGAGTCCCGCCTGGACGGTGTCGTACACCGTGTCGGCGGTGGCCGTGGCAGTCCAGTCCCGGCCCCAGCAGCTCCAGAGCACCGGCTCCAGCCCGAGCCGACGCGCCGCCACCAGGGTGGCGCCGGTCAGCAACCCGTACGGCGGGCGCAGGAACCGGGGCTTCCGGCCGGTCACGGCGGTGATCAGCGCGCGGGCGCGGGCCAGGTCGCGTACGGTGGCCGCCGGGCCGCGCAGCAGCAGGTTGTCGTGCCGCCAGCCGTGCACCGCCACCTCGTGCCCGGCGGAGACGATGTCCCGGCCGAGCTCGGGCGACCGCTGCAACATCACGCCGAGCAGGAAGAACGTGGCCCGGACCCGATGCGCGGCCAGCACCTCCAGGAACCCGGGCGTGGACTCCGGGTCGGGGCCGTCGTCGAAGGTGAGCGCGACCCGGTCCGGCGGGCCGACGCCGTGCAGCCCGGGGAAGAAGCGGCGTCGTACCGCCGGCAGCGCGGTCACCGCTGGCGCCAGGTGCAGCGCCGGCAGCGTCACCGCCGCGGCCCACCCGGCCCGGGCGGGACCACCGTTCACCACGGTCCGCCGGAGGACTGCAGCAGCGCGGCGACCACCGCGGCCGCGTCCCCGACCGAGTTGACGAGGGGCCGCCGGCCGCGCTCCTCGTCCCCCGCGCTCCCGGCCCGGCTCGCCGCCTCCGCGACGAGGCTGGCCAGGTCGAGCCACGGCTCGGCCGGGTCGACGCGGGTCGGCCGTCGGGGCAGCCGGGCGCCGCGCTCACCCCGGAGGCCGCCGGTCAGCGCCGTCAGGACCGGCCCGAGCTGGTCGCGATCGGGCACCCACCGGGTGAGGCCGGACCGGGCCAGGACCGAGGCGTTCGCCCGCCCGTGCCCCGGAATCGGGCGATAGGTCACCACGGGCACCCCGCAGGCGAGCGCCTCCTGGCAGGTCAGGCCACCCGCGTTCTCCACCACCACGTCCACCGCGCGCATCAGCGTCGGCATGTCGTCCACCCAGCCGAAGACGTGCGGGTGATCGGCCCGCAACTGCCGCCGCAGCGCCTCGTTGTGCCCGCACACCACCACCGGTCGTACGCGGGCGGTCGCGGCGACCTCCGCCACCGTGGCCTTGAGTTCCCCGGCACCCCAGGCACCCGCCACGATGAGGGCCAGCCGCTCGTCCGCGGGCAGGCCGAAGCGACGCCGGGCGTGCCGGCGGTCGACGGCCGCCGGGGCGGCGAAGGCCGGGGACACCAGCGGCTGGACCACGGTGACGTCGATGTCGTCCGCCGCGCTGGCCGGGTGCACCTCCGCGTGCCGCACCACGCAGTAGACGTCCACGCCCGGGGATTGCCAGGTGGGATGGAGGACGAAGTCGGTCACGTAGGTGATGAGCGGGACGTCCAGCCGCCCCTGCCGGCGTAACGGCCCGAGCAGCTGGTTGGCGAACGGGTAGGTCGTCACCACCACCCGGGTGTCCGCGGGGATGGCGCGCCGCATCCGGGGACGGACCGGCCGGAGCAGCATCCGGAGCACCGAAACGGAGAACCGGGACCGGTTGCCGAGCGCGAACAGCACGTCGTAGCCCCACGGCACCCACCGCAGGATGCCCCGGTACATCTCCTTGAAGGCCCAGTGCGCTGGGCGGGGCAGCACGTCCAGGAAGTTGAGCCGGTCCACCACGAAGCCCCGGCCGCGCAGCCGTCGCGTCAGCTCGGCGGCGGCCGAGTCGTGGCCACCGCCGACATCGGCGGAGACCACGACAATCCGTCCCGGGGATTCCATGTCGCGGCGCATACCCAGAGTCGTGCCGTCCACGCCGGGTGCCGGTCAGACGGCGCGTCGGCGCACCAGCAGACGAAGCGCCACGTACCCGGGCAGCACCGGCAGCCAGAAGGTGGCGAGCCGGTAGATCAGCACTCCGGCGACCGCGGTGCCCGCCGGGACACCGTAGAGCAGCAGGCCGGAGACCAGCGCCGCCTCGGTGGCGCCCAGCCCGCCCGGAGTCGGCGCGGCGGTCGACACCCCCTCGCCGAACACGGCCACCAGCACCACCGGAGCGAGCAGGCCCGGTTCGGCGGGCAGCCCGACGGCGAGCAGCGAGAACCAGAGCGCGGTCGCGTACGCCAGGGTGAGCGCCACCCCGACCGTCAACAGCCGCAGCACCCGCCCGCTGCGGGCCAGCGAGCGCAGCGCGTCGATCGACTGCCGGCCGGCGTGGCGGGCGCGGGCCCGCCAGCGGGGCGTGGCGATTGCGACGCCGGCCAGCACCAGCAGGCCGAGCCCGACGAGCAGCACCATCCAGCCCCGGCCGGCGGCCGCGGCGCGCAGGTGTTCCGCCGAGTCCCGCGCGAAGGGCAGCAGGGCCGGCAGCAGCAGGGCGACGGCGAGGAAGCCGGCGGCCCGATCGACGGCGACCGTGGTGGCCGCGACCGGCAACGGCAGGCCCTGCCGGCGCAGATAGCGCAGGCTGAGCGCGAATCCACCCACGGCGCCCGGCGCGACCCGGTTCACGAATCCGGCTGCCACCTGCACCGACACGGTGGTGCCGAAGGGGATCCGGCCGGCTGCCGCGAGGCGCAGCGCGAGGGCGCTGAGCGGATACGTGGCCGCGGCTGCCAGCAGGGTGCCCGCCACGGCTGCCGGATCAGCGTGTCCGAGCGCCCGCACCGCCAGGGTGAACTGGCCGTACTCGACCTTCAGGAAGTACCCGAGGACGCCGAGCATGGCCAGCAGGAACAGGCCCCGGCCGGTGAACCGGACGACCCGGACGGTACGCACGGGACGGCCCGGGCAGCGGTGGGCGATCTCGGCGCGAAGATCGTCGAGCAGGCCCGGCCGGGCGGCCGGCGTGTGCCGGGCGGGCCGGGACAGCAGCGCGGGTTGCAGCCAGGGCAGGCTGTCGGCCACCGCCGCACCCCCCAGGTGGTCGACGGCGGCCGCGACGGTCTCGCGTACGCCGGCCAGCCCGGCCAGCGTGACCAGTGGCTCCACCAGGTCACGGGCGAGCTGCTCGGGGCTGGCCCGGTCGGTGCCGGCGGCCAGCGCGACGAGCCGGGCCGTGGAGTCGGTCACCAGCACGTTCGCGCCGCGCAGGTCGCGGTGGGCCAGCCCGGCCCGGTGCAGCAGCGCGACCTGCCGCCAGACGTCGGCGAGCGCGTCCGCGCCGAGTTCGCCCCGGTGAAGCGTGTCCAGCGGCCGGCCCGGCACGAACTCCTCGACGATCAGACCCTCCCCGGCCGGGCCGGCGTCCTCGGCCAGCAGTGGCGGCACCCGGGCTCCGCCCCGCCGGGCGAGCCGCAGCAGACGCGCCTCGTGCCCGGCCTTCCCCGCCGCGCTGGCGTACGCCGGCCGGTGGTCGAGGTGGCGGTAGCGCAGCCGCCTACCCCACCGGCGCAGGCGTCCCGCGTCCCGCTGCCGGCCGGCGGACAGCTTCACGAACAGGTCGCGACCGTCGGTGGTGGTGACCCGCCACGGGTGCGACCCGCGATCGTCGCCGGGCAGCGGCGCGACGGCGCGTACCGGCACGCCCCGGTCGGCGAGGAGCTGGCGGACCCGCACGGCGGAGCCGGCCCCGCCGCTGTCCCGCATGCTCCGACCATAGGGCGATTCCGGCGTCCGCCGGGCGGCAACGGCAGGTCCGTCGGGCGACGACGCGCACGTGGCCGGCCGGCGATCTGAGCCGCTCCGCCCGCCCGCAGGACGCGCCCCGCGTGAATGCCGGGCGCGGCGGCGGCCGAGCGGCCGGGGCGGGCGCTAGGCGCGGCGGCGGCCGACCGGGCGGGATCGACCACGGCGCGCGGCCAGCGCCGCCACGAGACCGCCGACGGCGAGGGCGAGGATGCCCGCGGCCGGCAGGATGATCCGCCAGTCACCGTCGGCCATCCGGCGCAGCGCGGTTCCGGCCGGCCCCTGCCACTGTGCGGACGGGGTCGGCGTGGACCCGGCCGGCGAGGTGCCCGGGTCCGCCTCTGCCGTGTCCTGCTCGCCGGGTTCGACCAGCCGGCCGACCGAGGCGTCCCGGGGCAGGGAGAAACCCCAGTCGAGCAGTTGGGCACCCTGCTGCCAGCCGCGTACCGGGCGGGCCTCGGCGCCGAGCAGGGTCACCACGAGGCGGCGTCCGCCGCGCTCGGCGGCGCCCACATAGCTGTGCCGGGCCAGTTGGGTGAAGCCGGTCTTGCCGCCCAGGGCGCCCTGGTAGTTGTAGATGAGCTTGTTCTCGTTCTGGATCTGGAAGCCGCCCTTCTTCAGGGCCGGCTGGGCCGGAATCTTGGTGTTCTCGGTCAGCGTGTAACGGCGGAACAGCGGGTTGTCGAAGCACACGCGGGCGACGAGCGCCATGTCGTACGCGCTGGTGAACTGTCCCTTCCCGTCCAGGCCGGACGGGGTGACGGCGTGGGTCTGCCGGGCGCCGAGCCGGCGGGCCTCCTCGTTCATCGCCTGCACCCCGCCGGGCACGCCGTCGGCACCGCCGCCGAGGCGGGCCAGCACGTTGGCGGCCTCGTTGCCGGAGTTGAGCAGCAGCCCGAGCCACACCGTCTCGACGGTGTACTTTCCGCCGACGAGCAGGCCGACGGCCGAACTGCCCGGTTCGATCTTCAGGTCGTCGCGGGTCACGGTGACCACCTGCTTCGGGTCGAGCCGGGGCAGCATGGTCGCCGCGAGCAGCATTTTCTGGGTACTGGCCGGGGTGCCGTACTCGTGCGGGCCGCAGGCGCCCAGCACGGCGCCGGTGTCCAGGTCGGCGACCAGCCAGCTCGTGGCGGTCACGGCCGGCGCCGCGGGTGCGTCCTCCGGCACCACCAACCCGGGCGTGTCCAACGCCTCGCCACCGACCACCCGGTCCTCCGCCACGTTCGGCGGCGGCACCGGTCGGGGCGGGCGGGACACCTTCGGTGCCGGTGCCTTCGGGCAGGGCATCGGAGCCCGGGCGGCCGCCGCGGCGGGTACGGCCCGAACACCTGTTCCCGCCGGTGCGGCGTGCGCTGCGGTCCCGGTGCCCAGTAGGACGGCGGCGGTGAGGGCGGCCAGAACCCGAGCATCCATGGACAGGGAGACTAACCCGCATGATCGCCGGGGGTGACACCGGCGGGACCCGCCACGCCGGGGCCGCCGGCCGATCACGTGGGGTCACCGACCGATCATTCGCGGCGCTTTCAGCGCAGCCGGCGCAACCACCGCCGCTGCCACGGGGTCTCCACGGCGCGCGGGTGGTAGCGGGCGCGCACCCAGGGCACCGCCTGCTCGGGCGCCACCCCGTCGAGCACGGCGAGGGCGGCGAGCGCGGTGCCGGTGCGGCCGATGCCGCCCCGGCAGGCGACCTCCACCCGCTCCCCGGCGTACGCCCGGCGCCACGCCTCGCGAAGCGCGTCCAGCGCGTCGGCGGGATCGCTCGGCACCAGAAAGTCGGGCCAGCGGATCCGGCGGTACGGCCAGGGCGGAGTCGGTTCGGGGGCCAGGAGCAGGGCGAAGTCGGCCGGCGTGGCCGCAGCGGCGAGCCGCCGCCCGCGTACCGTCGCGCCGCCGGGCAGCACGACGAGGCCGGTCCGGTCCGTCCACGGCTGCCCCGCGCTCATCCGGACATTGTGCCGCCTCCCGGCCATCGCGCGCCTGAGGTGACGCGGGATCCAGGGCGGGTCGTGGCATCAACGGCGCCGGCGGCCGGACCGCGAGGTGACGTCCTGCAGCATCTGCTCGATCCGGTCGACGCCGGCCCGCAGCGACATCTCCCGCAGGTAGGCGTCGCGCCCCCGCCGGCCCATCTCGGACCGGGCGGGCGGTGGGATCGCCGCGGCCAGCCAGAACCGGTCGGCCAACGCGGCCCAGTCCTCCGGCGGGCAGGAGAGCCCGGCCCGGGCCCGCTCCACCACCGCCACCGTGTCTCCGCCGGCCGACGCGACCACCGGGGAGGCGCAGGAGAGCGCCGCCTGCAGCTTCCCGGGCACCATGCCGCGCAGCTCCGGCAGGTCCCGCAGCATGACGAGCTGGTAGTCGGCCGCCGAGTAGAGCTCCGGCATGTCCAGCGGCGACCGCCGTTCGACGAATCGGACATTGTCCGCCCGCAACTCGGCGGCGAGCCCCCGCACCCGCCGCTCCTCGGCTCCCGAGCCGACCAGGACCAGGTCCATCCGGTCGCCCAACGCCGCCGCCGCGCGTACCGCGGTCTCCAGGCCCTGGCGTACGCCGATCGTCCCGGCGTGCATGACCACGCACCGGTTGTCCCGGCGGATCAACCGCCGGGCGGCCCGGCTCGGCTCGGTCGGCCGGAAGATCCGCTCATCGGTCCAGTTGAGCACCACCTGTACCCGGTCCTGCTCGGCGCCGCCGGAGGCCACCAGGTCCCGCATGGACGGCGCGCTGACCGCGATGCCGTCGGCCTCCTGGTAGATCCGGCGCAGGGTGGCGCCGAGTCGCCCGGAGAACCGGTGCGCCTCACCCGTCCGGGCCTGGTTCTCCTCCGGCCAGACGTCCTGCACGTGCAGCACGGTCGGCACCCGGCCGAGCAACCGGAGCAGGCCGGCCGCGGCGAAGGTGACCGCCGGAAGCTGGAAGACGTACAGGGCGTCCACGTCGCCGAGGTAGCGCCGGCCGGTCAGGGCCACGCTGCCGGCGAAGGAGAGCCAGCTGGCCATCCGTGAGCCGTCGCCTCCGGCGTACCGGGGAACCCGGCGGACGGTCAGCCGTTCGCTGTGGGTCTGGTGCCGCCAGCGCTGCCGCCAGCCCGGGTAGACGTGCCCGCCCGGGTAGTCGGGGAAGCCGGTGAGTACGCGCACCTCGTGGCCTCGGGCGGCCAGCTCCTCGGCGAGGCTGCCCGGGATGAACGCCGGTTCCGGCGGGAAGTGGTACGACAGAATGCCGATCTTCATGGTCGGGCTCCCGGCACGGCCGCACGACGCCCGACCGGGCGGACCCCGTACGATGCTCGCAACCCCTCCGCGTCCGGCCGCGACCGCCGGAACAGCGCCGTCGCGGCGATCCGTCCCGCGACCGTGCCGACGAGAGGGGTGCAGATGGTCGACGGGGTGCTCTTCGTCTGCCACGCCAACATGTGCCGGTCCCCGATGGCGGAGTACATCACCCGCCAGTTCCTCGCCGACCTGCCGGTCACCGTGGCGAGCGCCGGGACCGACGCCGTCGACGGGGCGCCCATGCACCCGTACGCGATCGAGGTCGCGGTCGGGACCGGCGCGGACCCGACGGCCTTCCGCACCCGCCGGCTGCGCCCCGAGCACCTGACCGGGGCCGCGCTGGTGCTCGCCGCGACCCGTCGGCAACGCTCCGTCTGCACGGCGCTGGCACCGGCCGCACTGCACCGGACCTTCACGCTGCGCCAGTTCGGCCGGCTGGCCGCCGCGGCCGAGCCGACCGGATTGCGCAGCCGGTCGCCGCTGCGCAGCGCGGTCGAGGCGGCGGCCCGCGTCCGGGGGCGGCTGCAACCCGCCGCCCCCGACACGGACGATCTGAGGGATCCGATCGGTGGTTCACCGGTCGACTTCCGGCGCTGCGCCGAGGAGATCGAGCGGTCCATCCGACCCGTGCTGGCGCTCATCGGGACAGCCGGGTGAGTTCCTGAGTGCGGTCGCCGCCCCTGGCGGACTCGCCGCGCCGGGCGGCTCGGGCCCGATCGGTGGGCACGGACGGCGCGGGCGGCACCACCACCTTGTACGCCTCGTACTGGTGGGCGTCCGCCTTGGCGACCTTGGCCATGTTGAGCACGCAGCCGAGCAGGCGCACCGAGACGGAGTGGAGCGCGCGGGCGGCGGCGGCCACCTGACTGCGTGAGGTCCGCCCCTGCTGGGTGACCAGCAGCGCGCCGTCGGCCTGCACGGCCACCACCACACCGTCGGTGACGGCGAGCAGCGGCGCGGTGTCGATGACCACGATGTCCGCCGACTCCCGCAGGGCCACCAGCAGATCCGCCATCGCCTTGGACCCGAGCAGCTCGCTGGGGTTGGGCGGGGTGGCGCCGCTGGGCAGGACCAGCAGTGACTTCTCGCCCCACCGTTGCACCACGTCGCCGACCTGGACGTCGCCCACCAGCACGTCGGTGAGGCCCACCCCACCGTCCAGGCCGAGGTAGTCGGCCACCTTGGGCCGGCGCAGGTCGGCGTCGATGAGCAGCACCCGCCAGCCGGCCTCGGCCAGCGCGATGGCGGTGTTGCAGGCCATGGTGGTCTTCCCCTCGCCCTGCAGCGCGCTGGTGACCGCGATGACCCGGGCCGGCTCGTTGACGTCGACGAAGCGCAGGTTGGTCCGCAGTTTGCGGACCGCCTCGGCGCGCGACGAGTTGGCCGCCTCGCCGACGATCAGCGGGGCCGACTTGGCGCCGGCCTCGAACGGGATCTCGCCGAGCAGCGGGCTGCCGGTCACCCGCTGGAGCGCGGCCGCGTCCCGCATCCGGACGTCGGCCAGCCCGCGCAACACGGCCAGTCCCGCGCCGAGCAGCAGGCCCACCAGGCCCCCGAGGACCAGGTTCTTGACCGGCTGCGGCGACACCGGGCTGGTGGTCACCCGGGGACCGCTCACCACCTCGATCTTGATCGGCGGCGACTTGCCGTCCGGGGGCGTCTCCACCTTCTGCACCAGCTCGACGAACTTCGCGGAGAGCACCTCGGTGGTCTTCAGGGCCCGGGCCTGGTCGGTGTCGATGAAGGTGGCCTTCAGCAGGACCGTGCCGGCCTCGGTGGAGGTGCTGATCCGGCTCCGCACCTGGTCGGCGGTGAGGCCGGGCGGGCTCTCCGACACCACGCTCTGCGCCAGCCGGTCGCTGGTGAGCAGGTCGGCGTAGGACTTGACCCGCTGCTGGAGGAAGAGGCCGCCCTGGTTGGCGTCGGTGACGCCCTGGCCGGGCGTGGTCACGAAGAAGGTCACCGAGGCCTGGTAGCGGACCGGGGTGCGAACGGTGATGAGTGCGGCGGTCCCCAGCGCGAGCATCACGGTGATCAGGACGATCCACCAGTGCCGTCGGACCAGGCGCAGGTAACTGAGAACGTCCATCACGTTCCCCCTCGCGACACGCCGACCAGCCGATGAAACTGCACGTAACCCCCCTAAAACGCCCACTACACGTGTCAGGATCTAAAACGCCTTATTCATCACTGTAAGCACCATGACGAACGTAAACGACAAGAAGCGCATAGACGGCCTAAATCCTCCAATTCGGGATGGGCACGCAGAGAGCAACGATGGATCACGAGGCCCTCGCCGCCGAAAATGCCGCTCGACCTCGTGACCGGGTCACCCCGCCGCGCAGCCACCCTCTCCCTGTTAACGCTGGACACCGCTGGGTGGTGCGGGGGATTTCTGGGGGCGGCCTGGGACGCGCCCCGCCAATGAGGTAGGCGGGGACCCGTACGTCGATGCGCGGCGCCGCCGCCGGTGCGGATAGGCTCGGAGGTGGTGTGCCGGGAAGTCTGGTCGGCGATGGTTCCGACAACTCGACGTCCCGAGGTGACACCGCATGGCCAACCGCACCCCCGAGCACCTGCTCTCCCGCCGGTCCTGGCCGGAGGCGCGATTTCTGGCCGACGTGCTACGCACGGAGACGGTCGGTGGCGGGCTGCTGCTGCTCGGCGCGGTGATCGCCCTGATCTGGGCCAACTCGCCCTGGCGCGCCGGGTACGCCGCCGTCGCCGGCTGGGTGCCGTGGCCCGGTGGCGCGGCGCTGCACCTGGACCTCGACCTGGCCGCCTGGGCCGGCGACGGACTGCTCGCGATCTTCTTCTTCGTGGTGGGCCTGGAACTGAAGCGCGAGTTCGTCGCCGGTGACCTGCGGGACCCCCGACGGGCCGCGTTGCCGGTGGTGGCCGCCCTGGGCGGCATGGCGCTGCCCGCCGTGTGCTACGTCGCGGTGACCCTCGCCGCGGGCGGGACCGGACTGCGCGGCTGGGCCATCCCCACCGCCACCGACATCGCGTTCGCGCTGGCCGTACTCGCCGTCGTCAGTTCCCACCTGCCGCAGGGCCTGCGCGCGTTCCTGCTCACCCTCGCGGTGGTCGACGACCTCTTCGCGATCATCATCATCGCGGTCTTCTACACCGCCGACTTCCACGTCCTGCCGCTGCTCGGGGCGCTCGTGCCGATCGCCGCCTTCGCCCTGCTGGTGCGGCGGCGCCGGCTCTGGTGGTGGGCGCTCGTGCCGCTCGCCGTGCTCGCCTGGGGCCTGGTGCACGCCTCCGGGGTGCACGCCACGGTCTCCGGGGTGCTGCTCGGCTTCACCGTGCCGGTGCTGGCCCGACGAGGCAACCGACCGGAGCCGGCCGGGCGGGGCGACGGACCGACAGCGGCCGGGCGGGGCGACGGCCCGGGGCTGGCCGAGCGGCTGGAGCACCGGTGGCGCCCGGTCTCGGCCGGCCTGGCGGTGCCGGTCTTCGCGTTCTTCGCCGCAGGCGTGTCGCTGGTCGACGTGGACCTGGCCGGCGTGCTCACCGACCCGGTGGTGCTCGGGGTGGGCGCCGGACTGGTGCTCGGCAAGGCCATCGGCGTGTTCGGCTCGACGTTCCTGCTCGCCCGGTTCACCCGCGCCGAACTCGACGAGGACATCACCTGGGCGGACCTGTTCGGGCTGGCGCTGCTGGCCGGCATCGGCTTCACCGTCTCGCTGCTCATCGGCGAGCTGGCCTTCGGCGCCGGCAGCCCCGAGAACGACCGGGTGAAGGCGGCCGTCCTGCTCGGGTCACTGGTCTCCGCCGCGCTCGCCTCCGGCGTGCTGAGACGACGCAACCGGGTCTACCGACGGATCTCGGAACGGGAGAGCCGGGACTCCGACGGCGACGGCGTGCCGGACGTCTACCAGGAGGAGTCCTCGTAACGCGACCGACGGGCGGGTACGCGGGTCAGCGCCGGTGTTCGGCCGTACGCTCCTGCTCGGTCTCCTCCGGCTCCTCGGTCTCCTCCTCCACCGCCTCGGCGTACGGCTCCATCAGGTCGTCACCGGGCACTGCGACCGCGTCGGCCTTGTCCTGCTCGTCGGCGCGCCCGCCGGGCGGTGGCTCCGGCGCTGTGGGGTCACCGGCGAAGCCGTACTCGTTGGGCTCGTCGTGCCTGCTCATGCGCTGAGACCTCCCGCTCGTGGCCGTGTTCGCCTCACGTGGGTCACGCTATGCGCTGCTCTGCTCCGCCGCAGCGCGCCGGAGATGTTCATACCCGGGCGCGGCGGGCACGATCATCGGCGCCGGGCACCGCTCACGGTTCCGCCACCCCGCCCGCCCCGGGGCCGGGCCGGGGCGGGGCGGGGCGGGGCGGGGCGGGGCGGGGCGGGGCGGGGCGGGGCGGGGCGGGGCGGGGCGGGGCGAACCCGCGCGGGCTCAGGTCAGCTTGGCGACCGCATCGAGGATCAGCCAGAGGCCGGTGACGGCGAACAGGACCGCGGCGCCGTACCGGATGAACTTCTCGGGCAGGTGCCGGCCGAGCAGCCGGCCCACCATGATCGCCAGCGCGTCGGCGGCCACCATGCCGAGGGTCGAGCCGAGCCAGGTGCCGAACCAGCCGTACTTGGTGGCCAGGGTGATGGTGGCCAGCATGGTCTTGTCGCCCAGCTCGGCCAGGAAGAACGCGACGCCGACGGCGATGACGGCGTTGCGGCTGCTCTTCTCCGCCTTACGCTTCTCCTCCTCGGTGAGCTTGTCGCCACGCAGCGTCCACGCGCCGAAGCCGAGGAAAGCCACGCCGGCGATGAGCGAGATCCAGCTGGTGGGCAGCGTGGCGTGCAGTCCGTACCCGATGCCCACCGACGCCAGGTGCACGATCGCGGTGGCGACGGTGATGCCGATGAGCACCGGCACGGTCTTGAACCGCGTGGCGAACGTCAGGGCCATGAGCTGGGACTTGTCACCCAGCTCGGCAACGAAGATGACGCCGAAGCTGACCAGCAGCGCGACGAGAAAACCGTCCATCTGAACCTTCCCGATCAAGCCGGGAGGAGGTATGGGGTGCCCTCGACCCGGCTGCGACAGCCTGAGTCGAAGGTCTCGCCCGCCCCGAGCCGGGGCCGCGTGGCCGGATGCGGAACGCATCAGTATGTCGACCACGACATTGGGGGCTACTCCCCTTCGCACCGCCCAGCCTAGCCCACTCCCGGGCCCGGGAGTCCGCGGGGGAACCGCCCGCCCGGCGCGCCGCTCAGTCGGCCCGGGCGAGGGTGACGCCGAACAGCCCGTCGGGGTCGGTCCAGAACGCCTGCCGATCGAACCCGGCGTCGGCCAGCTCCGCCGCTATCCCCTCCGGCCGGAACTTCGCCGAGATCTCGGTACGCAGTTCCTCACCGGCGGCGAACTCGACCGCCAGGTCCAGCACCTGCACCCGCATCGGGTGTCCGGCGCGCAGGCGCATCTCGATCCACTCGTGCTCCGGGTCCCAGACCGCCACATGGGCGAACGCCTCCGGGTCGAAGTCGGCTCCCACCTCCCGGTTGATCACGCGGAGCACGTTGCGGTTGAACTCGGCGGTCACCCCGGCCGCGTCGTCGTACGCGGGCACGATCACCTTCGGGTCCTTCACCAGGTCGGTGCCGATCAACAGCCGGTCGCCGGGTTCCAGGGCGGCACGCATGGCGGTGAGGAACTCGGCCCGCTCCACCGGGAGCAGGTTGCCGATGGTGCCGCCGAGGAACACCACCAGCCGCCGGCCGCCGGTGGGCAGCCGGTCCAGCTGCCGGGTGAAGTCACCGACGATGCCGCGTACCCGCAGGCCGGGGTATTCGGCGGCGACCTGCCTGGTGGACTGGCGCAGCGCGCTGACCGAGACGTCCAGCGGCACGAACGTGCCCAGCTCGCCGTGCCGGGTGAAGGCGTCCAGCAGCAACCTGGTCTTCTCCGACGAGCCGGACCCCAGCTCGATCAGCGTCTTCGCGCCGGTCAGCTCGACGATCTCGTCCGCGTGCTCGGCCAGCACGGCCCGCTCGGCCCGGGTCGGGTAATACTCCGGCAGCCGGGTGATCTCCTCGAAGAGTTCACTCCCGCGAGCGTCGTAGAACCATTTCGGCGGCAGCCACTTCGGCTGCGCCGTCAGCCCGAACCGGACGTCCTCCCGCAGGCCGCGGCCGAGGTCCTGCTCCTCCAGGTAGATCTCCAGTGGCTCCGCGCTCATCAGCTGTCCCTTCTGCCTCAGAATTGGAAACGTCCGCGTCAGCCGACCACCAGGTCCCGGCTGTGCGCCCCGGTCGCGGTGGCCACCACCAGCCGGCCGTCCGGCACCGCCCGCCAGCCCGGGTCCTCGTCGAGGGGTTCCGAGGCCAGCAGCACCGACTCCGGGGTACACCGCAGCGACAGCGCGTGCCCGACCACGCTCGCCACCACGGTCTCGCCGTCGGTGAGCAGCAGGTTCAACCGCGAACCGGGGGCCGCCGCGGTGACCGCCGCCACGGTTTCGGCCACCGCGACCGCCGGGTCCTCGCCGGCCCGCAGCCGGTGCCGGACCAGCGCCCAGAGCAGCGCCGCGTCGGTCGGCGCGTCCAGCGTCAGCAGGTCGCGGAGCGGCAGTTCGGCGGCGAGCGGCACCACCGCGTCCGGCCAACCCCGGACCACCCCGTTGTGGCTGAACAGCCAGCGCCCCTCGGCGAACGGCGCGGCGGCCGCCTCCTGGACCGGCATGCCGACCGTGGCGGACCGGACGGCGGCCAGCACCGCACCGGCGACCGTCACCGCGGCCAGCTCCGGCAGGGTGGTGTCGCTCCAGAGCGGCTGCGCCCGCCGGTAACGCACCGGGACGCCGCCGCCCGGGTACCAGCCGACCCCGAAGCCGTCGGCGTTGATCGTGCCGCCGCCGCGCATGTCCCGCGGTGCCCAGGACTGCCGCAACAGCCCGTACGGCGGGTCGTACAGCAGGCTCCACAGGCTGACCGGCGGACCGAGATACGCCAGGTGGCGGCACATCAGCCAGGGCCGCCGCTCACACCGCCGCCTCGCGGCACCAGCTCACACCGCCTCTTCCGGACGGGCGTCACGGGCGCAGCGGAAGCCGCTGAAGATCTGCCGGCGGATCGGGTAGTCCCAGTTGCGGAACGTGCCCCGGCAGGCGGCCCGGTCGGTGCCGAAGGAGCCGCCGCGCAGCACCGGGTAGTCGTCGCCGAAGAAGACCTCCGAGTATTCCCGGTAGGGGAACGCGACGAAGCCCGGATGCCCCCGGAACGTCGTCGAGGTCCACTCCCAGACGTCGCCGACGAGCTGGTGCACGCCCAGTGGCGACGCGCCCGCGGGATACGCCCCCACCGGCGCCGGCCACAGGTGCCGCTGGCCCAGGTTGGCGTGCTCGACCGTCGGGTCCCCGTCGCCCCACGGATAGCGCCGGGACCTGCCGGTCGCCGGGTCCCAGCGGGCCGCCTTCTCCCACTCCGCCTCGGTGGGCAGCCGCTTGCCGGCCCAGGCCGCGTACGCCTCCGCCTCGTACCAGCAGACGTGCACCACGGGCTCGTCGTCGCGTACCGGCGACCACCGGCCGAACCGGCGGTACGCCCAGCCGTCGCCGTCCCGCCGCCAGTGCATCGGCGCGCTCAGCTCGGCCTCGACGCGGTGCCGCCAGCCCGCCGTGCTCCACCAGCGCGGCTCGTGGTACCCGCCGTCGGCGATGAACGCCCCGTACTGCCCATTGGTGACCGGCGTCGCGTCGATCGCGTACGCCGGCAACTCGACGGTGTGCGCGGGGCGTTCGTTGTCCAGTGCCCACGGGTCGGTCGAGGTGCCCATGGTGAACGGACCGGCCGGGACCAGCACCTCGCCGGCCACCCGGACGCGCGGCTCGGGCGGCGGCGGGGCGTCCAGCACCGGCACCCCGGCACGCAACTGGTGGGTGGCGAGCATGGTCTCGTCGTGCTGCTGCTCGTGCTGCACGATCATCCCGAACGCGAAGCCGTCCTCGACCAGCCTCCGGTCGGTGAACCGGATCCCGTCGAGCAGGTCGTAGACCTTGTCCCGCACGGTACGCACGTACGCCCGCGCCTCGGCGGGGGGCAGCAGTGGCAGCGACGGGCGGTCCCGGCGCGGCTGTTTGAACGCGTCGTACAGGTCGTCGATGTCGTGGCGCACCGGCTCACGGCCGCCGACGTCGCGCACCAGCCACAGCTCCTCCTGGTTGCCGACGTGCGCCAGGTCCCACACCAGCGGCGACATCAGCGTCGAGTGCTGCCGCAACAGGTCGTCGTCGTCCACCGCGTCGGTCAGCAGGGCGGTGCGGGCCCGGGTGCGGTCCAACTCCGCCGCGATCCGGCTGCGCAGCCGTTCACTGTCCGTACCCGTGCTCTCGGTCGTGGTCACCGGTGCCTCCTCTCCACGGCGACGCGGCGCCGCCGGATTTCTCGGCTCATCTCCTCGTGGCTTCCGGCCGGCAGGTCCAGCCCGGGCAGGGCCGCCAGGGCGAGTTCGAACAGCGCCGCCGCGGCGTCGGCGAGCGGTCCGTCGGCCAGGCCGCACCGGGCGGCGGCGTGCCAACGGTCGGCGACCGGCGCGGCGACGGCCAGCGCCTCCCGGGTGGTGGCCGGGTCGGCGAAGATCGCCGCCAGGACCGCGAGCGGCACAGTCCACTGCCGGCCCGGTTGGGCATCCAGGTAGCGGATCTCCAGGTAGCCGCGGGGGCGTACCGGCGGGAAGAGGGTGCTGACGTGATATTCCAGGTCGTCGGTGGTCGGCGGGTGCGGCAGCGCCCCGGCCAGCCAGTCGGCGAAGGTGACGCCCGCCGGCGGGGTCCAGTCCGAGCCGTCGTCGCGTACGCAGAGCAGGGGTGCGGCGAGCGCGTACTCGGTCCAGGCGGCGACCGGGTCGCGGTCGGACCGGGTGGGCGACCAGACCGGGGCCGTCCGGGCCGGGTCGATGGCCAGCCAGGCGGCCATCCGGGTGGAGGCCCATCCGGTACGCCGGCCGGCGTGGTGGTCCGCGGTGGCGAAGGCGGCCAGCAGCGGCGGCCCGACGGCGTGGGCGGCGGCCCAGCGTTGCGCCGACCGTTCCGGCTCCCCCGCGTCGAGGCAGACCTGGAGGCCGGCGGTGCTGTACATCATGGCGCGACCGGCCAGGCCACGCCGGTCGAAGACGCACCGCATGGCCCGGTAACGGGGCGTTTCGACCACCGGAAGCGGGGCCCGCCAGGGATCCATCCCGCTCTGGCCGAGGACGAGACCGCCGGTGCGCAGTGCGGCGGTCAGTTCGGCGATGTCGGCCTCGGTGGCCAGGATCAGCGCGGCGACCGAGGTTCGCGGCGCGGAGGAGATCTCCACCTGCCCGCCCGGCTCCACGGTCACGGCGCCGCCGTGCCGGAGTCTCTGGGCGGGGCTGGTGGGATCGATGGTCACGGGGCTGTGCCGCCCCAGCGCCCGGCACAGGCGCTCGCGGTCGACCGGTCGGGTCGGATCCGCGGCGTCGTGCACGGTCCATTCCAGCTCGACACCGGTCAGGGTCGGCGGGCCGGTCTTGAAGCAGATCCTGGCGAGGTACCTGGCCGCGGCGGCCTCGTCCCGTAGGACCATGGCCTGGTCCAATTCCGGCGACATCACCAAGAGACGGCTCCTCTCTCCGGGTGGCGGCCACCGCGTCGACCGAGACGCGCACGGTTACCAGTCGGACACACTCCCACCATCATGTGTCTAGCAGACTGAATCCGCGCGTCCGGAGAGATGAATGTTTGTCCGGAATCTGGTGGCGTCGTGGGATCAGCCGTCGTCCTTTTTTTTGCCGGAACGGGCGGGGGTCGACGTCGACGTGGCCTCGGGCGACCGGGTCGACCGGGTGTTCCGCGACGGCTTGCCGACCGCCTCCGGTACGAGCCGGACGCAGTACTCCTCGACCTGGTCGGCGCCGCCGGCCGCGGCGACCAGGTCGGCGAAGCCCGGCGTCTTCAGCGCTCGTGCCCGCTGCTCGGCCGACTTCGACAGGTACGCCCGGCAGTGGCCGGCGAGCTTCCCAGCCGTCGCCGACCGTCCGGGTTCGCCGGACCCGGTCGGGTCGGGTTCGGCGGACGGCATGACGGCACCCGTGGTCGGGCTCGCCTCCCGGGACTGGCCCGGCCGGCTCGGGCTACCCGCGCCGGTGCTGCCGGCGGAGGTGCCGCCCGCGGTGGCCGACGGCGGCGGCGCAGGGACCCAGGACCGGTCCAGGTTCACCGCGGCGACGGCGCCCCCGGCGGTGGCGACGGCGGCGACTCCGGCCACCCAGGCCGCCACGCCGACCCGGAAGCCTCCCCGCCGGGGTGCCCGCGCCGGTGTCGCCGGCGGGTTCGCCCGAGCCGCCCGGAACGCGGCGAGCGCCTGCTCCTCACCGGCCACCTCGGTCGGGTCGGCCGGGGCGGCCGCCGCGGCGAGCAGCCGGGCCAGCGGGTCGGCTGCCCATGGCGACTGCCCGGCTCGGGCCGCGTCGAGGAGACGCTCGGACTCCGTCCGGTCGTCGGGCCGGCGATGACTCATCCCAATCCCCCCACCCTCATCCGTCCGCCGGCTCCGCCGTCGGCGCGTTCGGCGCCTGCCGCCCCCGGCCGGTACGCGGGTGGGGCGGGGTGACCTCCGCGGCCCGTCTGGACGGCTGTACGGGGTCGGTACGTTCCAGGAGCGAGGCGAGCCGGCGCAGGCCTCGGTGCGCGGCGGTCCGGACGGCTCCCGCGCGCCGCCCGAGAACCCGCCCCGCGGTCTCCGCGTCGAGTCCGATCACGGCCCGCAGCAGGACCGCCTCCGCCTCCCGGGGCGGCAGGGTCGCGATCAGCGCCAACGCGCTCTCGGTGCCGATGGTCTCGCCGGCCCGCTCTGCCGTGTCGGCGTCCCCGGCCAGCCCGCTGAGCGCCTGGACCGGCACCGGCAGGGACGGCCGCCGTCGCTGCCGGCGCAGGTGGTCCATCGCCCGGTTGCGCGCGATGGTGACCGTCCAGGCCCGGAACTCCCCGCCGGTGAAGGTGGGCAGGTCACGGGAGATCTGCAACCAGGCCTCGGACGCGACGTCCTCGGCGTCCCCGCCCACCAGCGCGGTGAGGTAGCGCAGCAGGCCGGGCTGCAGGCTGCGGTAGAGGAAGCGGAAGGCGTCCTCGTCGCCCGCCTGCGCCGCGGCGACCACCTCGCTCAGCTCACCGGTCATGGACCCGCCGTTTCCGCCCTACCGATTCCCGGGACCGGAGCATGCCGGTGCCGGCGTACCCGGCGCGCGACTGGTCGGGTGACCGGATCACCACCCGCACCACCAGCCCCCCGCTGACCTGATCGGCGTTTGACGCGAAACGCGCGGACGCACATGGACAGGTGCCGCGACGTAACGGTCGTCGGCGGACACACCGTACCCGCGTTATGGGACACCCCAGAGCCGGGCTAACGGTAGGAGCGGATGGACCGGCGGACAAGCCACCAGCCCACCGGAAGCAAAGTGAGAATTGTCGCCAGGCGACAGCGGCGAGTCGGCGTAACGAACACCAGCGCTCGTACGCTGCGGTGGTTGCGGCGTTGGACCCGCCACCGCCGGGGCGGCCGATCAACGGCGGAGCTTTCGGCCCGATCGTACCCAGGTCGTCACCCTCAGCCGATCGGGGACACGGCCGCTGACCGTTTGGCGGAGCGAGTCGAACCGGCCGCCGCCCGCGCGGGGCGAGATCGCGAGAAATACTTCCCGACCGCTCTGGGTACGGTATGTGGGTGTTGTCATCGGAGGTCGTCCTCAGCGGTCGGTACCGCCTGAACGACCGTGTCGCCACGGGCGGCATGGGCGATGTCTGGCGGGCCACGGACCTGGTGCTGGGCCGTCAGGTCGCGGTGAAGGTCCTGCTGCCCGCGCTGGTCTCCGATCCCGACTTCATCGCCCGCTTCCGCGCCGAGGCACGGATCATGGCCGCCCTGCGGAACCCGGGTGTCGTGCAGGTCTTCGACTGCGGCGAGGACGAACTGCCCGACGGTAGCCGAGCCGACTACCTGGTCATGGAGTTCGTGGAGGGCGAGCCGCTGTCCAAGCGGATCGAGGCGGCCGGCCGGCTCGAGGTCGGCGAGACGATGTCGATCGTGGCGCAGGTCGCCCAGGCCCTGCAGGCCGCACATGCCCGGGGCATCGTCCACCGGGACGTGAAGCCGAGCAACCTGCTGGTCCAGGAGAACGGGACCGTCACCCTGGTCGATTTCGGGGTGGCCCGGTCGACCAATGTGACCAGTATCACCAGCACCAACGCGGTGCCCGGAACCGCCCTCTACATGGCCCCCGAGCAGGCCGCCGGCCGCCCCGTCTCCGGCGCCACCGACATCTACGCGCTCGGCGCGGTGGCCTACTGCTGCCTCACCGGCAGCCCGCCCTTCACCGGAGACACTCCGCTCCAGGTGGCCGTCCGCCACCTGGACGACGAGCCGCCCGAACTGCCGGCGGACATCCCGCAGCCGGTCCGCGACCTGGTCGCCCGGGCGCTCGCGAAGGACCCCGCCGAGCGCTTCCCCACCGGCACGGCGATGGCCGCCGCGGCCCGGGCCGCGATGTCCGAATCGCCGACCTCGACGGTGCCGGCCAGGTTACGCAGCCCGGCCGGGGTCGCGGACACCAGGGACGATCTTCCGGTTGTGACGCCGTCGGCGTCCCGGCCGGGCCGTCGGCGGGGGACGCTGGTCGGCGCCGGCGTCGCGGTCCTCGTGGGACTGGCCGCGCTCGGCGCTGCGCTGGGTGCCGCCAACAACACGGGCGAGCCGGCAACCACCTTCAAGACCCCGCCGGCGGCCACCAGCAGTGACGACGCGCCCGCCGTCAACGAATCGGTGTCCGCCGACGAGAGCAACCGGTCATACCGGCCGGGGTCGGGCAAGCGCCCGTCGGAAACGGCGACCGCCACCCCGACCCCGACCGGGTCTCCGACCGGGTCCGTGGAGTCGTCGCCGTCGGTGCCGCCGCCGACCGAGCCGACCGAGCCGGCGGCGACGCCGAGCAGTCCGGCCCCGACGACGGACGACCCCCCAAAGCCGAGCAACAGCCCGCCGACGTCCACGCCCGGCGGCAGTGGCGGTGGCGGCCAGATGCCGACCCAGGTCAACTGACCTCGCCCCGCTGCCAGGGACCGGCGGTCGAGCGCCGCTGATTCCGCTCCGATCCGTCCGGCCCCCGGCAGGACCGCTCACTCGGCGCCGAGCGCCACCACCACCGGCCGGGACAGCGCCCGCCGGGCCGGGAGGACGCTGGCGGCCAGCGCGGCCAGCACCGCCACCGCGACCACGAGACCGAGCCGCCCCCACGGCATGACCAGGGTGAAGTCACCGCCGATCCGGGCCACGACCGCCATCGCGCCGGCACCCACCCCGATGCCCAGGGCGAGGCCGAGCAGGGTGCCGACCAGCGCGGTGAGCACCGCCTCGACCGCGAGCACCGTCCGCATCCCGCCGCGGGTGAGCCCCACCGCCCGCAGCACGGCGTTCTCCCGGGCGCGTTCCACCACCGACAGGCTGAGCGTGTTCGCCACACCCACCAGAGCGATCACCACAGCCAGGCCGAGCAGCGCGGTGACGAACGCCAGCACCATGTCCACGGTGCCAGTGAGCATCTTCTTGTACGCGGCCTGGTCCAGCAGGTTGACCGTCGGGTATCCGGCGAGCACCGACTCGATGGCGGCCCGGGCGGTGTCCGGGGCGACCCCCTCCGCCGGATCCACCTCGGCCAGGTAGCCCCGCTCGGTCGGGAAGAGGCGGGCGAAGTCGGCGTCGACGACGTCAACCACGTACCCGGCGGGCACCGGGCCGCCCGCGAGGGCCGGGCCCTCGGCGGCCACCACCGCCGCCACCCGGAACGACCGGCCGGCGAGCGTGATCGTCTCGCCGACCCGCCACCCTCGGGCGGCGGCCAGCTCGCGGTGCACCAGCACCGTTCCCGGCCCCAGCCCGGCCGGGTCGCCCGCGTCCACCCCCGACAGGGTCCGGCGGACCAGCGCCGGGTCGGCGGCCCGCAGCTCGACCCCGCCGACCGCGTGGCTACGCTGCTCGTGCACGATCCCCAGCTCGGGCCGGGCGGCCAGTTCCCCGGCCAGCGGCGCCGGCAGGTCCCCGCCGATCCCGGTGACCAGGAAATCCACCCCGATCTGCCGGTCCACCGCGCGCTCGATGCCGGCCTTGGCGCTGCCGGCGCCGACCACGAACGCGGACACCAGGCCGATCCCGATCACCAACGCGGTGGCGGTGGCGGCGACCCGGCGCGGATTGCGCACGGCATTCGCCACGGCCAGGCCGGCGGTGGCGCCGAGCAGCCGGCGGGCCGGCCAGCCGAGCACCCGGACCAGCGCCGGCACCAGCAGCGGGCCGAACAGCACGATGCCCAGGAAGGCCAGCACCCCACCGGCGGCGACCAGCGGCAACTGGCCGGCGGCGCCCGCGCCGAACAACGCCGCCACTCCGCCGGTGAGGATCAGCCCGCCGGCCGCGAGGCGTACCCGGCCGGCCCGCTGCGCGGGCCGCACGGCGGCGTCGGTCAGCGCGGCCACCGGCGCGACCCGGGTGCCCTGCCACACCGGCACCGCGGCGGACAGCACCGTCAACAGCGTGCCCAGGCCGAGGCAGACCAGCACCGTACGGGCGGTCACGGCGAGGGTGCCGGTGACCGGCGCGTCCATCCTGGACATCAGTGCGCCGAGGCCCATGGCCAGGCCCACCCCGGCCAGCACGCCCACCGCCGAGGCGACCAGGCCGGTCAGCGCCGCCTCACCCAGGGTGGCCCGGAACACCTGTCCCCGGGTCGCACCGACCAGCCGTAGCAGCGCCGTCCGCCGGGTCCGCTGGGCGAGGACGATGGCGAAGGTGTTCGCGATCACGAAGCCCGCCACCACCACCGCGACGGCGGCGAAGGTCAGCAGGAACAGGCCGAACTGCTGCCGGTCGCGTACCGCGTCGGTGACGGCCTCGTCGAGGATCACCTGCCGGTCCTTCACGGCCACGTCGGGGCCGACCGCGGCGCGGACCCGCTCGGCCAGCGCCTCCCGGTCTACGCCGGGCCGGGCCGCCACCATGATCCGGCCGTACCCGGGCTCGCCGCCGACGACCAGGGCCTCCGCGCCGACCAGCCCGACGAACGGGCCGCCGACGTCCCGGGACGTGCCGGCCACGTCGACCGTGCCGACCAGGGTGTACGGCCGGGCCGGCCCCGCGGACCCACCGACCCGCACCGGCGCGCCGAGGACGAAGCCCTGCTCGGTGACGGTGGGCGCGTCGAGCACCACCTCACCCGGACGCTCCGGCAGGCGCCCGCTCACCACGTCGTACGACTGCAGGGCCGGGTCGGTGGGGATGGCGGCCAGCACGGCGTAGCCGAGCACCGGCCGGCCGTCGGAGCCGACCACCCCGGCGGAACCGATCAGCTCCCCGGCCGCGGCGGCCACCCCGTCGACCGCCCGGACCCGCTCGATCAGCGCGGGCGGCAGCGGTTCCTTCCCGGCGTACGCCGCCAGGTCGGTGTGCCGGTCGAAGGCGCCGGCCCGCGCGTACGCCCCGGCGCGCATACTGTCGGTGAAGATCAGGGTGCCGGCGACGAAGGCGACGCCGAGCACGACGGCCACGCTGGAGAGCAGCAGGCGCAGCCCGTCGGCACGAACCTGGCGCAGGGTCAGGCGCAGCATCCCGGTCACCGCCCCACCGTGCCGGCGGGGGGCCGGTCCAGTCCGGCGAGGCAGTGCAGGAGGGTCGACCTGCCGGAACCGGACGGACCCATGACGGCGGTGAACCGGCCGGCGGTCAGGTCGAGGTCGATCCCGTCGAGGGCGACGACCCGGGACTGCCCGGAGCCGTACTCCTTGCGCAGGGCACGGGTGGACACGGCGACGCCGGTGGCGGCGCTCGCGGTGGGTGCGACGGACACGTGGTGCTCCCCGTCTCGAGACGTTCAGCGGACGTCTCCGACGCTATGGGCGGCATCCCGTGATCGAGCTCCACCTGCGCGCTCGACCTCGGTACGCCCCGGGTCGCCCCCGACCGGGTCGACCCGTACGACCCAGGTCGTACGCCGGCTCAGCCGCCCGGGGTGATCAGGCCGCTCTCGTACGCCAGCACCACCGCCTGCACCCGGTCGCGGAGTTGGAGCTTCGCCAGGATCCGGCCGACATGCGTCTTCACGGTCGCCTCCGCGACGTGCACCCGGGCGGCGATCTCCGCGTTGGACAGTCCCCGCGCGACGAGCAGCAGCACCTCCCGCTCCCGCTCGGTGAGCTGAGCCAGTCGGGGGTCCTCGGTGGGGCCGGGACCGAACTGGCCGGCGAACCGGTCCAGCAGCCGCCGGGTGATCGACGGCGCCACCACCGAGTCGCCCTCGGCGACCACCCGGATCGCGGCGAGCAGTTCCTCCGGCGGGACGTTCTTGAGCAGGAACCCGCTGGCCCCCGCCTGGAGCGCCGCGAACGCGTCCGCCTCGGTGTCGAAGGTGGTGAGCACCAGCACCCGGGGACGCCCGGCGGGCGGTCCCGCGCAGATCCGCCGGGTCGCCTCCACCCCGTCCATGGTCGGCATCCGCAGATCCATCACCACCACGTCGGCGTCGACCCGGTCGAGCACCCGCAGCGCGTCGGCACCGTCGATCGCCTCGCCGACCACCGCCAGGTCCGGCTGGGAGTCCAGCACCATGCGGAACCCGGCGCGGACCAGCGCCTGATCGTCGACAATCACCACGCGGACCGTCACGCCGCCTCCTGCCGCTCGGTGTCCGGCACCGACGGTAGCGGTAGCCGCGCCTCGACCCGCCAGCCCCCGGCCAGCGTGGGACCGGCGGAGAGGCTGCCGTCGTACACCCCGACCCGCTCGCGCATGCCGACCAGGCCGTGCCCGCCGGACGGCGCCGGCCGGACCACCGGACGACCGCGCCCGTCGTCCACGGCCCGGACCACGACAGTGGTCGCGGACCAGTCCAGGCTCAGCTCGACCGACGCGCCCACCCCGGCGTGCTTGAGCGCGTTGGTCAGCGACTCCTGTACCACGCGGTAGACGGTCAACTCCAGGCCCGGCGGCAGGGGCACCGGGTCGCCCGTGGTGGCGTAGCCGACCCGCAGGCCGGCGGCGCGGAAGCGGTCCAGCAGGGCGGGCAGCTCCACCAAAGCCGGCCGGCGGTGCGCCGGCTCGCCGGAGAGGCCGCCCTCGGGCCCGGCCACCGCGGCCGGCGGGGCCACCGGTTCCGGCCGGCTCGGCTCCCGCAGTACGCCCACCAGCCGGCGCATCTCCTCCAGCGCCTGCCGGCCGGTGTCCGCCACCACCTTGGCCGCCTCGCGAGCAATGGCCGGATCGCGGTCGATGGTGAACCGGACCCCGTCGGCCTGCACGATCATCACCGCCATGCTGTGTGCGACCACGTCGTGCAGCTCCCGGGCGATCCGGGTCCGCTCCTCGGCCACCGCCGCCCGCGCCTCCGCCTCCCGCTCGCGTTCGAGGGTGGTCGCCCGCTCCTCCAGGCTCAGCACGTAGAGCCGGCGGGTCCGCACGTTCAGCCCCACCAGCCACACCGCGCCGGTGATCAGCCCGAAGTAGATCGCGCTGGCCCACCAGGCCGCGGGTCCGGGCACCTGGAGCGCGGCCAGCACCACGCCGACCGCGGCGACCAGCCCGGCGATCACCCCGTCGCGGAGCCGGTCGGCGTACTTGACCACGCTGTAGAGGGCGATCAGCACGGCGATGTCGTAGCCGAGCGGACCCCAGCCGGCGAGCACCTGGACGAGCGCCAGCACGGCCACCACCGCCGCGACCACCGTCGGCCGGGTACGCCGGAACAGCAGGGCGAGTGCCATCCCGATCCCGACCAGGGTCGCCTTCCAGCCACCGGGCTGGGCCACGACCGCGACGACGGCGAAGAGCACCACCAGTCCGGAGACGGCGACGTCGAAGCCGACGCTGCGCAACGGCCGACCAAAGATCCCGCGGTCCACGGTCACCCAGCGTACGGCGCGCACTGCCCGTCGATGCTGACCGTCCTTGTCGCGGTCCGGACAGCGCGAGCCTGGCACGTCCAGGATCAGCGGGCGGCCAGGCGGGCCAGTTGCGCGTCGATCGCCTCGGGGGTGAGGGCGGGTCGCCCGCCGGGTTGGCCGACGGTCGCGCCGGCCGCGGCGACCGCGTACCGGGCGACATGCTCGTACGGGTCGCCGCGGAGCAGGCCGACGGTGAGCGCGGCGACGAAGGCGTCCCCGGCGCCGGTGGTGTCCACGGTGGGCGTGTCGCTGAGCGGCACGAAGACCTCGCCGTCCGGCCAGACGAAGGCGTTCCCCACCCCCGCCACCTCGACCGCGGCCAGCGACGGCCCTCGCTTGAGCAGTTCCCGGCCCGCCCGCAGGCCCGACACGGCGTCCGTCGGCGGATCACCCACGAGCAGACCCACCTCCCGCGCGTCGGCGCGCAGCACGTCGGCCAGGGCGAGCAGCTCCAGCCCGCCGGCCGGATCCGGCGCGCCGTCCAGCACCACCAGCCGACCGGTCGTGCGGGCACACCGGGCCGCCGCGAGCGCCGCCGGAAGCGGCTGCTGGAGCTGCACGAGTACGGCCCGGGCGGCGCTCAGCGCCTCGGCCGCTCCGGTCACGTCCGCCTCGGTCAGCAGGGTCGCCTCGGGGATGTCCTCCAGGTAGCGCCACCGGGCCTGGGCATCCACCACGTCGACGATCAACGCGCTGGGGGTGCCGGCCCGGCGCAGCACGGGGGCTACGTCGATCCCGTCGCTGCGGGCCTGGCCCAGTAACCGGTCGCCGACCTCGTCCTCCCCGACCACGCCGAGCAACCCGACCCGGACGCCGAGCTGGGCGAGGCCGACGGCCTGGTTGGCCCCCTTGCCGCCGAGCAGTTCCCGCCGGCGGCGTACCGGTGCCGTGCCGGATGGGCCGGGCACCTCGTCCACCAGCAGGACGAGGTCCCGGCACACCTGCCCCACCACGAGCGCGTCCAGTCCGGCCATGCCCGGCTGATACCCGGGCGACGGCCGGTCACGCCCCGCTCACCGGCCGCCCGCACGCCCGACAGCGAACCTGAAGCAGCCGTACACCACGTTGCGGCTGTGCAGGCGGTCGACCGCGGGGTCGGCGAACAGCTCGCCGATGACGCACCCGCCCAGCCTGGTCCGCGTCCGTGGCCGGTGCTGGCGCCGATCGGACCTCACGTTCCCGGCATCTCGCCCCGACGCCGCTCAGCCTCGCCGCCGACCGCTCCCGGCGTCAGCGGCGGGAGATCGGGATCTGGAGTTCCGTCACGCCCTTCTCCGGCTCGTTCTGGCAGTATTCGAGGTAGACCTCGCGGGCGTATCCCTCGGCTCGCCAGCCGTTCTCCTCGATCCAACGGGCGAGCACCTGCATGGTGGCCTCGACCTCGTCCATCGAACCGTGATGCACGAGCGCCGCGGCGGTGGGGATCGCCGGCAGGTCGATGACGGCGAAGTCCCGGGCGGCCGCCAGGTCCACGCCAACGGTCGCCCCGGCGTGCACGACGACCGCCTCCCCCTCGCCCTCCGGCTCGTACCAGGCAATGGTCGGGCCGGTCGGGCGGACGTGCGCCTCGTCGAGCCGGCGGAACAGCTCCGGATAGAGCGGTTGAATCACCGGACCGATGTCCGTCGGCTCGTAGCTGGCGGCGACGGCCGTCAGCTCCGCGATCCGCACCGGCGGGATTTCCTTCAGTACGACGTCCTTGGTGGTCATCTGACCCTCCGTCTCGAGCATCCGGAGCCTCGCCTCGATCCTGGCCAGCCGGGCGGTGTCGGCGGCGACCTGCGCCGCGAGTTGGGCTTGGCGCAACCGCAGCATCCCGCGCAGCTCGGCGACATCGACCTCGTCGTCGAGGACGGTCCGGACCTGGCCCAGGGTGAGCCCCAGGTCCTTCAGGGCGACCACCCGGTTGAGCCGGCCCAACTGCGCCGCCCGGTAATAGCGGTAACCGGTGTGCGGGTCGACGACGGCCGGGCGGAGCAGCCCGATGCCGTCGTAGTGCCGCAGCATCCGGACCGACACCCGGCCGAGTGCGGCGAATTCTCCGATGGTGAACATGGTCCCCTCACGCTCGCCCCTGACACGGTGTCAGAGTCAAGCGTGCCGGACCCTCACACCCCCATCTCGGCCTCGTACGCCCGGCGGAACCGGCGACGGGCGGCGGGCGCGAGGCAGACGTGCCAGTACTGCCCCTCGTCGACGACGTTGACCTCACCGGCCTCCTGCCGGGCCAGCAGCAGCTCGGCCAGGGCGTCGCGGGCGCCGAAGCGGCGGAACCAGGTCATTTCCAGGTCGGCCGCCCAGCCGAGGCAGTGACCACTGGGCACCAGGGCCGCGTACCCGAGGCGGCGCAGCCGGTGCTGGTGCTCGGCGCTGCGCGCCAGGCTGGTCACCCAGAGCGGCGGGCTGGCCGGCGGGGTGGCCAGGGCGAACTCCCGACCGATGTCGTTGAGCAGCGCCACCATCTCGCGCCGGGTCCGGCGGAACCTCAGCCCGGCGGTGCGCGGGGTCACGCTCGGCAGCAGCCGCCGCCGGACCGCTCGTAGCCCGCGGCCGACGAGGGTCGCGGGTTGCTCCTGGTAGCGGAAGGCGAGCAGGCCGCGCCGGCGCAGCCACTCCAGGTCGACCAGGTCGATACTGCTGTCGACCTGCTGGTCGGTGAGGAAGGCCGGGGTGTCCCGCCACCACATCGCGTCGATACGGGAGAGCAGGTAGATCCGGACCAGCGCGGTGAGGTCGGGTGCCGAGCGGCGGGCGTCGGATTGGTGGCGGGCCAACTCCAGCAGCAGGGTCTCCCGGGCACCGACGAGCCCCTGCGGGGTGGCGTCGAGGACGGCGGCGATGGCCGGCTCGCGCAGCCGCTGGTCGAGCAACACCTGGCGGGCGGTGGTCGACGGGGCGTCCGCGAGGGCACCGACCTCGACCATCAGCTCGGCCACCGCCACCCGGTAGGCGGCCAGGTCGGGTGCCACGGGGTCCGGGCGGCGGGCCGTGGCCGAGGGCAGTCGGCGGCTGGGAGCGGTGGAGGCGATGGCGGGCCCGGAGGGCGGGCCAGGGCTTCCGATGGGCACTCGCATGTTCGGGTCCCCTCTCCAGGCAGGACACGGTGTGGCTGGAACCTGGACACACCGTATTCGCCAGGATCGGTAATTCTCCGAACGATTCTCCTATCTACCCACAAAGGGAGACAGGCAGCCTCATCCGGAGCGACCGTTCCCGAATCGCCCGGTCAACTCCTGCACCCACCCGTACGAGGGCAGGTCGGGGCCCGCTCCGGCACGGTCCGCGCCGGCCGCTCCGGCCCGGACCGTGTCCGCGACCTCCAGTGCCGCGCCGAGTGCGGCCCGGAACAGCAGCGAGCCGGTGCTGACCCGCGCCACCCCGAGCCGGCCCAGCTCGGCCAGGCCCGGCCCGCCCGGACGGTGCAACACGTTCAACGGCCGGCCGGCCTCGGCGGCCAGCAGCGCGACGGTGTCGTCCGGCGCACCGGGAACGAACAGGCCGTCGGCCCCCGCCTCCCGGTACGCCCGGGCCCGGAACAGGGCCTCCGCCAGCGGCTCGGGCAGCCCGAGCCACCAGGCGTCGGTGCGGGCGTTGACGAACAATCCCGGCACGGCGTCCCTCACCGCGGCGATCTTGGCGACGACCAGCTCCGGTGGGGCGAGAGTGCCGTCCGGGCGACCGTCCTCCAGGTTCACCCCCACCACGCCGAGCCCGGCCAGCTCGGTGACGTAGTCGGCCACCGCCGCCGGGTCGTCGCTGAAGCCGCCCTCGACGTCGACCGTGAGCAGGACGGGCAGGTCGCGGAGCCGCCGGGCGAGGTCGAGATTCTCGGCCCGGGTGGCGCCGGTTCCGTCCGGCTTGCCGGCGGCCGCGGCGACCCCGAGGCTGGTGGTGCCGATCGCCGGGTACCCCTGGGCCGCGAGGGCGGCGGCGGAGGCGTGGTCCCAGGCGTTGGGCAGCAGCAACGGCTGGCCCGGCCGGTGCAGGGCGTGGAACGCGGCAGCGCGGTCGATCAACGGAGCGTCACCTCGATGCTCGTGGGGACACGGGGAGCGGGATGCGGCACGTACTCGATCATGGCTGCGTCACCCACCGGCATCACGATCCACTCCACTTCCCGCAAATAGCGGTCACCGGGACCGTCCGAGACCACCACATGCCGCACACGGAGTCGATCAAACGGCGGCCAGGCGCGGTGGACGGTGGCCGTCAGGCGCGGTGGACGGTGGTGTCACGGAGCGGAGCCAGGTCGGCTGGGGCGACGCCGAGAGCGGTGGCCAGGGCGGGACGGCCAGCCGGGGTGAGACGGATCGCGCGGCCGGTGCCGCGCACCGTCCAGCCAAGGTCCAGGAAACGCTGGCACAGTGCCGCGCCGAGCGCTCCGGCCAGGTGCGGGCGGCGCTCGGTCCAGTCGAGGCAGTCACGGATCAGGGGCCGCCGGCCGGCGCGCAGCGGCTCGAACGGCACGCCGACCCCGGCCAGCCACGCCACTCCGTCCGGCGTGACCGCCAGCCCGCCCGTCCGGTCCAGCACGCCGCGGGCCAGCAGCGCGTCGTGCAGCAGCACCCCGAGCCGGCCGGCCAGGTGGTCGTAGCAGGTCCGGGCGTACGCCAGGGCAGCGGCGGCCGACGCGACGCGCAACGTGCGGGGTGGGGTCGGCGGTGCGGGCGCGTGGCCGGCCAGGTCCTCGACGAGCTGGGCGACCGACGGGCCGGCCAGGCGGACGTACCGGTGCCGGCCCTGCCGCTCCTCGACCAGGAGCCCGCCGCGCACCAACTGGTTGAGGTGGTCGCTCGCGGTGGAGGGCGCCACCCCGGCGGACCGGGCCAGCTCCCCCGCCGTCCAGGCCCGCCCGTCCAGCAGCGCCAGGCAGAAGCTGGCCCGGGTGCGGTCGGCGAGCAGCGCGGCGAGTCCCGCTATCGCGCGGCCGTCGGTGCCGGTCGTGGTCATGCCATCATGCTGGCACGGGGACGGTTCGGCCTGGACCGCACAGTGCGGCGGGCCGCCGGTCATCGGGGGGCGCGGCCCGGCGGCGAGGTCGACTCGATCCCGCCACCGCGTCGCCGACCGCGAACGGCGCGGGCCGGCCGGGTCAACCGGGCAGGAGGGGGCCCGCGGGGGTCAGGTCGCTGACCGTGCGGGTGTCGCTGTCGTAGCTGCGCGCCGCCACGAACTCCCCGGCGGGGCGGTCGAGCCCGGCCACCGCCCGGGCTCTGCGCCGATCGCCGTCCCGGAACCGCAGGGCCAGACTCAGGTGCGGAATCCAGCGCCCCGGCAGGTGCCACGGGCGCGGGCCGGGCGCCTCGGCGAGCACGTCCCAGACCGCACCGTGCAGGGCGATCAGCTGCGGTGCGGGCCGGACCAGCCAGACCAGCGGGGCGCTCCCGTCGAGCACCGCCACCCGGTCGACCCGGGCGGGCAGCGGCAGGGCCGAGGCGCAGAGGTCGGCGAGGCGCTGCTCGGCCCCGGGCGGAAACTCCTCGACCGAGGCGAGGGTCAGGTGCGGCCGGTTGTTGGGCTGGGCGTTGCGCGCCAGGCTGGGCAGTCCGGCCTCGGCCAGCCGGTGCCAGGCCGCCCGTACCGTCCCCTCCAGCTCCGGCGAGCAGAGCAGTTCGACCGTACGCACGCCGCCAGGCTAGTCGTCGTCGGTGCGCCGTGACGCACCCATCTGAAACGTGGCCGGGCTGACGGTTGTGCCGGTCGCCGCAACCGCCCGCCGGGGGTGATGAAAGGCTTGGCGTATGAGTTCCGCACCAACGCCCACCGACCCCACCTTCCCCGACGACGCCGACGCGGCGACCGCCTTCGCGGATCTCGGGCTACGCGCCGAACTGCTGGGCGCGCTGGCCGCGCTCGGCTACGAGGAGCCCACCCCGATCCAGCGGGAGGCGATCCCACCCCTGCTCGCCGGCCAGGACCTGCTGGGGCAGGCGGCGACGGGTACGGGCAAGACCGCCGCCTTCGCCCTGCCGCTGTTGCAGCGGCTGCCCGAAGACCGCCCGGGCGGGGATCCGGCGTCGCTGGTGCTGGTGCCCACCCGGGAGCTGGCGGTGCAGGTCTCCGAGGCGTTCCACCGATATGGCAAGGACCTCGGCACCCGGGTCCTGCCGATCTACGGCGGCCAGCCGATCGGCCGGCAGTTGCGCGCCCTCGACCTGGGCGTGGACGTGGTGGTGGCGACGCCGGGCCGGGCGCTGGACCACATTGCCCGGGGCACCCTGCGGCTGGGTTCGCTGGCCACGGTGGTGCTGGACGAGGCCGACGAGATGCTCGACATGGGCTTCGCCGAGGACATCGAGGCGATCCTGGAGCACGCCCCCGCCGAACGGCAGACGGTGCTCTTCTCGGCGACCATGCCGGCGCGTATCGACGGGCTGGCCCGCCAGCACCTGACCGACCCGGTGCGTATCCAGATCGAACGCGAGCGGCCGGTGGCCGGCGAGGCGCCCCGGGTGCGGCAGAGCGCGTACATCGTGTCGCGGGCGCACAAGCCGGCCGCGCTGGGCCGGGTGCTGGACGTGGAGTCGCCGACGGCGGCCATCGTGTTCTGCCGCAGCCGGGAGGAGGTGGACCGGCTCACCGAGACGATGAACGGCCGGGGCTACCGGGCCGAGGCACTGCACGGCGGGATGAGCCAGGAACAGCGGGACCGGGTGATGGGCCGGTTGCGGGCGGGCACGGCCGACCTGCTGGTGGCCACCGACGTGGCGGCCCGCGGGCTGGACGTCGAGCAGCTCAGTCACGTGGTCAACTACGACGTCCCGTCGGCGCCGGAGTCGTACGTGCACCGGATCGGCCGGGTTGGCCGGGCCGGCCGGGAGGGCGTGGCGATCACCCTCGCCGAGCCGCGCGAGCACCGGATGCTCAAGACCATCGAGCGGGTCACCGGCCAGCGGATCGCCGTCGACAAGATCCCCACGGTGGCGGATCTGCGGACCCGGCGGCTGGAGCTGACGCAGGCGGCGCTGCGGGAGTCGCTGCTCGAGGACGACCTGGAGCCGTTCCGGGCGATCGTCGAGTCGCTGACCGACGAGTTCGACCTGATGGAGGTCGCGCTCGCGGCGGTGCGGCTGGCCCATGAGGCGACCCTCCCCGGCACGGCCGACGAGGAGGAAGAGATCCCGCAGGTCACGGTTCGTCCGCCGCGGGAGCAGCGCGGGCCCGAGGGCCGGGAACGGCGTGGGCCTGCCCGTCCCCGCCCCGGCGGTACGACCCAGGTCTTCGTCGGCCTGGGCCGGCGCGCCGGGGTCCGTCCGCAGGATCTGGTCGGGGCGATCACCGGGGAGACCCGGGTCAGCGGGCGGGACATCGGCTCGATCGAGATCGCCGACCGGTTCTCCCTGGTGGAGGTCCCGTCCGGGCTCGCCGACGAGGTGATCCGCGGGCTGCGCGGCAGCACCATCAAGGGCCGCAAGGCGACCGTCCGCCTCGACCGGGACGGCGTCGACAGCCCTCGCGACCGCCGCTGAACAGCACGGCCCCCTGTCTCGGCACGAGGCGTCGACAGGGGGCCGTACTCCTGGCTCAGGCCGCGGCGAGTGGCTGGCCGCCCAGCGCTTCCGCGTCGACGTCGGCCGGGCGCAGCGCCAGGGCGAGCACGTCGGCGACGTCGGCGAGGGTGTGGATGGTCAGCGCCTCGCGTACCTCGGTGGGCAGGTCGTCGAGGTCCGGCTCGTTGCGCTTCGGGATGATCACCTCGGTCAGGCCGGCCCGGTGGGCGGCGAGCAGCTTCTGCTTCACCCCGCCGATGGGCAGTACCCGGCCGGAGAGGGTCACCTCACCGGTCATCCCGAACTCGGGGCGCACCGGCCGGCCCGTGACCAGGGAGGCCAGCGCCGTCACCATGGTGATGCCGGCACTCGGACCGTCCTTCGGCACCGCACCGGCCGGGACGTGCAGGTGGATCCGCCGCCCGGCGAGGGCGTTCGGGTCCAGCCCGAACCGCCGCCCGTTCGACCGCAGGTACGACCACGCGATGTGCGCGGACTCCTTCATCACGTCGCCGAGCTGGCCGGTCAGGGTCAGCCCCGGCTCGCCCTCCATGCTGGTCGCCTCGATGAAGAGCACGTCGCCGCCGGCACCGGTGACCGCCAGTCCGGTGGCCACGCCCGGCACCGCCGTTCGCTCCGCCGACTCGGGGGTGAACTTCGGCCGGCCCAGGTAGCGGGCCAGGTTGTCGTCGTCCACCCGGACCGGTGCCGGGTCGGTGGCCAGGGCCACGGCGACCTTACGCAGGATCTTGGCGAGGGCGCGTTCGAGCTGCCGTACGCCGGCCTCCCGGGTGTACTCCCCCGCGATCCGGGCCAGCGCCCCGTCGGCGACGGTCACCTCGTCGGGGGTCAGCCCGGCCCGCTCCCGCTGCCGGGGCAGCAGGTGGTCCCGGGCGATGGCCACCTTCTCGTCCTCGGTGTAGCCGTCCAGGGTGACCAGCTCCATCCGGTCCAGCAGCGGGCCGGGGATGGTCTCCACCACGTTGGCGGTGGCCAGGAAGAGCACGTCGGACAGGTCGAGGTCGACCTCGAGGTAGTGGTCGCGGAAGGTGTGGTTCTGCGCCGGGTCGAGCACCTCCAGCAGGGCCGCGGCCGGGTCGCCGGCGTAGCCGACGGCCAGCTTGTCGACCTCGTCGAGGAGCACGACCGGGTTCATCGAGCCGGCCTCGCGCAGCGCGCGGACGATCCGGCCGGGCAGCGCGCCGACGTAGGTGCGCCGGTGGCCGCGGATCTCCGCCTCGTCGCGGACGCCGCCGAGGGAGACCCGGACGAAGTTGCGGCCCAGCGCCCGGGCGACGGACTCGCCGAGGCTGGTCTTGCCGACGCCGGGCGGGCCGGCGAGGGCGAGCACCGCGCCGGAGCCGCGACCGCCGACCACACCGAGGTTGCGCTCCGCGCGCCGGTTGCGCACCGCCAGGTATTCCAGGATGCGGTCCTTCACGTCGGCCAGGCCGGCGTGGTCGGCGTCGAGCACGGCGCGGGCCGCGGCCAGGTCGGTGTTGTCCTCGGTCCGCGTGTTCCACGGCATCTCGAGGACGGTGTCGAGCCAGGTACGGATCCAGCCCGCCTCGGGCGAGGCGTCGCTGGCCCGCTCCAGCTTGCCGACCTCGTGCAGGGCCGCCTCGCGGACCTTCTCCGGCAGGTCGGCGGACTCGACGCGGGAACGGTAGTCGGCGGAGCCCTCCGGCTCGTCCTCGCCGAGCTCCTTGCGGATCGCGGCGAGCTGCTGGCGGAGCAGGAACTCCCGCTGGGACTTCTCCAGCCCCTCGCGGACATCGCTGTTGATCCGTTCGGTGACCTCCTGCTCGGCCAGGTGCTCCTTCACCCAGCCGACCAGCAGCTCCAGCCGGGCGGTGACGTCCGGCGCGGCGAGCAGTTCGGTCTTCTGCGCCAGGCTCAGCCAGGGCGCGTAGCCGGCCGCGTCGGCCAGTTCGGAGAGGTCGGTCATCCGTTCCATGGCGTCGATGACCTGCCAGGCGCCGCGCTGCTGGAGGACGGAGGTCATCAGCGCGCGGTACTCGCGGGCGAGTTCCCGGGCGCGGCCGGCCGGGGCGGGTTCGTCGAGTTGGGTCGCCTCGACCCAGAGCGCGGCACCCGGTCCGGGCACACCGGAGCCGATCCGGGCCCGGGCCAGGCCGCGGACCACGGCGGCGGGCTCGCCGCTGGGCAGCCGGCCCACCTTCTCGATCGTGGCGATCACGCCGACGGAGCCGTAGTCGCCGTCGATCCGGGGTACTGCGAGGAGCGTCTTGTCGCCGCTGGCGCGGGCCGCGTCGACTGCGGCCTGGGTGGTCGGGTCGAGGGTCACCGGGATGACCATGCCGGGCAGCAGGACGGCGTCGGTCAGCGGAAGTACCGGAAGAGTTGCCATCGAACACCTGCCATCATGTTGAGTTGAGCGTGTCAGACTCAAGTAACAAAGCGTTGCCCTTGTTCCGCCTTGTGACTCACGCCACTCCTCCAGCCCCTCACGGAGCGCACCGCGCGTGGGAACCGCCATTCCGGGCTACGGATTAGCCGACCCGCCGAATGGCGATCCGGCGGATATTGTTGCGAATTTGCCGCACCATAGGTCAAACTCTTAGCCACACCCCGCCCGACACAGGGAGCAATGGCGATGGCAAGGAAAGTAATCACCGTTCTGACCGACGACCTCGATGGCGGAAAGGCGGATCGGACCGTCGAGTTCGGCCTGGACGGCGTGGCGTACACGATCGATGTCTCCGATGAGAACGCCGGCGTTCTGCGCAAGGCCCTGGACCCGTACATCACCGCTGGCAGGCGGATCGGTCGCGGACCGGTGGAGAGCGTACGCGCGGCGCGCCGGACGGCCCGCCCGGCGACCTCCGGAATGGACCGCGAGCAGAACCGCGCCATCCGGGAATGGGCCGTGAAGAACGGCTACGAGATTTCCGAGCGGGGCCGGATCCCCGTGTCGGTGGTGGAGGCGTACAAGAACCGCTGAGCCGCCTGGTTCACCGTCGGGCACGCCGGGGTCACGCTGAGAAATCAGCTGGGCCCCGGTTGGCTTTTTCGTCGTTCACAATTTTCATCGATGACACGAGCGTTGGCATCCATTGCCACCGCGGCGCAGCGAGCCACGCCGCCATCGCCCGGACAGACCCGCCGTCCGCCAGCCCGGACGATCGATCAGGCCACGCGGTGGCTCAGTCCTCGCAGAGGTGATCGAAGGCGAAGCCGCCGTCGAAATCGTCGCGCCGTGCGGCCAGCCGGCGGACATGCTCGCGCAGCTCGTCCCGGTCGACCAGGTACGGCTCGACGGCGTCGAGGTCGCGCAGCCGTTCCCCCAGCGCCACGGCGGCCAGGTCCTCGGCGAGCCGGCCCGGGGCCACCCCGCAGGAGAACCGCTGCACGAAGAGGTTGACCCGTTCGACCAGGCACCGACCGGGCCGCACCTCGATCCAGCTCCACCCCTCGGCCGGGCCGCCCGTCCACTGCACGTGCAGGCCGCGCACGATCGGGTCGGCGAGACGTCGCTCGACGTACGCCTCGACGGCGGCGACCCGAGCCAGCGCCCCGAGGTCGTTCACCAGCCCGCTGCGGCCGTCGGGCAGCCGGCCGACGATCTCCCGGAACCCGACGGCGTCCCCGCTCTCCGGTCCCGAGCCGGCGGCGTAGCTCCGCGCGTCGATGACGTACTCGACGAGACGCCGGGCCTGTTCGGCACCGCGCAGCGCCGACGACTCGACCCGTAGCACCGGCAGGCCGACGGCGGCGCAGACCACGCTGGTCATCCGTTCGGCACGGCGGGCGGCGGAACCGGCGGGCGCCGGCGGGGCGAGCTGCACTGCGAAGACCGGACGGCCCGTGTCGGCCGCGCAGACCACCTGGTCGAAGCCCTCCCGGAGGGCGGTGCTCCACTGGTGCCCGGTGACGCCCTGCGGCCGCCCCTGCACCAGCTCACCCAGCCGCCGCGACGGGTACCCGACCTGACCGGCCCGGGTGAAGGGCGGGAGGCTCCCCGCCGTGATCGGACGCAGCCAGGAAGCCGCCACGCTGCCGCCGCTCGTCATCTTCCCCAGATCCATCCGTCGCTCGATCGACGCCCGAGTGTAGGCCGTCGATCATGGGCGCCGCGAACCCGGTGCGGGGTGGAACCGGTCGGTTCGGGGCGCCACCGGCCAGTTGGCCACCCCGGTGACGGGCTGGCCGGGTCGTACCCGTTCGTCGCCTTTCCGGTGGCCACCTGGCGGTCCGGTCGCCCCCTGTCGTCGACGCGATGACTGCGCGACGCGGGAACGGGTACGCGCCGCCCGTCCGGTCGATTCGCCACTGAGCGGAGGTGGGCATGACGCGGCAACAGTTCGGGTTCCTCGCCGGGTTCCTCCTGGTGGCGGTCCTGGCGCTCGGCGGGATCGGTGCCGCCGCGGCCGCCGCCCTGGCCGGGCTGGTCGGCTGGCTACTGATCCGGGTCGTCGACGGCGACGTCACCGCCTCCGGGTTCGCCGACCGGATCGGCCGCAATTCGGCCTCCGCGCCGCTGGGCGGCGTTCCGGACCGAACGCGGGCCGCTGGCGCGGACCGGCACCGGTGAACGGGGCGCGACGTTGACCACCATGCGGCGGCGCGGCGCGGCCATGGCCATGCCCGGGCCGGCGCCCGCTTTCGAGCCCGCCGTCCCGGTGCAACCGTGGACGGAGGAGCGGATCGCCCGGCTGGTCGAGGAGGCGGCGTCACGCACGCCGGCCGCCGCCGGCGCCGAGGCGACCGTCCGGGTGTGCGGCGGCGCCGCCCGGGTCGACCTGGACCTGGTCGTCGACCACGGCACCCACCTGGCGACGGTCGCCGAGGCGGTACGCCACCGGATCGGCGACCGGGTCGGAGCGGAGACCGGACTCACCGTCGAGGCGATCACCGTCACGGTGGTGGACCTGCGCCTGCCCGACCAGGCAGCCACCGCGCAGCACGAGCCGAGGGCCGACACGGACGCCTGGACGGCGACGTGAGCCCGGTGGCCGGAGGTTGAGGTGCGGACGGTCAACCGGCTCGCCACCCTGCTGCTCGCCGTCGCCCTGCTCGCCGGCGGTGCGCTCGTGGCGGTCGAGGCGCTACTCGCCGCGTTCGGCCACCCCGGCCCGCTGGTCCACCGGTGGTACGCCGTCCTGACCACCACCCGCTGGCAGGACGCCCCGGTCCGGGCGGTCGCCGCGGGCGTCGCCCTGCTCGGCCTGGTGGTGCTGGTCGCGGAGTTGCGCCGGTGGCGCCCCACCCGACTGCGGCTGACCGAGGACGACGGTTGGCATCTGCAACGCCGCTCGGTCGAACGGCGGCTGGCCCGGGCGGCCCGCGCCGTGCCGAGCGTCCGCCGGGCCCGGGTACGCCTGCGCCGGCGCGGGGACGCCTGGCGGCCCCGGGTGACCGCCACCGGCGACCCGGCGGCCCGTGCCGACGTCGAGTTCGCGCTGCGCTGGGAGCTCGACCGGCTGGCCGCCCCGCGCCGCGACCCGATCGAGGTCCGGCTCCTCCCCGAGCGGGGGATCACGTGAGCAACGCCGCCCACCGGCTGCTCTGGACGGTGCTCGCGCTGCTGCTCGTCGCGGCGGGCGCGACCGCGTCGGCGGTCGGGCTGGGTTGGCTACCGGGCGGCGGCAGCCCGTTGCTCGGGTCCGCGCCGGTCACCTGGTGGCGGGCCGGTACGCCGTGGAGCGCCCTCGCGGTGGCGGCGGGTGGGGTGCTGCTGGCCCTGCTCGGGCGGCGGCTGCTCGCCGCCGGTCTGCGGGTGCCGGGCCGGCTGACCGGCACCCTGACGCATCCGGGGGACGGTGGTGGGCGTACCCGGGTGGCGAGCGAGGTGCTCACCGACGCGCTGGAACGGGATCTGCTCCGGGCTCCGGGCGTGCACCGGGCCCGCGTGCTGCTCACCGGCCCGGCCGTCCGGCCGGACATCTGGGTCGAGGTGGGCCTGGACCCCGCCGCCGGTCTCGGCGCGGCCCGCGCCCAGGTGGACGCCGCGGTCCGGCGGTTCGCGGCGACGCTCGGCTGCCGTCCGGCGCACCTGGATGTGACGGCGGTGGTGGACGAGACGCCCCGCTGACCGCCCGCCCCGCGCCGGGCGTTCCCCCGTGAGCGAGGATGCTGCTCAGCGTGGAGAGGAGCGGCCGTGCGGGTGGTGTCACTGGTGCCGTCGTTGACCGAGGCCGTGGCGTTGACCCGGCCCGAGGTGCTGGTCGGCGCCACCGACTGGTGCACCCACCCGGCCGGGCTGAACGTCGCCCGGGTCGGTGGGAGCAAATACCCCGACCTGGATCGGGTGCTCGCGCTCCGCCCCGACCTGGTGCTGCTCAACGAGGAGGAGAACCGGCGCGCCGACGCGGACGCCCTGCGTGCGGCCGGCGTGCCGGTTCGGATCACCTTTCCCCGTACCGTCCCCGAGGCGCTGGCCCAGCTCGGTGAGCTGCTCGCCGCGCTCGGCGGGTCGGGCGAGCCGGACTGGCTGCGGGCTGCCCGGCGGGCCTGGGCCGGGCAGCCCGTGCCGGCGGCGCCACGCGGCGCGGTCGTACCGGTGTGGCGGCGGCCGTGGGTGGTCCTCGGCCGGGACACCTTCGCCGGCGATGTGCTGCGCCGGCTCGGCGTCGTCAACCAGTGGGCCGACCACGAGGACCGCTACCCGCGCCCAGGCCTGGAGGAGCTGCGCGCCCGGGCACCGGAACTGGTGGTGTTGCCGGACGAGCCGTACCGGTTCACCGCCGAGGACGGGCCGGAGGCGTTTCCCGGCGTACCGGCCGCGCTCGTCTCGGGCCGGCATCTGACCTGGTACGGCCCGTCGCTCGCGGAGGCGCCCGCGCTGCTCGCCGCCCAGCTCGCCCGGGCCGGCTGAGCCGGCCGACCCAGGGGTGGCGGGCCGGCCGGCGCCGACGGTCAGACGACCGGCGTGGCGTGCACCGGGTCCACCTCCCGGAGCGTGGTGTCGTCCACGTCGTACCCGATCGCGTTGTCGACCTGCACGACGCCGCTGACCTGGGCGGCGAGCCGGCCGGCGAGGTCGACGGCGCTGCGCCGGTCCAATCGGCCGTCCAGGGTGACCGCGCCGTCACGGACCTGGACGGTGACCAGGCCGTCCCGCACCGCGAGCACCCGGCGCAGCACCTCCTGCACCACGTCCTCGCGGATCTCGGCATCGGTGCGCAGATGCACCCGGAGCAGGTCGCTTCGGGTGACGATGCCGACCAGCCGGCCGAGGTCGTCCAGCACCGGCAGTCGCTTGACCACCTCGCGTTCCATCAACCGGGCCGCCGCCGGCAGCGCCGCCTGCGGATAGGTGGTCACCGCCGGCGCGGTCATCAGGTCCTTCGCGACCAGCGCGCCCGCCTTCTCCCGGGCGGTACGCCGGCGCCGGCCCTCGAAGACCCGCCGCTCGTCGAACTGCCCGGCCCGTTCCACCTTGTGCAGCAGGTCCGCCTCGGAGACCACGCCCAGTACCCGGCGGAAGTCGTCCACCACCGGCACGGCGCTGATGCCTCGCCGGATCAGCACGTCGACGATCTGCCGGTACGGGGTCTCCTCGCCCACCGTCGCGACGTCCTTGGTCATCACGTCGCCCACCTGCCATGTACGCATCACGACCTCCTCGGCCCGCTGTTCCACAACGACGTTAGGGCGGCGGCAACCACCGTGGTCAGAGGCGGTCGGCAGGCCGGGAAAGGCCGACCGGACCGGGCCCGAAGGGGTCCAAGGTCCCGGTCCGGAGCGGCCCGGTCGGCCCTGCCGCCGAGGACGCCCCGGAGGTGGAATGAATGTGCCACCGGAAAGGCGCGGTGCGAACCACCAGAAGGGACGTGGAGACCATGACCGCGACGATCGAGCGGATCAACGCCAACACCATCGCTCCGGCGGTTCGGACCACCCGCGAGGCCGAGACCACCCGGCAGCGAGCCGCCCGGTACGTCTTCGCCGGACTGCGGATCGCCCTCGGCTGGATCTTCCTCTGGGCCTTCCTGGACAAGATGTTCGGCCTGGGACACGAAACCGCGGCGAAGAACGCCTGGATCAACGGCGGCAGCCCCACCAAGGGCTTCCTGGCCTTCGGCACCAAGGGCCCGCTCGAGGGCTTCTACCACGGCATCGCCGGGGCGGCCTGGGCGGACTGGATGTTCATGACCGGGCTGGCGGCCATCGGCGTGGCCCTGATCGTCGGCGTCGGGATGCGGGTCGCCGCGGTCGCCGGTGGGCTGCTGATGGTCATGATGTGGACGGCCGTGCTGCCCCCCGCCAACAACCCCTTCATGGACGACCACCTCATCTACGCGGGTCTGCTGGCCGGCCTGGCCCTGGTCGGCGCCGGCAACACCCTCGGGCTCGGTCGGGCCTGGGCGAACCTCCCCATCGTCCAGCGGCTCCCCTGGCTCAAGTGAAGTGAACGATCCGGCAGCACCCATCGGGCGGGCGTCACCGAAGGTGGCGCCCGCCATCTCGTCCGCCCACCGGTCCCCGCCTCCGACAGGCGGGGACCGGCGCGTATCGGCCGGCCGCGATCCGGCAGGATCGACGGAGACCCACATCCGGAACCACCGAGGAGACCCGCTATGGAGAAGCCTGAGGTTGGCCCGATCGAGGGCGAAGCGCCCGCCGATCTCGTCATCGAGGACATCACGGTCGGCGAGGGCCCGGAGGCCCGCCCCGGCCAGCACGCCAAGGTGCACTACGTCGGGGTGGCCCACTCCACCGGCCGCGAGTTCGACGCGTCGTGGAACCGGGGTGACGCGTTCGAGTTCCCGCTCGGCGGCGGGCGGGTCATCGCCGGCTGGGACCAGGGCGTCGTCGGCATGAAGGTGGGCGGCCGGCGCAAGCTGACCATCCCGCCGCACCTGGGCTACGGAAACCGGGGTGCCGGCGGTGCCATCAAGCCGGGCGAGACCCTGGTGTTCGTGGTCGACCTGCTCGGCGTCCGCTGAGCCGTCACTGATCCACCCGGGGCTGTCGGTCCGGCCGGCGGCCCCGGGCCGCCGGTCAGGCCGCCGCCAGCTCCACCGGCCTGGGCGCACCCGCCCGCGCCGACTCGTGGATCGGCATCACCCGGTGCAGCCCGGTGGCGCGCAGCACCCGGGTCACCACCGGATCGGGGTCGACCAGCACCAGCTCGCCACCGCGGGCCCGGATCCGCAGGTGCGCCGCGACCAGCGCCCGCACCCCGGCGGCGGAGAGCACCCGGACGCCGGAGAGGTCCAACCGCAGCATCGGCCGTGCCGGGGCGGCCCAGAGCGCGGCCCGGAACGCCCCGACCGTGGCGATGTCGATCTCACCCACGGCGCGGACGTCCACCACGTGGTCACCGACGCTGATCTGCACGTCGAACCGGTCGCTGCGCTGTCCCATGCCGGCAAACCTATCCGTCGGGACCGACATTTTCGGCCGCCCGGACCCGGGATCCGGGAACGTCCCGGGTAGACCCCGAGAGACTCAGGGTGGCCCCGAGACGCCCGCGTCGCCCCGGCCCGAGCACGGCGGGGACGGCCCGCCACTGGCGAGCCGTCCCTCGGTCGTTCCCCCAGGTCCCTCAGCCGCCGCTGATCGACGGTGCGGGTGCGGGTGCCGAACCGCCGGCCACCGCGCCCGGGTGCGGCGTCGCGCTCTGCGTGGGCTTGAGCCCGGCCGGCACCGGCAGCGCGCTGCCCTTGGCGAAGTCGTCCCAGCTGACGTTCCAGGCCGTGAAGCCGTTGCCCTGGTCCAACTTCACCTCGGTGCCCTTGACCGTCACCAGGTCGCCGACCTGGGTGATGCCCATCAGCCAGTGCGCGTCAACGGACGAGACGTTGGTGCAGCCGTGTGAGGTGTTGGTACTGCCCTGCTCCCCCTCCGACCACGGCGCGGCGTGGATGAACTCGCCGCCCCAGGTGAGCCGCTGCGCATCATCGACGTCGACCACGTAACCGCCGGCCGGGTCGCCCCGGGTGTCGAAGGTGGTCCGGTCGAACTTCTCCATGATCACCATGTTGCCGCTGGAGGTCGGTGTGCTCTCCTTGCCGAGACTCACCGGGATCTTCTTGACCAGCTTGCCGTCCTGGTAGACCGACATCTGCTTGGTGGCGTTGTCGATGTCCATCGAGACCTGCCGGCCGACCTTCGAGGTCCCGGAGTGGTCCGCGTCACCGACGGCGTCCTTGCCGATCGGCAGCCCCTGCAGGGCACTGCGCACGCTGATCTTCGTGCCCGGCTTCCAGAAGTCCGGCGCGCGGTATTCGACCTGTTTGCCATCCGCTACCCACGACCAGGTGCCCGGCTGCGGCGGATCGGTTTTCACGAACAATCGCCGCTGTACGTCCGCCCTGGCCTCCTTCGGAATCGGCGGGTCGAATGCGACGACCACCGGCATCGCCGTCCCGTACGTCTGTTTGTCGGTGAAATAGAGTTCACTGGTGATCGCCGGTTTGGTCGACTTCGCCGACGTGGTGAACGTCGTCTTCTGTGTGGTCGTCTTTCCGGAGTCGCCGGTCGCGGTCACCTCCGCGGTGTAGGTTCGGGAATTCTGCAACGGCTTGTTCGGCACCCAGCTCGAGCCGTCCTCCCGTGGCTCGGCCGGGACCTGCGCGCCCTTGTCGTCGGTGAGTCGGACCGCGGTGATCTTCCCGCCGCTGACGGTGGTGCCCACCTCGGCGCTGATCGGCACGTCCTTGGTGCTGTTCGCAGGTGTCACGGTCACCGACGGGGGCTTCTTCTCCGACTTCGTCAACTTCGGCCCGGCCGTGCAGCCGGCGACAACCAACGGCGTGGTCGCCATGGTTACCGCCAATAGCGTGAATCGTCGCCTCACGTCCATATTCGGCCCCCCATTTCCACTCCCCCTTTGGCCACATTCTGTACGGCGCTTCCCAGGCCCACGGCGCTCTTCCCCGAGAAATGCTCGCCAAACCAGGGGTAACTGTCGCCGATGCGCCGGGCAGGTCGTTGCGGGGAGGTGATGTCCCGAATGGGCGCCGGTGATGTTCGGCGTGCCGGAGAGGACCGGTGGGTCCCGGTTTCCGGGAGACACGACGGGGCCGGTCACCCCACAGTGAGGGTGACCGGCCCCGGCCGGGTTCAGACGTTCGCCACCAGCAGCGCGGGCTGCTCCACGCAGTCCGCGACGTGGCGCAGGAAGCCGCCGGCCACGCCGCCGTCACAGACCCGGTGGTCGAAGGTGAGGCTGAGCTGGGTCACCTTGCGGACCGCGAGCTGCCCGTCGACCACCCAGGGCTTGTCCACGATCCGGCCGACGCCGAGCAGCGCCGCCTCCGGGTGATTGATGATCGGAGTGGAGCCGTCCACCCCGAACACCCCGTAGTTGTTGAGGGTGAAGGTGCCACCGGTCAGCCGCGCCGGCGGGAGGGTGCCGGCCCGGACGGCGGTGGTGGTCTCCACCAGCGCGGCGGCCAGCTCCCGGGTGGTCAGTCGCTGGGCGTCGCGAAGCACCGGGACGATCAGGCCCCGGTCGGTTTGCGCGGCGATGCCCAGGTGCACCCCGGCCGACTGGACGATCCGCTGCCCCTCGGTATCCACGTGCGCGTTGAGCTGCGGATACTTCCGCAGGCCGCTGAGGCAGATCCGGGCCAGCAGGGCCAGGATGCTGACCGGCGAGTCCGGAGCGGCCGCGTTGATCGCGGCCCGGGTCTCCAGCAGCCCGGTGGCGTCCACGTCCACCCAGATGGTGACCTCGGGGATCTCCCGCCGGCTGCGGGAGAGCTTGTCGGCGATCGCCTTGCGGATGCCGGTGAGCGGGATGACCACGTCACCGCCGTCGATCGGGGCGAGCCCGACGTGCGCCTCCGGGGCGTCCGGCACGGCGGCGAGCACCGCCGGGGCGGCCGAGGCGGACTCCACGTCGGCACGGCGGATCACCCCGCCGGGCCCGGTGCCGCGCAGCGCGGCCAGATCCACGCCGCGTTCCCTGGCCAGGCGCCGGACGATCGGCGAGATGACCAGGAAGGCGCGCCCGTCGGTGCCAGCCGGACCGCCGGCCGCCGGGGTGCCTCCGGCGGCCGACGATCCGACGTTCTGGGCCGGGCCGGCGGCAGCCGACGCAGCGGTGGTGGTAGTGGGCTCCGGGGCGAGGGCCAGCCGGGGCCGGCGACGCCGCCGGCCCGAACCGCCGTGGCCGGTGCCGTACCCGATCAGGACGTTGCCGGAGCCGGCACGCTCCTCCTCGCGGTAGGTGGCGTGCGGGTCCTCCCCGTCCGAGCCGTCCAGCGGCGCGATGGTGATCAACGGCTGGCCGACCGGACGGACCTCGCCCGCCGCGCCGTGCAGGGCCACGACCCGCCCGGCGTACGGGCAGGGCACGTCGACGACGGCCTTGGCGGTCTCCACCTCGACGACGGTCTGGTCCACGGTGACCACGTCACCGACGGCGACCCGCCACTCGACGATCTCCGCCTCGCTCAGCCCTTCCCCGAGGTCGGGCAGGAGGAAGTCCCGGGTCTGCTGCGCGGTCGTCATGCCGCCACCCAGCGTGCGTCGGGCTGGTCGTCCCACTGCAGGCGGGCCACGGCGTCCAGCACCCGGTCCACCGAGGGCAGGTGGGTGTGCTCCAGCATCGGCGCCGGGTACGGGATGTCCAGGCCGGACACCCGCAGCACCGGGGCGTGCAGCGCGTGGAAGCAGCGCTCCTGCACCCGGGCGGCGATCTCCGCGCCGACCCCGGCGAAGCCCTGTGCCTCCTGGATCACCACGCACCGGCCGGTCCGGCGGACCGAGGCGGTGACCGTGGCGTCGTCGAACGGCACGATGGTGCGTACGTCAACGACCTCCAGGTCCCAGCCCTCCTCGCGGGCGGCCTCGGCCGCCTCCAGGGCGACCGGCACCGCCGGGCCGTACGCGACCAGGGTGGCGTCGGTGCCGGCGCGGCGTACGACGGCCTGGCCGAACGGCGCGGTACGGGCCGGCAGCTCCGCCTCGGCACTGGAGAAGTAGAGCTTCTTCGGCTCCATGAACACGACCGGATCCGGGTCGTCGATCGCCTCGCGCAGCAGCGAGTACGCGTCCTCGACGGTGGCCGGGGTGACCACCTTCAGGCCCGGGGTGTGCGCGTAGTACGCCTCGGAGGAGTCGCAGTGGTGCTCCACCCCGCCGATGCCACCGGCGTACGGCACCCGGATGACGATCGGCACGCTGAGCGCACCCCGGGTGCGGTTGCGCAGCTTCGCCACGTGCGAGGCGATCTGCTCGAACGCCGGGTACGCGAACGCGTCGAACTGCATCTCGACCACCGGCCGCAGCCCGGACATGGCCAGGCCGACGGCGAAGCCGACGATGCCGGCCTCGGCGAGGGGGGTGTCGAAGCAGCGCTTGTCGCCGAACCGGGCCTGGAGGCCGTCGGTGATCCGGAAGACGCCGCCGAGCTGCCCGACGTCCTCGCCGAAGACGACGACCCGCTCGTCGGCGAGCATCGCGTCGGCGAGCGCGGCGTTGAGCGCCTTCGCCATGGTCATGGTGGCCATCAGGCGTCCCCCTCCTGGGCGGCGGCCAGCTCGGCGCGGACCTGCTCGCGCTGCTCGACCAGCTGCGGGGTCGGCTCCGCGTACACGTGGTCGAAGAGGCTCATCGGGTCGACCGTGGGCTGGGCGTTCATCCGGTCGCGCAGCGCGGCGGCGTACGCCTCGGCCTCGTCCGCGATCGCGGCGACGGCGGCGTCGTCCAGCACCCCCTGACCGCGCAGGTACGCCTCCAGCCGGGCGATCGGGTCGCGGTCCCGCCACGCCTCGACCTCCTCGGCGTCCCGGTAGCGGGTCTGGTCGTCGGCGTTGGTGTGCGGTTCCATCCGGTACGTGTGCGCCTCGACCAGGAACGGCCCCTTGCCGGACCGGGCGTGCTCCACCGCGCGGGTCAGCACCGCGAGCACGGCCATCGGGTCGTTGCCGTCGACCTGCTCGCTCGGCACGCCGTAGCCGACGCCCTTGTAGGCCAGGCTCGGCGCGGCGGTCTGCCGGGACAGCGGGACGCTGATCGCGTACTTGTTGTTCTGCACGAAGTAGACGACCGGGGCCTTGAACACGGCGGCGAAGTTGACCCCCTCGTGGAAGTCGCCCTCGCTGGTCGCGCCGTCGCCGATGAACGCCAGCGCCACGGTATCCCGCCCCTGGTACGACTCGCCGTAGGCCAGGCCGGCGGCGTGCACGCACTGGGTGGCGAGCGGGGTGCACTGCGGCGCGGTGTGCCGGGCGGCGGAGTCGTACCCGCAGTGCCAGTCACCGCGCAGCAGGGTGAGCACCTCGACCGGGTCGATGCCCCGGGCGGTCAGCGCCATCGACTCGCGGTAGGTGGGGAAGACCCAGTCGCTGTCGCGCAGCGCCAGCACGCCGCCAACCTGGCACGCCTCCTGCCCTCGCGAGGACGGGTAGACGGCGAGGCGGCCCTGCTTGGTCAGCGCGGTGGCCTGGACGTCGAAGCGGCGGCCGACGACCATCCGCCGGTACATCTCGCGCAGCGCCTCGACAGGCGGCTCCGGGTAGTCGTCGCGGGCCGGCAGCGGGCTGCCGTCCGGGTTCAGCAGCCGGACCGGCTCGGTGCGCGGCAGCAGGCCGGCCGACGGGTCGGGAACGGCCGGGTTGGTCTTCCGGCGAGTGCGGGGGGATGCCCTGCGGACCGCCTGGGGTGTGGTCGTCACGGCGAGGACCTCCTGGACTTGTGGTGGTCCTATGCTCACGCCCTCGGATGATTGACTCAAGTTCGCGGTTGAACGTGGGACGAATGGCAGGACGAGGAGCGATTCATGAGCCAGGAGACCAACCCCGTAGCGGGCGCGGCGGGCGGAACGGGACGTTCGGCCGGCCCCCTCGACGAGGTGGACCGGCGGATCCTGCGCGAACTGGTCGACGACGGCCGGCTTTCCGTCCGTACGCTGGCCGAACGGGTACACGTCTCGCGCACCAACGCGTACGCCCGGGTGGAGCGCCTGTTGCGGGACGGGGTGATCACCGGGTTCCGGGCCCGGGTGGCGCCGGAGCCGGCCGGGCTGGGCACGTCGGCGTACATCGCCTTGACCATCGAGCAGAACACCTGGCGCGAGGTGTCGGCCGAGCTGGCCCGGGTGCGCTACGTCGAACACGTGGCGCTGCTCAGCGGCGAGCACGACGTACTGGCCCTGGTCCGCGCGCCGGACAACGCCACGCTGCGGGACGTGGTGCTGGAGCGGGTGCAGAGCATCGCCGGGGTGCTGTCGACGCGTACCTGGCTGGTCTTCGAGGAGTTCGACGGGACGCAGAGCCCCTGGCCGTAGCGGGTCAGCGTTCGGGCGGGGACTCCAGCCCTTCCCGGTCGGCCAGTTCCAGCAGCGGATCGAGGGAGAACCTGCGGTCGTCCAGGCCCGCGTGCGGGTCGGCGCGCTCGGCGAACCGGGCCGGCAGGCTCAGCACGTCGAAGTCCTCCGGCCGGGCGTCGTCCAGCTCCGACCAGTCGAGTGGGGCGGAGACCAGGGCACGCGGGGTGGGCCGGATCGAGTACGCCGACGTCATGGTGTGGTCGCGGGCCATCTGGTTGTAGTCGACGAAGACCGGCCGGTCCCGCTGCTCCCGCCACCAGGTGGTGGTGACCAGGTCGGGCCGCCGGCGCTGCATCTCCCGCCCCAGGGCCAGCACCGCCCGCCGACACTCGCCGAAGCCCCACCGCGGCTCGATGGACAGGTAGACGTGCAGGCCCCGGCCGCCGGTGGTCTTCGGGTAACCGACCAGCCCCAGCTCGTCGAGGAACGCCCGTACCTCGTGGGCGACCGGGACCACCTGGGCGAAGTCGACGCCGGGCATCGGGTCGAGGTCGATGCGGAGCTGGTCGGGGTGCTCCACGTCGCCGGCCGAGACCGGCCAGGGGTGGAAGCGCAGGGTGCCCAGGTTGGCCGCCCAGATCACCACGGCCAGTTCGCTCGGGGCCACCTCGTCGGCGGTCCGGCCGCTCGGGAAGGTGATGTGCGCGGTGCGCACCCAGTCGGGCGCTCCGGCCGGCAGCCGCTTCTGGTAGAACGCGTCGCCACGGTTGCTCTGCCGGGTGGCGATCTTCGCGCCCTCGAACACCCCGCGGGGCCACCGCTCCAGCATGGTCGGCCGGTGCCGGAGCGCGCGCAGGATGCCGTCGCCGACGGCGAGGAAGTAGCGGACCACGTCCAGCTTGGTCAGCCCGCGCTCAGGGAAGTAGGGCTTGTCGGGGCTGGAGACGCGGACCAGCCGCTCCCCCACCTGGATCTCCTCGGCCGCCGTGGTCGCCACGCTCCACACCGTAGCGGGCGGCGGGCCGCCCGGGCCGTCCGTCGGACGAGATGTTCCGCGCCGTCGGCGGGTCCGGCCGCTGCCCCCGCCGGGCAGCGGCCCCGGTTGCGTCCGCGGTCAGCGCCCCTCCTGCTGCATCCGCGACATGAGCATCTGCTTGCCCTGGTCACCCGCCTTGCGGTTGTTCTCCTGGATCTTGCGGAACCAGTTGGCGAGTTCCGTGTCGCCCCGCGCGTCCGCGTCGGCGATGTAAGTGTCCATCCGGTAGATGTTCTCCAACGACATCTGCACCGTGTGGATCAGGTCGTAGTTCTTGTCCCGCACCGGGCTCATCTGTTCCTTGGTCATGGTCGCCACGACGCACCTCCCTGTCTCGGCTCCGGTCGCGCCAGCGCTTACCCGCCCACGGGCGGTTCACGCGGCACCCCGACCCGGTCCTCAATAACGGCTCCGTGGCAGGGCCGTAGCCGGGCCATAGCGAGCTGGCCCAGGCTCACGGCGGACGCGACCTTCCCGCGGCCGTTCCGGGTCTCTCACCGAGGAGTTCCATGGGCAGGCTCAGCACAACGAGACGGTGCGGTGCACTGGCACTGACCGCCGCAGCTCTCAGCACCGTCGCCATCGTGCTCCCGACCACTGCGGCGCACGCGGCGGCACCCAATGATCACGTCCTGTACTGGAACGACGTTCTGATTCGTACGTACCGCCAGGTTGGCGGAGCTCCGGGGCCGCTGGCGCGCGCCGGCGCCATGCTGCACGGCGCGATCTACGACGCGACCAACTCGGCTCTGTGCGCGGCCGGTGACGCCCAGTGCATCGGCCAACCGTACCGGGTCAAGGTCGCGCCCACGCCCGGCGTCGTGCCGGACCTCGCGACCGCCATCGACTACGCCGCCTACGACACGCTGCGCAGCGTGTACCCGGCCGTCAACTTCGATGCCGACCTGGCCAACGCGCAGGACGGGACGGCCAGCTCGCCAGCCCAGACCGACGGTCGGCGGATCGGCTCGGCGAGCGCACAGGCGATGATCAGTTTCCGGGCCAACGACGGGGCGCCGGACACCTCGACGTTCCCGTTCAGCGATACACCCGGAGTGTGGCGACCGACCGGCTCCGGTCCCGCCGCGACGCCCAGTTGGGGCCTGGTCAAGCCGTTCGCGATGACCTCCGGCGCCCAGTTCCGGCCGGGCCTGCCGGCGGGCTACTCCAACATGGCCGACCTGCTTGCCAGCTCCCAGTACGCGGCTCAGGTCAACGAGGTGCAGGACCTCGGCCGGTACAACAGCGCGTCCCGGACCGACGACCAGACGCAGGCCGCCTGGTTCTGGGCCAACGACCTCGACTACCTCACGTACAAGCCACCAGGTCAACTCTTCGCCCACACCCAGATCGTGGCGAAGTCGGCGAAGCTGACCCAGGCCGGGAACGCCCGGCTCTTCGCCCTCGTGGCGATCGCGCTGGCCGACGCCGGCATTGTGGCGTGGGATGCGAAATACCAGACCCCGATCGCCCTGTGGCGGCCGGAGAGCGCAATCCAGCTCGCGGCCACCGACGGCAACCCCGCGACCAGCCCCGACGCCGCCTGGAAACCGCTCTCGGCCGACGACAAGGGGGTGAATTTCTCGCCACCGTTCCCGGCATACACCTCCGGGCACGCCACGTTCGCCGCGGCGTGGTCGGCCGCGATGAGGGGCTTCTTCAAGACTGACGAATTCTTCTTCATCGCCACCACCCAGGATCCGCACGCGGTGGGAGTCACCCGGCCCTTCGCCACCTTCAGCGCCGCTGCCACGGAGAATGCCCGCAGCCGCGTCTACCTTGGTGTGCACTACCAGTGGGACGCGGACGCCGGGATGTCGTCGGGGACTGCGATGGCGGACTACGTCTCCGCGAACTTCCTGCGCCCCACCACCTCGTACACCTTCGACGGGTTCTACCTCAATGGCAGAAAGGTCGGCGACTACACCAACGCCGCACCGCCAAAGGCTTTCACGTTCGGGTTCGCCATCAAGAACTCCGCCGGGCAACCCGTGACCGACCCGGGCGCCGTCGTCGGCACGTCGTGGAACGGCCATCCCGGGGGAACGGTGTCGACGTCGGTGTACAACCCGGCCACCGGGCGATACGAGGTCGGAACCAACGTCAACCGGTTGTGCGACGGGCCGCAGGTCCTCTCGGTCCTGCTCCGGGACGGCTCGACCCACTCGATCACCGTTGACTGCGACGTCGTCTGATCGTCGTCTCGACGGACACGCGGGCGGGGGCTCGGCTTCCGGGTCCACGCCCGCGTGTCAGCATCTCCCTGGTGGTGACACGCCCAGGGCCTCAAGCTGATGGCGTACGTCGCGGAGCAACTGTTCGGTCAGCCGCAGGCAATCGAGCGTCGTCGCGAGGGATCTCCCGTCGACCATCGACGGCGCGGTCGGCACGTCCCCGAGCAGGTCGCGGTACGCCGCCACCAGTTCCCGGCCCGGGTCCAGGCCAAGTTCCTCTCGAAGGAGCCGGCGAACCCGGTGATAGGCGGCGATCGCCTCGCCCCGGCGGCCAGCGCCGTGCAGTGCCACCACCAGATGCCTCCAGAACGTCTCCCGCAACGGATGCTCCGCGACCAGCTCGGTCAACGTAGGGATGACCTCCTGGTGCCGACCCCGTAACAGCTCCAACCCGCACAACTCACCGAGCACGTCGAGCCGCTGCTCCTGCAGTTGGACCGCGGCGACCCGGGCGAACGGCGCATCGACGTTGCACAACGGTGGCCCGTGGTGCAGCTTGAGCGCCTCGCGGAGCAGTGCCACGGCCGAGTCGAGCTGGCGAGCCGTGCTCAGCGCCCGGCCGCGCCGCACGAGTTGGTCGAACACGTGAACGTCGATCTCGCCAGGTTGGGTGTGCAGGGAGTAGCCGGCCGGATGCGTGCGGATCTCGACCCCGCCGATGGGCCGGAAGGTGGCCCGCAGGATGGAGATCTGGGCCTGCACCTGGGTCCGCACGGTCCGCGGCGGAGTCTCGCCCCAGACCGCCTTGACAATCTGGTCCGTCGGAACCAATGAGCCGTTGTTGACGAGCAAAAGCGCAAGCACCGACCGTAACCGGTTGCCACGTATGGGGAGCGACCTGTCCCCGGGCCCCACGGTCAGCGGGCCCAGGAGCCGAAACCTCATGGGCGGCGAGGTCGGAGAGGAAGGTAAGCCGACCGGAAAATCTGAAACCCCTGCATGCCGTCCCCCGTCACGCATAGCGACATCAACAATCGCGGGCGTAACAGTAAGAGATCTTCGATGTGTCGGCAAGGGCGTGGCTGACCAGGCGGCGGGACGGCCCGAGCTGACCCGGGGTCGCACGCGAGATGGGGAGGACGAACCCACCGCACTCCCACCATATGACGATTGTTGTTCATCCGTTCGGCTGTGTGTAACACCACACCCCGTCCCTACGCTGAACCCCCTGGAAAGCGAGCAACCTGCTCGTCTTCCGCCGGCCCGCTTCCCGCCAGGCAGTAGGGCCGGCTGGATCAGTCCCTGGGAGTCTGTGTGAAGAACCTGCGTCGCAAGACACTCGCCGCTGCGTCCGTAGTGACGCTCGGCGTCGGCCTCGCCGCCATGGGCGGGCTGGCGCCGGCTGCGGCCGCCGGGCCGGAGACCACGTTCCTGGTCCTCGCCCCGCAGGGCGGCAAGACCGACAAGGCCGCCGCCCGCGTGGCGGCCGCCAACGGCACCATCGTGGCCAGCTACGACCAGATCGGCGTGCTCGTTGTCCGCTCGACCAACCCGAACTTCGCCACCGCGGTGGCGGGGGCGGGCGTCGACGCGGTCGCGTCCACCGCCGGCCTGGGTACCGCCCTCGACGAGGGCGAGACCGTGGAGGTCTCCGCCGCCGACGTCGCCGAAGCCACCGGCGACCCGACCAAGGAGCCCATGTACGGCCAGCAGTGGGACATGAACATGATCCACGTCCCGCAGGCCCACGCGGTCAACGCCGGCAGCCCGAACGTGGTCGTCGGCGTGCTGGACAGCGGTATCTCCAGCAGCCACCCCGACCTGGCCACCCAGATCGCCAAGGACAAGAGCACGTCCTGCATCGGCGGTGTCACCAACACCGCCGAGGCGGCCTGGAACCCGACCACCTCCGACCACGGCACCCACGTGGCCGGCACCATCGCCGCCGCCGTCAACGGCGTCGGCGTCGCCGGCATCGCGCCGGGGGTGAAGGTGGCGGCGGTCAAGGTCGTCAACGACGACGGCTACATCTTCCCGGAGGCTGCGGTCTGCGGGTTCATGTGGGCCGCCGACCACGGGATGCAGCTGACCAACAACAGCTACTACATCGACCCGTGGGAGCTCAACTGCCGCAACGACGCACGCCAGCGTCCGGTGTGGCAGGCCGTGCAGCGGGCCATCCGTTACTCGCAGAACAAGGGCGTGCTCAACATCGCGTCCGCGGGTAACTCGAACTACGACCTGGCCCACAAGAACACCGACTACGGCAGCCCGAACAACCTGCCGGCGCCGCAGGAGCCCACGCCTCGCGCGGACCTCAACAGCGCCTGCCTCGACCTGCCGGCGGAGGCGCCGGGCGTGGTGGCCGTCGGTGCGGTCGGCCCGACCGGGGAGAAGAGCTACTACTCCTCGTACGGCCAGGGCGTGATCAGCGTGACGGCCCCGGGTGGTGACACCCGGTTCCGTACGCAGGGTGCCCGGTCGACCACGAGCGACGCCATCCTTTCGACCGTCGGCCTGCCGAACGCCAAGGGCGAGATGGTCAACGGATGGGGGTACAAGCAGGGCACGTCGATGTCCGGCCCGCACGCCACCGGTGTCGCGGCGCTGGCCCTCTCGGCGCACCCGGGGATGACCCCCGGCCAGCTGTCGTCGTTCCTGGAGCGCACGGCAGTCGCGAAGTCCTGCCCGGATGGGGTCTACAACCCGGTGCCGAACTGGCCCCCGGCGATCCCGCCCGCCCAACTGCCGCACAACATCGGTCCGTCGTACTGCTCCGGCGGTGCGCGTAACGGGTTCTACGGCTTCGGCATGGTCGACGCGTACAACGTGGTGAAGTAACGATCACACGAACCGTGGTGGGGTCCGGCGAGTGATCGCCGGGCCCCATCCGTTTTCCCAGGCGGGATCGCCCCCTCCGGTGGAGGTCGGCCGGGCCGGCCCCGAAGTACCCGGTACGATCGGCGCGGGCCGTGACTGGCGCGTGGGGATGGAGCACCATCGGGAAGCGGTCCCGTCACAAGGACGCACGCCGAGCGCCTGGGCCTTCCGTACGTCCTCAGGAGGTCACATGTCGCTGAACGCCGAATCCACCGCCTTCCGCAGCGCGCTGGAGGTGATCCGCGCCGTCGAGCCGCGGGTGGCGGACGCCATCGGGGCGGAGCTGGCCGACCAGCGCGAATCCCTCAAGTTGATCGCCAGCGAGAACTACGCCTCCCCCGCCACCCTGCTGGCGATGGGCAACTGGCTCAGCGACAAGTACGCCGAGGGCACCGTCGGCCGGCGGTTCTACGCCGGCTGCCAGAACGTCGACACGGTCGAGGCGCTCGCCGCCGAGCACGCCCGGGAACTGTTCGGCGCCGCCCACGCGTACGTGCAGCCGCACTCCGGCATCGACGCCAACCTGGTCGCGTTCTGGGCGATCCTGGCCGACCGGGTGGAGTCCGCGGCCCTGAAGAAGGCCCAGGTACGCCAGGTCAACGAGCTGACCGAGGCGGACTGGTTCGCGCTGCGCCGCGAGCTGGGCAACCAGCGGATGCTCGGCATGTCGCTGGACGCCGGCGGCCACCTGACCCACGGCTTCCGCCCGAACATCTCCGGCAAGATGTTCGACCAGCGCAGCTACGGCACCGACCCGGCCACCGGCCTGATCGACTACGACCGGGTCGCCGAGGCGGCCCGCGAGTTCAAGCCGCTGATCCTGGTCGCCGGCTACTCGGCGTACCCCCGGAAGGTCAACTTCCGGATCATGCGGGAGATCGCCGACGAGGTCGGCGCCACCTTCATGGTCGACATGGCGCACTTCGCCGGGCTGGTCGCCGGCAAGGTCTTCACCGGTGACTTCGACCCGGTGCCGCACGCGCACATCGTCACCACCACCACCCACAAGTCGCTGCGCGGCCCGCGCGGCGGCATGGTGCTCTGCGGCCCGGAACTGGCCGACCAGGTCGACCGGGGCTGCCCGATGGTGCTCGGCGGTCCGCTGCCGCACGTGATGGCCGCCAAGGCGGTCGCCCTCGCGGAGGCCCGCCGCCCCGACTTCGCCGACTACGCGTCCCGCATCGTCGCCAACGCCCAGGCCCTCGCCGAGGGGCTGCTGCGCCGCGGCGCGAAGCTGGTCACCGGCGGCACCGACAACCACCTGGTCCTGATCGACGTCTCCGGCTACGGGCTCACCGGCCGACAGGCCGAGCAGGCGTTGCTCGACTCGGGCATCGTCACCAACCGCAACGCCGTCCCGCAGGACCCGAACGGCGCCTGGTACACCTCCGGCATCCGGATCGGCACCCCGGCGCTGACCACCCGGGGTCTGGGCAGCGCCGAGATGGACACCACCGCCGAGCTGATCCACACCGTGCTCACCCAGACCGCCCCCGGGTCGAACCCGGACGGCACCCCGTCGAAGGCGAAGTACGTGCTCGACCCGACCCTGGCCGACAAGGTGAGCAAGCAGGCCAGCGACCTGCTGACCGGCTTCCCCCTCTATCCCTCCGTCGACCTCGCCTGAGGCGACCCGCGCTCCCCGACGCCCCGCCCGGCGCCTGCCGCGCGGGGCGTCGGCATATCCCGACTTCACTCTGGTTGCGGCAGCTGGCGGTGTCCCGGAGAGCGGATACCGCGATATGCCGCAACCGGAGTCGACCAGGTGATCAGCGTTCCAGCGGGCGCTTGAGGTAGTAGCGGAACACCTCGGTGCTGCCCTGCACGTTGTTCACGTCCTCGGCGGCGTTGACCAGCTCCCAGCCATCCCGGCCGACCCGGTTGAGGTGCGCGACCGCCGTGTCGCCGTACGGAGTCACGTCGGTGCGCGACCCGTCCGGTGCGTACCAGACGAACGAGACGGTGAAATTGCGGCCCTGCCCCTGAAAGCGGCGGACCAGCAACGCGTACTCCCACGGAACCATCCGTCCATTATCTACGGTCGACCGACGGCCGGGGGCACGGGGGGTTGCGGAACGGCGACCCTGCGGTGTTCACCAGTCTCGCCGTACCGCGCCTGACCCGCCGATCACCCCGACGGGCGTATGGTCGGCTCATGGCGACCTGGGACGACGTCCGCCGCATCGCGCTCGCCCTGCCCGAGACGACCGAGCGTGGCTCGTATCATGACCTGCCCGCCTGGCGGGTCCGGGACAAGTCCTTCGTCTGGGACCGTCCGCTGCGCCCCGCCGACCTGACGGCCCTCGGCGACTCCGCCCCGGACGGCCCGGTCCTCGGCGCCCGCGTGCCCGACCTGGGCGCCAAGGAGGCGCTGCTCGCCGACGACCCCGAGGTCTACTTCACCATCCCGCACCTCGACGGGTATCCGGCGGTGCTGGTCCGCCTCGACCGGATCGGGATCGCCGAGTTGACCGAGCTGGTCACCGAGGCGTGGTACGCCCGCGCCCCGAAGCGGCTCGCCGCCACCTACCGCACGGCGCACGACGCACGCTGACCGCTGTCGCGGCCCCGCCGCCGGCCCGCACACCGCCACCTGCACCCTTCCATTCGGCGGGTCGATCATGAGGTTGGCGGTACGACACGCCGGAGCGGGCGGGGCCAACCTCATGATCGACAGGTCGGGTCAGTCCGGGTCGGTGAGGAGGCCGGTCAGTAGGGCGCGCAGGGTCCGCTCGAAGAGGTCCCGGCGGGGTGCGGCGGACGGGGGTTCGGCGAACGCGGAGGCGAGATGGGGGTACGCCGCGAGGTCGACGTGGTCGAAGCTGAGCGGGCCGGACGCCGCCTCGGCCCGGGCGAAGAGCGAGACTGTGCCGGTGACCATGGCGATCGCCTCGAACTTGGCGACGACGGGGGCCGGCACCGCCTGGAGGACACGCAGGCAGGTGTCGAACCAGGCGATGGTGTTCGGGCCGGGCGTCCCCGTGCGGGTGATCGCGTCGGAGAGCCACGGGTGACGCCGGTAGAGCTCCAGTTGGCGGCGGGCCAGCAGCACCATCTCGTCCCGCCATTCCCCGGCGCCCTCCGGGTAAGGCCGTAGCTCGCCGACGCACCGATCGACCATCAGGGCGAGCAGGTCGTCGCGGGACGACAGGTGCCGGTAGAGCGAACCGGCGGCCATGCCGAGCGCCGCCGCCACGGCGCGCATCGACACCGCCGCGAGGCCGCCCGAGTCGGCCAGTTCGACGGCAGCGGCGACGATGGCGTCCCGGTCGTGCGCGGGGGCGGGACCGCGGGTGCCGCGCTCCGGCCGGCTCCAGATGGACCGCCCGCCGGAATCAGAGGATGCGCCGCTCACCACACCACTGTAAACTGCAAACGGCGTTCGCTGTTTCGGCGGGTCGGGAGGAGACGGTCATGACACGGATCACGGCACCGGACGGCGCGAGCATTGTGCTGCACACGACGGGCACGGGCCCGGACATCGTGGTGGTTCACGGCGGTGGGGTCACCATCGACGAGTACCGCCGGCTGGCGGCACGGCTGGCCGAGCGGTTCACCGTGCACCTCTACAACCGGCGGGGCCGGGCGGACGCGGCGCCGCGACGAGAGCCGTACACGGTGGAGCAGGAGATCGACGACCTCGGCGCGGTGCTCGCGCACACCGGGGCCCGCCGGGCCGTCGGGCACAGCTACGGCGCCTTCGTCGTGCTGCGGGCCGCACTCCGGCTGCCGCTGGACCAGGTCGTGGTCTACGACCTCCCGCTCTGCATTTCCGGCCACGGCATACCGATGGCGTTCCTCGACCCGGCCGAGGAGGCGGTCCGCGCCGGGCACCTCGCCCGGGCGATGGCCATCGTCGGCGCCGGCGTCAACCCGCAGGACCCGGCGTCCCGGCTCCCGCTCGGCGTCCAGACCGCGATCTGCCGGTTGTTCCTGCGCACCCCTATCGGCCGGAAGATGGGCGCCCTGCTGCAGATGACGCTGCGCGAATCCCGGCAGATCCAGGCCCACGAGGGGCCGGCCGAACAGTACGCGGGGATCACGGCCGAGGTCCTGCTGGCCTGCGGGGCCAAGGCCGCGCCCTGGTACGCCGAGGTCAACGAGCTGTTGGCCGACGTCCTGCCCCGGGCCCGCACACTCCAGGTGCCCCGCTGCGCGCACAACGGGATCGCCGTCGCGCCGCCCCGACTCGTCGACCCGATCGCCGAGTTCCTCGCCACCCCCACGGCCTCCGAGCGGGCCGATTCGGTGTAGGAGCTTCGCTTACCCGTCCACACCCTCGGGCCGGCCGCAGCTATGGCCGGCCCGAGGGTCGGTGCGGGCCGCTATCCTCCTCCGCACGCCGGTCGGCACCCGCCGGTGGCAGCAAGGAGGACACCGGATGACCGACGGGCCGCCACAACTCATCGCGATCGACCACGACGACTACCACGCCGAACACGTGGGGCACACCGCGGACGGGCGGCAGTTCTTCCTCACCACGCCGTTCGAGCCCGGTGATCCGGAGACCGGTGGGGGCGCCGAGTTCGTCGCCCGCTACCTCTTCGACGCCTCGGGTCGGCTGCTCGACGCCGCGATCGACGCGTTCGGCCCGCGCCACCTGATGGACCACGACGCCCGGCGGCGGACGTACGAGGCGCGGCTGGCACAGCTCGGGCCGGTGACGTACGACCGGATCGAGGTGGCGCCGTTCGCGGTGGAGCGGTTCGGCACCACCTTCGGCCTGCTCCCCCGCCCGCCCGAGGACGAGGACGATTCCTGGTGGGTGGAGCTGCACCCGGGCGACTACATGGCCTTCACCGAGCCCTGGGACAGCGGCGAATACGACACCTGAACGCCCGACGCGCCACTCCGAGGGTGGGGGGCGGAAGGCTGAGACCGGGCGGTGACACACCCACCCTCGGTCACCTCGCCACCACCGCCCGACATGTGTCCGTCCCATCAGCGACGAAAGCCGCGGACCGCCCTGCCGTCCACAACCTCGGTGTGGGAAGCTGCCCCGAGTTTCTTGCGACTTTCGTTCACATACTGAGGAGGAGGTTGGCCGTGTCGCCAAGTTTCGCGCTATGGCTGGTCGGGATCCTGACTGTGGTGGCGGGCCTGGTGATCTGGCGGGTGCTGGCCGGAGGCCGCACGACCGCGGACCCGGTGGCGCCCATCGTGGAGGGTGACCCCGCGACCGCCGCTGGTGACCAGGAACAGCATGCCACGGCCGTTGACGAGGTTCCCCCACCCGCTGTGGTGACCGAGGATCCGGCCCCGACGCAGGAGGACGTCGTCCCGGTCGCGGAGACGGCCGCCCCGCCGTCCACCGACGCCGCCGAACCGGCCGGTTCGGCCCCGGCTGAGGCGGAGCAACCCGCCGCCGTCGAGGCCGAGCAGGTCAGCACCGAGACCGAGCCCGTTGCCGCCGAGGTCGCGCCGGCCTCGGCTCCCGAGGAAGTACCGCCGGCCACGGCAGTTGCCGAGGTGGAGGCGGCCCCGGCGCAGGAGGAGCCCACCCCGGCCGCGCCGGCGGCCGTACCCGCGCCGCGCGCCTCCGTCGAGAACGACACGGCGGCGGTTCCCACCGCATCCGCCGTCGCCACGGTCGTCGGCGGGCCCGCCGACGACTTCCGAAAGATCCAGGGAATCGGGCCCAAGATGGCCGCCGGCCTCCAGGCTGCCGGCATCCGCACCTACCAGCAGCTCGCCGAACTGGACGAGGCTGGGCTCCGGGAGGTCATCAAGGCGGCCGGCCTGCGTGCCGCGCCTGGCGTGGCGACCTGGCCGCAGCAGGCGGAGGCACTCGCCGGCGCTGACGGAAACGTCTGAGCCCGTCCCGGGCCGGTGCTGACATCGTCGCCACCGGCCCGGGGCGCGCCCGACTCACACGGCCTCCAGGCGGCTCACCTCAGGATTGGACAAAAACCCCAAAACCGACATGAGTTCGCGTAGTCGTCGCTACTGTCGGTGGCAGGGCCGGACGGTCGGCCCGCCGCACCGATCCCGCCACGGAGCCGCTCGTGCCCTTCGCCAGGCCGGAACCGTCCGCGGAGGGGCGGCCCCCGCTCCGTGACCCTGATTCACCCCGCCGGGTCACCCTGCTGGAACTCTTCTTCGACCTGGTGTATGTGGTCGCGCTCAGTCTCATCTCGCGCAACCTGATCACCGAGGCGTCCTGGGAGCACGCCTTCCAGTCCCTGCTCCTGCTGATGGCGGTGTGGTGGACCTGGGCGATCACCACCCTGGTCACCGACATGTACGACCCGCAGCGTCCCGAGATCAAACTGCTCATCACGGTGGTGATGTTCGGCGCACTGCTGATGACCACCACCATCCCGGAGGCGTTCACCACCCGGGGCCTGGTCTTCGCCGGCACGTACGTGGCGATCCATCTCGGACGCGCGCTGTACCTCCTGCCCGCGTCCCGGCACCGGCCGCCGGCCCAGCGCCGAGCGGTCCGGGTCTGCCTCTGGTTCTCGGTCTCCGCCATCCCCTGGCTGGTCGGTGGCGTGGTGCACGGTTACGCCCGGGAGACGCTCTGGGCACTCGCGCTCGGCATCGACTACGTCGGTTTCCGGCTCGCCTACCCGATACCCCGGATCGGGGCCGTCCCCGAAACCCAGCAGACGGTCACCGCCGAACACCTGTCCGAACGCTACCAGCAGTTCTACATCATCGCCCTGGGCGACGCCATCCTGGTCACCGGCACGATGTACAGCATCAGTCACTCCGAACTGGAGAACCTCGCCGCGTTCGCGGTCGCCTTCATCACCACCCTGCTGCTCTGGCGGATCTACGTGCACAAGTCCGGCGAGCTGCTGCCGCACGCCATCTCCCGGGCACGGCAGCCCAGCCGGTTCCTGCTCTCCGCGCCGTACACCCATCTGCTGATGGTGGCCGGGGTGGTCACCACCGCGGCCGGGTTCGACCTGGTGCTGCACGACCCGACCGGACGTACGCCGCCGGCCTGGGCGGCGATCCTCCTCGGCGGGCCGGCGATGTTCCTGGCCGGCCGAGCCGCCTTCGAGTACGAGGTGTTCAGCCGGGTGTCGATCTCCCGCCCCGGCGGGCTGCTGGCCCTGCTCACCATCGCGCCGGTCGTCCTCTTCCTGCCGATGCTCCTCGCTGCGCTCGGGGCCATGCTGGTGCTGGCCGGAGTGGCCCTGTCCGACTACCTACGCAGCCGTGGCCGGCCACCCGAGGACCCGTCCCCGCCGCACTGACCCGACCACGATGATCGAAGTCGGCCGCGCCGACGCCGCCGGCGCTGTTTGACCACGCCCCCGCTCTGGGTACCTGGCCTTCACCTCGACCACCGCACCCCCGTGGAGGCAACCAATGCGCGGCACCTCGATAGTCGGCGTCCTGGTCGTCATCTGGCTCATCATCGGCGCGATCGCCGCCGGACAGCGCGGTTACTACACCAACGACGAGAAGAACTGCGCCGAGGCGGGAACCATCCTGGTCACCATCGTGGCCGGTCCGCTGAACTACGTCGGCCTCAACCCGAAGGTGGACTGCAAGCTCCCCGAGCCGTCGAAGTAGGCCGACGCCCTTCTCCGGCCCGCGCCCGTTCGCCGGGGCGCGGGCCCCCTCATGTTCTGGCCGCCGCCGTGCGTCGCTCGTCACCACCCGCGGGCCGTCCTGCGCGGAATGCCAACCGGCCTGCCAGTCAGCCGACGTGGATGCCGGGTCGGCGGGAGGGGTCCGGCTCGGACTTGCGGATGATCTCCCGGACCACCGGTGGCGTGTCGCCGCGGCCGAGGATCAGGTAGCGCAGCAGGTGCGCGATGGGATTCCCCTCGGACCATTCGAAGTGGCAGTGCGGGCGGACCCCGGTGGCGTTCCGGAGGCCCAGCAGGATGGCGGCGATCGCGTTCGGCGCGGCGGGGCTGCTGGCCCGCAGGATCCGGTAACCGCCGACCTCCACCCCGTGTACCCGCAGGACCTGGCTGAACTGCGACGGGTCGCTCACGTCGATCTCCAGGAACAGCACGTCGGCGGCGCCCGGCACGGGGTTCATCCCGCGCTGCGCGCGCTCCTTGAACCGGTACTCCTTGAGCGCCCCGCTCTGCCGCTTGTTCGCGATCAGGTGGAGCTGGCCGTCGTGGGCCACCGACTCGGTGACGAACCGCCGCGCCGGCTCGTCGAACTCGATCCGCTCGGCGCGCAGCTCGGTGGTCCGGGACACCCGGGAGATCAACGAGACGGCGATGATGCCGGCGATGAACAGGCCGGAGATGGCGATGCCGTCCGGCTTCTCGATCACGTTCTCGGTGAGGGCGTAGAGCAGCACCGCGCTGAGCACCGCGAAGCCGAGCCCGGCGAAGGGGTGCCGCGCCCGGTACGCCGAGATGGTCACCGCGATCGCGCCGGAGACCATCATCGCCAGGATCCCGGTGGCGTACGCGCCGGCCTGGGCGTTGACGTCCGCCCGGAAGGCGACCGTGAGAACGATGCTGATCGTCGTGTAGACCAGCACCACCGGGCGGATGGCCCGCCCCCACTCCGGCGCCATGCCGTACGCGGGCAGGTAGCGGGGCACGATGTTGATCAGGCCGGCCATCGCCGAGGCGCCCGCGAACCACAGGATGAGGATGCTGCTGATGTCGTAGATCGTGCCGAACCCCTCGCCCAGGTGCTCGTGGGCCACCCAGGACAGCGCCCGACCGTTGGCCGCTCCGCCGGGCTGGAACTCCTTGGGCGGAATCAGCACCGTGGTGACGAATGTGGTGGTGATCAGGTAGACCGTCATGATCAGCGCAGCGGCCGCGAGCAGTTTGCGGGTGTTGCGGATCCGCGCCGCCAGCCGGGCCTCGGTGTCCGCGCCGTCGCCCTTGATCAGCGGCATCATGCTGACCCCGGTCTCGAAACCGGAGAGCCCCAGCACCAGCAGCGGGAAGGCCAGCACGGACGTGCGAACCAGGCCGCCGATCCCGCCGGTGGTGCTGGTCAACCGCTGCGTCCAGCCGCTGATCACCGCCGGGTCGGCGAGGACGTGCGACAGGCTGACGACCACGATCACCGCGTTCAGCGCGAGGAAGGCCGCGACGAGGGGGATGGCGACCCGCACCGCCTCCCGGAACCCCATCAGGAACACGCCACCGAGAATGAGCAGCAGCACCCCGGTCACCACCACCGCGGCGGTGTCGCCGTGCGGGAACGACTTCGGCAGGTACGGGTTCTCCAGCAGGTGCACCGTGGCGTCGGCCGACGACAGCGTGATCGTGACGATCCACGAGGTGGCCACGAAGCCGAGCAGCACCAGTACGAAGATCTTGCCCCGCCAGAACGGCAGCAGCCGCTCCAGCATGGCCACCGAGCCCTGGCCGTGCGGGCTCTCCCCGGCCACCCGTCGGTACATGGGCAGCATTCCGAACAGGGTCAGCGCCACGATCAGCAGGGTGGCCAGCGGGGAGAGTGCCCCGGCCGCCAGGGCGGCGATACCGGGCACGTAGGAGAGGCTGGAGAAGTAGTCGAGGCCGGTCAGGCACATCACCTGCCACCAGGCGTGGGAGGACGCCTGGTGTTCCCGGGTCTCCGGGCCGACCGGCTGCACCTGGTGCTGGAACAGCCACCGGGTCAGCCTGCTGGCCGGTTCTCGCGGCCGCACCGGGCTGTCCACGCAGGCGGGAATCTGGTGCGGTCCCCGGCCGGTACGGTCGCCGTACCCCGGATCGCGGGCGGCGCGCAGCGCGCGTTCCGCCGCGCCGGCCTGCGCCTGGTTACGCCGCCCCCGCTGGCGCCGGGGCTGTCCCGCCCCGTCCCGTCGCTCCGCCATGGTCATCCCTTTCGGCCCTGAACCGACCGTAGGCGGTCCCACGGGCGCGGCCCGGCCGAACCCGACAACCGGTGGAGATCATCGGCGGGGCGGGGATGGGTCAGCGGGCGCCGGGGCGGCTACTGGAGGAACGCCCCGAGCGGCGACAGCAGCAACCGGCCGAACAGCGCGGCGTTGTCGTCCAGCCGCTGCCGCTCGCGCTCGCGGGCCTCCGGGTCGTGCCGGCAGCGCCAGATCTTCTGCGCGTTACGCCAGGCGACGTTCCGGGTATATTCCACCAGTTCGCCCTGGTACCAGTCGTCGATGTCGCCGTTGAGCATATCGATCATGAGCTGCCAGTGGTCCAGGTAGCCCCGGCGCAGCCCCGGGATCCGCTCGGCGAAGATCTTGTTGATCTCCAGGTAGTCCCGGTGCTGGTCGGTGCCGTCGACCGGCTCCGACTCCAGGCTGTCGAACGTTGTCACCAGCGCGAACGGCAGGTCGTAGTTGATGTGCGCGTTCACCCCGGCGGCAGCCGAGGGCAACGGCCGGGCGTCCGGGCCGCGCATCCGCTTGAGCAGGCACGACCACGCCTTCGGGGTGTTCGGGCTCGACTCGGTCCAGAACCGCAACGCGTCGAAGTAGCGCGCGGCGAACTCCACGTCCAGGCGGGCCAGAAAGGCCGGGTCGGTGAACCGGTCGTCGTACAGGCCGTCGAGGACCGTGCTGGTGATGACCAGATAGAGCTTGTTGAAGTCCGCCAGGGGGCAGCTGTCCTCCAGCGGAGGCAGCCGAACCAGCAGGTCCTGGAGCTTGGTGAGGTGGTCGACGACCGCCGGCACGTCGGCCGGGTGGTCGGCGAGCAGCCCGACGATGTCCTGGTGCACAGGACCCCAAACCGGTTCGGTCATCATTCCTCCACTGTGGCGTTACACCGGGCCGGCGCCACCGGCGACGCTGGACAGCCTGCCAGCCGGCGCGAGCCGGCCGGATCAGTAGAACGACGTATTCACCGCGACCTGTGTACGTCTCACTCCGGACGGTTACGCAGGAAGATCGCGCTGGCCTGCACCCGGGTCCGGACCTGGACCTTGTCGAAGATGTGCGACACGTGCACCCCGATGGTCCGTTCGCTGATGAAGAGCCGCTGGCCGATCTCCCGGTTGGTCAGCCCCTCGGCGACCGCGGCGAGCACCTCCCGTTCCCGGGCGGTGAGCACGGCCAGCTCGTCCACCGTCGGTGGGGCCGGTGCCGCGGCCCGGGGCCGGGGCGCGGGACCGGCGGCGGGGCCCTCCTCCAGGGTCACTCGCGCCCGGCCGGCCAGTGTCCGGATCTCCGAGCTCAGCGGTGCCGCGCCCAGCCCCTGCGCCATCTGGTACGCCTGCCGCAGAAGCTTGCCCGCGGTGGCCACCCGGGCCCGGCGACCCAGCAGCGCCTCGGCCTGCCGCAGCCGCGAGTACGCTGCCGGGTACGGGTGGTTGCGCCGGTCCCACTCGGTCGCCGAGCGGGCCCACAGCTCCGGATCCCCCCGGCCGTCGTCGAGCCGGCTGATCTCGGCGTCGCAGAGCGCCAGGAAGCCGTCGGCGACGTAGCGCACCGGGGCACCGGCCTTCTCGCTCTTGCGGGCCACCCGGTCGACCACCTCGCGGAGCCGGCGCACCGCCGTCGGATCCACCGCGATGGTCCGGCTGGCGTACGCCTCGGCCTCCGCCCGCAGCCCGTGCCAGGCGAGCGTGGCGAGCACGATGACGTCGTCGGAGCGGCTCTCGGTCAGCCCCCGCTGGACCGCCTGCCGGGCCAGGTCGTGCCGGCCCTGCCACATGGCCAGCCCGGCCCGCAGGATGAGCATCGGCAGCACGTGCCGGGCGCCACCGCCGGCGAGCATCGTCGCCACCGCCTCCAGATCGCGGTCGGAGGCCTCGATGTCGCCGTACCCGACGGAGAGCCGGCAGCGGGCGAGCAGCAGCTCCACCGCGTCGGCGCCGGAGGGCCGGTGCCGCAACGCGGCGGCGACCACCTTCTCCGCCTCGGCCCACTGCCCGACCCGGAACAGCCCGTTGGTGGCGATGGCCAGCAGCCGGGTCTCCCAGGTGCGGCCCAGGCCCAGCTCGGCGACCCGCTCGGCGCCCCGGCGGGCCACCACCACCCCCTCCTCGAGGATGTTCAGCGGCCCGGTCAACAGCTCGGCCAGGTGCAGGTACGCGAACGCCACATCCTCCGGCCGGCCGGACCGCTCGGCGGTCTCCACGGCCTGCCGCATGACGGCCAGCCCGCCGTCCGGGTCCTCCAGGAACGCCTCGCTGAAGCCGAGCGCCGCGCTGGCCAGCACCACCGCCGACGTGGAGCCCGGCACCGCGCCGGCGAGCTGAAGCGCCTCCCGTGCCTGGTCGCCGGCCTCGGCGTACCGGCCCAGGTGCAGCAGCAGCTCGGCCAGGTGCGCGGCGGCGGTGGCCCGCTCGCCGGGCGTGCAGTCGGCCGCCGCCAGGGCCTGCCGGTACTCGGCCTCCGCCGGCGCGGACCGGCCCGCCGCCGCCAGGTACCGGGCCCGGCGGATGTGCAGCACGCACGCCCGGGGACCCGCCGGATCATCGGCCAGCTCCTCCAGCAACGACAACGCCCGGGCATGCTCGCCGCAGTGGTGCGCAGCCTCCGCGGCGTGCTCCAGCAGCTCGACGCGGTCCACGTCGACCGGGGCGGGCCGGACGGGGTCGGGCGGCGCCACCGCCGGGGCGGTGGCCAGCTGCAGCGCGACCGACCAGTGCCGGTGGGCCTCGGCGTAGCCGTACAGCCGTTCGGCCTCGCGGGCCGCGGCCATCGCGGCCGGCAGCGCCCGTCCCGGCTCACCGGCCAGCCGCCAGTGGTGGGCCAGGCGGGCCTGGTGCAGCTCGGCGGTGGCCGAGGTCAGCGTCTCGGCGTAGCGGCGGTGCAGCGCGGCACGCTCGGCGGGCAGCAGCTCGTGCGCCAGCACCTCGGCGACCAGCCGGTGCCGCAGCCGGTAGCCGTCGTCGGCGCCGACCAGCAGCCGGTGCGCCACCGCTGCCCGCACCGCCTCGATCAGCTCGGCCTCGGGCAACGGCACCACCCGGGCCAGCAGCCAGTGCTCCACCGGTTCGACACCCGCGGCGACCGCGTGCACCACGGCGTGCGCGTGCTCCGGCAACGCGTCGACCCGGGCCAGGAACACCTCGCGCAGCGTGTCGGAGAGCCCGTCGCGGCCGTCACGCAGGTCCCGGGCCAGTTCCTCGACGACGAACGGATTGCCCCCGCTGCGCTGCCACATCTGGTCGGCGGCGTCCGGGGGCAGCGGCCCGCCGACGATCGCGGCGGCCAGCCCGTCGGTGCCCGCCCGGTCCAACGGCGCCAGGTCGACCACCTGCACCGACCGCAGCCGGCGCAGCTCGGTGAGCACCCGGCGCAGCGGGTGCGCGCCCTGCAACGCCTCGGCGCGGATCGCGGCGAGCACCGAGAGCTGGAGGTCGCCGAGGCCGGCGAGCAGATAGAGCAGGAGTTGCCGGGTGCTCCGGTCGACCCACTGCAGGTCGTCCAGGACGAGGACCAGCGGGCCACCGCCGGCGACCACCTGCAGCCCTCGGGACACCCGCTCCAGCAGCGCGCCGGCGCCGTCCGGCCCCGGGGTCTCCTCATCGAAGACCTGGAGCAGGCCGCGCACCGCCGAGGAGGTACGGGCCTCGGTGAGTTCGGCGTCGAAGCGGCGCAGCGCCTGCCGTAGCGGATGCAACGGCGAGGCGTCGCCGATGTCCAGGCAGGAACCGGTGAGCACCAGCGCGCCCGCGTTCCGCAGCCGGTCGCTGACCTCGGCCAGCAGCCGGGTCTTGCCCACCCCGCTCTCGCCGGTGAGGAAGACCGCCGCGGTGTGTCCGGGCGCGACGTCGTCGAGCAGTGCCGACCGCAGTGCCGCCAGGGTGTCGGCACGGCCGACGAGCGGTGCGGTGTCCACATCGCTGGCCATGGCTGGCAGCCTAATCACACGGCCCCGAACCGTTCTACGGACTCAAGACCCTTGTGGTACCTCTCGCGTCGAGTTTGCGACTAAAGGTTGCGGGTGGTCGACATACGTCGTCCTACAGATCCCCCGACGACCCGGTGGTGAAAGTCTCCGGAGGTCGTCAGGCACCGGACGGGCGAAAGGGTGGGTGCGATGCCAATGACCACGCTCGTAGACAGTCGGAAAGCCGCCACCGCCACGCGCTGGCCGGTGCCCGAGGAAAGACGTACGGTCACCGTGCTCTTCGTCGACATCGTCGGCTCGACCGGGCTGGTGGAGCGGCTCGACCCGGAGGACGTCCGAGAGCTGCAACGCGCCTACTTCGGCACGGTCGCCGGGGTGCTGCGCCGGTGGAACGGCGTGGTGGAGAAGTACGTCGGCGACGCGGTGATGGCGCTGTTCGGAGCGCACGCCTCCGACGGGTTCGACGCGTACCGGGCGGTACGCGCCGGGCTGGAGATCCAGGACGCGCTGGACCGGCGGATGCCGGCCGGCTTCCGGCTGCGGGTCCGGGTCGGCGTGGCCACCGGCGAGACCGTGGTCGACCTGGCCGCCACCCGCGACGGCGGGCACGGCACCGCCAGCGGCGCTGTGATCACCACCGCTGCCCGCCTGCAGGAGTACGCCCCGCCGGGTGGTGTGGTGATCTGTGCGACCACCCGTCGGACCACCGCCGGCCTGGTCGAGCAGCGTCCGCTGGCGGCGATGGCGGTGGCCGGCAAGACGCAGCCGCTGGACGTCTTTCGGGTGACCGGGTTGGCCCGGCCGACGCCGGCCCGCCACCACGGCCCGCTGATCGGCCGACGGCGGGAACTGGCCGCCGCCGGTGACGAGATCGTCCGCGCGGTCCGGGACCGCCAGCCGCGCTGGGTCTCCCTGGTCGGGCCGAGCGGCAGCGGGCGCAGCCGGCTGCTGCACGAACTGGCCCGCGCGGTGTCGGCTGTGGACGGACGTCCGGTCCGCTGGTTCGTGGCACAGTGCCCGCCGTACCCGGAGGGGGAGCTTGCCCCGCTCGCCGACATGGTGCGCGCCTTCGCCGGGGTCAGCGACACGGACCCCGCCGCGACCATACGCCGACGGCTGGCCACGGCGCTGGCCGGCCTGCTGCCACCGCCCCGGCACGGCGCGGCGGCGCACGCGCTGGCCGAGTTCGTCGCGGCACCGCAGGACGCGGGGGCCGCGGGCCGCGGGGCCGTGGGCTGGCGGCAGGTACTCCTCGCCCTGGCGGCCGGCCAACCGGTGGTGGTGGCGGTGGACGACCTGGACCGCGCCGCCCCCACGCTCAGCCGGTTCCTGCACCGGCTCTTCGCCACGGCTGGCGAGCGGCAACTGCCCCTCGCCGTGGTCGCCACGCACGGGCCGGGCTGGGCCGACCTGCTGCCCGGGGCCGGCGGCCGGCGTCGCCGGGTGCCGCTGCCCGCGCTGAAGGCTGTCGACACCGGGCGGCTGCTGCGGCACCTGCTGGACCGGGCCGGCCGCCCGGCCGCGCTGGCCGCGGAGCTGCTGCCCCTGGTCGGCGGCAACCCGGCCGCCGCGCGAGCGTACGTGCGGGCCCTCGGCGAGGACGCTGCCCCGGCCGGGGTGCCGGACGCGGTCCGCCGCATGGTCGACGCCCGGCTGGACCGGCTGGACGGCGACCAGCGGGCGGTGCTGATGGCCGGCGCGGCCCACGGGACGGAGCTTCGGGCCGAAACGGTGGAACGGCTGCTCGGCTGGGCGCCGGATCGGGCCGAGCCGACGTTGCACGCGTTGGTCGCGGCCGGACTACTGCGCCGCACCGGCCTCGGCGGGTACACCATCGCCGACCCCACGGTGGCCCGGGTGGCGCGGCACCGACTGCCCCGCGCGCTCCGGGCCGAGTTCGCCCGTCGGGCCCGGACCACCCCGCACCCGGCGGCGGTCGGCGGGAGAACCCACCCGAACGCCGCCGCCACCACGGCCGGCCCCGGTCTCGCGACGCACTCCGGTGTCGCGGACCGGCGCGATCTCGCCACGCCCCCTGGTGTCGCGGCACACCTCGGTCTTTCCGCGCAGCCCGGGATCTCGGCCCGCCCCAGGATCGCGGGGCGGCCGGTCGCCGTACTCCACGCCGACGGCTCGTCGGACCCGCCTTCCTCCCGCCCCGACGACGGCCCGCCCGCCGTGTCGCCGCCGCGCGCCGAGTTTCACCGCGCGGGGCTGTCCCCCGCCGGGCCGTCCCACCGCCGGGGCACACCGGCGGGAGGCCATTCGTCGGCCCCGCCCTCCCCCGGGCCCCCGGCCCGACCAGCCCTGGCGGTCCGGGTTCGGGGAGCGACGATCCGGGCAGCGGCCGGGGCACCGACACCCGGCCTCGGTGATACCAGGTCGCCGGCACTCGCCGCGGCCTGAGCCCGGCGCCGGGGCGGAGCGGGCACGGGGCTGCTCCGCCCCGGCGCCGACGACGGCACCGAACCGGCGAGCGATCAGGACGACCGGCCGGTCCGTGCCGGCCACGGTGCCGACGGTTCAGCGGTCGGCGAGGAACGCCAGGACACGGTCCCAGGTCAGCGCCGCCGCCAGCGCGTCATGATCGGGCACCTCGGGGTCGGTGTAGAGGTGCCCGGGCCCCGGGTAGCGGTAGACGGTCAGCTCGGCCCCGGCAGCGGTCATCGCCCGCCGCCACTCGTCCAGCTCGTCCGGCGGCTCGTACTCGTCGGGGTCGGCGAGGTGCAGCTGCACCGGCAGCCCCGGGCGCACCGACTCCGGGGCGCCGCCGGTGCCGTGCAGCAGGAGCAGCGCCGCCGCCTGCGGCCGCTCGGCGAGCAACGCGCCAGCCACCCCGGCACCCATCGAGAAGCCGGCCAGCACCGCCTCGGCCGGAAGGTCACGGGCCGCCGCCCGGGCCCGCTCCAGCACGGTGTCACGGCCGACCTTGTCGAGCAGCGCGAAGCCCTCCTCGACGGTGTCCGCCGGGGGCAGTCCGTACAGGTCGGGGGCGGTGACCTCATGCCCGGCGGCACGCAGCCGGGCGGCGGCGGCCAGCACGGCGGGCCGCAGCCCGTAGACGGAGTGCAACAACAGAATGTGTGCCATCGGCTAATCCTGCCCCGGACCACCGACAGAGCCGGCAGCCGCGCCGATGGGGGGCTCAGAGCAGAGACTCGAGCCGGACCACCAGCTCGTCCGGCGGCGGCATCGCCGCGATCTCCCGGCTCACCTGGCGGGCCGCGGCGGCAAGCTCGGCGTCGGTGACCAGCCGGGTCAGGATGTCGGCGGTGATCCCGCCGGCCGGCACGGCGATGCCGGCGCCCCGGTCGGCCACCAACCGGGCGTTGTACCGGCGGTCACCGGGACCGGTGGTGGCGACCTGCGGAACCCCGGCGACCAGCGCGCCGAGGACGCTGCCCGCACCCCCGTGATGGACCAGCGCCGCAGCGGCCGGCAGGGCCGCGTCGAGCGGGATCCAGTCGACGGTACGGACGTTGGCGGGCAACGCCGACCGGGACAGCCGGCCGGGCGGCCGGACCAGGACGAACTCGGCGTCCACCCGGCTTGCGGCCGCGACCACCGCCCGCATCGGGCCCGCCCCACCGGGGCCAGCCACGGTGCTCCGGCTGACCAGCACCCGCGGCCGGTCGCCCGGTGCACGCAACCAGTCCGGAAGCTCACCGCCACCGGCGGACGGTTCGTGGCGCATCGGCCAGCCATCCTGGGTCACCACACTGGGCGGGGCCACCGCGATCGCCCCGGCGGGTGGCGGGATCGCGGCGACCTGGTGCCGGCGCAGCGCCCGGGTGAGTCGTTCCGTGGTGACCCGGACCAGCTCGCGCCCGTCGAAGAGCGAGTTCTCCTGGCGCACCGCCGGGACGCCGACCCGGGCGGCCGCCAACGCGCCGGCCACCGCGAACGGCTCGTACACCACCAGGTCCGGTGACCATTCCCGGGCCAGGGCCACCAGGCCGTCGGCCAGTTCCTCGTTGACCTGTCCGAAGAGGAGGGCACCGCCCCGGGTGCCGGCCGTGCCGGCCAGCTCGGCACGCGCGATCAGCGGATGCCGAAGCATGACGCCGCGGGCGATCCGTCCGAAGTCGAACGCCGGCGCGACGTCGCGGACCGGCAGCCCGGACCGGGCCGCCACGAGGCCGTCGGCAGCCGTGGCGACCAGCACCTCGTGCCCGGCGTCGCGCATGGCGAGGGCGAGCGGCAGCAGGGGGAAGACGTGACCGAGCAGAGGCGCCGACGCCACCAGCACACGCATCACCCGATGCTACGAGGCTCCACCGGCCCCGGTGGCTCAGCCGGCCGATCCGTCCCTCGCGTCCCGGGCCAGGGTCCGGCTGCGACCGCGGAACTCGGCGACCACCTCGTCGTCCCGCCAGACCGTGACGTCGTAGATGCCGCTGCGCCCGTAGCGGACCCGCTCGGTGGCCCGGGCCTCCAGCAGGTCGCCCTCGTGCACCGGACGCAGGAAGCTGACCTCTCCGCCGGCGGCCACGGTGGCCGGGCCGTGGCTGTTGCAGGCCAGGGCGAACGCGGTGTCGGCGAGCAGGAAGACGAAACCACCGTGCCCGATGGCGTGGCCGTTCAGCATGGTCGCGGTCACCCGCATCCGGGCCACCGCCGCGCCCTGGCCGGCCGAGACCAGCTCGATGCCGAGCCCCTTGGAGGCCACGTCGACGTCGAACATGTCGTGGGCCGCGGTACGGCCGTCGTGCTCCGCCACGTCACTGCCCCCGCCGCTGATCCACGATCCGGCGCATCTTGCCCATCGACCGTTCCACCCCGTCCGGCTCGATGACCTGCACCGCCACGCTCACCCCGATCGTGTTCTTGACCTGCTGCACCAGAGCCGCCCCGGCTCGTTCCGCCTCGTCGGCGGCCACCCCGGCCCGCCGCTCGACCCGGACGGTGAGGGTGTCCATCCGGCCCTGCCGATCCAGCACGCACTGGAAGTGCGGCGACAGCGCGGGCGTACGCAGGATCAGCTCCTCGATCTGGGTCGGGAAGACGTTCACCCCACGTACGATCATCATGTCGTCGGTCCGGCCGGTGATCTTCTCGATCCGCCGCATCGTACGGGCGGTGCCGGGCAGCAGCCGGGTCAGGTCCCGGGTGCGGTAGCGGACGACCGGCATCGCCTCCTTGGTCAGCGAGGTGAGCACCAGCTCGCCCTGCTCTCCCTCGGGCAGCACCGCGCCGGTGACCGGGTCGATGATCTCCGGGTAGAAGTGGTCCTCCCACAGGTGCAGGCCGTCCTTGGTCTCCACGCACTCGACGGCCACCCCCGGCCCCATCACCTCGGACAGCCCGTAGATGTCCACCGCGTGCATGTCGAGGCGCCGCTCCATCTCACGGCGCATGTCCTCGGTCCACGGCTCGGCACCGAAGACGCCGACCTTGAGCGAGGTGGACCGGGGGTCGACGCCCTGGCGTTCCATCTCGTCGACGATGGCCAGCATGTAGCTGGGCGTGACCATGATGACGTCCGGCTCGAAGTCGCGGATCAGCATCACCTGCCGCTCGGTCATGCCGCCGGAGACCGGGATGACCGTGCAGCCCAGTTCCTCGGCGCCGTAGTGCGCGCCGAGGCCACCGGTGAAGAGCCCGTAGCCGTACGCCACGTGGACCCGGTCGCCGGGGCGGCCGCCGGCGGCCCGGATGGAGCGGGCCATCAGCTTCGCCCAGGTGGCCACGTCGGCCCGGGTGTAGCCGACCACGGTGGGACGGCCGGTGGTGCCGGAGGAGGCGTGCAACCGGGCGATCCGCTCGCGGGGCACGGCGAACATCCCGAACGGGTAGTTCTCGCGCAGCTCGGCCTTGCCGGTGAACGGGAAACGGGCCAGGTCGGACAGCTCGCGCAGATCGTCCGGGTGGACCCCGGCCGCCTCGAAGGCCCGGCGGTAGTGCGGCACGTTCTCGTACGCGTGCCGCAGCGACCAGCGCAGCCGGTCCAGTTGCAGCGCCCGCAGTTCGTCGACGCCGGCCCGTTCGACGGGCTCCAGCTCATCCGGACCAGGGGTGCGGTCCTGCACGGTTGCCTCCTGCGCGACGGTCCAGACGCCGCCTCGCGCCGGACGATGCCGCACACCGTACGCCCGTACCGTGCCGCTGTGCCAGGTCAGGCGGCGGCCGGCGGCAAAGCTGTTGATCATGGCTGGACGCCGTGCCCGGCGCAGGTCCGGGCCGGGCCGGCCGGGCTATATGCTCGACGGAGACCGGCGGTGGGGCCCGCCGTCCCGGGCCGCGCCGGGAGAACCGCGTGATGTCGCCAACGGTCCCTGCCAGTGATGCCCGTGACTGGTGGGGAGGCACCGTGACACCATCACCCGAACTGCCCGTCGACCCCGACATCGACCTGCACGTACCCGCCGACCGGGGGGAACTGGCCGCCCACCCGGCGGCGGTGCTCGGCGCGATCGCCGCCGGCGGCGTGCTCGGCGCGCTGGCCCGGGCCGGACTCCAGACCGCGTTCCCGCATCCGCCCACCGGCTTCCCGTGGGCCACCTTCGGCGTCAACGTCGTCGGCTGCCTGCTGATCGGCGTGCTGATGGCGGTGCTCACGGCCCGCCCGGCCGGCCCACTGGTCCGGCCGTTCGTCGGCGTCGGCGTGCTCGGCGGGTTCACCACCTTCTCGACGTACGTGGTGGACGCGCAGCAGGCGGTGACCGCCGGGGCGCCGGGTACGGCGCTGGCGTACCTGGCGGCGACACTGTTCGGGGCGCTGCTGGCGGTCTGGACCGGGGACGCGGTGACCAGCCGGCTGCTGGCCCGGGCCGGTGGGGCGGCCCGGTGACCGTCCTGCTGATCGCGATCGGGGCCGCGCTGGGCGCGCCGCTGCGCTACCTCACCGACCGGGCGGTGCAGGCCCGGCACGGCTCCGTCTTCCCCTGGGGCACCCTGACCGTCAACGTGGCCGGGTCGCTGCTGCTCGGCGCGCTGGCCGGGATTCCGGCCAGCCACGCGGTGACCGCGCTGATCGGCACCGGCTTCTGCGGCGCGCTGACCACCTGGTCCACGCTCAGCTACGAGACGCTGCGGCTGGCCCGGCCCGGCACCCACCGCCACGCCCTGGCGAACGTGCTGGTCAGCCTGGTCGCCGGGCTGGGCGCGGCGTCCCTCGGCTACGCACTCGGCCGGGCCCTCGCCGGCTGACCGGGACCGCGCCCGCGACGGGCAGGCACCGCGCACCGGACCGGGCCGGACAGGCGCCGCCCGTCAGCGGGCGCGGCGCTCCGGGTGGGCCCGGTTCCAGGCCCGCATCCGCTCCGGGTAGCCGGTGCGGGCAGCCTCGTACAGCGGGATCGCGTGTCGCCGGGCGATCTTGGCGGCAGCCCGGGGCGTGCCGGTGCGCCGGCGGATCCACTCGCCGTCGTGGGCGATGGCGACCACCGTGGTGTCGGTGGCCGTGGTCTCCGGTTCCAGGTAGAACTCCACGCCGTGGCGGCTGGTCACGAATGCTTCCAGCGCGGCCAGGTCCTCGCCGGTGGCCTCGCGGTCGAGCTTGGTCGGGGTGGTCGGGTCGGCGGCCCGTCGGCTGAACCAGCCCATGCCGGCCTCCTCTCGTCGGGTCCGCCCAGTGCAGCACCCCCACCTGACAGCCGGCTGCGAGCCCGGTGGGAGTCCGCTGACCGGCCCGGCCACCCGGTCAGCGGGCCGGCGGGCGCAGCACCGGGACCAGCGCGAGGGTGGGCAGCAGCAGGATCGGCACGACGCCCAGGGCGTGCAGGATGCCCAGGTGGTCGCCGAGGAAGCCGAGCAGCGGCGGCCCGCCCAGGAAGGCGGTGTAGCCGATGACGGCGACCACGCTGACCCGGGCCGGGGCCCGGTCCTCGTCGTCGGCGGCGGCGCTCATCCCGACCGGGAAGCCGAGCGACGCCCCGATCCCCCACAGCGCCACGCCGACCACGGCGAGCGGCCCCGAGCCGGCCAGGACGGCCAGGGCGGCGCCGGCGGCGGCCAGCCCGATGGTGCCGAACAGCACCGGCACCCGCCCCCAGCGGTCGATGGCGATCGTGCCGGCGGTCCGGCCGAGGGTCATACCGACCACGAAGACGCCGAACACGGTGGCGCCGATCGCCTCGCTGACGCCGTATCCGTCGACGAATGCGACCGCCAGCCAGTCGTTTGCGCTGCCCTCGGTGAACGCCATCACCAGCACCAGCAGGCCGATGAGCAGGGTGCGCGGCTCGCGCCAGGTGGCCAGCAGCGCCCGACGCCGGGCCGCCGGGTCCGCCGGGCCGTCCGCCTCGGCGGGGGCGGGCAGGAAGGCGCGGGCGCCGAGGAGCGTGCCGACCAGGACCACGGCCGCGAGCGCGGGCAGGTGTACCCCGACCGGTACGTCCAGCCGGGCCGCCCCGGCGCCGATCCCGGCCCCGGCCACCGTGCCCAGGCTCCACGCGGCGTGGAACCGGGGCAGGATCGTCCGGCCGAGCCGCTTCTCCACCGCCGCGCCCTCGACGTTCATCGCCACGTCGCAGGTGCCGGAGCCGTAGCCGAAGGCGAGCAGGCCCACCGCGACCCCGACCACCGAGCCGATCAGGCCGGCGGAGAGACCGGCGACGACCGTGCCGAACGTGACGAACAGCACCGACGCCGCCACCGTGCGGGCCGGGCCGAGCCGCTGGGTGACGAGCCCGGCGACGGGCATCGCCAGCACCGCGCCGGCCGACATGGCCAGCAGGAGCAGGCCGAGCCGTCCGGCGCTGAGCTCGAGCGCCTCCCGCACCGCGGGCACCCGGGAGAACCAGGTGCCCACCGCGAGCCCGTTGAGGGCGAACACCACGGCCACCCCGTTGCGCGCGGCCAGGACCGCCCGGGGCGCGACAGGTCGGCCGGTGGTCGCCGCGTCGATGGTGCTGCTCACCGCGTCATCTTCCTCTCCCCAGGCTGCCCGGCCATCTCACACCTGAGAGCGCTCACACGGCAAGCGCCGTCACCCCTTACCGTGGGCGGCCCGCAGGGTGCATGATGCCGACAAAGCCGGGTGTGGGGGCTCGGCCGGGCTTGGAGGACCGGAGATGGGTACGCCGACGACACGTCCCGCCACGCTCGACGACGTGGCCCGGGCGGCCGGGGTGTCGCGCGCCACCGCCTCCCGGGTGCTCGGCGGTTACGGATTCGCCTCGCCCGACACCCGGGACCGGGTCACCGCCGCCGCCGAGCGCCTCGGCTACGTGCCGAACACCGCGGCCCGCGCGCTGGTCCGCGGCGCCGGGGTACGGCTGGTGGTCGTCGCCTCCGGCACGGACGCCACGGTCCTCGACGACCCGTACGTGGACCGGGTGGTGAGCGCGGCGGCCCGGGTGTGCGCCCCGCAGGGGATCGGCGTGGCCCTGGAATGGCTGCCGCTGACCGCCCCGTCCTGCCTGCGCCGGCTGGGCGAGGATCGGAGCGTCCACGGGATGGTGCTGGTCAACACCACCGCGGCGGTGCTCGCCGAGGTCCCGGCCAGGCTGCGCGGGCGGGTCGCCTCGATCGGCACCGGCTCGCCGGCCGTCCCCTCCTTCGACGTGGACAACGCCGCGGGCGCCGAGGCGGTGCTGCGTCACCTGTACACCAGAGGCCGCCGCCGGATCGCCATGGTCACCGGTCTGCGCTGGCTCGCCTGCGCCGAACGGTCGGTGACCGCGTACCAGACGCTCATGCGGACGGCCGGGCTGCCGGTGCGCCTGGTGACCGGGGACTTCACCGCCGACCGGGGCGGCCCGGCGGCGCTGGAGGCACTCACCCGCTGGCCGGACACCGACGCGATCTTCGCGGCGAGCGACGCCACCGCACTCGGCGCGATCGCGGCGCTGCGCGGGCGCGGGTTCCGGGTGCCGCACGACGTGGCGGTCGCCGGTTTCGACGACATCCCGTACGCCGCGGTGAGCAGTCCGACGCTGACCACCGCCACCCACCCGGTCGCCAGGATCGCCGCGGCGGCGGCGACGGCGGTGCTGCACGGGCGGCGGGTGCCCCCGGTCACCGCGTTCCCCTCGTCGCTGGTCGCGAGGGAGAGCGCCTGACCGGCGCGGTTGGCTGGCCGGGAGCCGGGTATGCGCCGGCCGACCCGACCGCCGACGAAGGGCGAGCAGAGGTGACCGAGCCCGCGCCACCGCACCGGCAGCCCGAGGAGGGGCACCGGCACGGCCGGCTGAGCGCCCGCCCCGCCGCCGTGGTCACGCCCGGTGCGGCCGGGCTGGCCTTCGTCCCCGACCCGGAGGGCGGGCCGCCGGCGCTGCGGTACGTGCCGACCGGCGACGCCGGACCGTATCGGCTGGTGGTGCTGCTGCACGGCGCCGGGGGCTCGGCCCGGCAGGGGTTGGACCTGCTGCTGCCCCTCGCCGACGCGCGGCGACTGCTGCTGCTCGCGCCGCCGGCCGCCGCGAGCACCTGGGACCTGATCGCCGAGGGGTTCGGCCCGGACGTACGCCGGATCGACGCGCTGGTGGGCGCGGCGTTCGCGGCGTACCCGGTGGCCGGGGTGACGCTGGGCGGTTTCTCCGACGGGGCGTCGTACGCCCTCACCCTGGGCCTGACCAACGGCGACCTGGTCGACACGGTGCTGGCCTTCTCCCCCGGTTTCGCGGCGCCCCTGGTCACCCACGGCCGGCCGCGCGTCTTCGTCTCGCACGGCGCCGACGACCGGGTGCTCCCGGTGGACGTGTGCAGCCGGCGGCTGGTCCCGCGCCTGCACACCCTCGGCTACCCGGTGGAGTACGCCGAGTTCCCCGGCGGCCACGAGGTGCCGGAGGAGATCCGCTGGCGGGCGGTGGACTGGCTGGCCGGCTGAACGGTCACCGCGCCGGCCCGCTGACCGCCGCGTCGACCCGGCTCAGCACCGACGCGTCGTCGTCGACGCCCACCCCGCGCAGCAGGTCGATGGCGGTGGCCCGGACCTGCCCGATGATCATCGCGAGCGGCAGGGTCTGGCCCGGGGTGAACAGGCGGCCCGCCGCCCGGACCGCCGCCAGCGCGGCGGTGTCGGCCCGCTCGGCGTGGGTGTCGGCGATCCGGTCCTGCCCGTTGAGGTCGGCGGCGAGCGCGTCCCCGGCCGAGCGGACCGCCTCGGCCAGGGTCCGGACGGCGTCACCCAGGTCGGGTGGCACCGGCGCCGGGCTCCGGGTGAGAGTGACCGCCGCACGCGCGAGGACCCGTACGTTGCGTACCGCGTAGTCGATCTGCCGGATCGAGCCCGCCACCGAGCGCAGCCGCCCGAGGTGCTGGCGGCGGCGCAGGTTGAGCCGGAGCGCCTCGCCCGCGGCCTGCACCGCGTCACGCAGCCGCTCCACCCCGGCGTCGGCCCGCCGGGCCCGTTCCAGCGCCGCCAGGGCCGCCCCGTCGTCGCCCCGGTCCAGCGCCGCCGCGATCTCGTCGAGCACCCCGGCCAACTCCTCGAAGGTGTGCCGGAACTCGGTGACCAGCGGGGCGAGGGGCCGGCGGGCGTCGACGAGCTGGCTCGCCACGACCGCCACCGCGCCGCCGATCAACGCGTCGACGAACCGGAACGGGACCGGCGTCTCGCTCGGCGGCGCGACGACCACCAGGTAGAGGGCGGAGACGGCGGCCTGCACCACGGTCACCGAGCTGGCGCCGACCGCCACGGCGAGGGCCACGGTGAGCAGGATGACCGTGAAGACCGTCCAGGTGGTACGCGGACCGAGCGCCTGCACCACCAGGTCGGCGACGAGGACGCCGGTGGCCACGCCGAGCACCACCTCGACCGCCCGGCGGATCCGCTGGCCGCGCGCCTGGCCGAGCACGATCAGCGCGGCGGCCGGGGCGAAGAACGGCTGCGGGTGGCCGACCAGCCGGGTGGCGAGGATCCACGCGACGGTGGCCGCGAGGGTCGCCTCCGCCACCGGCGACCAGCCTCGCCGCAGCCGCCCCACGGCCTCGCGGGCGGCGGCGCCGGCTCGCGGCGCGTGGTCAGCTCCTGCGAGCCGGAGTCGCCAGCTGACCCACCGCGCCATCGTCGCCTCCGCTCGCCACACCCGACCACCCATGGTGCTCCCCCGGCGGCCCGCTGGCAGCGGTCGCAGTCACCCGTGGCGAGTGGCCTCTTTCACGAACGAGTGGCGATCGCACACGAAATCGCCACACTTTCCGGGAAACAGCGCGCGTCGGAACGCCGTGCGGCGGTCAGGCGGCGAGTTCGGCGTACTCGGCGAGGACGGCATCGAGCGTGTGGCGCGCCTCCGCGGCGCGGATCGGGTCGGGGTTGTCGAGCGTGATCAGGGCCTTCCAGAGCACCCAGCCCCGGCCCCGGGCCCAGGTCGCGTCGTCGACCCCGAGCGCGGCCCGGAACGCCGCCCGACTCGCGCCGGACAGCAGCGTCCAGGCGACGGCCAGGTCGCAGGCCGGATCGCCCATCCCGCAGCAGCCGAAGTCGATGACCGCGGCGAGCCGGCCGTCGCGTACCAACAGGTTGCCCCAGGCGACGTCGCCGTGGAACCAGACCGGCGGCCGGTTCCAGGTCGACTCCAGGGCGGTGGCCCAGATCCTCCGGACGGCGTCGGCCGGGATCCGCTCGCCGAGCAGCTCGACCGCCCGCCTGGTATCACCGTCGTACGTGGCCAGCGCCGCGCCCCGGAAGGCGCTGTGCGAGCCGGCCGGCGGGCCGCCGGCCGGCTCGGTGCGGTGCAGGGCGGTGAGGAAGCCAGCGAGGTCGGTGGCGAACCGGACCTGGTCGCCGATCCGCTCGGCGGCGGCGGTCTCGCCGTCGATCCAGCGTCGGACCGACCAGGGGAACGGGTAGCCCTCGCCGGGGCTCCCCTCGGCCAGCGGGACCGGCACCGCCAGCGGCAGCCGCGGCGCGAGGAGCGGCAGCCAGCGCTGCTCCTTCTCGACCTGCGGAACGTACCCCTCGGCGCTGGGCATGCGCACGGTCATCTCGTCGCCCAGGCGGAAGGTGCGGTTGTCCCAGCCGTCGACCGCGACGGGCCGGACCGGAAGGTCGGCCCAGTGGGGGAACTGGCCGGCGACCAGCCGGTGTACCAGTGCCGCGTCGATCCGCGGGACCTCGCGCGGCCCCGTCCGCGGGACCGATGCCTCGTGTCGTGTTGTCATCGCGGCCAGCATCGTCAGTGGCGACCGTGACGACAACCGGGTTCGCCCGACGCAGGCCCACAACCCACGAATGACTTTCGATGTGTTGCACCGCGCCGAAGCCTTCTCTACGCTCTCATGGGAGCGCTCCCGAGGCTGCCTGCGCCGAACTGTCTGGGCGAGTTCGCGACGGCACTGCCATGACTCACCACCACCCACCAGATGGGACGATCCCGCATGACCTCGATTCCGCGCCCGTCGCGGCGCTCCCTCTTCGCAGCGAGTGCCGTAGGCGCGCTCGCCCTGGCCACGGCGGCCCTGCTGCCGTCGACCAACGCCATGGCCGCGACCGGCTGCTCCGTCACGTACACCACCAACTCCTGGCAGGGCGGGTTCACCGCCAACATCACCATCCAGAACCTGGGCGACCCGGTGAACCAGTGGACGCTCGGCTTCACCTTCCCGAACTCCGGGCAGCGCGTCGACCAGGGCTGGTCGGCGACCTACCAGCAGAGCGGCAGCGCGGTCACTGCGAAGAACCTCGACTACAACGGCACGCTGGGCACCGGGGCGAGCACCACCATCGGCTTCAACGGCAGCTGGACCAGCGCCAACCCGAACCCGACCGCGTTCACCCTCAACGGCACGGCCTGCACCGGGAGCGTCCCCACCACCCCGCCCACCACGCCGCCGCGCACCACTCCCCCACCCACCACCCCGCCGCCGACGACCCCGCCGCCGACCACTGCGCCGCCCACCTCCCCGCCGCCGACCACGCCGCCGCCGACCGGTACCCCGGCGGGCATCAACGGCCAGCTGCGCGTCTGCGGGGTCAACCTCTGCAACCAGTACGGCAAGCCGATCCAGCTGCGCGGCATGAGCACCCACGGGTTGCAGTGGTTCGCCAACTGCTACAACGACGCGTCACTCGACGCCCTCGCCAACGACTGGCAGGCCGACCTGCTGCGGATCTCCATGTACGTGCAGGAGCAGGGCTACGAGACCAACCCGACGGGCTTCACCAACCAGGTCAACACCCTGGTGGACAAGGCCTCGGCGCGCGGCATGTACGCGCTGATCGACTTCCACACCCTGACGCCGGGTGACCCGATGTACAACCTGGACCGGGCCAAGACCTTCTTCGCCTCGGTCTCGGCGCGCAACGCCGGCAAGAAGAACGTGATCTACGAGATCACCAACGAGCCGAACGGCGTCAGCTGGTCCACCATCAAGAACTACGCCGATCAGGTCATCCCGGTCATCCGGGCCAACCACCCGGAGGCCGTCATCCTCGTCGGCACCCGCGGCTGGTCGTCCCTGGGCATCTCCGAGAGCGGCAACTCCGACGAGATCGTCAACAACCCGGTCTCGGCCAGCAACATCATGTACACGTTCCACTTCTACGCCGCGTCGCACAAGGACAACTACCGCAACGAGGTGCAGCGGGCCGCGGCCCGGATCCCGCTGTTCGTCACCGAGTTCGGCACGGTGACCTACACCGGTGACGGGGCCGTCGACACGGCCAGCAGCACCGCCTGGCTCGACCTGCTCGACCGCTTGAAGATCAGCTACGCGAACTGGACGTACTCCGACGCCAACGAGGGGAGCGCCTCGTTCAAGTCGGGCACCTGCGCCAGCGGCCAGTACGCCGGCACGGCGAACCTGACCTCCTCGGGGAACTTCATGCGCAACCGCATCCGTACCCCGGACAACTTCCCCACCAGCTGACCGGTCCGTCCGGCGGTGGCCCTAGGGTGGGCCGCCGCCGGACACGGGCCGGGCGTACGACGCGGGGGCGGCGCGGCGAGCGCGCCGCCTCCGCCCCCGGTCAGGGGTAGCTGACCAGGTTCACCGGCACGGTGTTGGTGCCCTGTGCCGGGGCGCCGGTGTCGTTGATGACGTGCGTGATCGACCCGCTGCCGCCCAGCGAGACGGTGAGCAGGTCGTGGAACCGGACGCCGGCCGTGTTCGGCGCCTCGAAGCCGTGGTACGCGGCGATGGTCGGATCGACGTTGAAGTAGCAGTAGCTGCCCATTCCCCAGCCCTCGAACGAGCTGACCGCGTTCGCCACCTTGAAGGCGGCGTAGCCGACCATCGAGCCGTTCATCCAGGCGCCGGCGTTGGGCGGGTCGTACGGCAACTCGTTCTGGAAGAAGATGGTCCGGCCGTTGTTGCCGTTCCAGATCACCTCGTACTTCTGATAGTGCTCGACGAAGAGCCCGAGCGCGGTGACGTTGTTCCCGTTGACGATCAGGCCGGTGTCGGCGGTGTTGACGGTCCAGCCCACGCCGGTGCCGTGGTCGGCCCGCCAGGCCCAGATGTGGTCGATCAGTGTGTCGTTCTGGTTGACCACCAGGCTGGTGGTGGCCTTGCCCGCGCCGGCGCCGCCGATGCGGAAGAAGACGTCCTGGATCGAGGTGGGGTTCGCGGCGTGGCTCGCGGTCGAGCCGGTGGGCCCGACCTGGAGCAGGACCGGCGAGTTGACCGGACCGGCGTCGAAGAGCAGGCCGGCCAGCCGTACCCCGTCGACGTCGGCCACCGACATGGCGGTGACACCGTTCTGCGGGATCAGCGTCGGGAAGCCGATGCCGAGGACCACGGTGCCCGGCCGGTTGACGGCGATGGTCTGGGTGACCGAATAGACCCCGGGGGTGAAGAGCAGGTTCAACCCCTGTGCCAGCGCCGCGTTGATGGTGGCGGTGGAGTCGCTGGGACGCGCCACGTAGAACTGGCTCAGCGGGATGGAGGTGCCGGGGGTGGCGCCGTTGAGCCAGGACGCCCCGGAGGCGTTCGTCCGGGTGGACGGGACGAAGACCTGGTAGTTGCCGGACGCGTCGAGGTAGAGGTACGGCGCGTCGCGGCTGACCGGGGTCTGGGCGAGGGTGGTGTAGGCCGGGTTGGGGAAGCTGGTGGCGGGAGCACCCACGACGCCGGACTGGACCATGTTCCACACCGCGTTGAGGTAGCCGCCGACGTTGCTGTCCCGGGTGTACCACTGCTGCTGCGAGTACGGCTGCACGGTGCCGGTGACCCGGCTGTCGGCGATGTACCCGCCGCTGGCCCAGCCGTAGCCGTTGGGGGCCAGGTTCAGGTTGCCCTGGATGTCCATCCGGCGGAACGGCGCGGCCTGGGAGACCGCCCAGCGGGTGAACCCGGCGGAGGGAAAGACCTCCATGTTGGACGCCGAGCGCCAGAAGTTCTGGGTGGCGTTGCCGTTGAACCAGCCCGCGTCGACCGTGATGTCGCCGTGGATGCGGACGTCGTCCGGGTTCCGGCCGAGGCCCATGATCGAGGTGTAGAAGCCGATCTGCGCGTTGATTCCGCTGTAGTCCCCGGGCTTGAACATCAGCGCGTACCGCTGGGTGCCGAACTGGTTCGACTCCTGGGTCCGGAAGACGGTGTCGAGCTGGCTCTGGATGGTCGCGCTGGACATCGACGGGTCGAAGGTGATCACGTTGGGTCCGAGCGATCCGCCGCCCGGGATGGTGCCCCCTCCTCCGGTGGTGTTCACGGTGAACTCCCAGAGCGAGTAGCCGTAGCCGGTGGCCCGGGCGGTGCCGTACACGCGTACGTACCGGCCGGTGCCGGTCAGGGTCAGGGTCTCGGTCCCACCGGCGCCGGTGGTGGTGGAGTAGACGGTGGTCCAGCCGACGCCGTCGGTCGAGGTCTGGATCTGGTACGCGCGCCCGTAGGCGGCCTCCCAGTTCAGCACGACCCGGCACAGGGTGCGGGCGCTGCCCAGGTCGACCTGGAGCCACTGCGGGTCGCTGGCGGCGCTGGACCAGCGGGTGCCGGTGTTGCCGTCGACCGCCGCGGTGGCGGGGAAGCCGGCGTTCTCGGTGGAGGAGGCGGTCGCGGGCCGCCCGAGGGCCGCGTTGGTCGCGGTGTCGCAGTCGGTGCCGCCGCCGGTGCTGCCGTAGACCTGGAACTCCCAGAGCGAGTAGCCGTAGGCGGTGGCCCGGGTGGTGCCGTACACGCGCACGTACCGGCCGGTGCCGCTGACGGTCAGGTCGGCGGTGCCGCCGGCTCCCGTCGTGGTGGACCAGATCGTGGTCCAGGTGGCGCCGTCGGTCGAGGTCTGGATCTGGTACGCCCGCGCGTACGCGGCCTCCCAGACCAGCGTGACCCGGGAGACGGTGGCGGTGGCGCCGAGGTCCACCTGGAGCCACTGTGGATCACTGAAGGCGCTGGCCCAGCGGGTGCCGGTGTTGCCGTCGGTGGCGTTTGCCGCCGGCGTGCCGGCGTTCTCCGTCGACGACGCGGTGGTCGGGCGGCCCTGCGAGAGCAGCGGGTCGGCCGCCTGGGCCGCGGACGGCGGGGCGACCAGCGCGGTCGCGGCGATCAGCGACGCCAGTGCGGCGAGCAGCCGCCGTGCCGGGCGCCGGGGTGGGGTGCGGTGCGGTGGGACCGGTGACATGGGCATCTCCGTGGTGGTGGGGAGCCGGGAGACGAACGGGTGTCCGCGGTGTTGCGAACGCCCGCCCGGTCGGGTGGAGATTCCCTGTCGCAGTGGCATATGTCAATGGATTCGAGGGTGTCGCCCTCCTTTTTTCACCTCTTGTGAAAAGTCCAAAAACAACTCTCTGAGCTGTACTTCCGCCCGGTCAGCCCTGCCGGGCCTTCTGCCTGGGGTCCGCCTTGTTGAGCACGAAGACCTTGCCTCGACGGCGTACCACGATCGAGTTGACCTTTCGCTTCAGCCCGCGCAGTGAGCTTCGGACCTTCATCCGGGTCACCCCCGTTCCTGCTGGACTCGGCTGACGGCTCCGCGTACCCGGCGACGGCAGGCTCATGCGGCGCGCCCGCAACGCGACGCCGACCGACAGCCCGGACAATCCCCGCTCAGGGCAATCACCGCCGGACGCCCCGGGTGGGACGTCCGGCGGCGATCCGTCAGGCGACCGTGCAGGAAGCGCCGTTGAGCGTGAACGAGGTGGGCTTGCCGGCGTTACCGGTGTGGTTGGCCTGGAAGCCGATGCTGACCGAGCCGTTCGGCGGGATGGCCGCGTTGTAGGAGACGTTGCGGGCGGTCACCGCGCCGCTGGACGGGCTGTACGTCGCGTTCCAGCCGCTGGTGATGGTCTGCCCGCCCGGCAGCGTGAACACCAGACTCCAGCCGTTGATCGTCGTACCGCCGGTGTTGGTAATGGTCACGTCCGCGGTCAGGCCGGTGTTCCAGGCGTTCACGGTGTACCCGACGCGGCACCCGGCGGCAGGCGGCGGGCTGCTGGGCGGGGCGGTGGTCGGGGGCGTGGTGGTCGGGGGCGGCGTGGTCGTCGAGGGCGTGGTGGGCGGCGCGGTGGCGGTGTCCAGGCCGAAGAAGCGAATCGCCTGGGCGGCGTCGACGGGGAGGTTGTGCGGCACCCCCTGCATGCTGATCGCCTCGACCGGCGCGGTGCCGCCGCTGCTGCCATACCGGGTACGGGTGTAGCCGGACTGTGGGGTGTCGGTGAACGTCGGGGTCTGGCTCAGCCCCTGCAGGTTGGTCCACTGCTTGATCTCTTCACCGAAGTTCGGGTAGCGCAGGGTCTCGTCGCTGGTGCCGTGCCAGAGCTGCATCCGGGGTCGCTTGCCGCTGTACCCCGGGTACGCGTTGCGGACCAGGTCGCCCCACTGCTGCGCGGTCTTGATGACCTGGCCGTTGGCGCACTCGCTGTTCCACTCCGAGCCGTTGGTGGTGGCGAAGCATCCAAACGGCACGCCGGCGAAGGCCGCACCCGCGGCGAAGACGTCGGGGTAGAGCCCCAGCATGACGTTGGTCGTCATGGCTCCGGACGAGACGCCGGTGGCGAAGATCCGGTTCGAGTCCACGTTGTAACGCTGCCGCACGTAGTTGACCATCGACATGATGCCGACCGGGTCGCTGCCGCCGTCGCGGCGCAGCGCCTGCGGCGAGGAGACGTCGAAACACTGGCCACTGCGGGTCGCCGACGGGTAGACCACGAGGTAGCCGTAGCGGTCGGCCAGCGACGCGAACTGGGTGCCGGTGTACATCGCCGGCCCGGAGCCGGTGCAGTAGTGGATCACCACGACCAGCGCCGGCTGCGACGCGACCCGGTCCGGCACGTACAGGTGCATCCGCAGGTTGGTCGGGTTCGCGCCGAAGTTCGTCACCTCGGTCAGCGCCGCCGCCGAGGCGGGAGTCGCGGCCGTGACGGCCGCCAGCGCGGTCAGCCCGGCGGCGACCAGGGCCGCGCCGAGCATTTTGAGCCTCGTTCTCAACATGATTCTCCTCGGGTGGTGGGGACGCCACGCGTCAGCGGACACACGCGACGGCCTCGCCGGCGAGGCGCCATCACGGCGGCCCGGACCCTCGGAGACGAGATAGATGACCGAGTATAGATACGGTCATCGTGGAGTTTACGGGCCGGCATCGCCGCCGACAACGACCCGCCCGGTCGAGCCGGCTACCCGCCCCGGGACCCCGCCGGGTCCGCTCCCCAGTCCCACATCGCCCGAAGTACCGGGAGCAGTGCCCGCCCCCGGTCGGTGAGGGTGTACGTGACCCGGGGCGGCCAGGAGGGGGTACGGCGGCGGACGACGACCCCCGCCTCCGCCAACTGGGCCAGCCGATCGGCCAACACCTTGTCGGACAGCGCGGGTAGCGCCTGCGCGAGCGCGGTGAAGCTCCGGGGGCCGCGGGCGATCTCGCCGATCACCAACGCGGTCCACCGCCCGCGCAGCGCGGCGAGGGTGATCTCCACCGGGCAGGACGGGTCGGGGCGGACATCCGGACCGGAGCACAGGTCCAGCAGTCCCGCCCCGGTGTGGCCAACCGTTTGGTGAGTCACGAGAGCGCCTCCTAGCGTTCGGCGCGGCCGCATCCGACGCCAACTCAGGGGGAAACGTGCGAATCCATCATCTCAACTGCGGGTCCATGCGGGAGATCGCCCCGGCCACCGACCTGGACGGTACGCTCCGACCCCTGCCCGCGGTCTGCCACTGCCTGCTCATCGAGACCGCCTCCGACGGGCTGGTGCTGGTGGAGACCGGCTTCGGCACACTCGACACACAGGATCCCGAGGCGAGGTTGGGGCAGGACTTCCTCGCCTGGGCTCAGCCCGTCCTCGATCCGGCGGAGACGGCCATACGCCAGATCGAACGGCTCGGCCACTCGCCGGCCGACGTCCGTCACATCGTGCTGACCCACCTGCACCGGGACCACGCCGGCGGGCTGGCGGACTTCCCGCACGCCCAGGTGCACCTGCACGAGACCGAGCATCGGGCGGCGACGGCGACCCGCCGTGACCGGTACCCCCAGGCGCAGTGGGCCCACGACCCGCGCTGGGTCACGTACTCGGGCGCCGACGGGGAACGCTGGTTCGGCTTCGACAACGTGCAGCCGCTCGCCGGCCTGCCGCCGGAGATCCTGCTGGTGCCACTCGCCGGCCACACCGAGGGGCACCTCGCCGTGGCCGTCCGGCGTTCGGCCGGGCCCGGCCCGGCGTGGCTCGTGCACGCGGGCGACGCGTACTACTACCGCGGGGAGGTCGCGCCGGGGCTGCCGGCGACACCGCCGATGTTCGACGCGCTGCAGGCATCCGTCGAGACCGACCGTCCACTCCGGCTGGAGAACCTGGCCCGGCTCCAATCGCTGCTGGCGGAGCACCCCGGTCAGGTGGAGGTCGTCTCCGCCCACGACCCATGGGAGTTCCAGCGGGTGTCCGCCGTGGACGGCGTCACGGCGGCCGGCTGACGACGGCAGCGGGGGCGCGCGGGCGCTACCGGGCCGGGGGCGGACCCGGGGTGGCCGGCCGGACGCGGGCGAGCGCCCGGGCGGCGGCGTCGCGGGTCGCCAGGCCGACCCGGGTACGGGGCACGAGCAGCCCGGCGACGTACCGGGCGGCCCGCCGCTTCAGCTCGGTGCGGCGACGGTGCACCGCCTCGTAGCGACGGAAGGCCGCACCGTGCTCGCCGCCCGCCAAGGCCTCGGCGAGGGTGTGGGCACCGGCGATGGCGAGGCTGGAGCCCTCGCCGAAGAGCGAGACGCAGGAGGCGGCGTCACCCACGAGCACGATCCGCCCGCGCGACCAGCAGGACAGGTGCACCCGGCTCACGCTGTCGAAGTAGATGTCGTCGGCGGCGCGCACCCGGTCGAGCAGTTCCGGCACCCGCCAGCCCCGCTCGCCCTGGTACGCCTCGACGACGAGCCGCTTGTGCCGCCCGACGTCGCGATGGTCGAAGCCGTCGACCATCGGGCCCCGGAAGATGAACGCGGCCATGGCCTCGCCCCGCGCCGGGTGCACCGAGGCGAGCCGTCCCGGGGTGTTGTACAGCAGCACGTCGTGCGGATCGTCGGCGGGCCCGCCCAGCGGCAGGCCGGCCACCCACACGCCGAGATGGCGGACGTACTCCGCCGCCGGCCCGAAGGCGAGGCGGCGCACCGTCGAGTGCAGGCCGTCGGCCCCGACGACCAGGTCGTAGCGACGCGGCTCGCCCCGGGCGAAGGTCACGTCGACGCCGCCCGTGTCCGCGGTCAACGCGGTGATCGTGTCGTCGTACCGGAACTCGACCTCGTCGGCGGCGGCCCGGTGCAGGATCGCGGCCAGGTCGGCGCGGGGGATCTCCAGCTCGGTGCGGCCGGCGGGGCGTTCGAAGCCCATCGGGAACCTGGCGACGGTCGCGCCGGCGGCGTCCACCAGCCGCGCGCCGGTCACCGAGGTGGCGGCCGCGCGCAGGGGCTCCAGCAGCCCCATCGCCTCGACCACCGGGGCGGCGGGGCCGCGCACGTCGACCGGAGCGCCGCTGGACCGCTGACCGGCGGCGCGCTCCACGACCGTCGACCGGAATCCGTGCCGGGCAAGCCACCAGGCGAGCGTGTTGCCCGCGATGCCGCCGCCGGAGACGAGCACTGTGCGCATGACGGCGACGATACTGGCACCCACTGCCATTTTGCAATGACTGCCATACGGCTTTCAGTGCCGTATCATCGCCGGCATGTCGTCGCTACGTGACCGAAAGCGGGCCCGGACCCGGCAGGCGCTCATCGACGCCGCCGTCGACCTCTTCGAACGGCACGGCTACGACCGCACGGGCGTCGCCGACATCGCCGCGGCCGCCGAGGTCGGCACCCGGACCTTCTTCCGGTACTTCCCCAGCAAGGAGGCGCTGCTCTTCCCCGAGAGCGACGACCGGATCCGGGCCGCTGTCGAGGCGATCGCCGGTCGCGGGCCGGACGAGGGGCCGGCCGAGGTGCTGCTGCGGGCGCTGCGCACCGTGACCGCGGGCAGCGAGGAACTGGGCAGTCGGCTCGCCGCGCTGCGGCTGCGGCTGATCCGCGAGGTGCCGGTCGTACGCGGGCGCGCCCTGCAGCTCCAACTCGACGCACAGCGGGAGATCGCCCGACACCTCGCCGCCGCGTACCCGCGGCAGCTCGACCCGGTGACGGCGGCGGCGCTGGTCGGGGCGTTCCTCGGCGCGGTGGCCGGTGCGCTCCAGGTACTCCTCGACGACCCGGACCAGGCCGCCGACCCGGCGGCCGTGCAGGCCGCGCTGCGCCGGGCCACCGAGATCGCCCTCACCGGCTGGGCCGCCGCCCCGACCGGCTGACATCCGGCGGTCAGTCCGGCAGCACCGCCGCGGCGACCCGGCGCACCCGCGCCGGGTGGGTGAGCACGTCGACGTTGTCGAGGTACTGGTCGACGGCGCCGACCGGCGGGCGGGCCCGCAGGGCCGGGTCCTCGACCGCGGCCCGCAGCGCGGCGCCGAACCGGTTCGCGTCCAGGACCAGGAAGGGCCGGTCGTGGAACGGCCGGACGGTCGGGTCGACCGGAGCGACCAGCCCGGTGTCGTTGGTCCAGCCCGCGACGGTCTCCAGCGCCCGGACCAGCCCGGCCTGCCGCGCCGGCCACTCCCCGGGCCCGAGGGCGGCGGCCAGGGCGTCCAGCACCGGGGCCGCCGCCGGCAGCGCGGCGAAGATCGTGCCGAGCCACTTCGCGTACGGCGGCCAGCGCCGGTGCAGCAGCAGCCCGAGGCGCATCAGATCCCGGGCCACTCCGGCGGCCACCACCCGGCTGCCCAGCTCGTCACCCACCTCGGCACACCTGCCCACCAGGTGCTCGGCCTGGCCGACCCGCTGCCAGCCGGCCGCCAGCACGTACCGCCAGACATCGTCCGGATACCACGCCAGCCGGGCGCGGGCGGCCGTCAGCTCCCCGTCGAGCCCGTCGTGGAAGACCGCGCCGCCGGTCAACTCGGCGAGCCGCTGGGTGGGCGCGCAGAGCCAGTCCGCCACCGCCATCCCGGTGCGCGGGTCGCAGCCGAGTCGCTCGCGCAGCCAGCCGCCCAGCTCGTCGACGCCCACCCCGTGCCGGTCGCCGTCGGCGCTCACCACGCCGAGGCGGACGTCCGGGCCGCCGACGAACCGGGTCGGCCAGCCGAGGAACTCCGCCGGCAGCGCGGCGTCGAGGGCCGCCCGTACCCGCGCGACGTCGGCGGCATCGGCGACGAAGAGCTGGGTACGCGGGCCCCAGTCGTGGTCGGTGGAGCGCGGGGTGTCCAGCCCGAGCAGCTCCGAGCCGCCGTCGAGCAGGCCGGCGGCGTAGCGGAGGCCGGGCAGGCGGAGGGCCAGCAGCGGGGCGAGGACCTCGTCGTGGAAACGCCGGCAGAGCGCCAGACCGGGTACGAAATCCATGCCGCCAGTCTGCCGGACCGCCCGGCGGTTATCGGTTCACCGGCCCGCCCCCGCCGATAGCCTGGTTGCGGGTGAAGGAGGCAGAGCGGTGACGGACACGGGCCAGGACCGGGCAGCCGTACGGCGCCGCCGGCTGTGGTGGGCCGGCCTCCTCGCCGTGGTCGGGCTGGCGCTGCTCCTGATCGGCCTGATCGTCGCCAGCGGCACCCTGGCCTGGGTCGAGGTGGCGCTGGCGCTCGTGCTGCTCGTCGCGAGCTACGCGCTGCAGCGGGCGGCCCGCCGGGAGACCCTGTACCGGCACGACGGCCGCTGACGCCCCGGCGGCGCCGGTCGCCGATCCCCCACCTCGTCACACCGCTGTGCCAGGCTGGTGGCGTGGCACACCAACCCCCGATCCTGCTGATCGACTCCCCCAGCCTCTACTTCCGCGCCTACTTCGGCATCCCGGAGTCGGCGGCGAGGACTGCCGACGGCCAGCCGGTCAACGCCGTTCGCGGTTTCCTCGACATGCTCGCCCAACTCGTCCGTACCCGTCGGCCGGACCGGATGGTCTGCGCGCTCGACCACGACTGGCGGCCGGCGTGGCGGGTGGAGCTGCTGCCGTCGTACAAGGCGCACCGGGTCGCGCCGGAGGGCGGCGAGGTGGTGCCGGACACCCTCTCCCCGCAGGTCCCCATGATCCTCGAGGTCCTCGACGCGCTCGGCATCGCCGTCGTCGGCGCCACCGGCTACGAGGCCGACGACGTGCTCGGCACCCTCGCGGTGACCCAGCCCGGCCCGGTGGAGGTGGTCTCGGGCGACCGTGACCTGTTCCAGCTCGTCGACGACGACCGCCGGGTGCGGCTGCTCTACATCGGGCGCGGCGTGGCCAAGCTGGCGGACTGCGACGACGCGGCCGTCCGCACCCGCTACGGCGTCCCCGCCGACCGGTACGCCGACTTCGCCGCCCTGCGGGGCGACCCGAGCGACGGGCTGCCGGGCGTGCCCGGCGTGGGCGAGAAGACGGCCGCCCGACTCATCGACCGGTACGACGGGCTTCCCGGCATCCTGGCCGCGCTCGACGACCCGGCGTCCGGTTTCGCCCCCGGGCTGCGGACCAAGCTGGAGGCGGCCCGGGACTACCTGGCGGTCGCGCCGAAGGTGGTGCAGGTCGCCACCGACGTACCGCTGCCGGAGCTGGCCACGGCGCTGCCGACGGCGCCGGCGGACCCGGACCGGCTACTGGAGCTGGCGCAGCGGTGGAACCTGGCCGGTTCGTGCCGGCGCCTGGTGGACGCTCTGGCCGGCGGGTCCTGAGCGGCGGTGCCGCTCAGGCGGCGGCGTGGTAGGCCAGCACCCCCCGGTTCACCGCGGCGATCGCCTGCCGGGCGGTGGCCCGCACTTCCGCCGACGCGCCGCCGGAGTCGGCGAGCTGGCCGAGCAGGTCGACCACCTGCCGCGCCCAGCGGACGAAGTCGCCGGCGGGCATCTCCCCGTCGATCTGGTGGCCGCTGGCGAGCACCTTGGCGAGCGCCTCGCCCCGCGCCCAGCGGTAGATCGGCCAGGCGAAGCCGAGGTCGGGCTCCCGGGTGACGGCCAGCCCCCGGGCGGCCTCGTCCGTCTCGATGTCGGTCCACAGCTTGAGCGTCTCGTCGACGGCGTCGGCGACCGGGCCGCGTGGCAGGGAGGCCCGCTCGTCGACGTCCCGGCGCGCCTCGAAGACCACCACGGACACGGCGGCGGCCAGCTCGGAAGGCGAGAGCCCGTCCCAGATCTTGCGGCGCAGGCACTCGGCGACCAACAGGTCCGCCTCGGTCCAGATCCGGCCGAGCATCCGCCCGGCGTCGGTGACCTCACCCCCGGCGGAGAGGTAACCCCGTGCGGTCAGCAGCGCCACGATCCGGTCGAAGGTGCGGGCGAGGGAGCCGGTCCGGCCGGCAACCCGCTGGCGCAGCTCCTCGGTGTCGCGTTCCAGGCGGCGGCGCCGCTCCGCCCAACGGGCGTGCTCCTCCCGGTCCGGGCAGGCGTGACACGGGTGCCGGCGCAGCTCGGTACGGAGCTGGCTGAGCCGGTGGTCCTCGCCGGCGGCCTGCCGGGACCGCCCGCCGCGCCGGCCGCCGTGCCGGTCCAGCCCGGTGCCGCTGACCGCGGCGGCGAGGTCCCGCCGGGCGGCCGGGGACCGGTGGTTGAAGTGCTTGGGCACCCGGATCCGGGCGAGCACCTCGGCCGGGGTGGTGAAGTCGCCGGGAGTGACCCGGCCGGCCCACCGGTCCTGGGTGAGCACCAGCGGACGCGGCTCGCCGAAGCCGCCGGTGGCCGGGTCGAGGACCACCGCCAGGCCGGCCCGGCGGCCGGACGGCACCCGGATCACGTCACCGACCCGCAGCCGCTCCAGCGAGGCGACGGCAGCGGCCTTGCGCTGGGTCTGCCCCTGCCGGGCGATGGCCCGCTCCCGGTCGGCGATGGCCACCCGCAGGGCGAAGTACTCGTCGAAGTCACCCTGGTGGCATGCCGCGTCCGCGCCGTACGCCTCGATGGACTCGGTGTTGCGCTGCACCTGCCGGGCCAGGCCGACCACCGACCGGTCCGCCTGGAACTGGGCGAACGAGGACTCCAGCAGGGCCCGGGCCGGCTCGGCGCCGACCGTGCCGACCAGGTTGACCGCCATGTTGTACGACGGCCGGAAGCTGGACCGCAGCGGATACGTCCGGGTGGACGCGAGGCCGGCGACGTGCCGGGGGTCGGTCTCCGGCGACCAGACCACCACCGCGTGCCCCTCCACGTCGATGCCCCGGCGGCCGGCCCGGCCGGTGAGCTGCGTGTATTCGCCCGGGGTGAGGTCGACGTGCGCCTCGCCGTTGAACTTGACCAGCCGTTCGAGCACGACGCAGCGGGCCGGCATGTTGATGCCCAGCGCCAGCGTCTCGGTGGCGAAGACCGCCTTCACCAGGCCGCGCACGAAAAGCTCCTCGACGACCTCCTTGAACGCCGGCAGCATGCCGGCGTGGTGGGCGGCGAGCCCGCGCTCCAGGCCGTCGAGCCACTCCCAGTAGCCGAGCACGGAGAGGTCCTCGCCGGGGATGGCGGTGACCCGCGACTCGACCACCCGGCGGATCTCGGCGCGCTCCTCCGGGGAGGTCAGCCGCAGGCCGGCGGCGAGGCACTGCTGCACGGCCGCGTCGCAGCCGGCCCGGCTGAAGATGAACAGGATCGCCGGGAGCAGTCCCTCCCGGTCGAGCCGGTCGACGATGTCGGGGCGCATGGGGCCGCGCCAGCGTGGCCCGCGCCGGCCGCCGCCGGGGCCGGCGCTGCGCCCCTCCCCCAGTTCGAGCCGGCGCATCGTCTCCCGGGTGTAGCGCAGCAGCTCCGGGTGCACGTCGTGCTTGCGGGCGGCGTCGGCGTCGTGGAACAGGTCGAACATCCGCCGGCCGACCAGCATGTGCTGCCAGAGCGGCACGGGCCGGTGCTCGCTGACCACCACGGCGGTCTCGCCCCGCACGGTGACCAGCCAGTCGGCGAACTCCTCGGCGTTGGAGACGGTGGCCGACAGGGAGACCAGGGTGACCGAGGCGGGCAGGTGGATGATCACCTCTTCCCAGACCCCGCCGCGGAACCGGTCGGCGAGGTAGTGCACCTCGTCCATCACCACGTAGGCCAGGCCCTCCAGGGTGGCCGAGCCGGCGTAGAGCATGTTGCGCAGCACCTCGGTGGTCATCACCACCACGGGCGCGTCGCCGTTGATCGCGTTGTCGCCGGTGAGCAGGCCGACCTGCTCGGCGCCGTAGCGGTCCACCAGGTCGTGGTACTTCTGGTTCGACAGCGCCTTGATCGGCGTGGTGTAGAAGCACTTGCGCCGGGTGGTCGGGCCCGGGCCGCCGTCGACCGCCGCCGGCTCACCGGGTGTGCCGCGCAGAGCCAGGTGTACGGCGAACTCGCCGACCACCGTCTTGCCGGCCCCGGTCGGGGCACAGACCAGCACACCGCTGCCCCGTTCCAGGGCCTCGCACGCCTCGCGCTGGAAGTCGTCGAGATCGAACGCCAGCTCGCGGGCGAATTCATCCAGGGCCGGGAAGGTGGAGGCCTGCGCGGCCCGGCGGCGCGCCGCGGCGTACCGCTCGGCGGGGCTCGACATGCATCCAAGATTAATCGGTCCGTCCGACGACCACCGGCCAAGGCCATCCGGCAACCGGGTAGGAGCGGGTCGGTAGGGTGCACGACGTGCCGGATCATGCCGAACCGACCCACGCCTCGAGCCGCGCCGACGGCGCTCCGCGCCCGAGCACGTCCCGCCGGCCCGTGGAGGCGGTGCTCTTCGACTTCCACGGCACCCTCGCCCAGGTGGAGGAGCCCCGGGAATGGGTGCTGGCCGCCGCGGCCGCATGCGGGGTGGAACTGGACCGGGTCCGCGCCACCGCGCTGGCCGACCGGCTGCTCACCGCGGGCCGGGCGGGCGGACCGCTGCCGGCCCGGGTGCCGCCCCGACTGGCCGAACTGTGGGCCGACCGCGACCTCTACGAACACGCCCACCGGGGCGCCTACACGGGGCTGGCCGAGACCGTCGACGTGGGCATCGACGGGTTCGCCGACGCGCTCTACGAGCGGGTGCTGGTCCCCGACGGCTGGGTGCCGTACCCGGACGCCGAGGCGGTGCTCAGCACGCTGCGCCGGGCCGGGGTGAAGGTGGCGGTGGTCAGCAACATCGGCTTCGACATCCGGCCGCTGATCGACGCCTGGGGGCTCACCGAGCTGATCGACGCGTACGCCCTGTCGTACGAGGTGGGGCGGTGCAAACCGGACCCGGGCATCTTCCTGCGTGCCTGTGGGATGCTCGGCGTCGACCCGGAGCGGGCCCTGATGGTGGGCGACACCCCCGCCGACGCGGGCGCGGTCGGGGCCGGCTGCGCGGTGCTGGTGCTGCCCTGCGTCGACGCCGGGCGCCCCAACGGCCTGGGCGCGGTGCTCGACCTCGCCGTGCCCGCCTGACCGGTTCGCCGCCCGCCGAAGTGACCGCCGACCCACCCCGGGACGCCCGGCGGACCACCGCCTGAGCTGGGGAATAGCGTCGCGGGCATGACGACCGGCGGATCCCCCACCGCGCCTGCCCCGGCCCGCCGCACCGGCATCGGACTGGTGCTCGGCGGGGCGCTCTCGGTGCAGTTCGGGTCCGCGGTCGCCGCGCTGCTGTTCCCTCGTATCGGGGTGGCCGGAGCGGTGACGCTGCGGCTGGCCATCGGCGCGCTGCTGATGCTGGCCGTGTGCCGGCCCCGGTTGCGCGGACACGGCCGCGCCGACTGGGTCGCCGTGGTCACCTTCGGGCTGGCGCTGGCCGGGATGAACTCGGTCTTCTATCAGGCCATCGAGCGGATCCCGCTCGGCCCGGCGGTGACCCTGGAGGTGCTCGGGCCGCTGGCGCTGTCGGTGCTCACCGCCCGCCGACGGGCGGCCTGGTGCTGGGCCGCGCTGGCCCTGGCCGGGGTGGCGCTGCTCGGGCAGGGCGGCTTCGCACGGCTGGATCCGGTCGGGGCCGGGCTGGCGCTGGGCGCCGGCGCGCTGTGGGCGGCGTACATCGTCTGCTCGGCCCGGGTCGGCGGGCGGTTCCCCCGCGCCGACGGGTTGGCCCTGGCGTTGGCCGTGGCCGCGTTGGTCACCCTGCCGATCGGGCTGGTCGACTCGGGGAGCCGGCTGTGGCACCCGGCGGTGCTGGGGCTGGGCACCGGGCTGGCCGTGCTCGCCTCGGTGCTGCCGTACACGCTGGAGCTGCTGGCGCTGCGGCGGCTGCCCACCGCGACCTTCGCGGTGCTGATGAGCCTCGGACCGGCGGTCGCCGCCCTGGCCGGTTGGCTGGTGCTCGACCAGCGGCTGGAGGCGGTGGAGATCCTCGCGATCGGGCTGGTGATCGCCGCCAGCGCCGGCGCGGTCCGGGCCGGCGCGCGGGGCCCCGGCGGGCCGACCGGCGGTCCGCCGGCACCGGAGGACGTCGAGCTGATCAGCGCAGCAGCCGCAGCGCCGCCGGCACGGCGGTGATCCGCAGCGGCAGGTCGGCCGTCCGCTCCCCGTCGGCGTAGGTGGTGATTCCGGCGGCGTCCAGCTCCACGGTCCGGGCCCGGTGTACGCGCACCAGCGGGTGCGCGACGTGGGTGCCATGGTAGATGCGGGGCTTGACCCGGATCAGCGTGCGCCGGTCGAAGCGCCCGCCGATCACCACGTCCAGCAGCCCGTCGGTGGGGTCGGCATCGGGGCAGATCCGCATGCCGCCGCCGTAGCTGGCGCAGTTGCCGACCGCGACGAGCACAGCGTCCACCTCGTGCTCGGCACCGTCGAGGCGCAGCCGGTAGCGGCGCGGGCGCAGCCGGGCCAGCTCGACCAGGATGGCCAGGTCGTAGCGGCGTGGACCGCGCGGCCAGCGCATCCGGTTGGCCCGCTCGTTGACGATCGCGTCGAAGCCGGCCGCCAGCACCGCCCCGTACCACCGGTCGCCGCCGTCGGCGGTGGTCACCCGGGCCAGGTCGACCGGGCGGGTGCGGCCACCGCGCAGCGCCGCGACGATCACCTCGACGGCCGCGAGCGGGTCGGCGGGGAACCCGGTGTCGGCCGCGAAGTCGTTGCCGGTGCCGGCGGGAACCGGGCCGAACGGCACGGCCGTACCGGCGACGGCCTGCACCGCCCGGTGGACGGTGCCGTCCCCGCCCACCGCGACCAGCGCGGCGGCGCCGTCGGCGACCGCGGCGTGGCAGGCGGCCTCCGCCTCCTCGGGAGTACCCGCCGCCAGCAGCCGGACCGGTCGGCCGGCGCGCTTCAGCCGGTCCACCAGCCGGGGCAGCAGGCCACTGTGCCGGCCCCGGCCGGCGGTCGGGTTGGCGAGCACGGCGACGGGGCCGGGCGGGAGGGGATCGTGCGCGGTCACGGCGAGCACCGTACGGCACCGCGAACGGCACCTCCAGCCTCGTGCCGGCCGGATCTGTCCGGTCGGGCGCACTGGGTGGGCGTGGCGCCGCGTACCGGGCGAGCGGTCCATGACCACCGGTTCGGCGCGGCGGGCGGCCGGGTGCTGGTCACCGGACCACTCCCGGTTATCCGGTTGCCGGGGTCGGCCCGGGCGGGCAGGGTGGGCCGAGAGTTCGGCGCGGACCGGGGAGGCGTGCGGTGGACCTGCGAAGCGGCCTGACCGACGCCGCCGGCCTGTCCGCCGCGACCGTCGTGCTGGTCGAGGGCGACAGCGACCGCCGCGCGGTCGAGGCGATGGCACGCCGACACGGTCGCTCGTTGCACGGCGTGGCGGTGGTGCCGATGGGCGGGGTGACGAACGTCCGGTACTTCGTCGAACTGTTCCACGACCGGCGGCTCGCCGGCCTCTACGACGCCGCCGAGGAGGGGTACGTCCGGCGGGCCCTGACGGAGTGCGCCTTCGGCCCGGCCGGGTCCCCGGCGGGGCTCGCGGGCCTCGGCTTCCACGCCTGCCGGGCCGACCTGGAGGACGAGCTGATCCGGGCGCTCGGGACCCGTAAGGTCGAACAACTCGTCGAGACCGTGGGGGACCTGCGCTCCTTCCGGCTGTTCCAGCGACAGCCCGCCCAGCGGGACCGCCCGCTCGCCCGCCAACTGCACCGCTTCATCGGCACCCGGTCCGGCCGCAAGAGCCACTACGCCACGCTGCTCGCCGACGCCGTCGACCCCGCACGGACACCACCGCCCCTGGACCGCCTGCTGGCGCTGCTCTGACGGCCCGGCCCCGATACGCGGAACGCCGCCCCCTACTCGGGGACGGCGTTCATGTTCGACACCGACCGCATGGCCGAGACCACCGTGAGCGTGAAAGGCGACATGATCGACGCGTGGTACTCGCGTGGCACTCCGGGCAACACCGCGACTTCGGGGCGAAAATTCAGGCTGTAATGCGCCCTACAGGCTCCCGATCTGGACCTCGGATGCGATGCCCGGACATCTGCATGACCTGGCCTGCGCCCAACGTTTGGACGTCACCGGCGCACTCTACTGGGCGGCCTCCGAACTGCAGCTGCCGACCCTGGCGGACTCAGGCTACGAAGGCGCTGGCCAAGGCATCCACACTCCGTACAAACAGCCAGCCGACGGCCGCCGGCTTGCCGTCGGACCTACAACGCCGTCCTTCGATCAATGCGGTGCCTCGGAGAACGCGGCTTCGCGATCCTCGTCGGCCGCTGGCAGACCCTGCGTCACAGCACAGCCAGCCCACGCCAGGTCGGCGACATCGTCCGCGCCGCTCTCCACCTCACCCATTTCGAATACCGATACCTACCGGAATCCGGAATCTTGTTGAGATCGGGTCAATAGACGAAGCCTACAACATCCCGACGAGCTACAGTCGAGCTAGCATTGGAGTTACGTCCGAGAACCGCTGGGTACGCGAAATGCCGTCCCATAACGAAACGACACTCCACGCATCCGATCATGATCAGCTAGCCATGTTCCAGTGCCGCTAGATAAGCACTAAGGAACCGAGCCGACGTAACTAGGCCGCCTTCCACGGCGCGCACGCGTAGCCAGTTCGGCAGGGCTGGAATTCGACCACAGGGTCACTAGAGGTGGTCACGGTCCTTCCACCGCAGCCGGCGGCCGAGCCATTGGCATCGCCAACCGACCCGGTGGCACCACTGCGAAGCTTGTACGCAGCGCTGAAGCCTTGGCCGTCCGCGTTGGTGTCGCATGCCGTGACGTAGGTGTGATCACTGGAGACACTCGCGGTACCGCAGACTTCATTCCAAAGCGGCCCGCAGAAGTTTGGCCCACTGTAACTAACGGCATGAGCAAAGGCGGGTGTGACCGAAACTGCAACCGCAGCCGACGTCGAAACCAAAACGCCGGCAATGTTGAGGGCGACAAGCCTTGTTCTACGCTTCACGATTCATCCTCCCGTGCGTGTCAGCAAACCTTAACGCATAGATGATCGTTGTGCAAGGCGCGTGCTTTAGAGGGCAGGAACAGGATCCAATCACATTTCAGATCGCACTGCGGAGCACGCCCGTCAGCTCGGCATAGACGATGCTGGCGTAGCCACCGTCGCCCCAGATCAGGCCGATGTTCGGGTAAAACGGGCCGTGATGCTGGTCAGGACGAGTTTGCTCCGGCCCCGGGCCTGGGATGCTGGCCGAGTGCACCACGCACGCCAGTAGCCGCCCGTTGACGCCCACCAGCAGTCGCCGCTTGCGGCCACGTACCTTGGCCGGCGTCGGAGCCGATCTGCTGCCCAGACCGGCAGGCGTCATCCCCACCGGGTCTGGGCAGTCCTCACAAACTCCCCCTGATCGGCGGGGAGACCCACCACAGCCCACGACCCGCTGGCCCGCCCACAGGGACCTCAATCACCAGCCGGTCAGCTAACACTCTCTTGGAGCACCGGGGCCGCACACAACGACAAGGACCATCTCCACGGGCGGCCATTACGTCACATCCGGTCAATAGCTGTTACGTCATTTCGTCGTAGCGGCGTTCGATCGGCGCCGGTTTGGCGATCGGTTCCGGCGACTCGATCGGGGTGGCCGTGTCGACCCGCCGGACGGCCTCCACCGGCTCGGTGGACAGGTCCAGCGGCGAGACCTCGTCGTCGGCGACGCCCGCGTACATCTCCTTGCCCCGCCCGCGCCGCTTGTCGTTGAGGAAGGCAACCAGGACCGCGCCGAAGTAAAGCGCGGAGAGGCAGATGGCCAACGCGGTCATGCCGAACGGGTCGGGCGTCGGGGTGACCACCGCGGAGAAGGCGAAGAACACGAAGATCGCCACTCGCCACCAGCCCAACAGCCGCTTCGCGCTGGCCAGCCCGACGAAGTTGAGCATCAGCACGACCAGCGGGAACTCGAACGCCACCCCGAACAGCAGGATCAGGTTCGTGACGAACGAGATGTAACGCGTGATGTCGAGCGTAGTGGTGATGTCCCCGCCGCCCGAGACGTTGAGCAGGAACTCCAGGCCCTTGGACGTCACGAAGTACGCCAGCACCGCCCCGCCGGCGAACAGCGGCGCCGCCAGGGCGGTGAAGACGTAGGCATATCGCCGCTCGTGCTTGTGCAGGCCCGGCGCGATGAACGCCCAGAGCTGGTACAGCCAGACCGGTGCCGCGATGATCAGGCCGACCCAGAGCGCGACCTTCATCTGGAGCAGGAATAGGTCGGCCGGCCCGAGCTGGACGAAGTTGCACGTCCCGTTCGCCAACCGCGCCTTCGGCAGATCGCAGTACGGCTTCTGCAGCAGGTGCAGCACCCGCCCGGAGAGCCAGATGCCAAAGCCGAAGCCGACCACAATCGCCACCGAGGCGCGGAACAGCCGGTTGCGCAACTCACGGAAGTGTTCCATGAGCGTCATCGACCCGTCGGCGGCTCGCTCGAAGTTGCTCGAGCTGTGTTTCTTCAACGCGAAGGCCACGGTGGTGGGCCCTCCGGTCAGTTGTCGCGGACGCGCTGCACCGGGTCGACCGGCTGCTGCGGCTGCGGGGCGTACTGCTGCTGCGCGTACTGCTGCTGGCCGGCGTTCGGCGGAAGCGGCTGGTAGCCGGCCTGCGCGTCGGCCTTCTCGGCCAGGTCACCGTCTTCGTGCAGGCTCTTGGTCTCGGCCTTGATGATCCGCAGCGAGCGGCCCAGCGAACGGGCCGCGTCGGGGAGCCGCTTCGCGCCGAAAAGCAGGATCAGCACAACCACGAGTACGGCGATGTGCCACGGCCTGAGGGCACCCATGGGAAGCTCCAGTCGCTCAAGTGTCGGTGAGGGGTGGTCGGAGCCCATCGTACGTGCGTCACGGTGGGTTGCCACCCCGCCGGGCCTGTCAGTACAGGCCTGGTCGGTGAAGTCTCGACCAACCCGAAGTGTCCCGTCAACCACCCTACGCGGCGCGATTGTGCGCGCAACCACCGGCGAACGCGCACCTACCACGCACCCGACCGACGGGCGTCGATCAGCGCCCTGGCCTGGCCTTGATCAACGCCAGCCGCTCCTGCACGACGGCCGCCCGCTCCTGCAGCGCGCCGGCCCGCTCCTGCAGCCCCTCGGCTGCGGAGCGCAACGCCTCCGCCTCGGCCTGGCGACGTTGCAGCGCCACCGCGGCCCGACGCAGCCGGGGCAGCCGCGCCACCACCGACCGGACCGCCAGGGCCAGCACGACGAGCGCGAACAGGACGACCCCGAGCACGATCAACGTCACCACGGCAGTCAGCCTACTGGGTTCGGCCGGCCACCGCCGGGCCGGCGCGATCCGCCGGCGTCGCGTACGCGTCGAGCGCGGCGACCGCCTGGGCGCGGACCTGCTCGGCCAGCTCGGCCGGGGCGACCACGGTGACCTCCGGGCCCAGCCCGAGCACGAACCGCCGCGCCCAGCCCAGGTCGGTGACGCGCAGCGACACCAGCCACTGCTCGCCGTCGGCCTCGACCCGCTCGCACGGGTAGTACTCGGTGATCCACCGCTCGCCCCGGCCGATCCGCAGGACGATCGACGGCAGGTCGGGCGAGGGACGGAACACCCCGTCGCTGAGGTCGTGCGGGCGGGCCTGCGCCGGCACCACCGCTGGCTCGTCCAGCTCGGTGACCGCGTCGATCCGGTCGGCCCGGAACAGCCGGACCGCCTCGGCGCGGCGGCACCACGCCTCCACGTACGCGCGGCCGCCGACCATCAACATCCGCAGCGGGTCGATGGTCCGCTCCGTGGTCTCGTCCCGCGCGGCGGTGTAGTAGGTGATCCGCAGCGCCTGGCCGCGTTCCACGGCGGCCCGCAGTTCGCGTACCCGGGGGGAGTCGCCGGGCAGCCGCACCTCCACCGGGGCGCCGGCCAGGTCGCCGGCGGCGCCCTCGATCTTGGCGAGGGCCCGTTCCACGGCCTCCCGGTTGGCCACCCCGGGCGTCTCGGCGAGCATCCGCAGCGCCACCACCAGGGCGAGCGCCTCGTCCGGGGTGAGCCGTAGCGGCCGGTCGATGCCGGCGTCGTAGGTGATGGTGACCCGGTCACCGTCGAACGCCATGTCGATCAGGTCACCCGGGCCGTAGCCGGGCAGCCCGCACACCCAGAGCAGCTCCAGGTCCTCGCGGAGCTGCCGCTCGGTCACCCCCAGGTCCCGCGCCGCCTCGGCGATCTCGATGCCGGGGCGGGCCAGCAGGTAGGGCACCAGGTTGAGCAGCCGGGCGAGCCGGTCCGCCGAGGCGCGGCCACCCCGGGCCGCCGGCCGGGTCACCGCGCACCCCCGGCCGCCGCCAGCTCGTCGTGCCGGGCGGCGATCTCCTTCAACCGTTGGATGACCGCCTCCCGCACCTCCGGCGGCTCCAGCACCCGCACGTCCGGGCCGTACCCGACCACCTGGCCGGCCAGGTAGTCCGCGTCGGCATACGGCAGGACCAGCCGGTCGCCGTCCGGCCCGGAACTGGTCTCCGTCGCCCAGCGGCGCAGCCCGGCGGCCCGCCCCGGGGCGACCAGCACGGTCGCCCGGTTGGACCGCTCCACCGGCCCGGACCAGCGGGCCACGTGGCTGATCAGGTCCACGCCGGCGGGCGGCTCGTACGCCCCCGGGTCGCCGGTCACCCGGACCGTGCCCACCACTCGGGAGAGCCGGAAGCAGCGGGTGGCCGCCCGGTCCAGGTCGTGACCGACCACGTACCACCGGCCGCGCCAGCAGACCACGCCCCACGGCTGCAGCCGGCGGCGGGTCGGGGCGTCCCGGTCCGGCACCCGGTAGTCGAAGTTGACCTCCCGCCGGTCGCGGGCGGCGGCGGTCAGCGGGGCGAATGCCGGGTCGACCGTCACCATCGGCTCCAGACCCAGGGTGGCCTGCGGGTCCACGTCGATCCCGGCGGCACGCAGCTTCGCCAGCCCGGACGACGCCGCGGCGGCCAGGCCGGCGTGCTGCCACAGCCGCGCCGCGATGCCGACGGCGGCGGCCTCGTCGGGTTCGAGAGGAATGTCGGGCAGGGCGTACTCGCGGGGGGCGATCCGGTAGCCGGGCTCGGCGTCGAACACGCTCGCCGTCCCCGTCTCCAACGGCACCCCGAGCTCCCGCAGCTCGGCCTTGTCCCGCTCGAACTTACGCTGGAACGCCTCGTGGTCCTTGGCGTCCTCCGGATCGTGCTCGTAGCCCGGCACGGTCGCGGCGATCTGCGCGGCGGTCAGGAACCGTCGCGTGGACAGCAGACAGATCACCAGGTTGACCAGGCGTTCGGTACGGCTCCGCGACACGTGTGAACGCTAGCAGCCCGCGCGCCGGGAACGTGAACCCGCGCGGGCGCGCCGCGGCCCGGACCGTCACGGGCACCGTCCGCGCCCCGGCGACCGCCGGTGATTCCGCGCGCCGCGCGGGCCGTCCGGCCCGGTCATAGGCTGACCGCATGACCGAAGCCGAGGTCAAGACCGAGAGCGTCGGCACCGTCGTCGTGGCCGGCACGGCGAACCTCGCCATCGCGGCCGCCAAACTGGTCGCCGGCCTGCTCTCCGGCTCGGCGGCGATGCTCTCCGAGGCCGCCCACTCGGTCGCCGACACCACCACCGAGGCGCTGCTCTTCCTGGCGCTGCGCCGCGGGGCCCGCCCCGCCGACAGAGGGCACCCGTTCGGGTACGGCAAGGAGAGCTACGTCTGGGCGTTCCTCGCCGCGCTGTTCACGTTCGTGGTGGGCGCCGGCTTCGCCATCACCCACGGGGTGACCACCATCCTCGTGCACCAGCACACCGGCAACTACCTGGTGTCGTACGTCGTGCTGGTGATCTCCTTCGCGATCGAGTCGGTCTCCTTGACCCGGGCGGTCCGGCAGATCCGCCGGGAGTCCCGCCGCTGGCGGGCCACCCCGCGCCGCTATCTCCGGCTGACCGCCGACACCACCGTCAAGGCGGTCTTCCTGGAGGACTCCGCCGCCCTCATCGGTCTGCTCATCGCCGGTGTCGGCCTCGGGCTGTCCGAGCTCACCGGCGACGAGCTCTACGACGGGATCGCCTCGGTCCTGATCGGCGTGCTGCTGCTGGCGGTCGCCACCATCCTGGCCAGGAGCAACGTCTCGCTGCTCGTCGGCCGGGCCGTCTCGGAACGCATCCACCGGCAGATCGAGGAGGAACTGGAGGCGCTGCCGGCGGTGAACCGGGTCGACACCCTGATGACCATGCTGCTCGGCCCGGACGACATCCTGGTCGCCGCCAAGGTCGACTTCCACAACGACGCCACCGGCGCCGACATCGAGGCCGCCGCCGACGAGGCCGAACGGCGGCTGACCGAGCGCTACCCGGAGATCGAGTACGTCTTCCTCGACCCGACCCGCTCGATGCCCGGCACCGACGGCGGCGGCGCCCGGCGTACCCAGAACGAGAAGTGACCTCCGGCCGGTCCCGACCCGCGCGCCGGCGACCCGGCCGCGCCCCGGGCCGTCGTCGGCCGATAGCGTGCCCGGCATGGTGCGATGGCGGTCAGGCACGGTCACGGCGGTACGGCGACGGTGGGCCGGCGCGACAGAACTCGACGTCGACCTCGCCGACGGCGGCCGGATGCGGGCCCTCGCCTACCCGGCACTGGTCGGCGACCCGGAGCCCGGCGACCGGGTGCTGCTCAACGCCGGTGCCCTGCTGATGGGCCTCGGCACCGGCGGGTACGCGCTGGTCGTCGCCCTGCCCGACCGGCTCCCCGCCGACCCGCCGCAGGCCGTCGACACCCGCGCCGCCGGCCACCTGGTCAAGGCCCGCTACACCCCGCTGCAGCCGATCCTGCTCGGCGTCGACGAGGACGCCTCCCCGCACCACGACCTACTGGCCGCCGCGGAGAGCATCGACGGACTGCCGGTGGTCACCGCCGACCTGCACTCCGCCCTCCCGGCGATCCTGGCCGGCGTGCACGCCGACGCTCCCGACGCCCGCGTGGCGTATGTGCTCACCGACGGCGGGGCGCTGCCGGCCTGGTTCTCCCGCACCCTCGCCGGGCTCGCCGGCCACCTCGTCGGCACGATCAGCATCGGGCAGGCGTTCGGCGGCGACCTGGAGGCGAGCACCCTGCACAGCGGCCTGCTCGCCGCCCGGCACGTGCTCCGCGCCGACGTGGCGATCGTCGCCCAGGGCCCCGGCAACCTCGGCACCGGCACCCGCTGGGGCTTCTCCGGCGTCGCGGTCGGCGAGGCGGTCAACGCCGTCGCCGCCCTCGGCGGGCGGGCCGTCGGCTCGCTGCGCATCTCCGCCGCCGACCCCCGCCCCCGGCACCGTGGCGTCTCCCACCACAGCCTCACCGCGTACGGGCGGGTCGCCCTCGCCGCCGCGGAACTGGCCGTGCCGGACGGCCTCGATCCGGCCCTCGCGGCCGACGTGGCCGCGGCGCTGTCCCCGCTCGCCGACCGGCACCGGATCGTCACCGTGGCCGCCGACGGCCTGGACGCGGCACTGCGGGCCAGCCCGGTCGGCCTGTCGACGATGGGTCGCGGCCTCGACGCCGACCACGCCTACTTCCTCGCCGCGGCCGCCGCCGGCCGCCACGCCGCCCGCCTCCTCGGCTGACCACGCCATCCCGCCTCCGCAGAAGGGTGGTAGGTCGGCGCAGCCGGCGGGTGGACGGGTCCGCTCAGCCGGCGAGGAAGATCAACGCGAGCCAGGCGCCCACGATGAGAACCAGGATCGCCGCCAGCACCCAGGTCGGCACCTTGTGCTCGCCGCGGCGATTCTGCTCGATCTCGGCGCGGATCTTCTCCCGGCGCCGGTCGATCCAGTTGAGCTTCTCGGTGCCGTGGTCCCGGGAGGGTTCGGAAGTGTTCATCGCGACGCCAGCGTACCTGCGCGCCGGGGGGGCGGGGGGGCCCCCCCCCCCCCCCCCCCCCCAACCCCCCCCAAAACCCCCCCCCCCCCCCCCGGCCCCCCCCCCGGGGGGTGTCCACACCGGGGGGCGGGGCGG
>NZ_JBIWJO010000002.1:386751-739882 GCF_044765245.1 Micromonospora sp. NPDC093277
TATTTTCCCCGGGCGCGGGTCTATCATTTTCCGCTTCGCGGGCGGGGGGCCGGGGTTGGTTTGGTATTTTTACAGCGCCCCCCCCGCTACCGGGCGCGCGGGGGGCGGGGGCCCCCGCCCGCGGCCGCGCCTCACATGCTCGCGATCAACCGCTCCACCCGCTCGTCGTACGCCCGGAACGGGTCCTTGCACAGCACGGTCCGCTGCGCCTGGTCGTTCAGCTTCAGGTGCACCCAGTCGACCGTGAAGTCCCGCCGCTTCTCCTGCGCGTGCCGGATGAACTCGCCCCGCAGCCGCGCCCGGGTGGTCTGCGGCGGGGTCTCCTTCGCCTCGAAGATCTCCGGGTCGGTCGCCACCCGGTCCACCTCGCCGCGCCGCTCCAGCAGCCCGTACAGGCCCCGACCGCGCCGCAGGTCGTGGTACGCCAGATCCATCTGCGCCACCCGCGGATGCGACAGCGGCAGGTCGTGCTTGCGCTGGTACCGCTCGATCAGGCGCAGCTTCGTCACCCAGTCGATCTCCCGGGCCACCGGGTCCAGGTCACCGGTCTCCACCGACCGCAGCACCCGGGCCCACAGGTCCACCACTCGCTTCGCGGTCTGGTCCCCGCCCCGGCGCTCCACGAACTCCGTCGCCTTCGCCAGATATTCCTGCTGGATCTCCAGCGCGGAGATCTCCTTGCCGGAGGCCAGCCGCACCTTGCGCCGGCCGGTGATGTCGTGCGACACCTCGCGGATCGCCCGGATCGGGTTCTCCAGCGTCAGGTCCCGCATCACCACCCCGGCCTCGATCAGCCGCAGCACGATGTCGGCCGTACCGACCTTCAGCAGCGTGGTGACCTCGTTCATGTTCGAGTCGCCGACGATCACGTGCAGCCGGCGGTACCGCTCCGCGTCGGCATGCGGCTCGTCGCGGGTGTTGATGATCGGCCGGCTCCGGGTGGTCGCCGATGAGACGCCCTCCCAGATGTGCTCCGCCCGCTGGGACAGGCAGTAGACCGCGCCGCGCGGCGTCTGCAGCACCTTCCCGGCGCCGCAGATCAGCTGCCGGGTCACCAGGAACGGGATCAGCACGTCGGCGAGGCGGCCGAACTCCCCGTGCCGGGACACCAGGTAGTTCTCGTGGCAACCGTACGAGTTGCCGGCCGAGTCGGTGTTGTTCTTGAACAGGTAGATCTCGCCCGCGATGCCCTCGTCGTGCAGCCGCTTCTCCGCGTCGACGAGCAGCCCCTCCAGGATCCGCTCCCCGGCCCGGTCGTGCGCCACCAGGTCGGTCACCGAGTCACACTCGGGCGTCGCGTACTCCGGGTGCGAGCCCACATCCAGATAGAGGCGGGCCCCGTTGCGCAGAAACACATTGCTCGACCGGCCCCACGACACCACCCGCCGGAACAGGTACCGCGCGACCTCGTCGGGGGACAGCCGGCGCTGCCCGCGATAAGTGCAGGTGACGCCGTACTCGGTTTCGAGGCCGAAGATTCGCCGCTCCATGAAATGACATTAGCCGTCCGGGGCCCCAAATGGGCAGCGCTCAACCCAGCCATCTCCGTGGCGTCCGCGCACAGTCGTCCCGGCATCCCGCCGCGAGCAGATCCCGACCCCGGTACCTTCCGACCCGTGAGAATCCTGGTCACCGGCGGCGCCGGCTTCATCGGATCGGCGTACGTCCGGCGGCTGCTCTCCGGCGCCGAGCCGACCCTCGACGTGGACGCCGTCACCGTGCTCGACGCCTACACCTACGCCGCCACCGACGCCGCCCTCGACCCGGTACGCGCCGACCCCCGGCTACGGATCGTCCACGGCGACGTCCGCGACGCCGTCCTCGTCGGCGCCACCGTCCCCGGCCACGACATCGTCGTGCACCTCGCCGCAGAATCCCACGTCGACCGCTCCATCGCCGACGCCGCCGCCTTCGTCACCACCAACGTGGTCGGCACCCAGATCCTGCTCGACGCGGCGCTGCGGCACGGCGTACGGCGGTTCGTGCAGGTCTCCACCGACGAGGTCTACGGCTCCATCGCCACCGGTTCCTGGACCGAAGAGGCGCCACTGGACCCCAGTTCCCCGTACTCGGCCAGCAAGGCCGCCGCCGACCTGCTCGCCCTCGCCTACCACCGCACCCACGGCCTCGACGTCGTCGTCACCCGCGGCGCCAACACCTACGGCCCGTACCAGTACCCCGAGAAGATCGTGCCGCTGTTCGTCACCAACCTGCTCGACGGGCACGACGTACCCCTCTACGGCGACGGCGGCAACGTCCGGGATTGGCTGCACGTCGACGACCACTGCCACGGCATCGCGCTCGCCCAGACCCGCGGCCGGTCCGGCGACGTCTACCACCTGGGCGGCAACGCCGAACTGACCAACCGCGAGCTGACCGGCCGGCTGCTGGCCGCCTGCGCCGCCGGCTGGGACCGGGTCCGACCGGTCGCCGACCGCCAGGGCCACGACCGGCGGTACTCGCTGGACTGCACCACCAGCCGTCGCCAGCTGGGCTGGGTCCCCGCCGTCGACCTGGACCGGGGACTCACCGCCACCGTCGACTGGTACCGCGAGCACCGCGACTGGTGGCGGCCGCTCAAGCCGCACCGCTGACCCGGGCGTGGCCCGGCAAGCAACGGCAGCGACGACGGTAGGGCCGGCACCGGCCCCTACCGTCACTCCCCGGGCTGCTCCTCCTGCTGCTGACCCTCCAGATCCGCGGAGCCGGCCGACGAGATCGGCTTCTTCGCCTCCTCGGTGGGCACCGTCGGGGTCTGCGCCCGACCCGGCGCCGGCGCACTGCCCGCGCTCGCGTCCCCTTCCAGCAGCGCGGTCAACGCCGCCCCGGTCACCCGCCGGAACGTACGCCCGACCCGGCGCCGGTCCAGGATCGCCACCTCCAGCTGGTTGGCGGCGATGGTACGGGCCGCCCCGCCCTCCCCGCCGACACTGCTCAGCGCCTTGACCGCCGCTTGGACCGCCTCCGACAGCGACATGTCCGGCCGGTGCTCGTTCTTCAGCACCCCGGTGATCGACTCGGCCTGACCACCCATCGCCATCCGGCCCGGCTCGTCGTTGACCGAGCCGTCGTACGTCACCCGGAAGAGCGAGTCGTCCTCCGGCGTCGCCCCCACCTCCGCCACGCAGATCTCCACCTCGAACGGCTTCGACTGCTCGGTGAAGATGGCGCCCAGCGTCTGCGCGTACGCGTTGGCCAGGGCCAGGCCGGTCACGTCCCGCCGGTCGTAGCTCAGCCCGTTCAGGTCGGCCATCCGCACCCCGGCGCGGCGCAGGTTCTCGAACTCGTTGTAGCGGCCCACCGCGGCGAAGCCGATCCGGTCGTAGATCTCGCTGACCTTGTGCAGGGTGCTGGACAGGTTCTCCGCGACGAAGAGCACCCCGCCCTCGTAGCTCAGGACCAACGCGCTGCGGCCCCGGGCGATGCCCTTGCGGGCCAGCTCGGAGCGGTCGCGCATGATCTGCTCGGGCGAGGCGTAGAACTGCATGGCCACGGCGGCGGTTCTCCTTCGGGCGCTGTGCTGCGGGGACTGCTGACTCAGGTGGGGGTGAGGGCGGGATCAGCCGCCCGGGTTCTCCATCCGACCGGCCACGACGCTCTCCGCGATCGCCGCCGTCTCGGCGTCGGTGAGCCGGTGGGTGCCCTCCGCCGTCGCGGTCATCACCACCGGGTAGATCCGTCGGGTGAGATCCGGGCCACCGGTGGCGGTGTCGTCGTCGGCCGCGTCGTAGAGCGCCTCGACGGCGAGCCGCGCCGCGTCGTCGGTCGACAGGCCCACCCGGAACCGCTTCTTCAGCGCCGACTTGGCGAACAGCGAACCGGAACCGATCGCGTCGTAGCCGGTCTCCTCGTACGGGCCGCCGGTGACATCGAAGCTGAAGATCCGGCCGGCCCGAGCCGGGTCGCCGGCCGCCAGGTCGAAGCCGGCGAAGAGCGGGATCACCGCCAGCCCCTGCATGGCCGCGCCCAGGTTGCCCCGGATCATCGACGCCAGCCGGTTGGCCTTGCCGTCGAGCGAGAGCATGGCGCCCTCGATCTTCTCGTAGTGTTCGAGCTCCACCTGGAACAGTCGCATCAGCTCGATGCCGATGCCCGCCGTGCCCGCGATGCCGACCAGCGAGTACGCGTCGGCCGGGTGCACCTTCTCGATGTCCCGCTGGGCGATCAGGTTGCCCATCGTGGCGCGCCGATCGCCGGCCATCACCACGCCACCGACGGCCGAGATGGCCACGATGGTCGTCGCGTGCGGCGCCATGTCGGCGGCCATGCCGGGCGGCAGCGGCCGACGTCCGGGCAGCATCTCGGGGGCCACCTTGCTCAGGAACGCTGTGAAGGAGGACGTCCCCGCGTTGGTGAACACATCTGGTAGACGCCCGGATGGATCAAAACCCGCTGCCACGTGGTTCCTCTCAGGTACGTGATCGCCCCGGCCAGCCTCACCGGACTGTCCCGGAACTGACCAAGACCGCCATTGCAGTTGAAGCAGAGTATCCCGCGCACCCACCCGGTGCGATGATCGTGGTCCACATGTTCCGGATCGGGGTCGCCGCAGACCGCGCAGACACCGCCCTGCTCGGCGAGGAGCTCCTCGAACTCCTTCTCCCCCGATCCCGTACCGCCGGCGTGACGGGCAGCTGCCCGCTCACGTTGGGGGCGTCACTTGTCCGACCCGCTAGGCGAATCGGACATTTACGCCTACTCCCCCCCTTTCTGTACGTATCCTCGCACGAACTCTTCTGCGTTTTCTTCGAGGACGGAGTCGATCTCGTCGAGCAGGTCGTCGACGTCCTCGGTGATCTCGGCGTGCCGCTCGGCAACCTCGGGGTTGGCCTGCGCGGTGGCCTCCTCGACCTCCTCGTGCGACTTGCCGTGCTGGGTCTGGCCGCCTTCTTGGGTCGCCATCGTTGCCTCCTCCACGATCGCCTGCGATGAACTTACCTCGGGAGAGCGACGAAAAGCCCGCCGCGCGCCGGGTTCCGACGCGGTACGGGCTCTCCGACGGGTACGTTCTCAGCCCCCGGTCAGCGTCTCCAGCAGGTCCTTGGCGCTCTCACACCGGTCGAACAGCTCACCGACGTGCTTACGGGTGCCCCGCTCCGGTTCCATCATCGGCACCCGGACCAGCGACTCCCGGCCCACGTCGAAGATGACCGAGTCCCAGCTGGCGGCGACCACCTCGGAGGCGTACTGGGCCAGGCAGCGACCACGGAAGTAGGCCCGGGTGTCCTCCGGCGGCTCGGTCATCGCGGTCTGCGTCCGCTCGTCGTCCAGCAGGGTCTTCATCGCACCGCGGGAGACCAGCCGGTGGTAGAGGCCCTTCTCCGGCCGGACGTCGGAGTACTGCAGGTCGACCAGCTGGAGCTTGTGCGCGCCCCAACCGAGCTGCTCCCGCTCCCGGTAGCCCTCCAGCAGCCGCAGCTTGGCCACCCAGTCCAGCTCGTCGGCGCAGAGGAACGCGTCACGGCCGAGCCGGTCCAACACGTTCTCCCAGCGGTCGAGCACGTCGACGGTCTGCGCGTCGACGTCGTCGCCGTACCGGTCGTCCACGAAGGACCGGGCCCGTTCCAGGTACGCCCACTGCACGTCCAGGGCGGTCAGCCTCCGGCCGTCGCGCAGCCGCATCCGGTGCTTGAGCGACGGGTCGTGGCTGACCGCGCGCAGCTCGCTGACCGGGTCCGCGATGCCGAGGTCGGGGCCGAGCGCCTTCTCCTCGATCATGGTGAGGATCAGCGCGGTGGTGCCGAGCTTGAGGTACGTGGAGATCTCCGACAGGTTGGCGTCCCCGATGATGACGTGCAGCCGGCGGTACTTGTCGGCGTCCGCGTGCGGCTCGTCCCGGGTGTTGATGATGGGCCGCTTCAGGGTGGTCTCCAGCCCCACCTCGACCTCGAAGAAGTCCGCCCGCTGGGAGATCTGGAAGCCGTTCTGGCCGCCGTCCTGGCCGATGCCGACCCGGCCGGCGCCGCACACCACCTGGCGGGTGACGAAGAACGGCGTCAGGTACGCCACGATGTCGGCGAACGGGGTCTGGCGGCGCATCAGGTAGTTCTCGTGGGCGCCGTAGCTGGCACCCTTGTTGTCGGTGTTGTTCTTGTACAGGTGGATGGGATGGGTGCCCGGGATGGTGGCCGCGCGCCGGGCCGCCTCGGCCATCACCCGCTCGCCCGCCTTGTCCCAGCGCACCAGGTCGAGGGGGTTGGTCACCTCGGGGGTGGAGTACTCCGGGTGGGCGTGGTCGACATAGAGCCGGGCGCCGTTGGTGAGTATGACGTTGGCCAGCCCCAGGTCCTCGTCGGCGAGCGCCTCAGCCGGGTCGTACGCGGCCCCGGAGTAGGTGAAACCGCGGGCGTCGCGCAGCGGCGACTCCTCCTCGTAGTCCCAGCGGGCCCGGCCACCGCGGTTGAGCTCCGGGCGCGCTCCGTAGGCGTTGACCACCTGCGAGGAGGTGACCATCGGGTTGGCCCCGGCCTGGCCGGGCACGGAGATGCCGTACTCGACCTCGGTGCCCATGATCCGTCTGACGCTCATCGACCTGCCGCTCCGCTCGCCGTTCCGGTCCCCCGTCACGTCGAGCGTAGTCGCCGTCACACCGAAAAGGGCGTGGCCGCCCCGGGGCGTCCGGTGTGGCGGGGCCACGGCGGCCCGAAGCGGGGACGCGCGGAGGCCCGCGACGCGGTGCGTCGCGGGCCTCCGTCGTGCCGTCGGGTTTACAGGTACTGGCCGGTGTTGCTGGCCGTTTCTATCGACCTGCCGGCCTCCGCGCCCTTGCCGCCGGAGACGAGCGTGCGGATGTAGACAATCCGCTCGCCCTTCTTGCCGGAGATGCGCGCCCAGTCGTCGGGGTTGGTGGTGTTGGGCAGGTCCTCGTTCTCGCGGAACTCGTCGACGCAGGCGTCGAGGAGGTGCTGCAGCCGCAGCCCCTTGCGCCCGGAGGTGAGGAACTCCTTGATGGCCATCTTCTTGCCCCGGTCGACGATGTTCTGGATCATCGCGCCGGAGTTGAAGTCCTTGAAGTAGAGGACTTCCTTGTCGCCGTTGGCGTAGGTGACCTCGAGGAAGCGGTTCTCCTCGGTCTCCGAGTACATCCTTAGCACGACCGCGTCGATCATCGCCGCGACGGTGGCCTGCGGGTCGGCACCGTGCTCGGCGAGGTCGTCCGCGTGCAGCGGCAGGCCGGCGAGGATGTACTTGGAGAAGATGTCCTTGGCCGCCTCGGCGTCCGGCCGCTCGATCTTGATTTTGACGTCGAGCCGGCCGGGGCGCAGGATCGCCGGGTCGATCATGTCCTCCCGGTTGGAGGCGCCGATGACGATGACGTTCTCCAGGCCCTCGACGCCGTCGATCTCGCTGAGCAGCTGCGGGACGATGGTGTTCTCCACGTCCGAGGAGACGCCGGAACCGCGGGTACGGAAGACGGAGTCCATCTCGTCGAAGAACACGATCACCGGGGTGCCCTCGCCGGCCTTCTCCCGCGCCCGCTGGAAGATCAACCGGATGTGCCGCTCGGTCTCGCCGACGTACTTGTTGAGCAGCTCGGGGCCCTTGATGTTGAGGAAGAAGCTGGTGTGCTTCTCCTCGCCGCGCCGCTCGGCGATCTTCTTGGCCAGCGAGTTGGCCACCGCCTTGGCGATCAGCGTCTTGCCGCAGCCGGGCGGTCCGTAGAGCAAAATGCCCTTCGGCGGCCGGAGGTGGTGCTCGCGGAACAGGTCGGCGTGCAGGAACGGCAGTTCCACCGCGTCGCGGATCTGCTCGATCTGCGCCTGGAGGCCGCCGATGTCCTCGTAGCCGACGTCGGGCACCTCCTCCAGCACGAGCTCCTCGACCTCGCTCTTCGGGATCCGCTCGTACGCGTACGCCGAACGGGGTTCGATCATGAGCGAGTCGCCGGCCCTTATCGGGGCGCCGATCAGGGTCTCGGCGAGGTGCACGATCCGCTCCTCGTCCGAGTGCGAGACCACCAGCGCCCGGTCGCCCGGTGTGTCGCCGGGTCCGGCGAGCACCTCCTTGAGCATCACGACCTCGCCGACCCGCTCGTAGCCGAACGCGTCGACGATGTTGAGCGCGTCGTTGAGCAGCACCTCCTGGCCACGCCGCAGCTCGTCGACGTCGAGCGAGGGCGAGACGGCCACCCGGAGCTTGCGCCCGCCGGTGAACACGTCGACCGTGCCGTCGTCGTGCTTGGCGAGGAAGACGCCGTAGCCACTCGGCGGCTGGGCGAGGCGGTCGATCTCCTCCTTGAGCGTCACGATCTGCGCGCGAGCCTCCTTGAGGGTGCTCACGAGCCGTTCGTTGTTCTCGGTCAGCCGCGCCAACTGGGCCTGGGTGGCCGCCAGCCGCTCTTCGAGCTGCCGGACGTGTCGGGGGCTTTCGGTCAACTTGCGCCGCACCAGGGCGAGTTCCTCTTGCAGGAACGCGACCTGCGTGGAGAGATCGTGGGCCTCCTTCTCCCACCGTGCGGCGCGCGAGTCCGCGTCGTCGCTGCGTGCCACGTCCCACCTCCCCGGGGGGCTTGAACGTTCTGAGCTAACACTAGCCGCTGTGAGCTCGATTCGGTCCTACGCAACGCCCTCGTCACCGAAGCTTGATCGCCACGGGCTGGTCGTCGGGCGGGTACGGGCGTTCGGGTACCGTCGCGGGGTGGGACGGGAGAACATGGGGGGTGCACCGATGGCGGAGGTCGCGACGGACCAGCTTCAGGTCTGGGTGGATCAGGATCTCTGCACGGGCGACGGGCTGTGTGTCCAGTACGCGCCCGAGGTCTTCGAGTTCGACGTCGACGGCCTGGCGTACGTCAAGGGCCCGGACGGCGAGCTGCGGCTCGCCCCGGGTGCCCGGGTCGACGTGCCGGAGCACCTGCGGCTCGAGGTGATCGACTCGGCGAAGGAGTGCCCGGGCGAGTGCATCCACGTGGTGCGCGGCAGCGACGGCACCGAGGTGGCCGGGCCCGACGCCGAGGACTGACACCGACGGACGGACGGCGCGGGTCGGGGGACGGGCGTCCCCCGGCCCGCGCGGCGTCTCACAGCAGCGGACGGCCGACGACCGAGGCGACCAGCCGGGCGAACTCCTCCAGCCGGGCGATCTGCCCGGCGCCGCCGTCGTCGAGGGTCTTGCCGAAGCGCAGCGCGTCGTGCCGGGGCGCGCCGACCATCTCGTCGCTGGGCGGCGCCTCGTCCAGCGACGAGAGCAGCAGGTACACGTCGATGCTGTCGACCCGGATCTCGCCGGTCTCCGAGCGGGTGAGCCGCCGCCGGCAGCCGACCTCGGTGACCGTGGAGACCGGCACCACCCGCAGCGACGAGGTCATCGAGCCGGCCGGCCCCTCCCCCGGCGGGACGTCCTCGCCGTGCCAGAGGACCAGCCGGCTGCCGTCGCAGACGACGATCTCCTGCCAGACCCCGTTGACCTCGTTGACGAAGCGCTCCAGCGTGAAGCCGAGCACCGAGGCGCCGCGCAGCACCCCGCCGAGGGCGTCCAGGGCGATGTCCGGGTCGCGCAGGTACGCCCGGGCGGCCGACTCCAGGTCGGCGTAGGGCGACCAGTCCGGGAAGACGGCGGGCAGGTCGCCGTTGCCGTAGCCCGGGTTGCTCATGCCGCCGCCTCCCTCCGGTCGGCGACGACATGAGGCTCGACCGCGCTGAGCCCGATGGTTCCCTCGCTACGCTCGCTCACCCGCCGCCTCCCTCCGCGACCTGAAGCCGTCCCCCACTCATACCCGTCCGTGCCGCCGGGTCACGAATGGTCCGACTCCGGCCCGGTCGGGTCGGCGTCGGCTGCCGCCTGCCGGGCCGCCTCCGCCTCGCGCAGCGCCTGGCGGCGCTGGACGTACGCCTCGGTGCCCTTGCTGGGCTTGCGACGGCGCGGCGGGGCGGTGACCCCCGGGGCGAGCTTGCGCGCGGAGACCAGGAACGCGGTGTGCGCGATCATGCGGTGGTCGGGGCGCACCGCCAGTCCCTCGGCGTGCCAGTCCCGGACCAGCGACTCCCAGGCCCGCGGCTCGGTCCAGCCGCCCCGCTCGCGCAGCGCCTCGACCAGCTCGGACAGCTGCGGGGTGGTGGCCACGTACCCGATCAGGACGCCGCCGGGGACGAGCGCCCGCTCGACCATGTCGAGCATCTCCCAGGGGGTGAGCATGTCCAGGATGATCCGGTCGAATCCGGTCTCCCGGCAGTCGGCGACGTCGCCGACGTGCAGCCGCCAGGCCGGGTGCGGCGCGTTGAAGAACGCCTCGACGTTGCGCCTGGCGATCTGGGCGAAGTCCTCGCGCAGCTCGTACGAGTGCAGCTCGCCCTCGACGCCGACGGCGCGCAGCAGCGAGCAGGAGAGCGCGCCGGAGCCCGCGCCGGCCTCCAGGACCTTCGCACCCGGGAAGATGTCGCCCATGGCGACGATCTGCGCCGAGTCCTTCGGGTAGATCACCTGGGCGCCGCGCGGCATGGAGAGCACGTAGTCCGACAGCAGCGGCCGCAGGGCCAGGAACGCGGTGCCGCCGCCGGCGGTGGTGACCACACTGCCGTCGGGCAGGCCGATCAGTGTGTCGTGTTTGAGGATCCCCCGGTGGGTGTGGAACTCCTTGCCGGGCTCCAGCGTCACGGTGTGCATCCGGCCCTTCGGGTCGGTCAGCTGCACCCGGTCGCCGGGGCGGAACGGCCCCCTACGATGACTCAAGCTCAGCGCGTCTGACGCCGCGCCGTGACCTGGAGCCATCGGAACCGGAGGCAGCGCCGGGGCGGCGGGGTCGGCCGGGACGGCGGAGGAATGTGCGGTCACGTGTTCGTCTTCCGTTTGGGTTCCAGGAGCTGGGCCAGATCCGCGATGTGCAGAACGCCGACGACATCTTCGCCTGCGGTCACCACGTACTGTGCGGCCGGGTGGGTGCGGACGGCCTCCAGCACCCGTTCGCCGTCGGCGCCGACCGGCAGCGCGGGCAGGGTGTCCAGGTCGTGGGAGACCGCGTCCACCGCGAGCCACGGCCGTCGTTGCGGGGGTACGGCGTCGGCCCGGGCCGGGTCGACCAGGGCGACCGGCCGGCCGGCGGTGTCGACGACGGCGAGCGCGGCGGCGGGGACGGCGGCCTCGGCGCGGCGGCGCTGCGCCTCCGCGAGCGGGGTGCCGGTGGGTACGGGGAACACCGGGCGGGCGAGCCGGGCCAGGTCGACCAGCGGAAGGCGACGGCCGATCCGGGCCATCCGGATGGACTGGCCGGCACCCCGCCAGAGGGTGACGGCGACCAGCAGCACCAGCGGCAGAATCACCGGGGCGACCGCCTGGCGCACGGTGAGCAGGACGACCACGGCCAGGGTGCCGACGGCCACCGCCCGGCCCACCCAGCCGGCCACCTCGGTGCCGCGGTGCCGGTCCCGGGTGAGCGCCCAGACGGCGGCGCGCAGCGCCCGACCGCCGTCGAGCGGCAGCCCGGGCAGGCTGTTGAAGACAGCGACCACGATGTTGCTCACCGCGAGCTGAAAGGCGAACTGGTGGGCGAGGGTGCCGTCGGGCAGGGCCAGGGTGGCGGCGACGGCGGCGACGCCGAGCACCGCGGACACTGCCGGTCCGGCGAGGGAGACGAGCAGGTCGACGCGCGGGCTGGGGGCGTCCCGGTCCATCTCGGTGTAGCCGCCGAGCAGTTCCAGGGTGATGCCGCGCACACCGATGCCGTGGCGGCGGGCGGTCAGGGCGTGGCCCAGCTCGTGCAGCAGCACCGAGCCGAGCAGGGAGACCACGAAGCCGAGGCCGACCAGGTAGCCGCCGAGGTGGCCGAGGTCGAGCTGACGACGGGCGAGGGCGGCGTACAGGGCGGCGACGACCAGCGCGAGCAGCAGCATCGAGGCGTCGACGCGCAGCGGCACCCCGAACACCCGGCCGACGGTCAGTCCGGGCCGGCGCGGTGGTCGGGACCTCTGCTCCACCGGGTCGATGCTACGCGGCGCGGATCATGCCCCGGTGCGGCGGCGGCGGCCCTGTCGCACCGGTGCCCTAACCTTCCGGACATGACGGCGGAACCGGTGATCGACGGGCAGGACTCCCCCACGGCGGAGACGGCGCCGCCCACGGTGCGGGGGTCGCTGTCGCCGTCCCGGGCTGCGGATTTCAAGACCTGCCCGCTGCTCTACCGGTTCCGCAGCATCGACCGGCTGCCCGAACGCCCCACCGTGGAGCAGGCCCGGGGCACGCTGGTGCACGCGGTGCTGGAGCGGCTGTTCGACCTGCCGGCGGCGGCGCGTACCCTGCGGTCGGCCGGCGACCTGGTCGCCCCGCAGTGGGACCGGCTGGTCACCGAGCAGCCGGAGCTGGCGACGCTCTTCGCCGAGGACGACGCCACCGGGCCGGCCGAGTTCCTCCGCTCGGCCACCGCGCTGCTCGACGGCTATTTCGCGGTGGAGGACCCGCGCCGGCTGGAGCCGGCCGAGCGGGAGGCGTTGGTCTCGGCGGTGGTCGACGAGGAGCTGCTGATCCGGGGCTACCTGGACCGGCTCGACGTGGCCCCGGACGGCGCGCTGCGGGTGGTCGACTACAAGACCGGCGGCGCGCCCCGCGAGGCGTTCGAGGCCCGGGCGCTGTTCCAACTGAAGTTCTACGCGCTAGTGCTGTGGCGCACCCGCGGAGTGGTGCCGCGGGTGCTCCGCCTGCTCTACCTCAAGGACGCCGAGGTGTGCGACTACACCCCCGACGCGGAGGAACTGCTGCGCTTCGAGCGCACGGTGGTGGCACTCTGGCAGGCCATCGAGCAGGCCACCGAGCGACAGGATTTCCGCCCCCGGCCGAGCCGCCTCTGCGACTGGTGCGCCCATCAGGCACTCTGCCCGAGCTTCGGCGGCACCCCGCCCCCGTTCCCGGCGGCCGGCGCCGGTGATCCGCTGACCGACGCCCGGTCCCGGCCGGCCACCCCAGGGGCGGACGAGTAGCCCTCGTCCTCGGGGAGGAGATCGGGTTCGGCTTCGGCGACGAGGGGCCGGGACTGACGGCGGCTACCGTCGGGGCATGACCAACCGGGTGCGGGCCTGGGTACGCGGTCGGCCGCTGGCCGCCGACGCGTCCGTGGCGGCTGCCCTGGTCCTGCTGGACGCGGCGTTCCTGCTGCTCACCCCGCAGGAGTTGCGCCCCGCGCAGCTGTGGTCGGCGCTGGGCTGGGCTGGGCCGTGCTGTGCGCCGCCCCGGCGGCGGTGCGCCGGGTCGCGCCGTGGCCGGCGGTGGGGGCAGCGGTGGCCACCCTCGCCGTGCCGGTGCTGCTCGGGCAGGCGCCCACCTCGCAGGGGCTGACCTTCGTCGTGCTCACCTACACGATGGCGGCGCATCAGCGGCCGCGGCCCGCGGCGCTTGCCGCGTCGCTGATCTGGGTGCCGGTGGTGCTGGCCAACCTGGTCGTGCCGGCCGACGGTGTGCTCGACGTCGGTCCGGCGTACCTGGTGCTCAACAATCTGCTCGCCGCGTCCGGGGCGTACGCGGTGGGGCGGGCGGTACGGGCACGCCAGCAGTCCACGCGGATGCTGCGCGAGCGGGCCCGGGTCGCCGAGGCGACACAGCGCTCCCTCGCCGAACAGGCGGTCACCGACGAACGGCGCCGGATCGCCCGGGAACTGCACGACGTGGTCGCCCACCAGGTCAGCGTGATGGGAGTGCTGGCCACCGGGGCCCGCCGGGTGCTGCGTCGAGACCCCGACGCCGCCGACGCGGCGATGGCCACCGTCGAGGAGACCGGCCGGGCCACCCTGCGCGAGCTGCGCCGGCTGCTGGACGTGCTGCGTACCGACGCGGAGCCGGCCGCCGAGCTGGCCCCGCAGCCGGGGCTGACCGGCATCGAGGCCCTCGTCGAACAGGTCCGGGAGGCGGGGCTGCCGGTGACGCTGCGCGTCGACGGCAGGTTCGGGCCACTGGAGGAGGGCGTGGCACTCACCGTCTACCGGATCGTGCAGGAGGCGCTGACGAACGCCCTCAAACACGCCGGGGCGGCCACCGCGCTGGTGCGGCTCACCATCACCGACGACTTCCTGGCCGTGGAGGTGACCGACACCGGCCGCGGCCCGGCGCCGCTGCCCGACCGGATCGGGCACGGCCTGGTCGGCATGCGGGAGCGGGTCGCCCTCTACGGTGGGATCCTACGGACCGGTCCGCGCACCGGCGGCGGCTTCCGGGTGTACGCGCGGATCCCGCTCGAGTCCGCCGGGGCGGTCGCGGCGTGACAGTTCCCGGCCCGGCCAGCATGACGAGGGATGACGGATGACCGACAGCACGGCGGGTCCACGACCGGTGCGGATCCTGCTCGCGGACGACCAACCGCTGCTGCGTACCGGCTTCCGGATGGTGCTCGGCACCGAGGACGACCTGGACATCGTCGCCGAGGCGGGGGACGGCCTGGAGGCGGTGGAGCTGTCCCGGCGGCTGCTGCCGGACGTGGTGCTGATGGACATCCGGATGCCACGGATGGACGGGGTGGCGGCGACCCGGGCGATCGTGGACGCCCGACTGCCGGTGCGGGTGCTCATCCTCACCACCTTCGACCTGGACGAGTACGTGGTGGGCGCGCTGCGGGCGGGGGCGAGCGGCTTCCTGGCCAAGGATGTGCCGGCCGAGGACCTGGTCACCGCGATCCGTACGGTGGCCGCCGGAGAGGCGGTGGTGGCGCCGCGGATCCTGCGCCGGCTGCTGGACCGCTTCGCCGACATACTGCCCGATCCCGCGGCGACCCCGCCGAAGGCGCTGAGCGCGCTGACCGAGCGGGAGCGGGAGGTGCTGGTGCAGGTGGCGCGCGGTCTGTCCAACGCCGAGATCGCGCGGGCGCTGTCGGTCAGCGAGACCACCATCAAGACACACGTCGGGCACGTGCTGACCAAGCTGGGGCTGCGCGACCGGGTGCAGGCGGTCGTGCTGGCGTACGAGACGGGGCTGGTGCGCCCGGGAGCCTGACGGGGGTGGCAACGGTCACCTACCGTGACCATCGGTGGTGCGGCAGGGTTGACCATGACGCAACGTGACGTCCTAGCGTCGGCACCGCCGCACGGCGGCGGGTCAGGGGGGACCCTGAGCCGGCCTCGGGGTCGACCCCCACCGTGATTTCCGGCGGTGGCTCCGCCCGGGGTCGGACGGATCCCCGACCGACGGCACCGAGGATGGAAACTGCCGCACCGGCCAGCGGGGGCGGTGCGGATCAGGCAGGCAGACGGAAGAGGTAGATGACGTGACCGCGACGATAGGCCAGCAGGCGCAGGCCGCGGCCCGGGCGAACGACGTGTGGAAGGTGTACGGCAGCGGTGAGGCTCAGGTCACCGCGCTGCGGGGGGTGAGCGCCGAGTTCGAACGCGGCCGGTTCACCGCGATCATGGGCCCGTCCGGCTCGGGCAAGTCGACGCTGATGCACTGCCTGGCCGGCCTGGACACGGTGACCCGGGGCACCGTCATGATCGGCGACACCACGGTGACCGGGCTCGGCGACGCCGGGCTGACGAAGCTGCGCCGGGACAAGGTGGGCTTCATCTTCCAGCAGTTCAACCTGCTGCCCACGCTCACCGCCCAGGAGAACATCCTGCTGCCGATGTCGATCGCCGGCCGCAAACCGGATCCGGCCTGGTACGACACGGTGATCAACACGGTGGGCCTGCGGGACCGGCTGGGGCACCGGCCGGCGCAGCTCTCCGGTGGCCAGCAGCAGCGGGTGGCATGCGCGCGCGCCCTGGTCGCCCGTCCCGAGGTGATCTTCGCGGACGAGCCGACCGGCAACCTGGACTCCCGCTCCGGCGCGGAGGTGCTCAACTTCCTGCGCAACTCGGTCCGCGAGCACGGCCAGACCATCGTGATGGTGACCCACGACCCGACCGCCGCCGCGTACGCCGACCGGGTGGTCTTCCTCGCCGACGGGCAGATCGTCTCCGAGCTGATCGAGCCGACCGCCGACACGGTGCTGGACACCATGAAGAAGCTGGACACCCCGGCCGAGGTGGCGAACTGATGTTCCGGGCAACCCTGAAGAGCCTGCTGGCACGAAAGGTACGCCTCGTCCTGTCGGGTCTGGCGGTCGTGCTGGGCGTCATGTTCGTCTCCGGCGCGTTCGTGCTCACCGACACCCTCGGCCGCACCTTCGACGCGATCTTCGCCGACGCGTACCAGGGGGTGGACGTCAACGTCGCGGCCAAGCCGAAGATCGCCGTGTCGGAGATGGAGGGCGAACAGACGGCGCCGCCGGTCCCGGCGGCGACGGTGGACAAGGTCCGCGCGGTGCCCGGGGTGGCCTCGGCCACCGGCGTGGTCGCCGCCGACGGGGCCCGGCTGATCGGCAGCAACGGCAAGGCGGTCGCCTCGTTCGGCCCGCCGCAGCTCGGCGAGAACTGGACCGGCGAGTCCGATCAACTGCAGCTGCGCGACGGGCACGAGCCGCGGGCCGACGACGAGATCGTCATCAACCAGGGGCTCGCCACCGCCGGCAAAGTGAAGCTCGGCGACCGGGTCGGAGTCCTCTCGATCATGGAGCCGAAGCAGGAGTTCACCATCGTCGGGATCTTCAGCTACGACGGTGGCCGCGACTCGATCGGCGGCAGCAACGAGATCATGTTCACCACCCCGACGGCGCAGCGGCTGATGCTGGGCGAGCCGGACAGCTTCACCAATGTGAAGGTCGAGGCCGCCGGCGGCGTCACCGACGAGTCGCTGCGCGACGCGGTTGCCGACGCCTTGGGTGACGGATACGTGGTCAAGACCGGCGAGCAGCTCTCCACCGAGGCCGCGCAGGGCTTCAAGGAGGCGCTGTCCTTCTTCAACCGGATCCTGCTCGGCTTCGCGGCGGTGGCGCTGCTGGTCGGCACGTTCCTGATCCTCAACACCTTCTCGATCGTCGTCGCGCAGCGGACCCGAGAGCTGGCCCTGATGCGGGCCGTCGGCGCGAGCCGCCGGCAGATCATCGGCTCGGTGGTGCTGGAGGCCATCGCGGTGGGCCTGATCGCCTCGGTGTTCGGCCTGGCCGCCGGCATCGGCATCGGCGCGCTGCTGGCGTGGGCGTTCGGCAACCTCGCCGGTGGCCTCAGCCTGGCCGGGATCGGCGTACCGGCGGCGGCGGTGATCGGCGCGTTCGGGGTCGGCCTGGTGATCACCGTGGTGGCGGCGCTGCTGCCGGCGCTGCGCGCGTCCCGGATCCCGCCGATCGCGGCGATGCAGGACGTGGCCAACCCCGACCGGCCGCTGACCCGGATCACCGTGGCCGGCACGCTGGTCACCGCGGTCGGCGCCGCGCTGCTCTTCCTCGGGCTCAGCGGCAACGCCGGGGACAACACCCTGTCCACCATCCTGGGTGGCGTGCTGTTCGCCTTCATCGGCGTGGCGCTGCTGACCCCGTTGATCAGCCGCCCGGTGGTCTCCCTGCTGGGGGCGATCTTCGCCTGGTCGGTACCGGGCAAGCTGGGGCGGCTCAACTCCGGACGCAACCCCCGCCGTACGGCGATCACCGCCGCCGCGCTGATGGTCGGTATCGCCCTGGTCACCGGCGTGACGGTGATCCTGGACTCGGCGAAGGGGAGCATCACCGCGTTGGCGAAGGACACCATCAAGGCCGAGCTGGTGATCGCCGGATCGCAGAACGGCCCGCGTCCGCCGAGCTTCGACCCGGCGGTGTTGGAGAAGGCCGCCGCGTTGCCCGGCGTGCAGCTGGTCGACGGCGAGTACGGCGACATGGCCCTGGTCAACGGGGAACGGACCTGGGTGGCGGCGTCCAGCAACGTCGCCTCGCTGGAGCGGATCTTCGGAGCGAAGGCCAGCTCCGGTGACATCAGCCGGCTCACCCCGGAACAGATGCTGGTCAGCTCGGACACGGCGAAGTCACGGAACCTGTCCGTCGGCTCCCAGGTGACCGTGCAGCTGTCCCGCGGCGAGGCACACACCTACACGGTCAGCGGCATCTACCAGAGTTCGCAGCTGACCAACCCGATGATGCTGCCCCCGGAGGCGGCCCGCGACTTCGCCATCCCGCAGCCGATCCAGGGCTTCGTGCAGCTCACCCCGGGTGCCCGGGTGGCGGACGTCCAGCCGCAGGTGGAGCGGCTGCTCGCGGATTCCCCCGAGGTGTCGGTGGCCGACCGGGACGCGTTCATCAAGCAGCAGGCCGGCTCGCTCGACGGGCTGCTCACGATGATCCAGATCCTGCTGGCGCTGGCCATCGTGATCGCGGTGCTCGGCATCGTGAACACCCTGGCGCTGTCGGTGCTGGAACGCACCCGGGAACTGGGCCTGCTGCGGGCGATCGGGCTGCGCCGGGCGCAGACCATGCGCATGATCACCGTCGAGGCGGTGGTGATCTCGGTGTTCGGCGCGCTGCTCGGCGTCGCCGTCGGCAGCGGCCTCGGCGCCGCCGTGGTCCGGGCACTGAAGGACGACGGGATCAACGACCTGATCCTGCCCTGGGGCCAGATGGGGGTCATGCTCGGCCTGGCCGCGATCGTCGGGGTGGTCGCCGCGGTCCTGCCGGCGATCCGGGCCGCGCGGATCAACGTGCTGGGCGCCATCGCCCACGAGTGAGGTGAAAGGAAGGGCACCTTGTCAACATTCTTCTGTTGACAAGGTGCCCTTCCTTTTCAGACCGGCGGGTCGCCGAGCAGCGCCGCGAGCAGCTCCAGGTCCGCCCCGGTCAGGCTCTCCAACTGGTGTACGCCGTCGGTCGGCGGCAGCGGCACCTCGGCCGGTACGGCCAGCACGGCCGCCCCGGCCGCCAGGGCACTGGCCACCCCGGTCGGCGAGTCCTCAATCGCCACGCACCGCTCGATCGGCACGTCGAGCAGCCGGGCAGCGGTCAGGTACGGCTCCGGGTGCGGCTTGGCCGCGTCCACCTCGTCCCCGCACACCACCGCGTCGAAGCTGTCCCGACCGAGGGTGTCGAGGGCGACCTCGACCAGCGGCCGACCGCTCGAGGTGACCAGGGCGGTCGGAATGCCGGCCGCGCGGACCGCCCGCAGCAGGGTCAACGCGCCCGGCCGCCAACGCAGCCCGGTACGGAACAGCTCCAGGATCCGCGCACTGATCCACTCGGCGCTGGCCTGCGGATCCCGTTCCGGTTGGCCGAGATCGTCGTGCAGGATCCGCATCGAGGCGGCCATGCTGGTACCGATGACCGCCTTGCGGGCGGCCTCCGACAGGTCGCCGCCGTAGACCGCGGCCAGTTCCTGCAACGCCACGTCCCACAGCTTCTCGCTGTCGACCAGGGTGCCGTCCATGTCGAAGAGCACGGCGGCGGGATGCTTGCTGATCAGCGGGGCCTCCTTCACGCGCTGGGCGTACCCACCGATCCTTTCAGCCGGGCCGGGACCGGCGCCCGGCCCACCCGGCTCGGGTGACCTACGGCATCGGCCCAACCCGCAGGCGTCCAGCGGTCGGACCGGGCGCGGCCCCTCCCGGAACTCGTCCAGTCCACCATCGGCAGGCCGCCGAGCCGCCCCGGTCGCGAGGTCACCAGTTGCCGAGCTGGTCCCGGTGGACCGTGTGGTCCTGGGCGGCGTGCCGCTGCCCCTCGTACCGCTGGTGGCGCGCCTCGGCGTCGTGGGAAGCCGTCCGGTCCTCGTCCCCGACGGACCGCGACCGGTCCCGCCAGGACACGAACCCGAACGCCGCCACGGCCACGGCGACCCCCGCCACCACCACCAGAATCGTCGTCATGCCGCCCACGATAGGACCGTGGCGCACCCGCCGGCCGCGACCACGGCGCTCGGACCGCCGGCCTCCCTAGGCTGGTGTCCGGGGCGGCCGCCCGGCTCCGACGTCCCGGATGAGCGGCGCGACCGGCGCCGGCCGAGAGGAGAGACCGTGAAATATCTGATCATGCTCTACGGCAGCCAGCAGGACTACGACGCCATCGCCGGCCAGCCGGGCGGACGGCCACCGATGAGCCCCGAGCAGATCGCGGCGATGCACGCGCACATGGAATTGGTCCACCAGGAGCTGGCCGAGTCCGGTGAGCTGGTGGACGCGCAGGGCCTGGCCGCCCCGGTACACGCCCGCCGGGTCCGCCGGCGCGGCGGCGCGCCCGTGGTCACCGACGGTCCGTACGCCGAGACGCAGGAGGTGCTCGCCGGCTACACCATGATCGAGTGCGCCAGCTTCGACCGGGCCACCGAGATCGCCGCCCGGTTCGTCAACCCGGACAGCGAGGGCGAGTACGTCGACGTGCGCCCGGTCCTGGGCGGCTTCGAGGAACTCCAGGACTGACCGGTGGCCGACGGCGTCGAGGACCTGCTACGCGCTCTGGCGCCGCAGGTCCTCGGCGCGCTCGTGCGCCGGTACGGGCACTTCGACACCGCCGAGGACGCCACCCAGGAGGCGCTGCTCGCCGCCGCCCGCGGATGGCCCGACACCGGGCTACCCGACGATCCGAAGGCGTGGCTGATCACCGTGGCGTCGCGCCGGTTGACCGACCTGCTCCGTGCCGAACAGGCCCGGCGGCGCCGGGAGGACGCCGTCGCCCGCCAACTCCCGCCGGACCGGTGGCTGGCTCCGCCGGCCGACCACGGGCCGGACGACGCCGACGACACGCTCATCCTGCTGTTCCTCTGCTGCCACCCGTCGCTGCCCCCGGCCGGGCAGATCGCGCTCACCCTGCGCGCGATCGGCGGGCTGAGCACCGCCGAGGTGGCCCGGGCGTTCCTGGTGCCCGAGGCCACCATGACCCGGCGGATCACCCGGGCCAAGCAGCGCATCCGCGACAGCGGACTGCCGTTCGCCCTGCCCGCCGGCGCGGACCGGGCCGCCCGGATCGACGCCGTGCTGCACATCCTGTACCTGGTCTTCAACGAGGGGTACGCGAGCACGGCCGGCGAGCGACTGCACCGCACCGACCTGCGCGCCGAGGCGATCCGGCTGGCCCGGCTGCTGCACCGGCTCACCGACGACCCGGAGGCGACCGGGCTGCTGGCGTTGATGCTGCTCACCGACGCGCGTACCCCGGCCCGAACCGGACCGGACGGATCCCTGGTGCCAATGGCCGAACAGGACCGGCGTCGCTGGCGGGGTGAGCAGATCGCCGAGGGAATCCGGCTCGTCGACGCCGCCCTGGCCCGGGGCGCGGTGGGCCCGTACCAACTCCAGGCGGCCATCGCCGCCCTGCACGACGAGGCGCCCAGCGTCGAGGCCACCGACTGGCCGCAGATCGTCGCCCTGTACGAGATGCTGCTGGCCGACTCCGACAACCCGGTGGTACGCCTCAACCACGCGGTGGCGGTGGCCATGGCCCGCGGTCCCCGGGCTGGACTGCGACTGCTCGACGCGCTCGGCGCCGACCGCCGGGTCGCCGAGGACCCCCGCCGGTACGCCGCCCGCGCGCACCTGCTGGAACTCGCCGGCGAGGTCGAGGCGGCGCGGCAGGCGTACCTGGCGGCGGCCCGCCGGTCGAAGAACCTGGCCCAGCAGCGCTACCTGCACGCCCGCGCCGCCCGGCTGGGCTGACGGTGAGCGTGCGCCGGCCCGGAAGGCGGCTCTCCCTCAGCGGCACAACGATCGCCGCGAATACGCCTCCCCAGAGGGATGGCGGGATTCCCGCCAACCATGGGCGCGGCCCGAACTCAGTCGAGGCCGCGCATGATGTGCGGCTCCTCGTCGTCCTCGCCGAAACAGCGGTGCAGCACCTGTGCCTGGGCCCACAGGTCGAGGCTGCTCGGCGGTTCCTCGGGAGGGTCGGCCGGCACGCCGACGATCGTGGGCGTAGCCCGCCGCGCGTTGACTGGCGTGTCGTCGGCCATCGTCGTCCCCTTCCCTCATCACCTTAACCTCGCCGGCGCCTCTCGACGCCCGCATTCTCCGCGCTGTTCAGGTCGGCCCACACCCCGCAATTACCCCCGGCCGGCCGCCCGACACCAGGACAGCGGACCCGCCACGCACGCCACCGTGGGCGCTGGAGGCAACCGGAGGTGCGGTCGACGCGGAACCGCCCCCGACCCTGACGGCTACGGCCGCAGCGTCGCCGAACAGCTCTTTCCCGACCTGTTGCCCTACCGGACCGGCTCGCCGGCGAACTACCGCTTCGCCCTCCGCAATGGGCCGAACCTGGTCGACAACGTCCCCGAGGTCATGTTCTCCCTCGTGCTCAACACCGGGATCACACCCGAGGTCACCAAGAACGCCCGCGCCGACACCTTCCCGTACGTCGTACCGGCCTGACCGCCCTGGTGATGTGCGGGTCGTAGCCCACACCGCACGGTCATGGCGGACGTTACACCGCGACGGAAGCCGTCCCAGTTCGCGCCGTTCACGGCTTGCCCCCGCTTATTTGGCGTTGTATTTATCAAAGGCGAGGGCATAGTCGATCAACACGGACAAGATGCCGCCTGAGCTGCCAGTTCATTGGTGGTCGATGGTCAACGTTCGTTGCTCTTGGTCCACCTCTGACGGCCTGGATACGGCCTGATCTTGGGGCTTCCCTCGGTGGTACGCCAGGACGCCCGATCGTCACCCAGGGGTCTCCGCGGCGGCGGCTACCTGCTGGATACTGCCTTGATGCCCCAGAAGACAGAGTCCTTCCCCTCGCGGCATTTCTCGCAGAGCAATCCTGAAGGGCCGGGCCAGGACGACGTTCCGGCCCTACTGCGTCGGGTCGCCGACTCGATCGAGGCACTCGGACAGGTGTGGATCCAAGACCTGGTCCTGCACAACGAGGTCACGGCCGATGGGGACAGATACTCAGTCACGGTCTACTTCCGCGAGGAGTTCGAGTAGCGCAGCTTGCCCCACGACCCGGCTGCTCACCACGACCCCTCGCTTGTAAGTTTTGGGCGGGTCGTCGTCCAGCGTCGTCCGTCCTCGTTGGCGACCTCGGACGAGTGCCCGCAGCTGTCCTCTAGCGAGCGTCCTGTGCGTGCACGTTGTAGTCGGTCAGTCGGGCATCTCCGTCTTAAAAGGCGGGCGCTCGGAGCACACCAACCCGAGAACAACCCTTCCCGGCGCAGCAACGCACCCTTGGCACCCGGCTCCGTCGCCGCGTCGTACTCGGCCACCATCGCCAGCTTGTACTCATCGGTGAACGTGCGACGCTTCGGCTGGTTCGACCTCGGGCCCATCGACCCGTCATCGGTCACTCCGGCCCCGAGGTCAGCAACTGTCATCGTCAACGTGGATCTTCCTGCATCTCGCCCTACTCAGATCGGGTAGTAGATCAGGTGTCTCACCTCAGCCTGACAGAGAGGGACCGCGCGACTTGCGGCATGTGCGTGCGTAGAGCGCTAATCGATCCGGGTGGCACAGCTGCCAAGCTGTACCTCCTGCAACTTGGCTCCCGTGACTGAGACACGAACCCCGTCGTCGCGTTCACGGAGCTCGCAGTCGCAGCGCGCGGGTCGTGCGCGTGGTCGTCGCAGGAGCGCGTGGCACCGGCAGGCAGGACCCGTTTCCCAGGATCTCGGACATGGTGGCCTCTGCGGCTTGCCCGTGCGGGCCAGGTGGCCGATACGGTTGCCGCGATTGGATCTGCCGGCGTTGGCCTAGCGCCCCGGAACCCGGGCCACACGGGGCGCCACCTGACGGCCCCGGTCACGGCATGGCGGTTAGCTCCGAGAACACAGGGGGTTGCAACGTGTCTGCATCAGTGCTCGACATGTCCATGTCACTCGATGGGTTCATCGCCGATCCCGAGGACTTTCTCGGCGGCGTCGATGGCGAGCGGCTGCACAAGTGGGCCGACGCGAAGTCCGGTCCGGTGGAGCAATTCGGGGAGGAATGGAAGGCGGCCGGGGCGGTGCTCGCCGGACGGCGCACCGCTGAGCTCATGGATCACTGGGGCGGTTCGCACAACGGCTTGCCGATCTTCGTACCCAGCCACCGGCCACCCGGCCCGGCCGCTCGCTGGAACTATCCGCTGGTGACGTACGTGCTCGACGGGATCGAAAGCGCGATGGCGCAGGCGAAGGCCGCCGCAGGAGACGGGGACGTCCAGGTACGCGGTGGTTACGTTGCGCAGCGCGCACTGGAGGCCGGGGTGCTGGACGAGGTACAGATCCACCTGATCCCCGTGCTCCTCGGCCGCGGACGGCGGCTGTTCGACGTCCTGCCGTCGGAGATCGAGCTGGAGGTCGTCAGGGTGATCGACACGCCGGAAGCCACCCATATCCGCTACCGCGTCCGTCGCTGACGGGTCAACTATGCGGATCGCATCTTCATACGACACCTGATCCATCCGATCAAGCACGAGCGGAAGTCGGCACCCAGTGCCACCATCACCCTCGGTGACGAGCGCTTCGCGGCAGACCCGGATGCCCTCGATTCATTGACTGATCACCGATGGGAGGATCGGCGGCGTGATCGAACTTCCTGAGGGATCTTGGTGGGATTGGGACGTGCTGCACTTCGACGGCTCCCAGCTTCGGTTGGCCGCGGGGCACGACCTGACCTACCACCACGGTCTCGAGGTGGTATTCACCGACGTCGAATACCTGGCCTGCCCGACCCAGTTCCGGGATCCTCGGTTCCGGGAACCCACCATCGACGAGCGCGCACTGGTGCTGCGGCACGTCGGTGAAGAACCAGCAGTGACCGTTGCCTTCGACGTCGACGCACCGGCCGGGGGTGATCTTCTTCCCTGTCTCGTCGCAGCAGGGTCGGTTGAGGTGGTACCCGGCCTGGTCTACCGCTACTGGCGTGACAACCCCGCTGTTGGAGAACGACTGGCTCCGCACGTGCGGCCGCCAGAGCAATCGTAAGGTCTGCACCTCGCCAAAGCCGCGGCTACTACTGACGGCGACGCCCACCGCAGCGGAGAGCGCGCACGATCGGCGGCAGAAGCGGATGTTGTCTCTCGACAGGTTCAGGCCGCTACGCTGCGAGCCGTGACACGAAGGGTGTACCGGGTCTGGTTCCAGACGATCGTGCTAACCGCGGCGATGGCAGTTTTCCTGCTGATCTCCGTATCGATGTTCACGGTGGGCGACGAGTGGTCCAGGAGCGATCCCTTCAGCCTCGTCCTGTACTCGGTCATCGGCGTCGGCAGCCTGTTCGGCATCTGGCTTGCGCTTCGAATGGGGGTTGTCGTTGACGAGCGCGGAATCCGCATTCGCAACTTCGGCCGGGGCAGGTTCATCCGGTGGCAGGATGTGGCTGCCCTGTCTTGCGAGGTGTACGACGTCAGGCTCGGGTTCCCGCTGTACGCCCCGGTCGTGCGGATGGCCGTGCCATCTGAACCCTCCGACGCAGCGTCCGTACCGCTGGCGGCGTTGGGGTCCTACCGGTCGAGGGTTGCGCAGCGGCGCACCGGGGCGCTGGCGGCGCTCGTACCCCCGCAGCGAACCGCGCCTGTAGCTGAGGCGCAGAACCGTCACGCGGACGACAAATAAGGCCGGCCGCACTGACCGATTGCTGTAACCGGGGACCGCGTGTCCTTGATGCGCTCAATTCGGCATGAGCGGACGTGTCACAACACCGATCATGGCCAGTCCGTGCCGGCCCTTGGATCGGTCAGCCGAAGTGATCATGTAAAGCATCAGCGAGGCCATGGTGTCAACCATCATGCGAGACCAGGCATCGCAGGTAGCCGGCCGCTACTTGCGCTCAAAACCGGCCGAACTCGGCGTAACGTGGCTGTCCCTTTGCGAGGGCGTGGAGCGCGGACCCGACTCGACGTGCCATCGACGGACGCAGGTGCGGTACTGCTCGTAGGGAAGGAAGCGGAGACCGGTCAGTTCGTCGTCGGTTGGCTTGAGGGCCTCGGCCTGGTCGTCGTCGAGCTGTCCACCGTCGAAGATGAACATCAACCCGTCGGGCCAGGCGATCGAAGTTCAACCCTGGCGTCTGGAAGCCCGCGATCCGCGCCGCGGGCATCCCCGACGACCGGCGCAACGGGATGCACGTCCTGCGGCACACCTACGCCTCGGTCCTGCTGGACGCCGGGGAGAGCATCAAGGCGCTGTCGGCCTACCTCGGCCACGCAGACCCCGGATTCACCTTGCGGACCTACGCGCACCTCCTGCTTAACAGCGAGGACCGCACCCGCCGGGCCATCGACGAGGCGCTCGGCGGCATCCGGGTCGCCGATGACGGCCCGGATGCCGGTGACGGCCTGGAGACGGCATGATCATGGTTCGCGACCCTCAGAGGGGGTTGAAGTGCAGGTCAGAGCACTTGCCCGGGTTATTTGGCGTTGTAGTAGCTCGCCTCCGGGTGGTGCACCACGATCGCGTCCGTGGCCTGCTCCGGCATGAGCTGGAACTCCTCCGACAGCTGGACGCCGATCCGCTCCGCACCCAGCAGGTCCACGATCTTCGCCCGGTCCTCCAGGTCGGGGCAGGCCGGGTAGCCGAACGCGTACCGGCAGCCGCGGTAGTCGGTGCGCAGCAGGCCGGCCACGTCCGCCGGGTCGTCGTCGGCGACGGTACGCCCGCCGGGCAGGGTCAGCTCGGACCGGATCCGCCGGTGCCAGTACTCGGCGAGGGCCTCGGTGAGCTGCACGGACAGGCCGTGCACCTCCAGGTAGTCGCGGTACTCGTTGCCGGCGAACATCTTCGCCGTGTACTCGCTGATCGGCTGCCCGACGGTGACCAACTGCATCGCCACCACGTCAAGCTCGTCGCCCCGGGACCGGAAGAAGTCGGCCAGGCAGAGCCGCCGCTCCTGCCGCTGCCGCGGGAACGAGAACCGGGCCCGCTCGCTGTGCCCGTTCTCGTCCAGCACCACCAGGTCGTTGCCCTCGGCGTACGCCGGAAAGTAGCCATATACCACGGCCGCCTCAAGGACCTGGTCGGCGATGAGCCGGTCGAGCCAGTAGCGCAGCCGCGGCCGGCCCTCGGTCTCCACCAGTTCCTCGTACGACGGGCCCTTGCCGCCACGGGCGCCGCGCAGCCCCCACTGGCCGAGGAAGGTGGCCCGCTCGTCGAGCAGCGCCGCGTAGTCGGCCAGCGGCACCCCCTTGACCACCCGGGTGCCGAAGAACGGCGGGGCGGGCACGTCCACGTCGGTGGCCACGTCGGAGCGGACCGAGGCGTCGTCCAGCTCGGGCAACGCCTCGCGCACCAGGGCCCGCTGCCGCTCCCGCCGCTCGCGACGGGCCGCCAGGGCCGCCTCCCGCTCCGGGTCGACCACCGGTGCGCCGCCACGCTTGGCGGCCATCACCCGGTCCATCAGGGACAGCCCCTCGAAGGCGTCCCGGGCGTAGTGCACCTGCCCGGGGAACATCGACCGCAGGTCGTCCTCGACGTACGCCCGGGTGAGCGCCGCCCCGCCGAGCAGCACCGGCCAGCGCTCGGCAACCCCGCGCGCGGCCATCTCGGCGAGGTTCTCCTTCATGACGACCGTGCTCTTGACCAGCAGCCCGGACATGCCGATCGCGTCGGCCCGATGCTGCTCGGCCGCATCGAGGATCGCGTTGATCGGCTGCTTGATGCCGATGTTGACGACCTCGTAGCCGTTGTTGGACAGGATGATGTCGACCAGGTTCTTGCCGATGTCGTGCACGTCGCCCTTGACGGTAGCGAGTACGATGCGTCCCTTGCCGGCGTCGTCGTCGGCCTTCTCCATGTGCGGCTCCAGGTAGGCCACCGCGGTCTTCATCACCTCGGCGGACTGGAGCACGAACGGCAGCTGCATCTGGCCGGAGCCGAACAGCTCGCCGACCACCTTCATCCCGTCGAGCAGCAGGTCGTTGATGATGGACAGCGGCGAGCGGCCCTCGGCCATCGCGGTGTCCAGGTCGGCCTCCAGGCCGTTGCGCTCGCCGTCGACGATCCGCCGCTTGAGCCGCTCGTCCAGCGGAAGCGCGGCCAGTTCCTCGGCCCGGGTGGCGCGTGCCGACGCCGCGTCGACGCCCTCGAAGATCTCGATGAACCGTTGCACCGGGTCGTAGCCCTCGCGGCGACGGTCGTAGACCAGGTCGAGGGCGGCCTCGCGCTGCTCGTCGGGCATCCTCGACATCGGCAGGATCTTGCTGGCGTGCACGATCGCCGAGCTCAGCCCGGCCTGGGCGCACTCGTGCAGGAAGACCGAGTTGAGCACCTGCCGGGCGGCCGGATTCAGTCCGAAGGAGACGTTGGAGACGCCCAGGGTGAAGTTGACCCCCGGGTAGCGGGAGGCGATCTCCCGGATCGCCTCGATGGTCTCGATGCCGTCGCGGCGGGTCTCCTCCTGACCCGTGGCGATCGGGAAGGTCAGCGCGTCGATGAGGATGTCCTCCCGGCGCAGCCCCCACCGGCCCGTCAGGTCCTCGATCAGCCGGACCGCGACGCGTACCTTCCAGTCGCGGGTGCGAGCCTGGCCCTCCTCGTCGATGAGCAGGGCGACCACGGCGGCGCCGTGCTCCTTCACGACCGGCATGACGCGCGCGTAGCGGGAGTCCGGGCCGTCGCCGTCCTCGAAGTTCACCGAGTTGACCACGCAGCGCCCGCCGAGCATCTCCAACCCGGCCTCGATCACCGCCGGCTCGGTGGAGTCCAACATGATCGGCAGGGTGGACGCGGTGGCGAACCGGCCGGCCAGCTCCCGCATGTCCTGCGTGCCGTCCCGGCCGACGTAGTCGACGCAGAGGTCCAGCAGGTGCGAGCCGTCCCGGGCCTGGCCGCGGGCGATCTCCACACAGGCCTGCCAGTCACCGGCGAGCATCGCCTCCCGGAACGCCTTGGAACCGTTCGCGTTGGACCGCTCCCCCACCATCAGGACGCTGGCCTCCTGGGCGAACGGCACGTGATGGTAGATCGACGAGACGCCGGCCTCCATCCGCGGCTCCCGGGCCACCGGCCGCGCCCCGCGCAGCCGCTCGACCAGCACCCGGATGTGTTCCGGTGTGCTGCCGCAGCACCCACCCACCAGGGAGACGCCGTAGTCGGTGACGAACTGCTCCAGGGCGTCGGCCATCTCGACCGGCGTCAACGGGAAGTACGCCCCCTCGGCGGTCAGCACGGGCAGCCCGGCGTTGGGCATCACCGAGATCGGGATTCGCGAGTGCCGGGACAGGTAGCGCAGGTGCTCGCCCATCTCCGCCGGGCCGGTCGAGCAGTTGAGCCCGATCAGGTCCACCCCGAGCGGCTCGATCGCGGTCAGCGCCGCCCCGATCTCGCTGCCCAGCAGCATGGTGCCGGTGGTCTCGACGGCGACGTGGCAGATGATCGGCACCTGCCGCCCGAGTTCGGCCATCGCCCGCTTCGACCCGATCACCGCGGCCTTGACCTGGAGCAGGTCCTGGCAGGTCTCGACGATCAGCGCGTCCGAGCCGCCCTCGATCAGGCCGACGGCGTTCTGCTGGTACGCGTCGCGCAGCGTGGCGTACGCGGCGTGGCCGAGGGTGGGCAGCTTGGTGCCGGGACCGATCGAGCCGAGCACGTAGCGGGGCTGCTCCGGCGTCGCGTACGCGTCGGCGGCCTCCCGGGCCAGCCGCGCCCCCGCCTCGGACAGCTCCCGGATCCGCCCGGCGATGCCGTACTCGGCGAGGTTCGGCAGGTTGGCGCCGAAGGTGTTGGTCTCGACGCAGTCCGCGCCCGCCGCCAGGTACGCCTCGTGCACGCCGCGCACGACGTCCGGCCGGGTCAGGTTGAGGATCTCGTTGCAGCCCTCAAGGTTGTCGAAGTCGTCCAGCGTCAGGTCGGCCGCGTGGAGCATCGTGCCCATCGCCCCGTCGGCGATGAGGATCCGATCTGACAGCGCATCGAGCAACGAAGTCCGCACAGGGCCAGGTTAGTGCGGCGGCACGACGCCCGGATACCGCAACGACGCCTTCCCACATAGTGTGAGCGGGAGCACGCCCGTACCGGTTCGTCCGGTTCGGCCGGGTGGTCCGTCGCCCCGACCGGCGCGGCCGACGGGCCGCGTCCCACGCCGGCACGTAGGCTGACGGGCGTGAAGGACATCAGGGACGCGACCTGCACGGCGGGCGGATGTTCGGGCAGCGGCCCGGCGGCGCTCCCGACGAACGGGGCGGGGGTGACGGCGTGACCGAGTTCGACGGACTGCCGGTGCTGCGCTCCCCGGTCGCCATCGCGGCCTTCGAGGGTTGGAACGACGCCGCGGACGCCTCCACCGCGGCGGTGGAGCACCTGGAGCAGGTCTGGGAGGCCCGGCAGGTGGCCGAGCTGGACCCGGAGGACTTCTACGACTTCCAGGTGAGCCGGCCGACGATCACCATGGCCGACGGCGAGACCCGCCGGGTGGAGTGGCCGACCACCCGTTTCATGGTGGCCAGCCCGGCGGGCACCGAGCGGGACGTCGTACTGATCCGCGGCATCGAACCGAGCATGCGCTGGCGCACCTTCTGCGAGCAGGTGCTGGAGATCTGCCACAGCCTGGAGGTCGAGCGGGTGGTGCTGCTCGGCGCGCTGCTGGCCGACGTGCCGTACACCCGGCCGCTGCCGATCAGCGGCAGCGCCTCGGACGTGGACGCCGCCAAGCGCTATCAGCTCACCCCCACCCGCTATGACGGGCCGACCGGCATTGTCGGGGTGCTGCACGACGCCTGCACCCGGGCCGAGGTCGACGCGGTGTCGTTCTGGGTGCACGTGCCGCACTACGCCAACAACCCGCCCTGCCCCAAGGCCACCCTGGCGCTGCTGCACCGGGTCGAGGAGGTGCTCGACCTGCCGGTGCCGATGGCCGACCTGGCCGAGGAGGCCGCCGAGTGGGAGCGGCGGGTGCGCAGCGCCGCCGAGCAGGACGCCGAGCTGGGCGAGTACGTCCGCGAGCTGGAGGAACGGGTCGGCGACGCCGGCATCACCCCGCTGACCGGGGACGAGATCGCCCAAGAGTTCGAGAAGTACCTGCGCCGCCGCGGCGGTTCCGCCGGTCCGACCGCCGGCTCCTGGTAGACCGCCGGGGAAACCGGGCTCCGTTCGGGCCCGGTTTCTTCGTGTCCGGGGTGGCGGGGTCACCGCCGCTACGGCATCCTAGGAACCTAGCTGTTGTGAACGGAGGCGGGCATGCAGATCAATCCGGGGGCGGCGGAGTTCCCGCATCGGCAGATCGCCGCGCAGCTCAAGGCCCAGGTCCGCCGCGGCGACTGGGGACCGGGCGAACGACTCCCGTCCATCCCGGCCATCGCCGAGATGTTCGGCGTCGCGAAGCAGACCGTGCAACGCGCCGTCGACCAGCTGCGGGTCGAGGGCATCCTGATCACCAAGCCCGGCTCCGGTACGTACGTCCGGGGCACCCGGCGCCGGCTCAACCGGCTCTCCCGCGGCCGGTACGGCGGCTTCCGCGGCTACCACACCGACCTGGCCGCCCGGTACCGGCAGCAGCTCGTCTCCGTCGGCCGCGCCCCCGCCCCGCCCGAGGTGGCCGACGCGTTCGGCGTACCCGACGGCACCGACCTGCTCTGCCGGCGACACCTGGTCCGCACCGACGAATCACCGGTCGAGGTGGGCGTCTCCTGGTTCCTGCCCGGCGACACGGCCGGCACCTCGCTGGAGCGGGCCGAGGCGTTCGGCCGGCCGCTCTACCAGGAGGCCGAGGAGGCCACCGGCCGCCGGTACGTCACCGCGACCGACACGATCAGCGCGCGCCAGCCCAGCCGGGAGGAGGCCGAGATCCTCCAGATCCGGCCGGACACCCCGGTACTGCACCTGCTGCACGTCGCGTACGACGAGCGGCGCAAGCCGATCGAGGTCGCCCAGGCCACCTGGCCCGGCCCGATGACCACCCTCACCGAGGAGTACAAGATCCCGGCCCCGACCCCCGATCCGGACCCGGACCCCGGCCTCGTCCTCGGCTGACCGCGACCGCCGGGCGCACGCTCGAACCTGGCAATGGCGCCCTCATCGCCTCGGCGATGCCACCACCGCCCTGATCGAGCGCGATCAGGCGGCGGGACGGCGCGATCCCGCATCGGGGCGGCGTGACCCGGAACGGATCGAGCGTGATCTCGCGGCGGGACGGCGCAATCCGGTGTCGGACGGACAGGCGTCAGAGGCGGATGCCCAGGAGGGCGTCGACGGTGGCCGCGAAGAGGCTCGGAGCGTCCGCATCGTCGGCGACACCGCTCAGGGCCTGCTCGGCCCAGGCATCCGCCACCGCCAGGGCACCCGGGGTGTCGAGGTCGTCGGCGAGGCGGGCGCGTACCCCGGCCAGCAGTTCGGCCCCGGACGGCCCGGACGGCGCGGCGGCGGCCTGCCGCCAGCGCGCCAGCCGCTGCTGCGCCGCAGTAAGCAGCTCGTCGGTCCAGGAGCGGTCGGTGCGGTAGTGCCCGCTCATCAGGGCCAGCCGGACCGCCATCGGATCCACCCGGTCGGCGCGCAGCCGGGAGACGAAGACCAGGTTGCCCTTGGACTTCGACATCTTCTCGCCGTCCAGCCCGATCATGCCGGCGTGTACGTAGTGGTCGGCGAAGGGCGCCACGCCGGTCAGCCGCTCGGCGTGCGCCGCCGAGCACTCGTGGTGCGGAAAGAGCAGGTCGTTGCCGCCGCCCTGCACGCCGATCCGGTCGCCGAGCAGGTTCAGGGCGATCACGGTGCACTCGATGTGCCAGCCGGGCCGGCCGGCGCCCAGGTCACCGCCCGGCCACGACGGCTCGCCCGGCCGGGCGCCCCGCCACAGCAGCGGGTCGAGCGGATCGCGCTTGCCGGCCCGGTCCGGGTCACCACCGCGCTCCGGGAAGATCTCCAGCATCTGCTGGCGGGACAGGTTGGACTCGTAGCCGAACTGCGGCGCTGCGGTGATGTCGAAGTAGACGTCGCCGGTGCCGTCGTCGAGCCGGTACGCCGCGCCGTCCTTGAGCAGCACGAGGACCTTCTCGGCGATGTCCGGGATCGACTCGATCGCGCCGACGTAGTGCGCCGGCGGGATCATCCGCAGCGCCTCCATGTCCTCGCGGAACAGGGCGGTCTCCCGCATGGCCAGGACCTTCCAGTCCTCGCCGTCACGCTCGGCCCGCTCCAACAGCGGGTCGTCGATGTCGGTGACGTTCTGCACGTACCGCACGGTCAGGCCGGCGTCCCGCCACATCCGCTGCACCAGATCAAAGGTGATCATGGTGGCAGCGTGCCCGAGGTGGGTCGCGTCGTACGGGGTGATGCCGCAGACGTACATCGAGGCGATGCCGTCGGGCTGGCTGGGGTGGGCACCTTGCCGCGCCGAGTCGTACAACCTCAGTGGCTGGCCGCTGCCCGGCAGCCGTGGCACCTCGTGTCCCGCCCAAGACTCCATGACCGCCAGCCTAACGATCCGTCACGGGCCCGGGTGCCGGGCCTGGAGTGATCAACGCGACAGCGGCTCACATGGGCGGCCAGGGCATCGCCGGCCAGTCCTGCGGGGGCAGCGGGAACCGGCCGGTCTCCCGCAGCCGGTCCACCCGAGCCGCCAGCTCGGCGACCTCACCGACGGTGAGCTGCTCGGACAGCTCGTCGCCGAGCCGGCCGGTGAGCTGCCCGGCCAGCCCGTCCAGGATGTCCACCGCGTCCGGCGGGAGCTGCCGCCCGGCCCAGCCCCACAGCACCGTCCGCAGCTTGTCCTCGACGTGGAAGCAGACGCCGTGGTCCACCCCGTAGATCCGGTCGTCCGGTCCCACGATCACGTGGCCGCCCTTGCGGTCGGCGTTGTTGATCACCGCGTCGAGGACGGCCAGCCGGGCCAGGCGCGGGTCGTCGGCATGGGCGAGGGCATACGCGGCACCGTCGTCGTCGCGGGCCGCGGCCACCGGGACCCAGCGCGGCGGCACCGCCGCGGCCGGCACGAACCCGACCAGCGGCTCGACATCCTCCGGCTCGTCGATCCAGAGCTGGCAGGAACCGGACCCGAACGGCCCGTCCCGCAGCACGGTCGGCGGCACCAGGTCCCACCCGGTGGCCCGGGACACGAGGTAGGCCGCGACCTCCCGGCCGGCGAGCGTGCCGTCCGGAAAGTCCCAGAGCGGACGCTCGCCCCGGACCGGCTTGTAGACGCAGCGGGCGGTCAGCCCGTCGAGGGTGAGGATCCCGCGCAGGGTGGTGTTGGAGGCGTCGACCAGCCGCCCCTCCAGGGCGAGCTCACCGTCGGTGAGCAGCCGCAGCGTGGCGGCACCGTCCTGTCGGGGCTGCAGTTCGGACGAGGTCACCGGTGATAACCGTTGTGCCGTGGGCAGAGATGGCCGGCCGGGTCCAGCGGCTGGCCGCAGAGTGGGCACGGCGGGCGTCCGGCGTTGACCACGCGGCGGGCCCGCTCGATGAACGCGCGGGTCGCTTCGGGAGTCAACCGCACCCGGAGCCGGTCCAGGTCGTCGTCCGGCTCGTCCGGGTCCTCGTCCTCGTCGTCGTCCGCCTCGCCCAGCGCGACCGCGACCTCCGTCTCACCGACGGCGATCGCCTCGATCACCACCGTCGCGGAGTCCACGTCGAAGGCCAGGCCCAGCGTGCCGACCCGGAACTCCTCGTCGACCGGGGTGTCCAGCGGGTCGTTGTCGCCGGTGGTGGTGGCGGCGGGCGCCTCGGGCAGCTGAACGCCGAACCGGCGCTGCGCCTCGGCGAGCAGCTCCTCCAGCTTCTCGGCGAGCAGGGACACCTGGACCTTCTCCAGCGCGACGCTGACCAGCCGGCCACCGCCGCGCGCCTGGAGGAAGAACGTGCGCTCCCCCGGCGGACCGACGGTTCCGGCGACGAACCGCTCCGGCGGCTCGAAGGCGTGCACCTGGTGGGTCATACCCACGACCCTATCCGGACGCCGGAAGCGCCGCGCAGCGCACCGACGTGAATCCGCCCAGGGCGAAACGCCGGGCCCCACATGGGCCTTCCCGGGCGTGGCGGGCAGCCACACCCCAGTTCGCGACTTCGGGGACCGACCGGCCCGCCCCCACGCTCACCCGGCCGCCCCCGCGCCGCCGCCCACGGCCGCGTCCGAGTCCGTCGTACGCGCGGCCCGCCGGCGCCGCTTGCGCGGCGGCACCAGACCCGCGAGGTCACCGCCGGTATCGTTGAGCCGGACCAGGAACGGCCGCAACGGCGTGTAACGGATCGCCGTCACCGACGCCGGGTCCGCGACGATCCGCTGGAAAAGATCCAGGTGTACGCCGAGCGCGTCCGCCACGATCGCCTTGATCACATCGCCGTGACTGCACGCCAGCCAGACCGCCTCCGGTCCGTCCTCGGCGGTGACCCGGGCGTCCCAGGAGCGCACCGCCGCGACCGCCCGCGCCGACATCGCCGCCATCGCCTCCCCTTCCGGGAAGACGGCCGCGCTGGGATGCTGCTGCACGACCGGCCAGAGCGGCTCCTTGGCCAGCTTCTTCAGCGGCTGCCCCTCCCAGCTGCCGTACCCGCACTCGATCAGCCCCTCCTCCACCGCCGGCTCGACCCCGGGCAGGGCCAGCTGGAGCGTCTGCCGACAGCGGATCAGCGGGCTGGTGACCACCGCTGCCAGGGGCAACCCCGTCAGCCGTGCGCCGACGGCCGTGGCCTGGGCGCGGCCGGTCTCGTCCAACTCGACCGGCTGCCGCCCGGCCAGGCCGCCGTCGGCGTTCGCGGTGGTCCGGCCGTGTCGCAGAAGCAGAAGGGTCGCCACCCTGCCCACCCTAGGGCCGTACGACGCCGGGTGTGTCACGCCGTGCCCGTAGGCGGGTTTCCTCGGTGCGCCGGTGGCGGCGACCGGGTAGGCGGTGATCGACTCCGTGTGCGGGATGCGGCGGTCTCGGGCGGGTTGTTGTCGGATGCCGCAACCTCCGAGTCGGTCCGCCCGGACCGGACCCCGATCGACTCCATGGGCGGGATGTGGTGGTCACGGGCGGGTTGTTGTCGGATGCCGCAACCTCCGAGTCGGTCCGCCCGGACCGGACCCTGATCGACTCCATGGACGGGATGTGGTGGTCACGGCGGGCGGTCGTAACCGCCGTTTGCGGGACATGGAGTGGATCACGGGCGTTTCGCACCGTCCGTCCCGGACTTTTGGGGCGGATGTCCGGTTCGCAGGGAGTGGCGGGCATCCTGGGGCCGGAATGGTGGGCGGCCGGGGCTCGTTGAACACGGGTGCACGTCCGAGGAAGGCCCAACCCCGGGGGCCGCCCGCTTCGGCGGGCGCTGTACCCCGGGAATGATGGCGGGCCGCCGGTCGTTGAACACGGGTGCACGGCCGAGGAAGGCCCAACCGCGGGGGCCGCCCGCTTCGGCGGGCGCTGTACCCCGGGAATGATGGCGGGTCGTCGGTGGTTGTGCATGGTCCCGGCGCCGCGAAGAGGCGATCCTCCTTGCCCCGCGAGCCAGCCGGTCGGAAGTCTTTCCCCCTTTGTTTTGGGCGCCTGACGGTGCTTGCGCACGCGTTTGCCGACCCCCCGGTCGGTGTGTGCGCCAACCCCCGAATGGAGCTTTGCCATGAACAAGATGCTGCGTAAGAGCGTTCTGGGTATTGCTGGTCTGGCCTTCACCGGTGGTGTGTTCGCCGGTCCGATCGCCGCGCACGCCGCCGCCCCGGTGCACACCACCCCGGTCGCGGCCGTGCAGGCCGACAAGCCGGCCGTGGACATGGCCAAGCTGATCCCGCACGGTGTGCAGGGCGCCCAGTCGAAGATCGACCTGAACGACGAGCAGACCGGCAACGCGAAGGCGATCATCGCCGCGACGAAGAAGGCCGGCATGCCGGAGCGGGCCGCGGTCATCTCGATCGGCACCAGCCTGCAGGAGTCGAAGCTGGAGAACCTGGGTCACCTCGGCGACGCCAACGACCACGACTCGCTGGGCCTGTTCCAGCAGCGCCCGACCAGTGGTTGGGGCAGCCCGGAGCAGATCACCGACCCCGAGTACTCCACCACCGCGTTCCTGAAGGGCCTCAAGCAGGTCGACGGCTGGCAGGACATGCCGCTGACCAAGGCCGCCCAGACGGTGCAGGTGTCGGCGTACCCGGATGCCTACGCCCAGTGGGAGCAGCAGGCCGCTGATCTGGTCGCCCAGTACTGGAACAGCTGACAACCGAACAAGCACAACGCCGCTGGCCGGCACCCCGAACACAGGGGTGCCGGCCAGTCGCGTCTCCAGATCTTGGACAGTTACCGTCCACCACGACCGGTAACTGTCCAAGATCCGCAAGCCACACCCGCTCGTGCCGGGAGAACACGGTGACGGGCGGGCGGTGAGGGCGCACGACGGGGCTGGGGGCGAGGGTGACCGGCGCAGGGATCAAGCCTGACCGCCCGGAGCCGGGCACCTTCGCCCCCAGCCCCCGACAGCAACAAACCACCCCGAGCCCCCCGAGCAACCAACCCCCGAGCGCAACCAGCCCAGCCAGAGCAACCAGCCCCGACAGCGACCACCACCCCAGAGCGGCCAACCCCCGAGAGCAACCAGCCCCCGGCAGCAACCAGCCACCAAGAGCAACCACCCACCCAGGGCAGCCCAACAGATCAGGTGGCGCTGATCGTTCCCGTGAGGAGCAGGCAGAGGACCAGCGAGCCGAGCGCCACCCGGTACAGGACGAAGACGTACAGGGTGTGGTGGGCGACGTAGCGCAGCAGCCAGGCGATGGCCGCGTAGCCGATGGCGAAGGCGATCACCGTCGCGACGACCATCTGGGCCACGCTCGGTGCCGCGGTCCCCGGTGCGGAGGGCTCGAAGACGTCCGGGAGGCTGAACACCCCGGAGATCACCACCGCCGGGATCGCCAGCAGGAACGAGTACCGGGCCGCCGTCTCCCGGGTCAGGTTGAGCAGCAGGCCGAAGGTGAGCGTGCCGCCGGAGCGGGACACGCCGGGGATGAGTGCCAGCGCCTGGGCGAAGCCCATGACGACGCCGTCGCGCATCCGGAAGTTCTCCAGCGTGCGGGTCTGCCGCCCCCAGTACTCGGCGAAAGCCAGTACCAGCGCGAAGAAGATCAGCGTGAAGGAGATCAGGTACAGGTTCCGGCCGGCGGTACGGATCTGGTCCTTGAACAGCAGCCCGAAGATGCCGATCGGGATGGTGCCGACGATGACGTACCAGCCCATCCGGTAGTCGAGGCTGGACCGGACCGAGCGGTCGGTCAGGCCGACGAACCAGGTCCGGACGATCCGGAAAATGTCCTTGAAGAAGTAGATGAGCACCGCCGCCTCGGTGCCGAGCTGGGTCACCGCGGTGAAAGACGCGCCCGCGTCCCGGTTGAAGAAGAGCGCCGAGGTGATCCGCAGGTGCCCGGAGGAGGAGACGGGCAGGAATTCCGTGAGCCCCTGGACGATGCCCAGGACGATGGCTTCAACCCAGGTCACTCGCCGACTCCCGCCAGTTCCAGGGCCTCGGCGACGGTGCGCAGGGTCTGCACGCCGCTCTCCCGATCCGCGACGAACAGGGTCACCGACAGGGTGGTCACGCCGGCGGCGGCGTACTCCCGCATCCGGTCGGCGATGCGCTCCTTCGGGCCGAGCAGCGAGGTGCGGTCGATGAACTCCATCGGCACCGCGGCGGCGGCGTCGCGCTGCCGCTTGGCCAGGTAGAGGTCCTGCACCTCGCGGGCGGCGTCGCCGTAGCCCATCCGGGTGGCGAGCTGGTTGTAGAAGTTCTGCTGCCGGCTGCCCATGCCGCCGACGTAGAGGGCGGCGTACCAGCGGACCAGCTCGGCGCAGGAGGCGACGTCGTCACCGACCACCACCGGGACCGACGGCACCACGTCGAAGCCGGCCAGCTCCTTGCCGGCCTTGGCGCGGCCGGTGCGGATGGCGGCGAGCTGCTCCTCGGCGAACTCGGGCGCGTAGAAGACGGCGAGCCAGCCGTCGGCGATCTCGCCGGCCAGTTCGAGGTTCTTCGGGCCGACGGCGGCCAGATAGATCGGGATGTGCGCGCGTGGTGGATGGAAGCCCAGCCGCAGGGCCTTTCCTGGGCCGTCGGGCAGCGGCAGCGTGTAGTGCTCGCCGTCGTACGCGAGCTCCTTGCGGGCGACCGCCAGCTTGACGATGTCGACGTACTCGCGGGTGCGGGCCAACGGCTTGGCGAAGCGGACGCCGTGCCAGCCCTCGGAGACCTGCGGGCCGGAGACGCCCAGGCCGAGCCGGAACCGGCCGCCGGAGAGCGCGTCGATGGTGGCCGCGGTCATCGCGGTCATCGCCGGCGTACGGGCCGGGATCTGCATCACCGCGCTGCCCACGTCGATCCGCTCGGTCTGCCCGGCGATCCACGACAGCATGCTCGGGGAGTCGGAGCCGTACGCTTCCGCCGCCCACACCACCGAGTAGCCGAGCCGGTCCGCCTCCTGGGCCAGGGCCAGATGATCGGCCGGCGTGCTCCACGCCGTCTGGTATCCGAGGCTGAGCCCGAGTCGCACTGGTCCTCCCACCGTCCGCACCACAGGTCGCCTCAGGTTACGCAATGCGGGTGGCCGAACCGATCACCGGCTCACCCCCGAACGCGTCACCACCGCCGCCGGTCGGTGGAGCAGGAACTTGACTCCGGGCGAGGATATCCGTGACGCGAGGTTCGAAATAAGGTTCACCCATGCAACAGCGACCGCTCGGCCGAAGCGGGCTGGCGGTTTCGCGGCTCGCGCTCGGCACCATGACCTGGGGACGTGACACCGACGCCGACGACGCGGCCGCCCAGCTGAAAAGCTACCTGGACGCGGGCGGCAACCTTGTCGACACCGCCGACGTGTACGCCGACGGCGACGCCGAGTCGGTGATCGGCTCGCTGCTGGGCACCCTGGTCCCCCGGGACGATCTGCTCATCGCGACCAAGGCGGGGCTGCGGCCGGGCAGCGGTCGCCGCCGGGACGGCTCGCGGGGGCACCTGCTGCGGACCCTCGAGGCGTCGCTGCGCCGGCTCGGCACCGACCACGTCGACCTCTGGCAGGTGCACGGATACGACCCGGACACCCCGCTCGACGAGACCCTGACCGCACTGGACCACGCGGTGGCCAGCGGCAAGGCCCGGTATGTCGGGGTGTCCAACTTCTCGGGCTGGCAGACCGCCCGGGCCGCCGCCTGGCAGGCCGCCTGGCCGGGGCGCGCCCCGATCGTCGCCGCCCAGGTGGAGTACTCGCTGCTGGAGCGGGGCGTGGAGCGCGAGGTGCTGCCCGCCTGCGAGGCGATGGGGCTGGGCGTCCTGCCCTGGTCTCCGCTGGGCCGGGGCGTCCTCACCGGCAAGTACCGCAACGGCCGCCCGGCCGACTCCCGGGCCGCGTCGCCGCACTTCGAGCGCTTCGTCACGCCCTACCTGGAGCCCCGCTGCTCCAGCATCGTGGAGGCGGTCGCCACCGCCGCCGGCGGCCTCGGCGTGTCACCGCTGGAGGTGGCACTGGCGTGGATCCGGGACCGGCCCGGGGTGACCGCGCCGATCCTCGGCGCCCGTACCGTGGGGCAGCTCCTCGGGGCGCTCCAGGTGGAGCGGATGACCCTGCCCGAGGAGATCGTCACCGCCCTGGACGACGTCTCGGCGGTGCCGATCGGCTACCCCGAACGGGACGGCTGAGCCCGACCCGCCGGCGCCGGGCGGCCGACACGCGAGCCGGGTCACCCGCAGAGGGTGGCGGCCGGCCACCGGGCTGGGCAGCATAGAGGTCATGGACTACGAATACGCGCCGCTGCGGTTGCCCCCAAACGTCGATCGGTTGACCGCCGCGGCGCAGCTCGCGATCCAGGCGGAGTTCTCCGGCTGGGAGTTGGCCCGGGTACGGCTGTACCGGGACGGCACGCGGCAGGTGATGCTGCGCCGCCGCCTGGTCAACCAGCCACAGCCGGGCCTGTCTTACTAGTACGGCGTCCTGGCCGGGCGGGCGGGTCAGCGGCCCGGCATGCGGGCCAGGATCCGCTCGCGCGCGTGCGGGCACTCGTCGAACGGCAGTGGGCACCATCGGGTTGTCCGTGCCGAGCAGCGCTTGGTGGTCGAGCCGTTCTGGATGCCGGGCCGGCGCGGTATGGAGTGAACCGGCGGCCACGTCGGGCCCCGGGACGCGGACCGGTGGGTCGCGTCCCGGGGCTGGTGTCGAAGCCCCTGGCCGGCCCGGACGACGCCCGGCTGGACTCCGCCTCGGCTCGACCGAGGGGCTTGACACAGGCCCTAGTGGGCGTGGTCGTGCTCCTCGTCGAGTTCGAGGAACGGGTGCTCGTCGAGCCGGCCGACGAGGCGGTCGTCGGGGGCCGGCTGGAACGGACCCAGCGGGTCGTCGTCGTCGAACGACTCGAGGTCGACCGGGGTGCCGACCTCGCTGACCATGACCAGGCCGTCGAGCGGCTCCAGCTCGGGCACGTCCAACGCGCTGAGCGAGCCGTCGCCGCTCTGCAGCAGCTCCAGCACGGCCTCGCCGACACCCTCTACCGGGGCCGGCTCGTCCTCCTCCGGGGTGCCCTCGCGGCGGGCCGCCTCGGCCACCCGGATCAGGGCGGAGACGCTCGGTACGCGGTAGTCGCGGCGCTGCCGCACCGAGATGACCCGCGGGTGCGGGTCGGTGGCCTCGATGCCCTCGACAGCGCCGAAGCGCTCGTCGGCCTCGTCCGGGTCGATCGACTCGACGTCCCACGGGGTCACCTCGCCGAACCCGTCGAGCAGCAGCTCGTCGTACGCGAACGAGGCGTTGTTCAAGTTGACGTACGCCTGCCAGACGGCGTCGTCGTCGATCCGGCCCTGGGCGGCACGGACGGCGGCCAGGTGGGCGCGGGCCGCGTCGATCACCCGCTCGAGGGCGGCGTCCAGCTCACCGTGCTGGTCGGTCATGTGAGGCAGTCCCTTTCACGATGGGGGAAAAATCCGCGCCGACGGTGACGCGACGGACACGGTTAGCAGCTGCGGAGGAACCGGTCGAGAACCCGCACGCCGAACTGTAGTCCGTCCAGTGGAACCCGCTCGTCGATGCCATGGAACAGGCCGGAGAAATTGAGGTCGGCGGGCAGCCGCAGCGGCGCGAAACCGAAGCAGCGGATGCCGAGTTGGGCGAACGCCTTGGCGTCGGTGCCGCCGGAGAGCATGTACGGCACCGGGCGGGCGCCCGGGTCTTCGGCGCGCAGCGCGGCGGACATGGCGTCGACCAGGTCGCCGTCGAAGGTGGTCTCCAGTGCGGGCTGGCGCTGGATGTACTCGATGGCGATGTCCGGGCCGACCAGCTCACGCAGCTGCCGCTCCAGCAGCTCCGACTGCCCGGGCAGGCTGCGGCAGTCGATGGTGGCGGTGGCCCGGCCCGGGATGACGTTGTCCTTGTAGCCGGCGTCGAGTCGCGTCGGGTTGGCGGTGTTGCGGATGGTGGCGCCGATGATGTTGGCGATCGGGCCGAGCTTGGCGATCGCGGTCTCCGGGTCGTCCGGGTCGATCTCGATGCCGAGGACCTCGGAGACCTCCGCCAGGAACGCGCGCACGGTGTCGGTGACGACCACCGGGAAACGGTGCCGGCCGATCCGTGCGACCGCCTCGGCGAGCGCGACGACCGCGTTGTCGTCGTGCACCATCGAGCCGTGGCCGGGGCGGCCCTTGGCGTGCAGGCGCAGCCAGTCGAGGCCCTTCTCGGCAGTCTCGATCAGATAGAGCCGCTGCTGCTCGCTCACGGAGTACGAGAAGCCGCCGACCTCACCGATCGCCTCGGTGCAGCCGTCGAATACGCCGCGGTGCTCGCGGGTGAGGTAGTGCGCGCCGTAGTCGCCGCCGGCCTCCTCGTCGGCGGTGAAGGCGAGCACGATGTCCCGCGACGGGCGTACCCCGGCGCGTTGCCAGCCGCGTACCACGGCGAGCACCATCGCGTCGAAGTCCTTCATGTCGATCGCGCCGCGGCCCCACAGGTAGCCGTCGCGGATCTCCCCGGAGAACGGGTGCACCGACCACTCGTCCGGGTCGGCGGGCACCACATCGAGGTGGCCGTGCACCAGCAGCGCGTCCCGCCCCGGGTCGGTGCCGGCGATCCTGGCGAGCACGTTGGCCCGGCCCGGCGCGGACTCGTGGATCTCCGCGTCGACCCCGGCCTCGGCGAGCTTCGCCGCGACGTACTCCGCGGCGCGCCGCTCCCCGACGCTGGTGTCGTTGTCCCCGGTGTTGGTGGTGTCGATACGCAGCAAATCGCGGCAGAGGTCCACGACCTCGTCGGTGGGGTCCGGTCGGGCGGGGGCGGCGTCGCTCGTCATCGCTTCTTCATACCAGCCGGCAGTGTCGGTCGGCCCGCCCCCGTCCCCACGTGGTTTCGCGGATCGTGTGTCCGGGTACCGCCGCTGACACGTCCCCGCACCGCCCGGCGGGACGCCAGACCCCGCGACCCCCCGCCGGCCTCAGTCGAGGAGGTCATCTTGAGCGTCCCCCTGCTGCCGCTGCCGCCCGGCGGCGACGAGGCGTACCGGCCGGGCGGTCGGAACCTGGCCGAGATCGTGGCCGGGGAGCACCGCGCGCTGCTCGGCCTGGCCGGGTGGCTCACCGGGCCGGACCTGCCGGCCGGCCGCCGCCGGGAGGTGCTCGACGTGCTCACCGCCGCGCTGTCCCGGCATCTCTCCGCCGAGGAGCAGTACCTCTTCCCCGCCGTGCGGGCCGCCGCGCCGGAGAGCGCGGAGCTGGTGGACCGGGAGATCGCGGCAGACGCCGCGCTGCTCACCGCCCTGAAGGGACTGTCCGGGCCGGAGGACCCGGCGGTGGCGGACCTGACCGATCGGGTGGGCGGGCACGTCGACCGGGTCGCCGCGCTGGTCACGCGGCTGCGTGCGGTGGCCACCGAGGTCGAGCTGATCCGGCTCGGCAACCGGTGGGAGATCGCCGAGGAGGCGGCACCGACCCGGCCACACCCGGACACCCCGGCCACCCCGCCGTGGAACAAGGTCGTCGAGCCGGCGCTGGGCGTGCTGGACAAGGTCCGCGACGTGGTGACGGGGCGGCGTACCCGCCTGTCGGACCCGGCGCGGCGCCGGGCGCGCTGAGCCAGGCCCGAACCACCGCGGACCGGGCGCCGACCGATCCAGGTACGCCGATGCCGTGCGGGCTCTTCCGCATACCGGGCCACGGTCCTACCGTCACCGTATGAATCTGGAGCTGCGACACCTGCGGGTGGTCCGCGCGATCGCGGAGACGGGGAGCGTCACCAAGGCGGCCTCGACGCTCGGCCTGGCCCAGCCGGCACTGACCGCCCAGCTCCAGCGCATCGAGCGGGTCCTCGGCGGCCCGCTGTTCGAGCGGGACCGTCGCGGTGCCCGCCCCACCGCGCTCGGCGAACTGGTGCTGGACCGGGCCCGGGTGCTGCTCCCGGCGATGAAGGGCCTGCAGGACGAGGCGGCCCGGCTGGCCGGTGCGGGGGACTTGCTGAGCCGGTACCGGTTCGGCGGGGTGAACAGCCCGATCCTCGGCCGGCTGGTGCACCGGCTCGCCGCCGAACGGCCGGACGTGGGGATCACCACGTACGCGTCCTGGTGGGTGGACGAGCTGGCCCAGCAGGTGGCCGGCGGCCGGCTCGACTTCGCGTTGACCGGGGTCTGCGGGGACGCCAGCCCGTCGGCGGCGTTCGGGCTGACCTGGCGGGAGGTGGCCGTCGACCCGGTGTTCGTGCTCCTGCCGCAGCACCACCCGCTGGCCGACCGCGACGAGGTGCGCCTGGCGGACCTGCGGCGCGAGCAGTGGGTGGCCGCGCCGGGGGACGGATGCTTCGGTGACTGCTTCGCCGCCGCCTGCGCCCGCGCCGGGTTCACCCCGCGCAAGGTCTACGAGACGGACGTACGCGGCTGCGTGGACCTGGTCGACGCGGGCGAGGGGGTGGCGCTCTGCCAGGCCACCTTCCGGCCGCCCGCCGGACTGGTCACCCGCCGGCTGGCCGGGGCACCGCTGCGCTGGCGGCTGCTGCTGGGCTGGCACCCGGACGCGCCGGCCGCCCGGGTGGCCGAGACGGTGCTGGAGACGGCGGTGGCCGCGTACACCGACGCGCTGGCGAACCATCCGGACTACCTGGCCTGGCTGCTGCGGCATCCCGACTTCGGCGCGCAGGCGACGGTGGCCGGTGGAGTGCGAAGCGCCTGATCGCGGGTATCAGGGCGGCATGACTGATCTGTACCCCGCCGCGGAGCAGCGCGAGCTGCTGCGCCAGGCGGCCGCCGTGCACACCGCCGCCGCCGAGGACGTGGAGGCCTTCCTGCGCCGGCTGCCGGAGGTGCCCGAGCCCGCCGACATCACCGAGTACGCCAACCTGCTCAGTCGGGAGGAGCGGGCCCGCGCCGACCGGCAGGCCGCCGCCGACGCGGCCGGTCTGCAACTGCCCAGCATGGAATCGGAGTGACCGATCCACGGCACCCGGGACGCGTCCCGGGTGCCGTGGGTGACCGGCTCAGCGTTCGATCAGCACGTCGTGGCCGAGGTCGAGCAGGGAGTGCCGCCACTCGTCGTCGGCGTTGCCCCGGCTCGGCCGCTCCGCCGTCAACGCGCGGATCCGGTCGATGGCGTCCCGCATCACCTCGATGTCCTCCGGAGTCAGATCCACCTTGCGCTTGGTCAGCACGGCGAGGATCTGCCGGCCCGGCTCGGGCAGGTCCAGGTCCGGGTTCGGCCCGAACGCGTCCTCCCCGGAGCCACGGGTGAGCAGCCACTGCCGCAGCTTCTCGGAGGGGACGTTCACCTCGGCGTGGAAGTCGTCCCAGATCACCTCGACCTCGGGGTCGAGTCGCTGCTCGCGTACCATCAGGCCTCCTCTCCCGACGGCGGCCCGGACGGCGTCGGGTCGCCCTCACCCTGGTCGGTGTGCTGCTTGAGGCCCTCCGGCGGCACCTTCACCCGGGACGGGTTGGCCGTCGGGGGCGCGACGATCGGCTCGCTGCGCTCGGTGTCCTCCCGGGCCTCCTCGGGTTCCGTCATGCCCGCCCTCCGGTCCGTCGGGGATGGAACCTGGCCGCGCTTCGCGGACGGCACGGCACCACGCCGCTCATCGTGGATGGGACGTCGCGGCGGCGGTGTAGCCGCGCTCGCCCGCGGCCACCTCGATGGAGAGCTGACCGTCCTGCGCGTCGACGGTGACCCGCTGCCCGGGAGAGACCCGGTCCTCCAGCAGCATCCGGGAGAGCCGGTTGTCGACCTCCCGCTGGATCACCCGGCGCAGCGGGCGGGCGCCGAACTCCGGCTGGTAGCCGTGCTCGGCGAGCCAGTCCACCCCGGCGGTGGTGAAGTCGACCTGGATGTCCTGGGCGTGCAGCCGGCGGCGGGTCTCCTCCAGCAGCAGCTCGGTGATCTGGCGCAGCTGCTGCGCCTCCAGGCGCTGGAAGATGATGATCTCGTCGATCCGGTTGAGGAACTCGGGCCGGAAGTTCTCCTGGAGCCGACGCATCAGCCGCTCCCGCAGCTCGGTGGCCTCCTGCTGGCCGGGGGCTCCGGTGGCGAAGCCGACCGTACGCTGGGTGCCGGTGATCATCTCCGAGCCCAGGTTGCTCGTCATGATCAGTACGGTGTTCTTGAAGTTCACCGTCCGGCCCTGGCTGTCGGTGAGCCGGCCATCGTCGAGCACCTGGAGCAGGATGTTGAACACGTCCGGGTGCGCCTTCTCGATCTCGTCGAGCAGCACCACCGCGTACGGGCGGCGGCGGACCGCCTCGGTGAGCTGGCCGGCCTCCTCGTAGCCAACGTATCCGGGCGGGGCGCCGACCAGCCGGCTGACCGTGTGCCGCTCCTGGAACTCGCTCATGTCCACCCGGACCATCCGGTCCGCCTCGCCGAAGAGCGCCTCGGCCAGGGCCCGGGCCAGCTCGGTCTTGCCGACCCCGGTGGGGCCGAGGAAGAGGAAGCTGCCCATCGGCCGGTTCGGGTCGGCCAGGCCGGTACGCGAGCGCCGGACCGCCTCGGCGACCACCTGGACCGCGTCGTCCTGGCCGATGACCTTCTCGTGCAGCTGTCCCTCCAGGCGCAGCAGCCGGTCCCGTTCCTCCTCGGTGAGCTGGTTGACCGGGATGCCGGTGGCCCGGGAGACCACCTCGGCGATCTCCGTCGGGCCGACCGTCGGCACGTTCTCCGGCTCGCCCTCCCCCTTCGCGCGGCCGATCTGATCCTCCAGTTCGGACACCCGGTCGCGCAGTTGGGAGGCCCGCTCGTACTGCTCGTCGGCGACCGACTGGTCCTTGTTGCGGCGTACCTCGTCGAGCTGCCGCTCCAGCTCCCGCACGTCCTCGGCGGGGGTCCGGGTACGCAGCCGGACCCGGGCGCCGGCCTGGTCGATCAGGTCGATCGCCTTGTCCGGCAGGTAGCGGTCGGTGACGTACCGGTCGGCGAGCTCGGCGGCGGCGACGAGTGCCTCGTCGGTGAACCGGACCTGGTGGTGCGCCTCGTACCGGTCCCGCAGGCCGCGCAGGATGGTGACGGTGTCCTCGACGCTCGGCTCGGGCACGAAGACCGGCTGGAACCGGCGGGCCAGCGCGGCGTCCTTCTCGATGCTGCGCCGGTACTCGTCCAGCGTCGTCGCGCCGATCACCCGCAGCTCGCCCCGGGCGAGGGCGGGCTTGAGCATGTTGGACGCGTCCATGCCGCCCTCGCTGCCGGCGCCGCCCGCGCCGACCAGGGTGTGGATCTCATCCAGGAAGATGATCAGCTCGTCGCGGTGCGCCCGGATCTCGTCGATCACCTTCTTCAGCCGTTCCTCGAAGTCGCCCCGGTAGCGGGTGCCGGCGACCAGGCCGGGCAGATCGAGCTGGATCACCCGCTTGCCGATCAGGGTCTGCGGCACGTCCCCGTCGCAGATCCGCTCGGCCAGCCCCTCCACGATGGCGGTCTTGCCGACGCCGGCCTCGCCGATGAGCACCGGGTTGTTCTTGGTCCGCCGGGACAGGATCTCCACCGCCTGCTCGATCTCGTCCGCCCGGCCGATCACCGGGTCGATCTGGTCCATGCGGGCCAGTTCGGTGAGGTCCTGGCCGTACTGGTCGAGGGTGGGGGTGCCCCGGTCCGGCCGCGGGTTGCCCCCACGTTCCGCACTGGCCGCCTGCAACGACTCGGGCTGGATCCGACCGGCGGCGAGCATCCGCCCGGCCGGCGACTCCGGGTTCAGCGGCAGCGCCATCAGGATGTGCTCGGGGCCGATGTAGTTGGCACCCATCGCCCGCGACAACTGGTGGGCGTCGAGCAGCGCCCGCTTGGCCGCCGGGGTGAGCGACAGGTTCGGCGGCACCTCGCCCCGGGGCGCCCCGTCGCCGCGCCCGCCGAGGGCGTTGACCAGGGCGTCCGGGTCGGCGCCGGCACGGCGGACCAGGTCGCGCAGCGGCTCGCGTTGCAGCGCCGCCCACAGCAGATGATCGGTGTCCAGGTCGTTGCTGTGCTTCTGGGCGGCCCGCCGGGCCGCGTCGGCGAGCATCTCCCGCGCGTCGGCGGTCATCAGCCGGGTGATGTCGACCCGGTGCGCCGGCCGGCGTCCCCCCTCGCCCCGGCCGAAGTACCGGGCCAGGAACTCGTCCCACGGGTCGGAGCCGAAGTCACCGGGTCCCATCATCTCTGTCCTCCGCTGCTCGGGCGGGCACGATCACCGAGACGACCTGGCGCGGCACGGCCGCCGGGGCGACTGGCGCGGCACGGTCGGCCGTGGCTACCCGGCGGTCGGCGCGACAAACGCGGGCGGGTCGGGCGCGGGATGGCGGCCGGCCCGGTGGCAGGCTGTGGGACATGGACACCAGGGCGCTGCTGATCGTCGACGGGGCGAACGTGGTGGGCTCGCGACCGGACGGCTGGTGGCGGGACCGGGCCGGGGCGGCGACCCGGCTGCGTGACGCGTTGGTGCCGCTGGCCGAGGGAGGCGTAGCGCCGGAGCTGCCACCGCCGGTGGAGGTGGTGCTGGTGGTGGAGGGGGCCGCGCGGGGCGTACCGGCGGTGCTGGGGGTGGGGGTGGTCGCCGCACCCGGTTCCGGCGACGACACCATGGTCGAGCTGGTCGCGGCGGCGGCCGACCGCCGCCGCGTCGTCGTCACCGCCGACCGCGAGCTGCGGGCCCGGGTGGGCGCGTTGGGCGCCGAGGTGCACGGCCCGCGTTGGCTGCCCTGGGACCGCTGAGCGCCGCCGGCCGACCCGAGGTACGCGACGTGGGGCGGCCCGTGAACAGGACCGGGTGACTCGCGAGCGGGACCCCGCGCGGCCGGGCCGGAGGGCCTCCGCGCACGTCAGCCCCGTAATCGGGCAGCCGGGCAGAAATACCGCGAGGGCGGATGTTCGTCCACCCGTCCGGATGGGATGTAATGGAGATCTCCCCGCCCCCAGGAGGTCCCCGTGGCGAGCGTCGCCGAGCTGAAGGCAGCCATCGATGTCGCCCTCCAGCAGATAGGTGACGGGCAGTCAGCCGTGCAGGCGGCCGGCGAGAAGCTGGCCGAGGCGCAGCAGACCCTGGCCGGCGCGCTGGAGGGCAGCGGGCACGAGACGGTCGAGGCGGCCCAGGCGTCGCTGACCCAGGCCAGCCAGGAGCTCGAGGAGTGCCTCGCCGCCACACTTGTCGCGGTCGAGCAGGCGCAGCTCTACGTCTCCACCCTCTAGGGGCCGGCCGTGTCCATCGTCGAGGACATCGGCGCGCAGGTCCGCGCCGCCGCCGACGAGCTGCCGCTCGCCCAGCTCGCCCTGGCGCTCGAGAAGTTCGGCCAGGCCACCGAGCGGCTGCGCTGGGTTCGGCAGGAGTCGGCCGACCCGATGGGCGTGCCGGAGCTGTCCGCCGCGACCGAGCACGCGGAGACCGCCGGGTACGCGCTGCGGGTGGCCCAGGAGCAGCTGTCCGGGTACCTGGCCGCGATCGGGCTCGCCGCCGACGGGGCGCCCGCCCCGCAGGCCGACGGCCGGCGGCCGAAGCACGACGCGCCTCGGGGTGACGCGCCGCCGACCCCGGGCGGCGTACCGGAGCAGGGCGAACAGCCGACGGCGCGGCGCTGGTGGTCGGTACGGGTGGCGGAGCTGACCGGCGGCCGGGAGGGCCCGCCGGACGAGCCGGACGAGCGGGTCGACGACTCCCGGGAGCTGCTGCGCCGGGTGGTGACCGGGATCCGCTCGGGTGACCGGGACCGGCTGCACCGCGAGCTGCGCCGGGCGCACGCCGACGTGGGGCTGGGGTTGGCGGCCGTCGCCCCGCCGCTGCTGCGCGACCTGGCCGGGGAGTTGCTCGGGCACCCGCCCCGCGCCGACGACCTGGGCCGGCTGCGCCGCGAGCTGGACGGACGGGTCCGTGACCTGCTGCCGGGACTACCGCCGCCGGTGCTGGACACCCTGCTCACCCGGGTCTGCCGGATGCCCCCGCCCCGCCGCGCCGAGGACCAGGAGCACCCGCACGCCGCGGATCCGGCGGTCACCGCCGGGGTGGTCGCCGGGGTGCTGCTGGACCGGCTCGGGCGTGACCTGCCGAAGGACGCGGAGGAACGGGAACCGTCCCGGGGTACGCATGGCTGACGTCCGTACCCAACTGGTGTCGCGGGTCCGGGGCCTGCTCTCCGAGGCCCTCGGCGCGGCCCGGAACCGGCTGGCCGACGCCGACGCCGACCTGGCCGCCGGCCGGGAACGGCTGGCCCGGGTGCGGCGGGCCGCGGCGGCCGTACCCGAGCGGGTGGGCGAGGCCCGCGACGGCCGGCTGGCCGAGATCGATGCCCGACACAGCGCCCGGATCGCGGGGCTGGTCCGGCGGGCCGCCGCGGCGGCGGAGCGGGAGGCGCCCGGCGCGGCGTCCGCGGCGTGGGACCGGTGGCGGGTCACCCCCGCCGACCGGGCCGAGCTGCCCGGCGTGGTCCGCGTCGGGTCGGTACGCATCCCCGACGCCGAACCGGTGCCGGCGCTGGTGCCGCTGCTGGACGCCGGTCACGTGCACCTGGCCGGCAGTGACCGGGAGGGCATCGCCGCGCTGGTGCCGGCCCTGCTGCTGCGCTCGCTGGGACGCGCCGAGCCGGGCACCGTCCGGCTGTTCGGATACGACCCGGAGCACCTCGGCGGCGGCCTGGCCGGGTTCGCCCCGCTCGGCACCGCCGGGCTGCTCACCTTCGTCGGCCCGGGCGGGCTGGGCCGGCTGCTGGACGACCTGGTGGAGCAGATCCGCCGGATCAACGAGACCGTGCTCGCCGGCGAGTACGCGTCGCTGCGCGAACTGGCCGCCGCGACCGGCCGCCGGCCGGAGCCGTGGCGGGTGGCGGTGCTGCTCGGCGGCGACGAGCTGTCCCGGCATGAGCGGGGCCAGTTGGACCGGGTGGTACGCACCGGGGCGGCCTGCGGCGTGCACCTGGTGGTACGCGGCATGGCGGTGCCGGAGGACCCGACGGTGACCCGGATCGCGGTGGAGCCGGGCGACGCCCGGATCGCCGGGCTGCCGGTCGTGCTCGACGAGCCGCCCCCGGCCGGGCTGGTCACCGAGACCTGCCGGGAGGTGGCCTCCCGGGTCAACGCCGGTCCCCCGCCGGCGCCCTTCACCGACCTGCTCCCGCCGCCCGAGGAGTACTGGCGGGAGGACTCGGCGCACGCGCTGAACGCGCCGATCGGCGAGGGCCGACACGGCCGGCCGGTGCTGCTGACCCTCGGCGACTATCCGCCGCACGCACTGATCGGTGGCCCGTCCGGCACCGGCAAGACCAACCTGATCTTCGCCTGGATCGGCGCGCTCGCCGCCCGCTACTCCCCCGCCGAGCTGGAGTTCTATCTGCTGGACTTCAAGGAGGGGGTGTCCTTCGCCCGGTTCGCCCAGGGCCGGCGGGACCCGAGCTGGCTGCCGCACATGCGGCTGGTCGGGATCAACGTCAACACCGACCGGGAGTTCGGCCTGGCCCTGCTGCGCTTCCTCGCCGAGGAGCTGCGCCGCCGGGCGGACGCGGCCAAGAAGCACGAGGTCACCAAGCTCGCCGAACTGCGGGAGGTGGACCCGACCGGGCGCTGGCCGCGGATCGTGGCCGTGGTGGACGAGTTCCAGGCGCTGCTCGCCGGCCGGGACGTGGTCGCCCGGGAGGCCGCCGACCTGCTGGAGGACCTGGCCCGGCGGGGCCGCTCGCAGGGCATCCACCTGGTGCTCGCCTCGCAGGACGTTCGCGGCATCGAGGCACTGTGGGGGCGCCCGGCGCTGGTCGCCCAGTTCACCCTGCGGATCGCGCTGCCGAAGGCGCTGCGCATCCTGGCCGAACGCAACGACGCGGCGCAGTCGCTGCCCCGGCACCACGCGGTGGTCAACGCCGAGTCGGGGCTGGTCGAGGGGAACCAGGTGGCGCGGATCCCGTCGGCCGGCGACTGGGAGACGTGGAGCGAGTTGCAGCACCGGTTGTGGCGGATGCGCCCGCAGGACGCCTCCCCGGCCCGCCTCTTCGACGGCGACGCGATCCCGCGGCTCGGCGACGCGCCGGACTTCCGCGCGCTGGCCGTCCCGGAGCAGGGGGTGCCGCGCAGTCCGGTGGCCCTGCTCGGGGAGATCATCGACGTGCAGGCCCGCTCGGCGGCGCTGCGCCTGCCCCGGGCGCCCGGCCGGAACCTCGCCGTGCTCGGCACCCGGGTGGACGAGGCGTGCGCCGTGCTGGACGCGGCCGCCCGCTCCCTGGCCCGGCAGCACCGGCCGGGCACCGCCCGGTTCTCGATCGCCTGTCTCGACCCGGACGCCGACCCGCCCGCCCGCGCCCTCTACGAGGACCTGGCCGACGACGCCGCCTGGTACGACGAGGAGACCGTGCCCGAGCTGATGGCCGAGGTGGGCGACGGGCTCGGCGCGCCGGGCACCCCGCAGAGCCCGCACTACCTGCTGCTGTACGCGGTCGACGCGGCGGCCGGACAACTCGCCGGGAAGGCGGGGCGGCGGACCGGGCTGGAGCAGTTGCGCCGGATCCTGCACGACGGGCCGGAACGGCGGACCCACGTGCTGGCCTGGTGGCGGGGGGTGGCCCGGATGCGGGCGGACCTGGGCGGCCCGGCGGCGCGTACCGACCAGATCGGGGCGTGGGTGGCGCTCGACGTGCAGGGCGCGGAGCTGGGTTCCTCGCTCTACCCGGGCAGCGGCGGGCCGGACTGGTATCCGCGCCCGTGGCGGGGCCTCTACTTCGACCGGGCGGTGCACCGCACCGGGCAGGTGATCATCCCATATGGTCCGTCCTCATGAACGAACCGGTGACCAGTGAGACGTACGCGGCACAGCTCCGTCGGCTCGCCGAGCTGACCACCCGGGTGGCCGCCCAGCGCACCGAGGCGCACACCTGGTACGCGCAGCAGTGCGCCGCCGCGGACCGGGCCGTGGCCGAGGCCACCGAGCAGGTCCGCCGGGCCGAGGCGGAGGCGGCCGAGGCTCGGGAGCTGGTGGACCGGGTGGACGCCGAGGCCGGCCATCTGTGGGGGGAGCTACGGTCCCGGGTGCGTTCCGGCGGGCGGCTCGGCGACCCGCCCGGACCGGCCCGGGACGCCACCGGCGACCCGGTGCCCCGGCTGCACGGGGTGCGGGACCTGCTGGACCGGATCCGCCAGCGGGGCGAGCTGCCCGGCTCGGCGAACCCGCTGCTGGTGGGCTGCGGGGTCGGCGGGTCGATCGTCGCGTACGCCCTGGGGGCGGCCGCGCGGGCGCTGGGCACCGGTTCCGGCGGGGACCTGGCGGTCGGGATGCCGGTGTTGGCGCTGGTGGTGACGCTGCTCGGCCCGCTGGTCGGGCTGGCACCGGCCCGCCTGCTGGCCGACCGCCGCCACGCCGTGCTGGCCCCCCGCCCGATCACCGTGGTGATCGCCGCCGGCCTGCTGACCACCGTCCTCCTCCTAACCCTCACCCGCTGACCCGCCCCGCCCGTCCCCACCCCGGGGGCGGGGTGTCAGGCGGGGGTTAGGACGGCTTCTCTGAGTAGGCGGCGGGTCAGGACCAGGCGGTCGGCGTCGTCGTCGAGGCCGGGTAGGTCGCCGACTCGGGTCACCTCGCCGGTGAGCACGGCGCGCAGGGCCGGCTCGCAGGTGCCGGGCAGGGTGATGGTGCGGTCGAAGAGGCGTAGCGCCACCCGGCCGGCGTCTCCGGTCGGGGTGAGCTGCCAGCGTAGGCCCTGCCGGGGGCCGACCCGGCTGTCGGCGGTCAGCGCGGCCAGCGCGGCGGCGTGGGCCAGCGGCCGGATGGGTGCCGGGCGGCTGGCCGGCCAGGCCCGGTCCCGCAGCCGGGCGGCCACCGCGGCCGGGTCGGCCCGCAACAGCCAGTCGCGCAGCGCCTCCACCGTCTCGGTCAGCTCCGGCTCGATGGCGTCCGGGTCGGCCAGGTCGACACCGAGGGGCAGCCCGGACCGTAGCCGGGGTTCCTCGGCGGCGAGGGCCAGCAGCTCCTCGACCATGGCGTACCGGGTGAGCGCCCGGACGCCCACGGTCAGGTGCAGGGAGCTGGACTCCTGTGCCTGGGCGCTGTGCAGCCAGCCGCGGGGCAGGTAGAGCGCGTCGCCCGGGGCGAGCACCACGTCCAGTGCGGGCCGGCCCTCGGCGGTGGCCGACACCTCGTCGGCCAGCCCGCCCCAGGGCTGCCGTTCCAGCGGGTCGGGCAGCACGGGCGGGTGGATCCGCCAGTGCTTGCGGCCGTCGACCTGGAGCACGAAGACGTCGTGCGTGTCGTAGTGGGTGGCGAAGCCCTGGCTGCCGGCCGGGGTCAGATAGGCGTTGATCTGGGTGGGCTGGGCCAGCGCGGCGGTCAGGTCGCGAGCCAGGTCGACCAGGGCCGGCCAGGTCCGGTGCAGGCCCTGCAACACCAGGGTCGCGCCGTCGGCGTACAGCTGGAGGACCATCTCGTCGAGGACCTGGTCGCCGATCTCGGCGCCGGCGCCCCCGCCGCCGGTGTAGCGCGCCGCCGGCACCAGCTCGCCGTCCTTGGCCACCCGCAGGAACGGGGTACGCAGGCCGCGCCGGCTGAGCAGTTCGTCAGCGTCGGCGGGGCTGAACAGGTCGGTGAAGCCGTTCCGGTTGGGCAGCTCGGCCGCCCGGGACAGCAGCGGGCTGCGCCCCCAGTGGTCGGCGGCGAACTTGGCGGGGTCGACGGCCGCACAACGGGCCAGGGCCGTGGGCGCGGCCGGGGTCGTGTTCACGCCCGCGACCGCGGGCGTCGCCATGGTCACGGTCGTGGTCGCGGTTGTGGAAGACGGAACCGCCGGGCGGCCGTCGCCGCCCGGCGGGTCGATGTGTGCCATGGCGGCCGGTCAGCGGGCGCTGCCGTCGGCGCCGCCGTCGTGCTGGCCGGGGGTGGCGCCACCGTCGGCCGGGCCCTCGGCGCCGCCGTCCGCGCCACCGTCCTGCTTGCCCGGGGTGGCGCCACCGTCGGCCGGGCCCTCGGCGCCCCGGTCGGCGCCCCGATCGGCCCCGCGCTCCGCGCCACGGTCGGCGCCGCCGTCCGCGCCACCGTCCCGCTGGCCGGGAGTAGCCCCACCGTCGGCCGGGCCCTCGGGGCCGCCGGCGCTGGTCTGCATGTCGTCGTCGTTGAGTGCCATGGATGCTCCCTCGGGTGTGCCCGCCCCGTCGTCCGCCGGGGTTTCTCGTGCGGCGGGTGGTACCCCACGCGCGATCATCTCTAACCACACGGTAGACGGCAGGGTCGGGCGAAACGGATGATTCGCCGGGCATCGCGGCCGGTCACCCCCGTGGAGCGCGTCGCCGCTCCGGTACGCCGACGGCCCGCCCCACCGGTACGGCGAAGCGGGCCGGGACGGTGCCGGTCACGGAATCATCTGGCCGAGGTCCTGTGGCATGTTCGACTTCACGTCCTGCCACTCGCCCTGGGTGACGTGCCGGCGCAGGGTGTCGAGCACGACCTGCACCACCCGCTGCGGGCCGCCCTCTACGTCGTACGGGAAGCCCTGGCGGACCTCATACAGGAAGTCGTCGCGGTTCAACTTGATCGGCACGTTCTCCGGTTGCCAGCCCTCGAAGTAGATGCCGCGCAGCAGCACCGGCAACTGCTGGGCGAACTCGGTGCTCTCCGGCACCGGCATCCGGTCCCGCAGCAGGTGTAGCACCGTACGCAGCGCCGCGTAGGACTGGTTGCGCTGGTCCTTCTGCCAGCCGTACGCCTGCTCGATCTCCTTGAGGATCACGTTCGTCTTGTCCAGCGAGGACTCGAACGCGGAAATCAGCTGCTCAGCCATCTGCCCACCCCCGTGCGTCGGTTTCCCAGCGTCGGTCGTCGGTGCGTCGCGGCGGCCCGCTGGGCCCCCGCCACAGCCGGGTCGGGCTGAACCGACCGGGCCGTGTGCCTCGCCGGGGCGGCTCGGATCTTCCGACCACGTGCAGCACCCCGCCGCGGCGTCGATCCGCTACGACTCGCACCGTCATGGCCCACCTCCTGTCGGCCGCGCGGTCCTCGACGGACCGCACACACCGTCCAGGCTGGCCGGGAAGCGGGTGAGCCGGCCTCACCCCGGCGGGGTGAATCCGCCCGTCAGTCGGCGCCGAGCAGCGCCTGCAAGCGCTGGCCGTTGCGCTGGGCGTAGTCCCGGTAACAGTTGTTCATGAGCACGTGGGTCTGCCCGGCCGCGCCGGCCAGCTCGCGCAGTTTCGGCGCCCAGTCCCGCAGCTCCCGGTCGGCGTAGTCGTAGCCGAACTTCTCGTGGATGTCCTTGCTGGTCCACCTGTCGCTGTGGCCGTGGAAGCGGACCACGGCCAGCTCGGCGGTGGCCGCCAGCACAGGCGGCACGGACGAGCGGTGCCCCTGCGGCATGTCGACGCAGACGTAGGTCAGCTCGTGCTCGCGCAGGAATCCCAGCGTCTCGTCGGCGTTGTCGCCGGCGAACCAGGAGGCGTGCCGGAACTCGAAGGCCGGGCGCAGCGGGGCACACCGTCGCGCCACCTCGAGCAGGTACTGCTTGTTGTCCCGCCTGAGGGTGAACCAGGGCGGGAACTGGAACAGCAGCGCCCCGAGCCGGCCCGCCTCGACCAGCGGGTCGAGGGCGGACAGGAACCGGGCCCAGACCTCCTCGTACGCCTGCGGCGGCAGGTCGTCCGGGTAGAGGTTCTTCTTCTCCGTCGCCGGGCGCAGGTCCTGGTAGAGCGCGCCGACCCGGGTCGGGTGGCCGGTGAGCAGACTGAACGCCTTGACGTTGAAGGTGAAGCCGGGCGGGGTGCGCGCCACCCACAGCCGGGCCGTCCGCTCGGCGGGCGGCGAGTAGTAGGTGGCGTCCACCTCGACCAGCGGGAACTGCCGGGCGTAGTAGTCCAGCCGTCGCTCCGGATTGTCGGCGGTCGCCGGGTACCAGCCGGAGTCGAGCAGGGTCCGGTCGGTCCACGACGCGGTGCCCACCTTGATCTCACCCATCAGGCGAGCCCACCGGGTACGGGACCGACCGGCGACCGGGAAGCGCTCAGGCCGCCCGCCGCTCCCGGTTCTGCTTACAGGTCACACAGGACGTGGCGGAGGGGAAGATCTCCAACCGCTCCACCGGGATCGGCGCGGAGCAGCCCTCGCAGAAGCCGTAGGTGCCCTCGTCGAGGCGGGTGAGCGCGTGCTCGAACTGGGCGCGCCGATCCAGGATGCTGCGCAGCAGGGACTGGGCGGTGTCCCGCTCGGCGGTCTTGGTGCCGCTGTCGGCCTGGTCGTCGCCGGCGGTGTCACCTATCTCGACCAGCCGGAGCACCTGGCTCTGCAGCACGGCCTGTTCGTACTCCGCGGTCAGCTCGTCGTATCGCGACTGGAGGGACTGCCGGATCTGGTCGACCTCCGCCTGGGAGCGGCCCGTGGCTGTCGTGTCGTGGACGAGCATCGCTGCCTGCCTTTCCTGGCGACTCACGCCGATCCGGGGCGGCGAGCGCCCCGGATGTGCTCCGATTGACGCACGGGCGTTCACCCGTGCGCTGTGAGCCGGGCGAATACCCACCTCCGCCGCGGATCAAACCGGGGACTTCTGGGTTCTTCGCCGGGGTTCGTGTCCGCTTGCGCCGGCCGGAGCGTCCCGGATGTGCCGGCGTCGGGCCGGTCGCCCGTACCCGACCCGGCACGGCGAGTTGTCCGGGTCGGATCAGGCGGCCTCGACCACGGCCGGGTGCCGCGGGTCGTCGGCCCGGACCACCACGTCGGCGAAGGAGGCGGGGACCACCTCGTCGGCGTACCGGGCGAAGGCGGGCAGGGTCCAGCGCAGCCCGGGGTCGGTCCGCCGGTCCAGCGCCGCCGGGCTCAGCTCCACGTGCACGGTGCGGTCGAAGGGCAGCCCGCCGCCGAGCAGCAGCGACCCGCTGACCAGCACCACCCCGCCGGGCGGCAGTTCGACGTGCGCGGCCCGGCTGGCCCGGTCTGCGCCGGCGTCCCAGAGCGAGGGCAGCAACCGCCCCGAACCGTCGGGGCCGGCCGGGTCGAGCACCTCCCGGCGCAGCCCGGCCTCGTCGAGCCACCCCTCGTAGTATGCGTCGGGATTGGTCCGGCCGTGTTCGAGGCGGACCGAGGCGGGCCGGAGGAAGTCGGCGGCCCGTACGTGCAGCACCGGACGCCCCGCGGCGCGCAGCGGATCGACCAGGGCGGCGGCGAGGGCGTCCGGATCGGCGGCCGGCGGACCGTCGACCGCCACCCGCAGCCGGCCGGGTACGGCGGTGTCGGCGAGCCGGTCGGCCAGCTCGCTGACGAGTCGCTCGGGGGAGATCGGACGGACGCGCATCCGACCATGGTGCCCGGCGGCCGCGGTGCTGACCACGCCGATCGGCCGGACGGTCGGACTCCTCCCGGACGGATGTGTCGGGGCGCTCAGACGGATGTGTCGGGGGCGTTCGGACCGGGTCAGCCGGCGCGGTCGATGGTGACGCGGGCGTCGTCGGCGAGCCGGTAGCCGACGCCGTAGACGGTGGTGACCAGGGGCACGTCCACCCCGACCTTGCCGCGCAGCCGGCGCACGTGCACGTCGACGGTGCGCACACCGGCGTGCTCGTAGCCCCAGACGGCGTTGAGCAACTGCAACCGGGTGAACACCCGACGGGGGTGGGCGACCAGGTGCAGCAGCAGGTCGAACTCCAGCCGGGTCAGCGGCAGCGGCTCGCCGTCGCGCAGCACGGACCGGGACGCGGCCAGGATGTGCAGGGCCGGGATGGTCGGGGTGTGGGACCGGGCCGGGGACCGGCCGGCCGGCACCGGATCGGGCCGACGCTCCGCCGGGCCGCCGGTGATCACGGCGTCGCCTCGTTCCAGCAGCTCGCGGGCGGCCTCCAGCAGCTGTTGGGCGGCCGGGGTCAGCGACTCCTCAGCGGACAGCGGGATGTTGAGGGTGACGGTGAGCACCGGCGTCGTGGTGTTGGCCGGGCGACGCTGGCCGCCGGGGGGACGACCGGGAACCGAGGGTTGGGACGTATGCCATCCGGCGCGCGACGAGGCGGGGCTGACCGACATGGTCCTCCTTGGCTGGTCCAGGTTTGTCCCCACGGCCCGGGACGCCGCTTCATCGATGCTTCCCGGCGTCCTCATGAGGGTCAAGGGGCGGCTACGTTGCGTGATTGTGACAATTGACGAACACATCGGAGCCGGATGCTCGCTCTGCGTACGAGGCCTGATGATTACAGCAGAGCGACGAGATGACCCGTTAAGGGGGGTCCCTGCCCGATTCAGTATGGCTGGTGGGGCACCGCAAACGTGAGCGCGGCGCGCCCGTCGGCCGGGCACGCCGCGCGCGGGATTCGTGCGCTCACGGCTCGCGGTCGACCAGGATCCGCGCCTCGTCGGCGAGCCGGTAGCCGACCCCGTAGACGGTGGTCACCAGCGGCGCGTCGGTGCCGAGCTTGGCCCGCAACCGGCGAACGTGGACGTCCACGGTGCGCGCCACCGCGTGTTCGTATCCCCAGACGTTGGTGAGCAGCTGCAACCTGGTGAACACCCGTCGGGGGTGTTCGGCGAGGAAGAGCAGCAGGTCGTACTCGATGCGGGTCAGCGGGATCCGCCGGCCGTCCTGGCGGACCACCCGGGTGCCGGCCAGGATGCGTACCGTGTCGGGCTCCTCCGCCTCGGCCGGCGCGGGCTGCGGCAGGGCCGGCGGGGCCGAGCGCCGCAGTTCGATCACGGCACGGCCGGCGTCGTGCTCCGCCGGCTGCGGTGCCCCCTCCCCGGTCGCGGCGAGTTCGTCGAGCACGGCGACCAGGCGGGCCAGCGCGGGCGTCGACGCGGCGGCGGCCAGGTCGACGGTGATGGTCAGGGTCGGCGCGGTACGGGGGCGGGGCGACCCGGTCCGGTACGGGCGGGCGGACATGGCGACGACGGACATTGATCCTCCTGGGCTTGCGGTCGCGCCCGCCCCGCCGAGTGTGGCGAGGCGGTCAGCGGGGCGCCCGGCCGGCGGTGACCGGGGGCGCGACGGACGAGGGTCGGAGCGACGGGGTGGGACCGAGGGTGGGCAGTCCGGCGATGCACCAGGCGGCGAACCCGCCGACCACGTCGGTGGCCCGGCGCAGGCCGAGGTCCAGCAGCGCGGCGGCGGCCAGCGAGGACGTGTAGCCCTCCTGGCAGAGAATCACCACCGGTACGTCGTAGTCGACGGCCTGGGGCAGCCGGGCCGGACAGCGCGGATCGAAGCGCCACTCCAGGACGTTGCGCTCCACAGCGAGGGCACCCGGGACGGTGCCGTACGCGGCTCGCTGGCCGGCCGGGCGGATGTCGACCAGCAGCGCCCCGCGCCGGTACGCGACGTGCGCCTGCTCGGGGTCGAGGCGGCGCAGCCGGGCGCGGGCGGCGGCGAGGATCTCGTCGATCCCCCGCGAGCCGGGCGGCGGGACCGGACAGCGCTCGGTCGGGGTCGGGGTCTGCGGCATGCTCGGGTCCTTCCGTGCGACGGGGATCAGGGATGCGGATGCGGGGCGGCTCACCAGGCGACGCCGGCCCTGGCCACGTCGGCCACCACGAGCTGCCCGGCGACGAGCCGGTAGCGGGTCATGTGGCGCAGCGCGGGCCGGTAGACGTGCACGCTGACCGCGGGCCGGTCCCCGCGATTGGTGACGACGTGCACGTGGCGGGCCCCGAAGCGCCGGCCGGCACCGGCGTCGAGCCGGTGGGGACGCAGCCGGCCGTCGCGGACCGTCTCCTCGGTGAGGGTGCCGACGACGACCCGGAAGGCGCCCGAGGATCCGCCGTGGTCGTGCAGATCGGTGCCCTGCCCGGGCAGCCAGCTCAGCGCCCACACCTCGGGCCCGTCTCCGGCGGCCAGGCGCGCGTACCACCGCTCGGTCGGGTCGAAGCGGAGCCGGACCGGCCAGCCGGCCGGGTCGGCCCAGCGGGCGGCCACGGCGAGCAGGTCGGAAGGGTCGGTGCGGGTCATCAGATTCCTTCCGTGGATACCCCGGCCTTCAGGCCGGGGAGGAAACGGAACTCCTGCGGAGCAGGGCAGGCGGAAAAACGGAGCGGACGTGCCCCCACTATAGGAGGTAAACCCTATAGGGTTAGTAGGTAATACCGGATGCTGGGACGGCCGTGCGCGTCGTGCCCCGCTCAGCGCCGGACCGGCGGCTCCACCCGGTAGCCGGGCACCGACGGCCAGCGCACGGTGAGCACCACCGAATCCCGCTCGGCGTACCAGGAGTGGTCCACGCCCCGGCCCCACACCACGTAGTCACCCGGGTCGCGCAGCACCACCGTGCGGTCCGGCAGCTCGATCCGGAACGCGCCGCCGACCAGCACCAGCAGGGCGGTACGCCGCTCACCCGTCGCCCATGCCGAACGGGCCTCCCCAGCGGGGTGCACACCCCACTTCACCTCGACCTCCGTGCTGCGCCGGACGTCGCCGGGCGGCTTGAAGTGGCCCAGCAGCCAGCCCGCGTCGGTCACACCGTCCACGGCCGCGTTGCCGACGTACACCCGATCGTCCATCCCCGACCATCCCTTCCGCACCGGCTCGGCAAGCTATCAGGGGCAAACCCGCGGAACGCGCCGGCCTGGCGTATACAGGGGCGGTGGAAGATCCCGTACCCGAGCAGATGCGCACCGCGGCCGGCGCGCTGCTGACGGCGCTCGACGAGCCGGCCCGGCAGCGGGCCCGGCACGACTTCGACGACGATGCGGCCCGCCGGTGGCTGGAGTACCGGCCCCGACCCCGGCCCGGAGTGAGCCTCGCCGACCTGGACGTCACCGCCCGTAAGGCCGCCCACCGGCTGCTCGCGACCGCGCTCAGCCCGGCCGCGTACGCCCAGGCGATGGCGGTCGTCGCGCTGGAGGAGGTGCTCGACCGGGCCGAGGGCTGGCGGCGCGGCCGGCACAGCGGCGACTACTGGGTGGCCGTCTTCGGCGACCCGGCCCGCGACGACCGGTGGGGATGGCGGATCGAGGGGCACCATCTGTCGGTGAACATGACCGTGGTCGACGACCAGGTCTCCCCCGCCCCGCTCTTCCTCGGCGCCAACCCGGCCACCGTCCGGCACGCCGGCCGGCCGGTCTCCCGGCCGCTCGGCCCCGAGGAGGACCTGGCCCGGGAGCTGCTCGACGTGCTCGGCCCGGCCGGTCGGGCCGCCGCGATCATCGCCGAGGAGGCGCCGGACGACATCATCAGCGCCACCCGGCCCGCCGCCCCCGGCCGGCTCGACCCGCTCGGCGTACCCCGGGACCGGCTCACCCCGAGCGGGCGGGCGCTGCTCGACCAGCTCGTCGCGCTCTACCTGGACCGGCTCCCGCCCGAGCTGGCGGCGCACGAGGCTGGCCGGCTGGCCGGCGGGGAGCTGCACTTCGCCTGGGCCGGACCGCCCCACCCCGGGCAGCGGCACTACTACCGGATCCAGGGCGACGACCTGCTGATCGAGTACGACAACACCACCGACGACGGCAACCACGCGCACACCGTGCTGCGCCGCCCCTCCAGCGACTTCGGCACCGACCTCCTGGCCGCCCACCACACCACCCACCACTAACCCACCCACACCCCCGCCCTGGTTGATCAAGGAGTTTGCGTCTGGCTGGAGATCGACTCCGACGCAAACTCCTTGATCAACGCCTACCGGCCCGGGGTGAGGGGGGCAGCGGCGGCGGGCTGGTCACCTCGGCCAGCACCACAGTGGAGACGGGAGGTTCGCCGAGCGTCTCCAGGCCGCTCGACTCGGCGGGCCGGCCGCGATCGAACTGGTGCATCAGCCGGGCGCCGAGCCACACGCCGACCGACCCGGCGGCCAGCGCGAACAGTTCGGCGGCCAACGCGACGCCGGTCGCGCCACGCTGCGGCGCCTGCGCCCGGATCAGGCAGGTGAGCAGGAACAGCGCCGCCATCGCGGCGTTGGCCAGGTGGCAGGCGACCGCGGTACGCAGGGCCCGGTCGGCCCGCGCGTCCCACAGGTCGACCATCCCGGCGACGGTGGCAAGCGCGGCGGCGACCAGGGCGGCGACGGCCGTCCAGTAGCCCACCTCGCCGAGGAACGCGGGGCCGCCGGTGACGTCGGCCAGGTCGAAGACGGCGGCGCTGACGAAGAGTCCGAACGGGAACGTCACCAGCATCGGTTGGATGGGGTGCCCCTGCACCCGCAGTCGGCTCTCCATCGGTCCCTCCCCGGGTCGGTGCTGTCCACCAGTCCAGGGTGCTACCCGAGGACCACCGGGGCGAAACGAGTGTCGCTCAGTTGTCCCGGGGCCGGGAGACGGTGCGGACCAGCCGCTCGGCCACCTCGCGCAGCGGAATGTCCAACGAGGAGGCGGCGGTGCGGAGCACGGCCAGGGCCTCGGGCGCCGGACAGCCGCGCTGCGTCATGATCACACCGACGGCCTGCCCGACGACGCCCTCCTCCAGCAGCGCCGAGTCGAGCTGATCGGCCCGGGCGGCCTGCCGCTCCCGGTCCCGGACGGCGGCGAGGAGCAGCCCGGCGTGCTCGGCGAACAGCATCGCGACGAGCTGGTGCCCAGTGGTGAGCGCACCGGCCGACTCGGCGTACAGGTTGATCGCGCCGATCACCTGCTCGTCCACGTCGACCGGCGCGGAGATCACCCCGCGTACGCCGAGGCCGCGGGCCCGACCGGTCCAGGCCGCCCAGCGTGCCTCCCGGCCGAGATCGGGCGCGATGATCATCTCGCGACGGCGGATCGCGGTCATCGCCGGCGTCTCCGGGCCGTGCCGGAGGTCGTTCAGCTCAGCCCGGCCGGCGTCCGAGGCGGCCACCCCGGCGGGCTCGCCCGCCCGCAGAGTGGTGAACCCGCAGCAGTCGATCCCGGGTACGGCGTCCCGGGCGATGCGGACCAGCCGGGCCAGCGCGTCGTCGAAGTCGGCGACCGCGATGAGGCCGGCGGTCAGCTCGCGCAGCAGCGCGGCGGTCTCCAGCGCCCCGAGTGTGTCGAACATGGGCTCCCGCGTGTCCAGGTTCACCGAGCCGCCCCCGCCACCCCCGCCCGCGCGACGTCCCGGTCCGGCGCCGTTGCCTGTGCCATCCGCTGTCTCTCCCTGACTCGAAGGCCCCGGCCTGCCCCGAAAGCCCCGGCCTACTACCCTCGCAGACGGGGTTCGAAACAGCACAAAGGGGTCCCGCCCGGCGGTGACACCCGCCGGACGGGACCCCTTCGCCGAGGTCAGCGCGACCCGGAGATCAGCCGCCGGCCCACCGAGGCGATCAGCCGGTCCAGCTCCGAACCGAACGGGTTGTCGTGCACCAGGTACGTCCAGGTGGCGCTCGGCCGGACCAGCTTCGCGGCGTCCGGCTCCCAGCCGTCGTCGAACTCCGTCTCCTCGAAGGTGGCGATGGTCCGCGTCTCGATCTCCGGAACGAGCGCGTTGAACGCCGGTACGGCGCTGCGGTGGAACTCGTCCAGCGGGTCGAGCCGGCCCAGCGCCCGCAGGTGCACGCCCTCGCGCACCTCGGAGAGCTCGGCCAGGTGCTCGGCCCAGAGCCGGTCCAGGTGGTAGAGGGCGATCTTGCGGGCCACGTCGGCCAACAGGTCCTCGTCCATCTCGCCGGCCTTCTCCGGCACCCGCTCCAGCAGCATCAGCGCGGCGATGTCGCTGGTCAGCAGCCGCTCCCGGCGCTCGGCGAGGGCCTTGCGCTGCTGCTCGATCACCACGCTGTACCGCCAGGTGTTGCGGTGGATCTCGTGGTTGACGCCCTCGGCGACCCGCTGGGCGTGCTCCACCGCGTAGTCGACCTGCGGGTCGGTGACCAGGCCGTCGGCGTTCATCCTCGGCGACGCCGGGACGGTGTCGCCGGCGTGCCGGACGACCAGGTCGTCCTCCAGGCTGACGAAGAAGACCGACCCGCCCGGGTCGCCCTGCCGGCCGGCCCGGCCGCGGAGCTGGTCGTCGACCCGGCGGCTGTCGTGCCGGCCGCTGCCGATCACGTAGAGGCCATCGAGGTCGGCCACCCGGTCCCGGTCGGACTGGTCGCTGCCGCCGAGGCGGATGTCGACACCCCGGCCAGCCATCTGGGTGGAGACGGTCACCGCGCCGTACGCGCCGGCCTCGGCGATGATCGCCGCCTCCTCGTCGTCGTTCTTGGCGTTGAGGACCACGCACTCCACGCCGGCCGCGCGCAGCCCGACGGCGAGCCCTTCCGACTCCTTCACGTCCAGGGTGCCGACCAGCACCGGACGACCCGCCTCGTGGCAGCGCCTGATCTCGTCGATCAGCGCCTCCTCCTTCTCGGCGCGGGTGGCGTAGATCCGGTCCGGCTCGTCCTCGCGCACGCACGGCGTGTTCGGCGGGATCACCGCCACCTCGAGGCCGAAGAACTCACGGAGCTGGTCGCCGACGAGCACCGCGGTCGCGGTCATCCCGCAGACCTTCGGGTAGAGCGCGACGAACGCCTGCACGGCGACGGTGCCCAGCACCTCGCCCTCGGCGCTGGCGTCCAGGCCCTCCTTCGCCTCGACCGCCGCCTGCAGCCCGTCCGGCCAGCGGCGGCGCTGGGCCACCCGGCCACGCATCTCGTCGATCAGCTCGACCGACTTGTCCCGGACGATGTAGTCGACGTCCCGGTGCAGCAGGGCGTGCGCGTGCAGCGCCACGTTGACCGCGGAGAGCTGCCCGACGTGCTCCTCGTCGTACAGGTCGATGTCGCCGAGCTTGGCCTCGACGGTGGCCAGGCCGGCCGAGGTGAAGGCGACGCTGCGGCCGTCCTCGGCGATCGTGTAGTGCTTGCCCTTGCGCAGGCCACGGACCAGCGCCGCGGCCGCGTGCACCGGGTCCTGCTCGCCCGGGACCGCGCCGGCGAGCACCATCGGCACCCGGGCCTCGTCGATGAGGATCGAGTCGGCCTCGTCGACGATGGCGGTGGCCAGCGCCGGCTGGACCCGGTCGGCGAGGTCGGTGGCGAGCTGGTCGCGGAGGAAGTCGAAGCCGGCCTCGCTGACCGAGACGTAGGTGACGTCGCAGGTGTACGCGGCACGCCGCTCCTCCGGGGTGGAGGCCTCGTTGACCCAGCCGACGGTGAGCCCGAGCAGGGTGTAGACCGGCCCCATCCACTCGGCGTCGCGGCGGGCCAGGTAGTCGTTGACGGTGAGCACGTGGACCGGGCCGTTACCCAGCCGCACGTGCCCGTACGCGGCGATGGTCGCGGTGAGTGTCTTGCCCTCACCGGTGGCCATCTCGGCGACCTTGCCGGAGAGCAGCGCCATCGCGCCGAGCAGCTGGACGTCGTACGGCCGCTGGTCGAGGCCACGGCGGGCCGCCTCACGGCCGATCGCGCAGATCTCCTCGTATCCGTCGGCCTGCCCGGCGGCCTCGGTCAGCTCGGCGTCGGTGAGCTTCTCCAGCTCCGCCTCGCGGGCCTCGACGGCCGGCAGCAGCTTCTCCAGCGGGGCCAGGTCGACCGTCGTCCCCGGGCGCTGGAGGAACCGCCGGAACCTGCTCTTGAACCGTTGCGACACACCCATGAGCGGCAACGGTACGCGAACCGCAGCCGATTGTGACCCCCACCCGGGCGCGGCGTTGCCAGGTGTCCGAGTCCGTGTCCGTTTCCACAGGTCAGGGGCGGTCTGGACGGATGCCTGGTGCGAGGCGGGCCGGCAGAGATCAGCCGGTGAAGACCACCTGGAGCTCCTGCCTGCGGCGTTGCGCCAGGTCGGTCAGGAGCGCCGGCGCCTCCGCCAGCGGCAGCACCGCCGAGACGAGCCGCTTCCGCACCAGGTCACCGTACTGCCGCAGCAGCTCGACGGTCTCCGCGGAGAGCCGCTCGCGGTCCCAGGCGTGGGCGAGCCCGCGCGGCACCCGCCCGATCTGGGCGCAGCGCAGCGACAGCCCGTTGTGGTGGAACTCCTCCCCGAACCGGACCTCGTCCGCCCCGGACTGATAGAAGGCCAGATCGATCACGGTGCCCTGGGGGCGCAGCAGACGCAGCGCGAGCCGCAGCGCCCACGGCTGGCCCCGGCACTGGAAGACCACGTCGGCACCCCGGTCGCTGGCGGCGTGGTGCCACCGGGTCTTCAGCACCACCGCCGGGTCGTCCGCCGCCGGGTCCAGGGTCTCCAGGCCGAGCGCCTCGGCCACCTGGCGCCGGGCCGGGGTGGGGTCGAGCACCACCACCGAGGCGGCGCCGTGCCGCCGGGCGAAGAGCGCGGTGAGCAGGCCGACCACCCCACTGCCGACCACCGCCACCCGCCGGCCGCGCACGCCGTCGCCGAGCGAGCGTACGTCGGCGCCGCACAGGTCGGCGGCGGCGTGCAGCAGCCCGTTGGCGCAGATCGGGCCCAGGTGCGCGACGTGGACGCCGAGCAGCGGGTCGAGGTCGTCCGGGAGCGGGACGAAGCGCTCGGTGAGCGGGTCGGCCACGTGCCCGCTGCGGTGGCCGTAGGTCATCGCGCCCACCGCGCCCACCGCGACCGCCGGGGTACGGCTCTCCACCACCCGGCCGACCTGCATGTAGCCGAGCCGGGTCACCGGGTACGGGGCGCTGGCCGAGCCCGGCTGGAACAGCCCGAGGTCGGCGTTCCAGGTGACGTTGAGGTAGGGATTGGTGCCCTTGACGTAACTCAGCTCGGTGCCGGCGGAGACGCCGCTGAACAGGGTCGCCACCCGGAAGGTGCCCTCGCGCAGTTCGGCCGCCTCCTGCTCGACCAGCTCGACAGTACCCGGCCCGGTGACCACCACCACCCGGTCACGCATCGATGGTCACCCCCGGCAGGGTCACCTCGGCCGGTGCGGCGTCGGCCACCGGCGCGGTGAGTCGCGCCGCCGGCCCGGTGGGCAGCGCCACGGCCCGTCCGGTCCGCGCCGACTCGGCCACCGCGACGGCGAGCCGCTGGGTACGCAGCGCCTCGGCGTACGGGACCCGGACGTCGTCGCCGGCCCCCCGGACCGCGTCGACGAAGGCCCGGTCGACCGCCACCCGGGCGCCGTCCGGGTCGGCGGGCAACCGCCGCTCGCCGTCGGCGTCACGGATCAGCAGCCCGTCCTCGGCCAGCGACAGCGCCAGCCCGTCGGCGAGGACCTCCACGCCGGCCCGGTGCTTCCAGCTGAGCACGCAGGCCGCGGCGAGGGTGCCGACGGCACCGGACGCGAAGCGCAGGGTCGCCGCGGTGACCGAGTCGATGTCGGCGTCCGCCACCGGTGGCGGGCTGCCGTCGCCGTACGCGGTCACCTCCGTCACCTCGCCGGCCAGCAGCCGGATCAGGTCCAGCACGTGCGCGGCCTGCTCGACGACCGGGCCGCCGGAGCGGTCGCACCGGGCCCACCAGGGCACCGGCGGCACCCTGTCCAGCCAGGCCCCGCCGACCATCCGCACCGGGCGGTCGGCCAGCAGCTCCCGGGCCTGCCCGACGGCGTGCAGGTAGCGCCAGTGGTGGCCGACGGCGGTGAGCAGCCCCCGCCGTTCGACCAGCGCGGCGATCCGCTCGGCGGTCTCCAGGTCCGCCGCCACCGGCTTCTCGACGAACATCGGCACCCCGGCCTCGATCACCAGTTCCTCCACCGGCCCGTGCGCGAACGGCGGTACGCACACGTACACCGCGTCCGGTCCGGCGGCGAGCAGGTCCGCCGCGTCGACGAAGGACCGGGCGCCGTACGCCTCGGCCAGCTCCCGGGCCGCGTCCGCGGCGACATCGGTCACCCCGAGCAGTTCCACGTCCTCGAAGCCGGTCAGCACCCGCGCGTGGCGCTGCGCCACCCCGCCGGCTCCCACCAGCCCCACCCGGCACGTGCGCATACCCTCGTCCTCTCGCCGCCGTCACCCGAAGACGCCGTCAGCTCTCCCCGGGTGGGCGCGCAATCAAACGTTCATCGGCCGGGAACCCGTGGGCGTGCGGGTCCTCATCAGGCTGTTAGGCATGATCCGGTTAGCGCGGGTTGATCTGCGGGAAAACCTCGCCCCGCGTTTCCACCATGACCTGGGGGTGTGCCAGTGCGGGATTCAGCAACGATCGTCTCACCGGTGGTGGAGGCATGGGCCACGTACCGCACCACGTCGGCCGAGGACTGGCCGGTACGGCGGCTGCTGCGGGCCAAGGGCGACAGCCGGGTCAGCGTGGTGCTGCCGGCGCGCAACGAGGAGGCCACCGTCGGGGCGATCGTGTCGACGATCCGGGAGCACCTGATGGACCGGGTGCCGCTGGTCGACGAGTTGCTCGTGGTGGACTCCCGCTCGACCGACCGGACCGCCCAGGTGGCCCGGGCGGCCGGCGCAGAGGTGGTCAGCCAGGACGTGATGACCCGCGGGCTGCCCCGGCTGACCGGCAAGGGCGACGCGCTCTGGGCCGGGCTGGCGGCGGCCGAGGGCGACGTCGTCGCCTTCGTCGACGCCGACCTGCGCGAGTTCCGGCCGCACTTCGTCACCGGGTTGCTCGGCCCGCTGCTGACCGACCCGTCGGTCGACTTCGTCAAGGGCTTCTATCACCGGCCGCTGGTGGGGCTGACCAGCGTGGAGCCCGACGGCGGCGGACGGGTGACCGAGTTGACGGCCCGTCCGCTGCTCAACCTCTTCTGGCCGGAGCTGGCCGGCTTCGTGCAGCCCCTCGCCGGTGAGTACGCCGGCCGCCGCGAGGTGCTGGAGCAGGTGCCGTTCGTCTCCGGGTACGGCGTCGAGACGGCCATGCTCATCGACCTGCTGGAGCTGGTCGGGCTGGACGCCCTCGCCCAGGTGGACCTGGGCGAGCGCAAGCACCGCCACCAGGACACCGCCGCCCTGGGCCGGATGTCCGCCCAGATCCTGCTCACCGCCTGGGCCCGGTTGCAGCGGCGGGGCTCGGCGAGCCCGGGCGCGGCACCGGCGGCCCTGCTGACCCAGTTCCGGCGCGGCGGCTCGAACGCGCTGCCCAACCTGGACCGGGAGATCGTGGTCAGCGACGTCTCCGTCGAGGAACGCCCGCCGCTGGCGCAGTTGCGGCACCGGTTGCCCCGGCGCCGGGTCGCGGTGTGACCCGGGCGGTGGGCCGACCGGCGCCACGACGGGGGAACGCCCGCCCCGCCGGGCCGGTCGCTGGGGTGCGGGGGGCCGACGGGGGTGCCGCCGAGGGAAGGAGCCGGCCATGAGCCTCACCGTGCTGATGAACGCGGGTCCCTGGTTGTCCGTGCCGCCACCCGGCTACGGCGGCATCGAGAACGTGGTCGCCACCCTGGTGCCGGAGCTGCGCAGACTCGGCCTACGGGTGGTGCTCGCCTCGGTGGAGGCCAGCACGCTGCCGGTCGACGAGAAGATCTGGGTCTTCCCGGACGGCCAGTTCCACGCCCTGCAACGGCCGTACAACCAGGTCTGCGGGGTGTCCCAGGCGCACCTCAACGGGGTGGTGCGGGCGTTGCGCACCCGCGACGACATCGACCTGGTGCACGACCACGTGGAGGCGGTCGGGCTGGCCACCATGGCCGCGATGGGACCGGACGGCCCGCCGGTGCTGCACACCCTGCACTGGGACCTCGCCAAGCACCCGGAGCTGTACGGCAACCTCGACGGCGGGGACCGGGTACGGGTCAACGGCGTCTCCGCCTCGCAGCTGGCCCGAGCGCCCCGCGCCCTGCGGAAACACTCGGTCGGGCACGTGCACCTGTCCACGCCGCTCGCGGTCGACGCCGACCGCCGGCCCGCGGTGGAGAAGGGCGACCACACGGTCATCCTGGGCCGGATCAACCCGGGCAAGGGGCAGGATCTGGGGGCCCGGCTGGCGCGGCGGGTCGGCTTCCCGCTGGTGCTCGCCGGCCCGGTCGGCCCGTACCACCGGCCGGCGGACCTGGCCGCGGCGGGCGACGAGGCCCGGCAGAATCCGGACGTGCGATTCTTCCACGACCACGTCGCCCCGTACCTCGACGGCGACCTGGTCCGGTGGGTCGGCACCGTCGCCGGCCGGGAACGGGACGACCTGCTGGCCGGGGCGCGTGCCGCCCTCTTCCCGCTGCGCTGGGAGGAGCCGGGCGGCACGGCGGTGGTCGAGGCCCTCGCCCTCGGCACCCCGGTCGTGGCCGTGGCCCGCGGCTGCCTGCCGGAGCTGATCGAGCCGGGCCGCACCGGCCTGCTCACCACCGACGAGGAGGAACTGGGCGACCTGGTGCTGGCCGCCGGCCTGCTCGACCCGGACGAGTGCCGGCGCGAGGCCGCCGCCCGGTTCACCCCGGCCGTGATGGCCGAGAAGTACGTGGGACTGTACGAACAGGTCCGGCGGCTCGCCCGGCGACCGCTGCTGCCGGCCTGAGGCCGCTCCGGTCCGGCTGGCCGTGACCGGGCCGGCCCGCCCTCGATCCGCCCGGCCGAGCCGTGTCCCCCGGCCGAGCCGGACCCACCCGCGGCCGAGCGGTGGTCCGCGTCGCCGGCCGGCTGCACCGTTTGTCGCCGGTGCCGGCGGGTAAGTCGCCCGGTCCCCTGGCTGAGGAGGCCGGTATGACGAACGCGATGGCGCACTCGCGCGGGCGGCGCAATCCGGCCGACGGCCGGGCGCCGGCCCGCCAGGCCTCCGCGTCCGTCGGCGTGCTCTTACTGATCATCGGCGTGCTCGGCTTCATCCCGGGGATCACCAGCAATTTCCACGAGCTCTACTGGGCCGGGCACGAGTCGGGCGCGAAGCTGTTCGGCACGTTCCAGGTCTCCGTGCTGCACAACCTCCTGCACCTCGCCTCCGGCGTCGCCGGCCTGGCGATGTCCCGCACGGTCCCTGGCGCCCGCGCCTTCCTGGTCGGCGGCGGGGCGATCTATGTCCTGCTCTGGCTCTACGGTCTGGTGATCAACCGGGGCACCGCGGCGAACTTCATCCCGGTCAACCTCGCCGACAGCTGGCTGCACTTCGGGCTCGGCGTCGGGATGATCGCGCTCGGGCTGCTCACCGTCCGGGATCCGGTCCGCCGCTGACGGGCGCCGGCAAGATCGTCCGGGCGATACTACCGGCGAAGTGACCGAAATTACCGCTCTCGCCTGGTTTCATGGGCAGAGGGCCGGGTAGGCGTGCCCGTCCCTTTCTGTCATACGACGGGGTGAGAGCTATGCCCAATCCGGTAGTCACGGAGTCGGCGCGAGACCGGGGTCCGGCGGTCCTCGCGCCGGCCGAGTTCGGCGGTTTTCCCGGTCCGGTCCGGCTGGCGATCCCTGGCAACTCCATGTGGCGCCTGCTGCGCACCACGGACCACAAGCTGATCGGCCTGATGTATCTGTCCACGTCCTTCGGCTTTTTCCTGATCGCCGGGATCGAGGCGATGCTGATTCGTGGGGAGCTGGCCCGCCCGGGGCTGCAGTTCCTCTCCCCGGAGCAGTACAACCAACTCTTCACCACCCACGGTTTCGCGATGCTGCTGCTCTTCGCGACGCCCGCGGCGTTGGGGATGGCGAACTTCCTCGTCCCGATCCAGATCGGCGCCCCGGACGTCTCGTTCCCCCGACTGAACGCGTTCGGCTACTGGCTGTTCCTCTTCGGCGGCCTGATGCTGTACGGCAGCTTCCTCACCCCGGGCGGGTCAGCCGACTTCGGATGGTTCGCATACCCGCCGTTGAGCAGCGTCCAACACTCGCCCGGGGTCGGGCCCAACATGGTGGTGGTCGGACTGGTCATCAGCGGTCTGGGCACCATCCTCACCGCGGTCAACCTGGTCACCACCATCGTCACCATGCGCGCGCCCGGGATGACCATGTTCCGGATGCCGATCTTCACCTGGAACATCCTGCTCACCAGCGTCCTGATCCTCCTCGTGTTCCCGCTGCTGGCGGCCGCGCTGCTGGCGCTCGCCGCGGACCGGCTGATCGGTTCCCACGTCTACGACGCGACCACCGGCGGGCCCATGCTCTACCAGCACCTGTTCTGGTTCTTCGGCCATCCCGAGGTCTACATCATCGCGATCCCGTTCTTCGGGATCATCACCGAGATCATTCCGGTCTTCTCCCGCAAACCGATCTTCGGCTACACCGGTCTGGTGCTCGCCACCATCAGCATCACCGTGCTGTCGCTGAGCGTGTGGGCGCACCACATGTTCGGCACCGGGCAGGTGCTGCTGCCGTTCTTCAGCATCCTCAGCTTCCTCATCGCGGTGCCGACCGGGGTGAAGTTCTTCAACTGGATCGGCACCATGTGGAAGGGGCAGATCAGCTTCGAGACGCCGATGCTCTTCGCCGTCGGCTTCCTGGTCACCTTCCTGTTCGGCGGCCTCACCGGCGTACTGCTGGCCAGCCCGCCGGTGGACTTCCACGTGACCGACACCTACTTCGTGGTCGCCCACTTCCACTACGTCCTCTTCGGCACCGTCGTCTTCGCGTTCTTCGGCGGCATCTACTTCTGGTTCCCCAAGATGACGGGGCGGCTGCTCGACGAGCGGCTGGGCAAGATGCACTTCTGGACAATGTTCCTCGGCTTCCACACGACCTTCCTCGTGCAGCACTGGCTGGGCAACGAAGGTATGCCCCGCCGCTACTCCGACTACCTGCCCAGCGACGGCTTCACCACCCTGAACACGATCTCCTCGATCGGTTCGTTCGTGCTCGGCCTCTCCACGCTGTTCTTCATGTACAACGTCTGGAAGTCGTGGCGGTACGGAGCGAAGGTGACGGTGGACGACCCCTGGGGCTTCGGCAACTCGCTGGAGTGGGCGACCACCTGCCCGCCCCCGCTGCGCAACTTCGACCGGATGCCCCGGATCCGCTCCGAGCGGCCGGCGTTCGACGCCAAGTACGGCCCCCTCGTCGCCGACCTCGGCGCCGACCTGCCGCAGCGCACCACCAGGCCGCCCCAGCACTTCGCGGAGGAGTTGCACCACGTGCCACGGGCACCGGAGTCACCGGCCGTCGAGGGCGCGCACGGCGCCCGCGAGGCCGTCGAGTACCAGCCCGCGCCGGCTTCCGGCGCCCGGCCGGTCGTCGTGCCCGAGCCGGAGGAGATCATCCGCCCCAGCTTCGAGGAGACCGACGAGCCCGAGGACACGGTCCTGGGGGCGGAGCGGGCGGAACCGGAACGGGACGACCGGTGGCGGCACCCGCGCGGCCCCGGGGACACCACGGAGAACTGATCGGGAGGACACACGGGGCGGACGGGCCGGCGCCGTGGGAGCGCCGGCCCGTCGGCCACATCGGACGCGGAGAGCGTTGTCAGTCAGTCAGTCGGCGGCCGGCAGGCCGGCCGCGGCGAGCGAACGGCGGACCGCCGGCTGCACCCGGGTCAGCCGCAGCGGCACCCCGGTACGGGCGGCGGCGTCCCGGCCGGCCATCAGCGCGGCGATCCCGCCGGCGTCGAAGCCGCCCGCACCGACCAGATCCACGACCACCTCGCGGGGCTGCCCGGTCACCGCCTCCAGCATCGCCCTGCGGAGCTGGTCGGCGCCGTCCCGGTCGACCTCCCCGCCGACCTCGACGACCACCCGGTCGCCGTTCTGCCGGACCGAGATCTTCGCCTTCACCGGCTCGGCCTCGGCCGCGCCGTTCTGCCAGGGCGGCGCGGCGTCGGCGAGCATCGCCTGCCGTAGCCAGGTCAACGCCCGCGACAGCAGCCGGGAGACGTGCATCTGGGAGATGCCGAACCGGGCCGCGATCTCCGCCTGGGTCTGGTTGCCGTAGAAGCGCATGGCCAGGATCCGCCGCTCCCGCCAGGGCAGCCGGTGCAGCAGGCCGCTGACGGTGACCCGGTCGTCGACCGACTCCAGGGCGTTGTCCGACTCGCCGACCAGGTCACCGAACTCGGCGGAACTCTCCCCGCCGACCGGCGCGTTGAGCGAGGCCGGGCTGTAGCCGGCCGCCGACTCCAGCGCGGCGAGGATCTCCTCCTCCGGCGTCTCCAACCGTTCGGCCAGTTCGGCGACCGAGGGCGCCCGGGACAGCTCGCTGGTCAGCGCCGCGGTCGCCTGCCCCACCTCCAGGATCAGGTCGCGCAGTCGGCGCGGCACGTGCACGCCCCAGGTGCGGTCCCGGAAGTGCCGTTTGATCTCCCCGACGATGGTGATCGCCGCGTACGCGGTGAACGAACCCCGTTCCGGGTCGTACCGGTCGACGGCGTTGACCAGGCCGAGGCGGGCCACCTGCTCCAGGTCCTCCAGCGGCTCCCCGCGGCCCCGGTAGCGGCGGGCGAGCCGGCCGGCGAAGGGCAGCGCGAAGCGGACGAGATCGTCGCGGGCCTCCTGTCGCCGCTCGGGTGGCAGCCCCTCGATCCGTGCCGCGTACGCCAGCGCCGCCGCGTCGAGGTCCTCCAGGCCCCGTTCGGTGGGTGGTGGTGTGGGTGTGGTGGTCTGTCCGAACATCCGCGCCTCCCTCAGAAGGTCCCCCGCCCGGATCGGGAAGACCGGTCGTGCGCGTGGTCGGGCCACGCACTGGGCCGGAAGTGGGTTACGTGACGGAACGCCAGGAACGGCGACAGCCCGCCGCACGGCGTCGTGGGCCGTCTTCGCAGCGAGCGGTGTTCCCGCTCCGTAGGTACTCAATCACGGACCGCAGGATCGCGAGGATGTTTCGCCGGGGTTGGTGGCGGGGCCCGCGGACCGGCCGCAGCGGCGGGTCGACGCGGCCGTGCCCGGTCCGGTCAGGAGACCAGCAGCCCCTGGTGGGCACCCGCGTCCCGGAGCGCCGCGAGGGCCTCGTCCATCCGCAACGGCGGCGGAACGGGCAGGTCGTACGGCTGGTTGCGCAGCACCTCCGTGGCCCGGCGGGTGGGCACCGAGGCGACCGGATAGCCGCGCGCAACCCCCCGGTCCAGCGCCCGGCGGCGCAGCCCGAAGCCGGCCACGGCGAGCCACTGCGGCAGGCCCGCCAGCGCGGGTGACCGGACGCCTGGCGGCTCCGGCAGCACGTCCACCGAGCTGAACGGCTCGCTGCCGGCGAGCCACCACTCCGCCCCCTCCACCCGGCGCCGGGTCGCGTTCTCGCACCAGTACGGCACCAGCCCGGCCCGGACCACCTGCCACGGGTCCAGCAGCCGGCCGCACTCGACCACCAGGCGGTCGCCGGTCTTGCCGGCCCGGCGCAGCCAGTGCCGGTACAGGTCGGCGGTGGCGGCGCTCAGCGCGTCGGGCTGCGGGACGAGCACCCGGTGCAGCGGGTGTCCGTGCCGACCGGTCCAGTACCGGGCGCTGTGTTCGAAACCGGGTTCCACCCCGTTCTCCGCGTTCGCGGCCGGGCAGGAGACGTCCGGTGCCTCCCAGCGCGTCCCGTCGACACCGACGGAGCGGAGCAGCTGGCGCAGCGCGGGCGCGTCGGGGTGGAAGTCGACCGGATCGAGACCGCTGGCCGGGGAGCCGAGCTGGAAGCTGTGCCCCCGTCCCTCGTCCAGCACCGGCCAGGTGCGGGCGTCGTGCAGCAGCAGCACCGGCGCGCCGGGGGCCAGGTGTTCGGCCAGGAACCGGGCGTACGCCCCGGGCAGCGCACACCACCGTACGGCGAGGGCGACCGTGGCGCCGACCGACGCGCCCCGGCTCGCCGGGCAGTGCACCTGCCGGACGTGCACGGCGCGGTTGCCGGCGAGCAGCCGGCCGGCGAGGGCGGCACCGTGGTCGAGGGCGGCCCGGGGGTGGTCGACCGCGCCGCGGGTCCAGTGCACCAGCATCTCGAACGCGGCGGGCAGCCAGGGCACGCCCAGCGCCACGGCCAGGTGCGCCGCCGCGCCATGCGGCGAGCCGACCACCACCCCGGGCCAACGGCGGGCCGGGTACTGGTCGACGATCCAGCCCGCCACCTGTTCGGCGTCCACGTCGGTGATCTGCTCCGGGGTCAATGCAACCCGACCGGCGGCCCGGGCCGCGGCGGCCCGCCGCACCGGCTCGGGGGCGCCGGTGAACCGGGACAGCGGGTTCGTGTGGCCGAGGTCGGCGCAGTCGTCGCCGCGCAGCGCCCGTACCGTCGCCGCCACCAGGACGCGGGCCGCGCTGCCCGTCGCCACCACCCGGTCGCCGGCCAGGCCGGCGCCGTCGGCCGCCCGTCCCACGGACACCTTCCGCACCGGCCCCACCTTGCCTCGTTCGCTCACCACGCGGCCCGACTTCCCGTCCCTATGGGGCCTAAACGGGCATCACCCCACGGGCCGGACCAATCCTCGGGTCTGCGGCGGCAGGGTCCGAGCGACGCACCGCACCCAGGCGCGTCAAGGGCACCTCGGCCCGCCGACCAGGGCGGGAACCGGAGTGCGGGACGGGTTCCGGCCGTACCGGGACGGCAGGCCGCCGGGCAGCGGACGGGTCCGGCCACGGGGCCGAAGCGGGACGAGTCGGCGACGGGCCGGGGTCGTCGGCGCAAGCCGGCATGCGGCACAGGCGGCCGGTCGACCCCGTGGGGGCGACGCGGGACAGGGCAGTCGCGGTGTTCCGGGGGCCGGGTACCCCCACATGCCGCACCTGGCGTGGTCGTGTGGAGCGGGACAGCGGCCCCGCTACCCGAGATCCCCCGCCTCCACCGTGATCCCGGTGTCCAGCATCCGATCCCGGACGCGGCGCGCGGCGCCCCCGTCGGCGACGAGGTCGCGCAGGTCGGCCAGGGCCGGCTCCGGCGGATCGAGCGGCACCGCCGGGTCGACCACGGCCTCCAGCACGCTGGGCCGGTCCGCGGCGAGGACCTCGTCCCAGGCGGGGCCGACCAGCTCGGGGCGGTCCACCCGGACGCCGTGCAGGCCGAGCAGCCGGGCCCAGCCCGCGTACGGCACGTCGGGCCGGCGGTCGCCGAGGGCACCGGAGGGTCCCCGCCCGTCACCGCGCGCACCGGAGTGGTCCCGATTGTTGAGCACCAGCACGACCAGCCGGGGATCCGGCCATCGTCGCCAGTGGTACGCCACGGTGATCAGCTCGGCCAGGCCATTGAACTGCATCGCCCCGTCGCCGAGCAGCGCGAGCACCGGCTCGTCGGGTCGAGCCAGTTTGGCGGCCACCGCGTACGGCAGGGCGCAGCCCATCGAGCCGAGCGTGCCGCAGAGCCGGGCCCGGACCCCCGGAGGCAGCTCCAGGTGCCGGGCGTACCAGTAGATGACCGAGCCGACGTCGACGGCGACGGATCCCCGGTGCGGCACCCGGGCGGACAGCTCCTCGAGCACGAACTGCGGGTTGATCGGCTCGGCCGGTGCGGCGGCCCGCTCTGCGGCGGCCTGCCGCCACCGGTCCACCGCGCTCTCCACGACGCCCCGCCACCGCTGGTTGGGCCGGGCCGGCACCCGGGCCAGCAGCGCCCGCAGGGTCTCGGCGGCGTCGCCGACCAGCGGGACGTCGACCGGGTAGCGGGTGCCGATCCGCCGGCCGTCGATGTCGACCTGGACGGTCCGTACCTGGCCGGGCAGCGGGAACCAGTCGGTCCACGGGTCGTTCGTGCCGACCAGCAGCAGGGTGTCGCAGCCGCCCATCAGCTGGGCGGCGGCGGTGGTGCCGACCTCGCCGAGCACGCCGGTGTGAAACGGCAGCCGCTCGTCGAGCACGGGCTTGCCGAGCAGCGAGGCGGCCACGCCCGCGCCCAGCCGGTCGGCCAGCTCGACGATCTCGCCGGCCGCGTCCTGCGCGCCCTGGCCGACCAGGATCGCCACCCGCCGGCCGGCGGTGAGCAGGGAGGCGGCGGCGTCCAGGTCGGCGTCGCGCGGCAGCACGCGGGCCAGCGGCTCGCCGGGGACGGCCGAGACCACGCCGGCGGCCTGCGGCGGCAGGTCCGCCACGGTGGCCACCTGCAGCGCGTGCGGCAGCACCACACAGGTCGGGCTCCGGGTCGCGGTGGCGGTGCGGAACGCCTGGTCCAACAGGGCCGGCACCTGTCCGGGCAGCCGGCCGTACCGGACGAACTGGTTGCAGACGTCGCCGAAGAGCCGGCTCAGCCCGATCTCCTCGTACGCCCCGCCGAGCGGGCCGGTGACGTCCTCGCCGACGATCGCCACCACCGGCTTGCTGTCCAGCTTGGCGTCGTACAGGCCGTCGAGCAGGTGGACCGCCCCCGGGCCCTGGGTGGCCAGGCAGACCCCGATCTCACCGGTGAACTTGGCGTGGCCGGTGGCCATGAACGCCGCGCTCTCGTCGTGCCGGACCGGGATGAGTTCGGGGTCACCGCCGGCGGCGTCCAGCGCGGCCACCACGGGGGCGATCGCCGCGCCCGGACAGCCGAAGACCCGGGGTACGTGCCAGGCGCGCAGCCGCTCGACGACCAGTTCCGCGACCGTACGGTCAGCCATTGCCCCGCCCGGGGGTGCTCGCGTCGACGTAACGCAGCACCGCACCGACCCCGTCGGTGAGTTCGGGCGCCTCCTCCGGCGCGAGCACGGTGAGTTCCGCGTCGGTGCCGACCAGCGCGCGCAGCAGGGCGGCGTCGGCGCGGACCCGCTGCGGATCGGACACTGACATCGCCTCCAGCTGCCGCGGGTCGGTGGCGATCTCGGTCGGCTCGGGGCCGATCCAGAGCTGGCCGTCGGCGGAGGGGTCGTCCACGATCAGCATCGTGTCCACCTGGTTGCGTTGCAGGGCAGCGACCACCGCGTCCAGGCCCGCCCCGACGTCCTCCTGCATGCCGAACCGGTCCAGCGCGGCTGATATCCGCCGGTCGGCAACCTCGGCGATGGTCTGCACCGTGAGGTCGTCCATGGCGGCGGGGTCGGCGCCGCCGGTACGCGCGCCGGCGTCGGTGCGCACCAGGACGTCCTGCCAGCGCTCCGGCAACTGGGCGGCGACCATGCCGGTGGCCCGGATGTCCCCGGCCACCACCACCACGTCCGCGCCGACCCGGTCGGCCAGCTCGGCGGTGGCCGCGGCGGCGTCGCCGGCGTTGTGGTGCCAGGCCTCCATCGCGGCACGCTGGTAGCGGGACTGCGACCAGCCACCCGGTTTCACCCGGCGCAGCTGCCAGCTCTCCCGCCCCTTGATCTGTGCCCGCCGGGGCACCCCGCCGGCGCTGATCGCCACGGCGTCCGCCCCCGTGCGGTCGGCCAGCACCCGGACCCAGGCGACCTGTTCGCCCCGCTGTGCGACCAGCGGCATGGTGTGCGGCACCAGGGCCCAGGTGGCCAGGTCCCGCAGTGGCGGCGCGGACAGGTACTCGGTGAGCACCACCCGGCCCCGGGTGGCGAATACGGCCACGCCGTAGTCACCGGGCATCGGGTCGTGCCGCCGGACGACCTCCTCGACCGCGTCGACGGTCACCGGGTCGGCGCCCTGCTCCAGCAGTTGCCCCTTCAGGGCCCGCCAGCGCAGGTCGACCGCGGGACGGGAGTCGTGGGTGTCCCGCGAGGCGTCCAGGTACACCGAGCACCACGGCCCCGGACGCTCGTAGAGCGGACGCAGGAAGGACAGCTGCATGCTCGACCCCTTTCCAGCTCGGCCGCACGCATACCCGCGCCACCGGGGATGTCACCTGAGCGGCCGGGCACGTGACCGGAGTTCATTCACGTCTTTCAACCTCTGGGACCGCTACCATCAGTGAACCGAACCGGACCCTGAGTGGTGATCATGGATACTGACCTCCCCATCCGGCGCGTCGTCCACCCGACCGAACGCATCGTCAACGGACGGCTGCTCCGCCTCATGGAGGGCTATCCGCGCGAGGTGCGGGTCGGCCAGCCGGCGCTCGTCGCGGTGCTGACCGCCGCCGGCGTGGTGCGGCTGCTGTCGCGGTTGGTACGCCGCGGCGGCGGGGGCGACGGGCGCAGCTTCAAGGAGCTGAAGAAGGGCCCCGAGTTCCTGGTCACCCCGGTACGTCTGCGGGACAACGCGGACCGGCTGCTGGAGGTGGAGCTGCACGGACATCTGCCGCAGAGCGCGCTGCACCGCGGCGACCACCTGCAGCTCACCCTGTGCCCCCAGCGGGACGCCGACCTGCCGCCACGGATCGAGCGGATCGTCAACCTGACCACCGGTCAACTGCTGAACCCGCGTACCGCCACGGTCTGGTCGCACCTGGGCCCGCCGCTGCTGCTCCAGGCGGCACTCGGCGTGCTGCTGGTGCTCGGCGTCGCTGCCTGCTCGGCGCTCACCTGAGGTTCCGCGCCGACCGGGGTCGACCGCTCGGCCGGGCGGGCGGCCCGACCCGCCGTGCACGGCAGGGACCAGCGTCGCTGTCGGGCCACCGCGAGCAACGAGGATCCCGTACGCTACGAAAGAGCGCGCCGTGGACGGGTCCGAACACGCGCACCGACCTCGTTGCGCGGCGGGCCCTACCTGACCGCGCCACGCCGGCCAGTGGTCCCGCCCACGGGCAGGCCGCCGCCGCCACCCACAGCCGAGCCAATCGCGCGCGTCGGCCACTCCCCCACCGGTCGGCGGCCATGCCAGCCGTCCAGACCGGGCCGGACCACGACACGCGCGCTCGGAACCGGGCGGGGATCAGAGTGCCCGCGGCTGGGTAGGTACCAGGTCCTTCGGGTCTTCCCCGCCCCGCCGTCCCGTGCGAGGTTAGGGGGAGCCAACGGTGACAAGGTGGTGACCATGGGCGAGGACGTCAGCGTACGCACCTTCGGCCGCGAGGACCGCGCCCGCTACCGCGAGAAGGTCCACCGTTGCCTGGACGTCTTCGCCGAGATGCTCCGCGAGTCCCGCTTCGAGGTGGAGCGCCCGATGACCGGGCTGGAGATCGAGCTCAACCTGGTCGACGAGGACTTCCAGCCGGCGATGCGCAACACGGACGTGCTGGAGGCGGTCGCCGACCCCGCCTTCCAGACCGAGCTGGGCCAGTTCAACGTGGAGATCAACGTGCCGCCGCGGCGGCTCGCCGGCACCGGCACCACGCAGTTCGAGGAACACGTGCGGGCCAGCCTCAACGCCGCCGAGGAGAAGGCCCGTACGGTCGGCGCGCACATGGTGATGATCGGCATCCTGCCGACCCTGCGCCCCGAACACCTGACCGCCGCCGCCCTCTCGGCGAGCCCGCGCTACACGCTGCTCAACGAGCAGATCTTCGCCGCCCGCGGCGAGGACCTGCGGATCGCGATCAGCGGGGTGGAGCGGCTGGCCGTCACCGCGGACACCATCACCCCGGAGGCCGCCTGCACCAGCACCCAGTTCCACCTGCAGGTCAGCCCGGCCCAGTTCGCCGACTACTGGAACGCGGCCCAGGCCATCGCCGGCGTACAGGTCGCGCTCGGCGCGAACTCGCCGCTGTTCTTCGGCAGGGAGCTGTGGCGGGAGACCCGGGTGCCGCTGTTCCAGCAGGCCACCGACACCCGCTCCGAGGAGATCAAGGCCCAGGGGGTACGCCCGCGGGTCTGGTTCGGGGAACGCTGGATCACCAACGTGTTCGACCTGTTCGAGGAGAACGTCCGCTACTTCCCGGCGCTGCTCCCGGTCTGTGACCCGGAGGATCCAGCCGAGGCCCTGGCCGGCGGCGGCGTGCCCGAGCTCGCCGAGTTGCGGCTGCACAACGGCACCGTCTACCGCTGGAACCGCCCGGTGTACGACGTGCTGAAGGGCCGCCCGCACCTGCGGGTGGAGAATCGGGTGCTGCCGGCCGGCCCGACCGTGCTGGACACCATCGCCAACGGGGCCTTCTACTTCGGCCTGGTCCGCGCGCTGGCCGAGTCCGAGCGGCCGCTGTGGTCGCAGATGTCCTTCAGCGCCGCCGAGGAGAACTTCACCAGCTGCGCCCGGTACGGCATCGACGCCCAGGTGTTCTGGCCGGGGCTCGGTTATCTGCCGGCGACCGAGCTGGTGCTGCGCCGGCTACTGCCACTGGCCCACCAGGGGCTCGACCGGTGGGGCCTCGACCCGGGCGAGCGGGACCGGCTGCTCGGCATCGTCGAGCAGCGCTGCCTGACCGGGCGCAACGGCGCGACCTGGCAGGTGGCGACGTTGCACCGGCTGGAGTCCACCGACCAACTGGACCGGCCGACGGCGCTGCGCGAGGTGATGCGCCACTACGTGGACCTGATGCACAGCAACCGCCCGGTACACGAGTGGCCGATCCCCTGACCGTCCCGGCCCGGGCCGGCCCGCGGTCGCCCCCACCGGTGGTCAGAGCGCGACGACAGCGGCCGACTCGGGCGGCAGTTCGATCCCGTCGCGCATCACGGTGACGCCGGTCGCGGTGGCCAGCAGCACGGTGCGGACCCGGCCGGGCAGGTTGATCCGCTGCGGCTTCCCGGCCAGGTTCGCCGCCACCAGGCACTCGCCCCGGCGCGTGAGCAGGAACTGGTCGCCGTGCCGTACGTCGATCCGGCTCAGCCGCGGGTCGGACAGGTCGGGTCGGCTCTTGCGCAGAGCGATCAGCCGCCGGTAGAAGTCGTACATCTCGCGGTGCTCGGGCTTGTCCAGCTCGGCCCAGTCCAGCCAGGACCGGGGGAAGGTCTGCCGCTCGGGCACCTCCCCCGCCGGCCAGCCGTACGCGGCGAGCTGGCGCGGCGTGCTGGCCGCCCACTCCTCTCCCATGAACAGCATCGGGGTGAGCAGCGCGGTCATCAGCAGGGTTGCACCGACCCGCAGCAGGCCGGCGGAGAGCGGCTGGGCGGCCCGGTCGCCGGTGCGCAGGGCTGGCACGGCGTGCTGGGCCGGACCGTTCAGGTCGGGCTCGGTGATCAGCGACAGCGGCCGGCCCAGGCGGGCGGAGAGCGGCTCGACCGCCGCGGTCAGCTCGTCGAGGAGCCGGCCGCCCGGCGCGGCGGGTGCGTCGTCCAGCCGCAGCCCGTCCACGTGGTGGTCGCGCAACCACCTGAGCACGCTGTCGACGATGCGGCGGCGCCCGAAACGGTGCTGGGCGACGTCGAGGACCACCCCCAGCCCCTTGTCGTGCGCCGCGTCGACCAGCCGGCGGAGGCCGGGCGTCCCACTGTCGAGGCCGTCGCCCGGCAGCAGGTCGACCAGGTCGACGCCGAGGTCGACGAGGTGGTCGAGGTGGCCTGTCGCCGCGTCGAAGGTGCCCTCCGGGGTGAAGGCTCCGACCTGCAACTCGTACCGGATGCTGCCGGGCAGGCGGAGCCGGACCCGGGCGGATTCGGGCGCCCACACCGTGAACTCGGTCATGCGGCAGCCTCCACGGAATCGGTGGGAGCCAGCAGGCGACGGGACAGGTGCTCCTCAGATCATGAACGAGCAGCTCAGACCCACTGTAGACCCGACCGGTGAAGATGTCCGTGGCCTGATGACCGGAATTCCTCCCGTCCCGCGACCGGCCCCGCGGGCCGACCCGGCCGCAAAGATCACCGGGACGGCCAGCGCAGGTCATCCTGCGGTCACGATCTTGCGTCCGGGCTGTTCACGGCAGGTGTCCATCGGACAGACTCGCGTGGACCTGTCGGAAACGAGGGCCAAGGAGACGCGGGTGCGGGTGCTGATGGTGGAGGACGACCTGCGAGTCGCGTCCGCGTTGGGTGCCGCGCTACGCCGCCGGGGCTACGCGGTCATCCCGGCCACCACCGCGGCGGAGGCGGCCACGGCGGGGCCGGTCGACCTCGTCCTGCTCGACCTCAACCTGCCCGACCGGGACGGCCTGGAGTTGTGCCGGCAGATCCGCCGGCAGAACGAGGACGTCGCCATCATCGCGGTGACCGCCCGCTCCGAGGAGCGGGACCGGGTGGCGGGGCTGCGGGCGGGCGCCGACGACTACGTGGTGAAGCCGTTCTCGATGGCGGAGCTGCAAGCCCGGATCGAGGCGGTGTTGCGCCGGACGGCCCGCGCCGCGCGAGCCGAGACGGCGCTGGAGGTCGGCGACCTGCGGGTCGATCTCAACGCCCGGCGGGTCTGGCTCTCCGACCGGGAGGTGAGCCTGACCCGCAAGGAGTTCGACCTGCTGATGGCGTTGGCCCGGCAGGCGGGCACGGTGGTGTCCCGCGAGCGGTTGCTGATGGACATCTGGCAGACCACCTGGAAGGCCGGGCACACCCTCGACGTCCACGTTGCAGCCCTGCGCGGCAAGCTCGCGGACGCCGGCCTGGTGGAGACCGTACGCGGGGTGGGCTACCGGCTACGGCCGAGCTAGGCGGCGGATGGGATTCCCGTCGATTCTCAGATCATCCTCAAGAAATCTCTGAGGTTTGTTCGTGACCGGGACCACTAGCGTGTGCTGTCCGCACCGAGTCATCCCACCTGTTCTGGAGCTTCCATGAGAGACAGACGGACGACCATCTTCTCCGTCCTGCTCGCCGCCACCCTCGCGGCAGCTGTCGCGCCCGCGCCCGCCTACGCCGAACCAGCCGGTGTCACCGCCCAGGTCGAACCGAACCAGGTGCAGAACCTGACGGCCGTGCAGGGTGACGGCTACGCCACCCTCGCCTGGACACCGGTCGAGGGCAGCACCGACTACCAGATCGAGCGCACCCCGATCGCCGCCGACGGGTCGGCGACCGGCGCCGCCGTGATCACCGGCGTCTGGCGGCCGAACCGCCAGATCAACAACGAGTCACCGACCTTCGCGGACTCGGGCTTCAACCCGGGCGACCGGTTCCAGTGGCGGGTTCGCGCCCGCTTCGGCACCACCGCGCAGCCGTACTCGGAGGCGATCTCCGGCACCACCACCGCCCCCTGGGGCGACCCGAACGTGCCGGGCGAGAACCTGCGAACGCAGTGGGAGACCACCCTGGCGGCGCAGTACACCAGTGACGTCAACGAGTACGCCTACACGGCGGCGGTCGACGAGCTGAGCGACCGCGTCCGGGTGGAGGAGATCGGCCGGACCGTGCTCGGCCGGCCGATCAACATGTTCGTCATCGGCTACCCCACCCCGCCGGCCACGCCGGAGGCGGTGGCCAAGACCTCGCCGCTGCTGATCAACTGCAACGTGCACGGCAACGAGCCCGGTGACCGCGAGGGCTGCCTGATCATGGCGCGGAAGCTGGCCTTCAGCACCGACGCCCGGACGATCGACCTGCTGTCGCACACCACCGTGCTCATCGTGCCGACCATCAACGGTGACGGCCGGGCGGCCAACACCCGGGGCAACTCCACCGGGCAGGACCTGAACCGGGACTACTCGCTCATCCGCCAGCCGGAGAACGCCGCGTTCGTACGGATGCTGCGCGACTACCACCCGGTGGCCAGCTACGACGGTCACGAGTTCGGCAACTCCAACGCCGGTGACCTGCCCATGCTGCCGCCGCGACACCAGAACGTGGCCCAGTCGATCTTCGACGAGTCGCAGCACATGATCGAGGGCCACATGTACAGCCAGGGCGCCAAGGACGGCTGGTGGCCGTGCCCGTACGGGTGCACCGGCGGCGGAAGCGTGGGCCTGAGCGAGGAGACGATCCTTCGCAACACGGCCGGGCTCAAGAACGTGGTCAACTCGCTGCTCGAGCTGCGCAGCTCCGGCGGCCCCACCCGCCCGGACGAGGGCAACACGGCGAACAACCGGCGGCGTAAGACCTTCTCCGCGATGTGGACGTTCAACCAGTTCCTCGACTACCACCGGGCAAACCTGACCGCAATCACCACGGCTCGGGCCGAGGCGATCAAGTTCCAGGTGTCGAACACCGGCCGGATCGTCTTCCGCGGGTCCCGCCCGATCGAGGCGTACCCGGCCCCGCACCCGGGCGACGCTCCGCCGCCGGTCGACGCGCCGCAGAGCAACCTGATCCTGGACAACGCACCGTGTGCGTACAAGCTCACCGAGGAGCAGTACAACGGGGCGCGCACCGACGGTCCGGCCGGCCTGCGTACCACGGTGGCCGAGCGCATCGCCGCGCACGGCTGGCAGGTCGTCAAGACCGCCGACGGGTACGTCGTCCCGCTGAACCAGCCGGAGCGGGGCCTGATCCCGCTGCTGCTCGACGGGCTGGGTGTCGAGAACCTGGTGGCCGGCGAGCGGGTGTACCCGACCGCGACCGGCAAGCACAACGGCCAGCTGGTCGTCTCCGGCTTCACCTGCCTGAAGGACGCGACGGTGAACGGTCCGGTCCGGGTCCAGCCGGGCGCCACGCTGATCGCGACCGGCTCGTCGTTCACCGGCCCGGTCGAGGCCAACGGCGCCGCCGGGGTCTTCCTGACCGACAGCAAGGTCACCGGCCCGGTCCGGATCACCGGCGCCAGCGGCCCGGTGGTGGTCGCCGATGCCACGGTCACCGGCCCGGTCGAGGTGTCCAACAACCGGGGCGGCGCGCCGCTGCTGGCCGGCAACACGGTCACCGGCCCGCTGTCCTGCGGCGGCAACACCGCGGCTCCGGTGAACCTGGAGCTGGCCAACTCGGTCACCGGCCCGAAGAGCGGCCAGTGCGCTCGCCTGTGACCCGTTGATCGTCGTACCGGCCGGCCCGTCCGCAGGGCCGGCCGGTACGACCCGACCCGATCTGGAGTGAACGCCGTGGACCAGCTCGCCACCGCACCGTCCCGCCCCCGCCGGGCGGCCCGCCGTCGTCACCCACGGCGCCGGCTGGCCGCGCTCGCCGCGGTGGGTCTCTCCCTGGTACTCGCCGGCACGGGCTGCTCCGGCGCCGCCGGCCGGCCGACGGTCGGCGCGGTCGCCGCGACCGGTGGCGCGCCCATCCTCCGTGGGTCGCTGTGTGACCTGCTGCCGTCGGGCACCGAGCCGGGCAACCCGGCGTCGCTGGCCGGTGAGCCGCCGGAGACGGCCCTGCAGTGGATTCCCGTGGTCACCAGGTTCGAGGCGGCGGTCCGGGCCGCCGACCTGGCGGGCGAGCTGCACGGCAAGCAGGGCGTGACCGTCCTCGCCCCCACTGACGACGCGTTCGAGGCGCAGTTCTCCGAGGACAACCTGGACCAGCTCTTCCTCGCCGACAAGGACAAGCTCCGCGACCTGCTCCGCGAACACCTCGTCGCCGGATCGCTGTCCCTGTCCGACCTGGTGGCCGCCGGCGAGGTGACCACGCTCGCCGGCACGAAGATCAAGGTCACCGGCGGCGGGACGACGGCTCGCCTGGGCGACAAGGCCGACACCGTCTGCGCCGACTACCGGGCGACCGGCGCGCGGATCCACATCATCAACCGGGTGCTCGGCAACCTGCCCGTCACCGCCGGCACCGGCGACGGGAGCCACTGAGCGGCGCACCCGCGTACGCGAGAAGGCCGCCGACCCCGTACGGGGTCGGCGGCCTTCGTCGTCAGCCGGAGGTCAGCGCTCGCCGGCCGGGACGTAGTCCCGCGCGGCGGAGCCGGTGTAGATCTGCCGCGGGCGGCCGATCTTGGTCTCCGGGTCGTTGATCATCTCGCGCCACTGGGCGATCCAGCCGGGGAGCCGGCCCAGCGCGAACAGCACCGTGAACATCTTGGTCGGGAAACCCATGGCCTTGTAGATCAGGCCGGTGTAGAAGTCCACGTTCGGGTAGAGCCGCCGGGAGACGAAGAAGTCGTCGGCGAGGGCGATCTCCTCCAGCTGCACCGCGAGGTCCAGCAGCGGGTCCGGCTTGGCCATCCGGCCCAGCACGTCCTGGGCGGCCTGCTTCACGATCGCGGCACGTGGGTCGTAGTTCTTGTAGACCCGGTGGCCGAAGCCCATCAGCTTCACGCCGGCCTGCTTGTCCTTCACCTTCTGCACGAAGGAGCGGACGTCGCCGCCGTCGGCCTGGATCTGCTGGAGCATCTCCAGCACGGCCTGGTTGGCACCGCCGTGCAGCGGGCCGAAGAGCGCGTTCACGCCGGCCGACACCGAGGCGAAGAGGTTGGCGTTGCTGGAACCGACCAGGCGCACGGTCGAGGTGGAGCAGTTCTGCTCGTGGTCGGCGTGCAGCACGAACAGCATGTCCAGCACGCGTGCCACCACCGGGTCGACCTCGTACGGCTCGGCCGGCACACCGAAGGTCATCCGCAGGAAGTTCTCGACGTAGCCCAGCGAGTTGTCCGGGTACAGCAGCGGCTGCCCGATCGACTTCTTGTACGCGTACGAGGCGATGGTCGGGACCTTCGCCATCAGCCGCACCGTGGACATCTCCACGTGCTCGGAGTCGAACGGGTCCAGGCTGTCCTGGTAGAACGTCGAGATCGCGCTGACCGCCGACGAGAGCACGGCCATCGGGTGCGCGTCGCGCGGGAAGCCGTCGAAGAAGCGGCGCATCTCCTCGTGCAGCAGCGAGTGCCGCCGGATCCGCTCGCTGAACTCGGTCAGCTGCTGCTGGGAAGGCAGCTCGCCGTAGATCAGCAGGTACGAGACCTCCAGGAAGGAGGACTTCCCGGCCAGCTGCTCGATCGGGTAGCCCCGATACCGGAGGATGCCCGCGTCACCGTCGATGTACGTGATCGCGGACGAGCAGGACGCAGTGTTCACGAAACCGGGGTCGTAGGTGGTCAGCCCGGTCTCCTTGAGCAGGGCGCCCACCTTGATTCCACCGGGGCCCTCGACCGCGGATTGCACCGGCATCGACAGCTGGCCACCGGGGTGGTCGAGCTTGACTTCCGTCATCTGTTCCTCGCTTCGCCGGCAAGATCTTCGTTGAGTTGCCTTCGCTTTTACCGTACTTACGGTCCAGAGGACACCGCTCGTCATGGTTCAGTGGTGAGGTATGCGTCACCCGATTCCCGACCGGCCGGCTCGGAAACCCCGTAGAACGCGGCCACCCCGGCGGGAGCCGGGGTGGCCGGGCAGGCTGGCGAAGGGCGTTCGAACGGGTTCAGGACAGCTTGAGTCGGCGCAGGCTACCGTCGGTGCCCACCCGGTAGATGTCCAGGCGGTTGGCCCCGGCGGCGAAGAGCCGGTCGTCCGGGAGGAAGGCCGCGAACCGCCGGCCGCCCTTGTCGGGCGAGACGACCGGGACGACCGCGCCGACGGTGCCGTTGACCGCCACCGCGAGCTTCGTCCCGTCGGGCACCGAGGCGGGCACCGTGCCCCAGACCAGGGCCGGCAGCTGCCCCGCCGCGGGGTCGACGGAGCGGAACGCGGCGAGGTTCGCCACGGTGGCCGTACCGCCGGCGGGCTTGTCGCCGACCCGGGTGCCGACCAACGGGTCCGGGGCGGGCGTGGCGGGCGGGGACGGCACCCCGCCGGAGATCCGCACCGGCTCGCCGGGTTGGTCGTAGAACAGCTTGTCGGCCTGCTCGCGCGGGGCCTGCTTCGCCGAGCGGCCGTCCACGTGCCAGGGGACGCTGATGTGGGTCGCGTCGGCGATGGTGGGCAGCAGGTCGACGTGCTGCCAGTTCCGGTCGTCGATCCGGCCCGCCTGCTGGCCGGGCTCCTTGACGAACATCGGCACCCAGGCGACCTGGTCGGCGGCGTGCTTGATGGCGTCCATCCCCCGGCCCTGCCAGTCCCGCAGGAAACTCACCCCGTGGTCGGCGGTGACCAGGACGAGGGCCTTGTCGTAGAGGCCGGAGGCCCGCAGCGTCCGCAGCGTCTCGCCGATGAGCCGGTCGGTGTAGCCGAGCTGGGCCAGGTGCCGCTGGCGGGCCAGGTCGACCCAGCCGGCACCGTCGTTGGGCAGGTCCTCCGGCGCGGCGTACTGCGCCCCCGACGGCAGGTACGCCCAGGGCGCGTGCGGCATCAGCAGGTGCAGGAAGTGCAGGGTGGGCCGCGACGACGGCTGCAGCCCGGCGAGGAAGCTGGTGAACCGGGCCGGCTGGTTGGCGTTCAGGGCGTCCCAGCGGAACTTCGGGTCCGCCGGGACCGGCTCGGCGGCGTCCAGCCCCGCCTCGGCCCGGGTCAGCTCGCGGTACGAGTTCTCCGGGTCGAGCCGGCTGTCCACCGGCGCGGTGACCTGGCGCAGCAGCTGGCCGCTCTCCCGGACCAGGACGCCGAGCCCCTGCTCCGGGCTGGCCGGCTGCTCGCACCGGCTGGGCGGGCAGAGCCGGGTGATGCTCTCCTCGGCCTTGATCTCGTACAGCCCGCCGAGGGCGGTGAAGAGGTTGTCCGGGTACTGCGAGTAGTGGGGGGCCACCGACTCGGCCGGGTAGCGGCCGGTCAGCATGGCCGGCAGCGCGTAGGGCGTCCAGCCGCTCACGCCGGTGGCGTTGCGGTACCAGGTCGACCCGGCGGCGAGTTCGGCGAAGTGCGGGTACTGGGTGGCGTCGATCCGCCCGTCCGGACCGAGCAGCGAGACCAGCGGCAGCTCGTCCAGGACGATCATGACCACCGGCGGGTGGGCGCCGGCGCCGGCCACCCCGGCGGACCCGGCGTGGCCCCTGGGCAGCACCACCGCCGAGGCCGGTGAGGCGAAGACGAAGAGGCCGACGAAGACCACCGGCCCGGCCGCGGCCAGCCGCAGCACCCGCCCCGGGGCCCGCCACCGCCGGTGCGCGGCCGCCGCGGCGATGCCGGCCACGCCCGCCGCCACCAGCAGCGGTACGCCACGCAGCGGCGTCGTGTGCCGCCCCACCTGGACGGCGAGGGCGGCCAGCAGCAGCGCCACCACGAGCGTGTGCACCACCGCCCGGCCGATCCGGCCGGCCAGCAGGCCGACCGCGCCGAGCAGGGCGAACGGCACGGTCGGCGCGATGGCGATCAGGGCCACCAGGAGCAGCACGTCGGCCGGGGAGGCGCGGTGGAACAGGAAGAAGTCCGGGCTGTGGCCGAGCACGTCCAGCAGCGGCTGGGTGACCACCAGCCCGACCAGCGCCACCACCTCCAGCAGCCGGCCCACCTCGTTACGCCAGTCCCCGCGGCGGCCGGACGGCGCCGGTGCGACCTCGCGTACCTCGGGGGGCGCGAGGGTCCGCTCAGCCACCTGTCACCACCTGGTAGAGCGTCCGGGTGCCGGACGGCAGCTCGACCCGGCGGAGGATCCGGCCGCGCGCCGCGAGCAGCGTCTCGAACACCTTGCGCCGGTAGTCCGGGAAGAGCCCGTCCGGCTTGTTGGCCAGCAGCCGCCGGGCCATCGGGTCCTCGGGGTGGACGAACTCCACCACCAGCGTGCCGCCGGGCGCGGTCAGCCCGGCGAACAGGTCCAGCACCTCCGCCAGCGGCACGTTCCGGCCGATCGCCAGATGGTGCACCAGCGCCAACGCGAGGACCAGGTCGGCCCGCGCCCGGCCGGCGAAGCCGGCCCGCTCGACGCCCCGCCAGCCCCCGCCCGGCGACGGGTCGGCGAGATCCATCACCAGCGGCAGGATCCGCCGCTCCCGCTCGTCCCGCAGCGCGCGGTAGAACCCGTCGACCACCGTCGGATCCTGCTCGACCGCGACGACGTGGTCGGCGTGCCGGGCGGCGATCCGGGCGTACCGGCCGTCGTTGGCGCCCAGGTCGAGCGCCAGCCCCGGCACGGTCACGGCCGCCGCCCGGTCGACGAACCTCTCCTTCGCCCGCCGGTCCGGCACCGAGTACGCGCAGGTGCGCTGGTAGTCCGACCAGTGGCTCTCCCCCGGCCGGACGTCCAGCCGGCGGACCAGCTTCTCGAGGCCGCGTACGGTCGCCAGGACCAGGTCCCGGGAGTAGCCGGCGGCCCGCAGCTGGGCACGGACGTCGCTGGTGCTGGCGTGCCCGTGGCGGGCCTGCATCGCGCCGTGCAGGTGGACGTGGGTGAGCACGCCGGGGCGCAGCCGACGCGTGCCGGAGAAGAGGCGGCGCATCTGATCCGGCTCGATGCCGTCGATCCGGGACCGCAGCCAGGGCTGGAAGTCCAGCCCGAGATGGGCCTGGAGCAGCAGCGGATAGAGCAGGGTCTGACAGAACTGCCGGTAGCCGGCCCAGGGTTCCCCGTCGCGGGCCGGTTCGAACGAGCCGACGTCGATGAAGACCGGCGTGGCGCCCCGCCACTGGAGGTTGTACGCCGAGCCGTCCTTGGTGGTGAAGCCGGCGGCCACGGCCGACCGCAACACCTCCAGGTGCAGCAGCGCGGCGTCGCGCAGCATCCCGTACGACCACTCGTACGGGTGCGAGACGAACGGGATGCGCTCGTGTCGCAGCACCGTGGCCCAGGGCAGGTCGACCGGTGCCGGCAGCAGTTCCTCCGTGCCACACACCTTGCCGGCGGCGAGCAGCTCCCGGAAGAAGTCACTGGCGGCGAGGGCCCGCCAGTCGCGGGCGGACCGCTCGTCGAGGCCGCGCAGCACCTCCCCCCGTCGGTGGAAGACCCGGTTGCCCGGGTCGCGGAAGGAGCCGGGCTCCAGGCGGGCGTGGGCGTCGGAGACGGCCACGCCGGTCAGCTCCGGTCGGTGGGCTGCCGGCGGAACCGAGCGACCAGCCGTCGCCAGTAGAGCTTCGCGGCCACCGCCGCGCCAGCCACCCCGCCGACCACCGCCTGCACGATCAGGCTGCCGGAGCCCGCATCCAGGTAGGCCAGGTGCGTCACGGCTGCCCCCTTCCCTCACCGTTGATGGAGGCCGACCCGATATAGGGGCTTTCGGCCTTTTAGCCGGACTTGTCCTTTACCGTACGCCGCCGAACCGGCCCGTGTCGGGCACACCCGACACTCCGCCCACGTCCGTTCCGTTCAAGACGCCCCGACCTCGCCGCCCCTACCGTGGCGGCCATGACACCGCATTTCGACCTGATCGGCATGGCCGTCACCGACATGGGCCGCACCCTGGACTTCTACCGCCGGCTGGGGCTGGCGATCCCGTCCGGCGCGGAGCGCGAAACACACGTGGAGATCGTCTTGGCGAACGGCGTCCGGCTGGCGTGGGACACGGTCGACCTGATCCGCACCTTCGACCCCGGCCGCACCCCGGCCGCCGGAAGCCCCCGGGTGAACCTTGCCTTCCGCTGCGCCGACCCGGCCGAGGTCGACCGCTGGTACGCCGAGATGACCGCCGCCGGCCACCACGGCCACCTGCCGCCCTGGGACGCCGTCTGGGGCCAGCGCTACGCCGTCCTCCACGACCCGGACGGCAACGGCGTCGACCTGTTCGCCCCGCTGCAAGCCAGTTGATCAAGGAGTTTGCGGCCAAGCTGATCTCCAACCCGACGCGAACTCCTTGATCAACGCCGCTGGGTGAGGTGGGTCGGGGGGACGCCGGTCAGGTGTTTGACCTCGCGGGTCAGGTGGGCCTGGTCGGCGTACCCGGCCAGCGCGGCGACCTCGGCCAACGGGGTGCCGGCGTGGGCCAGGTCGAGGGCCCGGCGCATCCGCAGGATGCGGGCGAGGGTCTTCGGGCCGTACCCGAAGAGGGCCTGACTGCGCCGGTGCAGCGCCCGCGCGCCGAGGCCCACCTCGGCGGCCGTGGCGGCCACGGTGGCGCCGGCCGCCAGCCGGGCGGCGACCCGCGCGCCGAGCGGGTCGGGCCCGCCGGCGTCGCGCAGCCGCGCCACCGCGACCGCCTCCAGCACCGCGGCCACCGCCTCCGCGCGGCCCGGCCAGTCCGGCGCCACCACGCGCCGCGCCACCGGTGCCGCCCACCCGCTCGCCTCCTCGGTGCCCGGCGCGAGCGAGCCGGTGCCGGAGCGGTCAACCCGGTCGGCCAGCTCGGCGGCCGCGCGGCCCCACAGGTCGGCGAGCGGGACACGTAGGTCCCGCAACTCGTCGGCGGGGACGCCGAAGACGGCGGGACCCGTGCCTGGCGGCAGCCGCAGCCCGACCCACCGCTCGCCGAGGCAGCTGACGGAGAGCTGGGCGGTCCGATCAGGACCGGCGACCAGCAGCCCGGCCTGGCTGGACCAGAGCAGGTCGAGGCACCCGTCCGGCAGCACCCGGGTCGCCGCCCCATCGCCGACGCTCTCCCACACCACCGCCCCCCGAACCCCCGCCGCCGCCCGTTCCCGATACATCACCCCACCCTGCCACCCCCCACCCCCACCCACCCACCCCACCCCCCACCCCCCACCGACCCCGCTGATCATGAGGTTGCCGGCCGGCCGCCCGGCGTGTCGCGACGACAACCTCATGATCGTCGGGGCAAAGCGGGGCAGGTGGAGAGGGAGGGAGGGAGGGAACCGGGGGGAACAGGTTAGGGGCGGTGGTGGTGCATGGCCAGGCGGAGCAGGAGGAAGCGCAGGGCGGTGGCGGCGAGGTTCGCGGCGATGAGGACGGCCAGTTCCAGCGCCCGGGGCGGGGCGGGCGCGGTGCCGTGCAGGAGCGCCAGGGAGCCGCTGGTCAGGGCCAGGCCGAGGGCGAAGGCGAGCAGCCCCTGGAGGTGGTGCCGGCCGGCGTGGCGGCGGCCCGTGACGCCGAAGGTCAGCCGCCGGTTGGCGGCCGTGTTGGCCACCGCCGTGACCAGCAGCGCCAACAGGTTCGCCGGCTGCGCCCCGAGCGGACCCCGGGCCAGCACGAACAGCACCAGGTACGCGAGGGTGCTGGCCACCCCGACCGCGGCGAACCGGGCGACCTGCCGGGGCAGCCCGACCGGCACCTGCGCCAGCGGCGGGTGCAGCGGCGCCCGCCCGAGCTGTTCGCGCAGCTCCGCCAGGGGCAGCGCGCCGGTGATCAGCGCCCGACCGAGCCGCCCGATGCCGCGCAGGTCGGCCAGGGCGGTGGCCACGATGTCCACCCGGCTGTCCGGGTCGTCCACCCAGTCCACCGGCACCTCGTGGATGCGCAGGCCGGCGCGCTGCGCCAGGACCAGCAGCTCGGTGTCGAAGAACCAGCCGGTGTCCTGGACCAGCGGCAGCAGCCGGGTGGCCACGTCGGCGCGGATGGCCTTGAACCCGCACTGCGCGTCGGAGAAGCGGACCGCGAGGGTGCCGCGCAGCAGCAGGTTGTAGCCACGCGAGATCACCTCCCGCTTGGTGCCCCGGACCACCCGGCTGGTCCGCGCCAGCCGGGTGCCGATGGCCAGGTCCGAGTGGCCGGAGATGAGTGGCGCCACCAGCGGCAGCACCGCCGCGAGGTCGGTGGAGAGGTCCACGTCCATGTACGCCAGCACCGGCGCCGGAGAGGCGGACCAGGCGGCCCGCAGCGCCCGGCCCCGTCCCTTGGCGTCGAGGTGCAGCACGTTCACCTCGGGCAGCTCTCCGGCGAGCGCCTCGGCCGCCGCGAGGGTGCCGTCGACGCTGGCGTTGTCGGCCACGGTGATCCTGAACGGGTACGGGAAGTGCGCGGTGAGGTGGGCGTGCAGCCGCCGGACGCACGGCCCGAGGTCGGTCTCCTCGTTGTAGACCGGGACCACCACATCCAGCACGGCGGTCGCCGTCGCCGGGGCCTGCGCCCCGGCCCGGGGTTCGCTCGTCCAGGTCACGGTCAGCCCTGCTTCCCGCTGCTCAGGTCGTACACGGTTACGCCGTCGACGGTCCGGGCGGTGAAGTTGTCGGCGACCCAGGTGGCGATCTCCTGGGCGGCGTTGCTGCCGCCGTTGGCGCGGAATCCGCCGCCGCCGATGAAGTAGTGGATCCGCCCGTCGGCGACATACCGCTGGAACTGGGCCAGGGTCGGGGACGGATCGCTGCCGTTGAAGCCGCCCACCGGCATCACCGGCCGTTCGGTGGCGAGCTGGTAGCCGGAGGCGTTGTTCGAGCCGACGGTCGCGGCGGCCCAGGTGTACCGGTCGGCGTCGGCCGTCAGCAGCGCCTTCAGCTCCGCGCTCGGTTCGCGAGCGTCGAGCAGCCCGCCCATGCCGCCACCGCGCGCCGACCGGCCGCCACCGGCGAACTGGCCCTGGCCACCGGGAAAGCCGGGGAACTGACCGTTCCGGCCGGTGCCGCCGTTCTGCCCGATGCCGCCGTCCTGCCCGACGCCGCCGTCCTGCCCGACGCCGCCGTCCTGCCCGGTGCCGTCCTGGCCGCCGGGAGAGCCCGGGAACTGACCGTTCGGACCGCCACCTCCCGGGAATCCCGGGAACTGCCCCGACTGGCCCGTGCCACCGCTCTGGCCGGGAAGACCGGGGAGCTGTCCGGCCGGACCTTCGCCGCCGGGCGCGCCGCCGCCCCGGAAGCCGGGGAACTGGCCGCCGCCGGGAAAACCGCCGCGGCCCGGGCCAAAGTCGCGCGCCACGAACGGTCCGGCGCTGGGGATCGCTCCGGTGTGCGGGGTCGACGCGGTCTGGAGCGAGTACGCGACCGGGCCGGCGAGGGCCGCCGCCGCGCCGAGCACCAGCAGCAGCGGCGCCACCCGGCGGGGCAGCCGGTCGACGACCACCAGCAGCACGGCGGCGGCCAGGCCGACCAGCAGCACGACGGTACGCAGCCACGGGTACCAGTCGGCGCTGCGGCCGAGCAGCCGCCAGGACCACCAGGCGGTCACGGTCAGGGTGACGGCGAGCGTCACGGTGGCCGCCAACGCCCGACGCCGATCCGGGGCGGTGCGCGCCCGCCACAGCAGGGTCGCGCCGATGCCGACCAGCGCGCCGACCGCCGGGGCCAGGGCCACGGTGTAGTACGGGTGGAAGATCCCGGACATGAAGCTGAAGATCAGCCCGGTGACCAGCAGCCAACCACCCCAGAGCAGCAGCCCCGCCCTCGTCCGGTCGGTACGCGCCGCCCGCCCGGCCAGCACCAACCCGGCGACCAGCAGGAGCACCGCTGCCGGCAGCAGCCAGGAGATCTGACCGCCGACCTCGCTGTCGAACATCCGCAGCAGTCCGGTCTGTCCCGAGAACGGGCCACCGCCACCGCCACCGCCACCCATCCGGCCGGGGCCGACGCTGCCCTCCTCGTTGCCGGTGATCCGGCCCAGGCCGTTGTAGCCGAGCGTGAGCTCCAGGATGCTGTTGTGCTGTGATCCGCCGATGTAGGGGCGGGCGCCGGCCGGGACCAGTTCCACGATCGCCACCCACCAGCCGGCGGAGACCAGCACCGCCAGTCCGGACAGCAGCAGTTGCCGGATCCGCCGCCAGAGACCGGTCGGCGCGGCCAGCAGGTAGACCGCGGCGAAGACCGGGATCAGCAGGAACGCCTGGAGCATCTTGGTGAGGAAGCCGAGGCCGACCAGCGTGCCGGTCAGCACGATCCACCGGGTGCTCGCCGTCTCCACCGCGCGTGTCGTCGCGTACGCGGCGGCGATCAGCAGGAACACCAGCAGCGCGTCGGGATTGTTGAACCGGAACATCAGGGCGGCCACCGGGGTGACCGCGAGCACCACGCCCGCCACCAGTCCGGCGCCCGGGCCGTACCAGCGGCGGACGGCGGCGTACAGGACGCCGACCGAGGCCACCCCGAGCAGCGCCTGCGGCACCAGGACCGCCCAGCTGTTCAGCCCGAAGATCCGGACGGAGAGCGCCATCAGCCACAGCGCGGCGGGGGTCTTGTCGACCGTGATGGAGTTGGCCGCGTCGGAGGAGCCGTAGAAGAACGCCTTCCAGCTCTCCGAGCCGGCCTGCACCGCCGCCGAGTAGAACGCGTTGCCCCAGCCCGAGGCACCCAGGCCCCACAGGTAGAGCAGGGCGGTGGCCAGCAACAGTCCGGCCAGGGCCGGTCGCACCCAGCGGGGGTCGCGGCGGGGCGGCTCGGACGGCGTACCCGCCGCCGCCGTCGGCAGCGGTTCCGGGGCGGGGTCCGGGTCGGTCGTCGTCGCCTCCGGCGTGGGCACGCCCGGCAGGCTCTCTGTTCTGTCCATGCCGGCCAGCCTCTTTCGGGCCGCTGGCCAGGGCCAGTGAACGACCTATGCGTCGGCTGTGGAATCCGGCAGCAGCACCGTGAAGACGGTACGGCCGGGACGGCTGGACACCTCGACCCGTCCGTGGTGGGCCTCCACCACGGCGGCCACGATGGCCAGGCCGAGGCCGGTGCTGCCGTGGGCACGGGACCGGGAGCTGTCGCCACGGGCGAACCGCTCGAAGACCTCCGGCTGGAGTGCGGCCGGGACGCCGGGGCCGTCGTCGGTGACGCTCAGCACGACACCACCGGCCACCGACGCGAGCCGGGTGGTGACCGTGGTGCCCGGTGGGGTGTGCACCCGGGCGTTGGCGAGCAGGTTGGCCACCACCTGGTGCAGCCGGTGGCCGTCGCCGCTGACGCCGACCGGCTCGTCAGGCAGATCGAGCTCCCAGCGGTGGTCGGGGCCGGCCACGTGCGCGTCGCTGACCGCGTTCACGACGAGGACGGTGAGGTCGACCGGGTCGGCCGCGAGGGGCCGACCGGAGTCGAGCCGGGCCAGCAGCAGCAGGTCGTCGACGAGGCTGGTCATCCGGGTGCTCTCCGACTCCACCCGGCGCAGCGCGTGTGCCACGTCCGGCGGGACCTCGTCCCGGCCCCGCCGGGCCACCTCGGCGTACCCCCGGATGGCCGCCAGGGGGGTGCGCAGCTCGTGGGACGCGTCGGCGACGAACTGGCGTACCCGGGTCTCGCTGGCCTGCCGGGCGGCGAGCGCGGCGGCGACGTGGCCGAGCATCCGGTTGAGGGCGCCGCCGACCTGCCCCACCTCGGTACGCGGGTCGGTGTCGGCCGCCGGCACCCGGATCGACAGCGCCACCTCGCCGCGGTCCAGCGGCAGCTCGGCGACGCGGCCGGCGGTGGCGGCGACCCGGTTCAGCGGTCGCAGGGTGACCCGGACGATCAGCGCGCCGAGGCTGCCGGCGATGACCAACCCGGCGGTGACCACGCCCGCCTGGGCGACCACCATCCACATGACCGTCTGCTCCACGGTGGCCAGCGGGATGGCGAAGATCAGTACGTCACCGTCGGACGCCCCGCGGGCCACCGCGCGGTAGGCGCCGAGGTCGTCGACCTGGACGCTGTGCGGCTTGCCGTCGACGGGCAGGCGGGCCAGCGCGGTCACGTCGGCGGCCGGCACCATGACCGGGTCCTGGGCGCCCTGCCTCGACGCCGTGACCTGGCCACCGACGATCCGCACCGCGATGGAGTCCGGGGGAAAGCCGGGCGGGAGCGAGGGTGGATGGCTCTCGTCGCGCCGCTGTGGCAGGTCGAACGGGGATCGCCGGTCCTGCTGCCAGCGGGGCAGGTCGCCGCTGAGCTGGCTGTCGATCCGGGCGACCAGGAAGTGCCGCAGCGCCACCGTCGTGAGGCCGCCGATGCCGACGCTGACCAGGGCGAGCAGCGCCACCACGGAGAGCACCAGGCGGCGGCGCAGCGACCAGCCAGCCAGCCAGCGGCGCAGCCGCCCGGCCCGGTCACTCCGCGGGCTTGAGGACATACCCGGCGCCCCGCAAAGTGTGGATCATCGGCTCGCGGCCCGCGTCGATCTTCTTGCGCAGGTACGAGATGTACAGCTCGACCACGTTGGCCTGGCCGCCGAAGTCGTAGTTCCAGACCCGGTCGAGGATCTGCGCCTTGCTCAGCACCCGGCGCGGGTTGCGCATCAGGTAGCGCAGCAGCTCGAACTCGGTGGCGGTGAGGGTGATCAGGTCGTCGCCGCGGCGTACCTCGTGGCTGTCCTCGTCGAGGCTGAGGTCGCCGACGGTGAGCACGGCCTCCTCGCGGGTGGCGACGGCGAACCCGGAGCGGCGCAGCAGGGCGCGCAGCCGGGCGATCACCTCCTCCAGACTGAACGGCTTGGTGACGTAGTCGTCGCCGCCGACGGTGAGCCCGGCGATCCGTTCCTCCACCGCGTCCCGGGCGGTCAGGAAGAGCACCGGCACGGTCGGAGTCTCCTCGCGCAGCCGCCGCAGCACCTGGAACCCGTCGAGGTCGGGAAGCATGACGTCGAGCACCACCGCGTCCGGCTTGAACTGCCGGGCTGAGCTGATCGCGGCCATCCCGTTGGCGGCGGTGGCCACCTGCCAGCCCTCGTAGCGCAGGGCCATCGAGAGCAGGTCGGTCAGCGTCGGCTCGTCGTCCACCACCAGCACGCGCACCGGTTCGCCGTCCGGTCGCCGCAGCTCGACCCGGCCCTGCGCGGCCTGCCCGTCCATGACCATGTCCCCAATCGTGGGCGTGTCCGCTGTGCCGAGCCTGTCCCGATCCTGTGTACCAGCTGTGCGGGCAGGAGGGTGATCCGGCCGGCCGGCTCACTCGGTGGCGCCGAACGGTTCGGTGCGCACGTACCGCATGGTCCAGATGCCGCAGCCGTCGCGGCGGTCCCGTTCGTAGAGGTGGTCGGTCTCGCCGCCGCCGGGGGCGGGGCGGCCCGGGTGGCGCATGATCCACCGCGGCGGCGGCGCCCCGGTCGGGTCGGCCGGCAGGTCCCGGACCAGGTCGTCGGCGGGCCCCCCGACGAACCGTACGCGCACCAGAGCCACCCCGGTCCTCCGCTTCCCCGCCGACCCGCGACGGCACGACGCCCCTGCGGGGAAGCTACCCCGCGCAGACCGCCCCCGGCCGGGAAACCATCGGCGGTTTGCGCTGGTCGGGACGGGGGTACCGCGATCTCGCGGGGCCGGGCGAACGGTCCACGGGCGGGGCGGACGAGGAGAGATCGATGCGGACGCTGGCCGGGCGGTACGACCTCGAACGGCGCGTCGGCGTCGGCGGGATGTCGGAGGTGTGGCAGGCGCACGACCTCGTGCTGGACCGGACCGTCGCGGTGAAGTTGATCTCACCGGGGCTGGCCGGGGCGGACACCTCGCCGGAGCGGATCCGGGCGGAGGCCCGCTCCGCCGCCCAGCTCGTGCACCCGAACGTGGCCAGTGTGCACGACTTCGGCACCGCGACGGCGGAGGACGGCCGGGAGCTGCCGTACATCGTGATGGAGCTGGCCGAGGGTGAGACGCTCGCCGAGCACCTGCGCGACGGTCCGCTGGACTGGCGGATCGCCGCGCGGGTCTGCGCCGAGGTGAGCGCCGCGCTCTCCGCCGCACACGCGCACGGCATCGTGCATCGCGACGTGAAGCCGGCGAACGTGATCCTCGCCCCGTCCGGGGTGAAGGTGCTCGACTTCGGCATCGCCACCCCGGCCGGCGTCCCCGACCACACCCCGGCGGGCATCGTGGTGGGCACTCCGGCGTACCTCGCGCCGGAGCAGCTCGACCGGCAGCCGGCCACCCCCGCCGCCGACATGTACGCCCTCGGCGTGCTGCTCTACTACTGCCTGAGCGGCCGGCTTCCGTACGCCGCCGGCAGCACCACCCAGTTGCTCGGCGTGCGCCGCCGTCGGCCGCCGGAGCCGCTGCCCGAGATCGCCGGCCTGCCGGCCGAGATCGCCGACCTGTGCCGGCGCTGCCTGGCCGAGCAGCCGGCCACCCGGCCGACCAGCCTGATGGCCGCGCTGCTGCTCGCCGAGGTGGTGGACGCCCGGGTGTACGTGCCGCTGCTGGTGGCGGGGTCGCGGCGGCGCCCGGCGCCGGTGTCCTCCTGGACCGACCGGGCGGCCGGTGAGGCGACCGAGGCGATGGCCGCCGACGCGGGGCCGACCGGCGCGGCCCGCTGACTCCGGAGGATCGGCCTGTTTCGCGGTGCGGGGGCCGGGTAGCCGGGCGGGTGAGTGACGGGAGGAACGCGATGCCGAATCCGAGTTCCTGGCTGCCTGAGAGGGCCACGGCGACCGCTGCGGGGGGTCACGTAAGCACCGAGGACGGCGGGCTCTCCACGGCCCTGGCGTCCCCGCTGGCGCCACACTGCACCGGCCTGACGCCGGAGCAGTTGCTGGCCGCGGCGTTCGCGTCCTGCCTGCACCACGCGGCGGTGGAGGCGGCTGCCGAGATCACCGACGAGGCGCACACCGTCGAGGTGACCGCGGAGGCGAAGCTCGGCCGTGACGGCGACGGCCGGTACCGGGCCGACGTGCACGCCGAGATCTCCTCCGCCGGGCTGACCCGCGAGCAGCTGGCCGACCTGGCCGCCTGCGCCGATCGGCTCTGGCCGTTCTCCAGCGGCGACGCCAGCCGGCACCGGCTCACCGTCACCCCCGCCGAGAACGGGCGGCGCTGACCGTCACCAGCGGAAGCCGGCGGTCACCGCCCGGTGGTCGCTGTCCGGGGTGTGCAGCACCCCCGCCGCGGTGGGGGTGAGCCCCCGGTAGAGCACGTGGTCGGGGCGGGCCACCGGCAGCTCCGCCGGCCAGGTGAAGCCGAATCCCTGCCCGGCGTCGGCCTGCGCGTCGTGCAGCAGTCGGGTGAGCGGTACGAACACCCGGTCGGTGGTGGCAGTGTTCAGGTCGCCGAGCACCACCAGCCGGGAGGCGTCGTCGGCCCGCACGGTGGCGGCCAGCGCGGCGAGGGTCTCGTCCCGGGTGGCCGTGTGCCCGGCGCGGGCGGAGCCCAGGTGGACCACGTACACCACCAGGTCGCCCTGCGGGGCCGCGACCACCGCGCGCAGCGCGCGGTCCCAGCCCAGTCCGGTGTCCACGCCGACGGAGTCGCGGATCGGCCACCGGCTCCACAGCGCGACCGTCGTCACCGCGGCGCGGTGCGGGTACCGCTGGCGCAGCGCGGCGTCGATCCGGTCGTCGTCGTCGACCTCCTGCAGCCCGATCAGGTCCGGGTCCGCGGCGGCGAGCGCGCCGACCGTTGCGGCCGGATCGGGGTTCCCCGAGCGCAGGTTCTGGCTGGCCACCCGGAGCGAGGCCGGCCCGGCGGCGGCCGCCGGCGGCAGCCAGGTGCGGCCGTAGAGCGCGAGCCAGACGAGCGCCGGGACGAGCACCGCCAGCAGCGCGCGCCGGGAGCGGCGCAGCAGCGCCGCGAGCCCGAGCAGGGGTACGCCCAGCCCGAGCAGCGGGGTGGCGCTGTCGAGCAGGCTGCCCACGCCGTGCACGTTGGGCACCGCCCGGTGGCCGACGAACAGCACGGCCAGCAGGGCGGCGGCGACGATGACCACCAGCCCCCGCCGGTCCCGGCGACCGGCCGGGTCGCCGGCGGCCCGCTCATCGACCCTCTGCTCCGTCACCGTCCGCATCGTATCGAGCCGGAATGCCCGCGGTGGCCGGGATCCCGGCACATTCGGGGACGCCGGCGTACCGGCCGCTCAGCCGAGGAGGCGCGCGCCGGATGGCGAGGGTGCCGCTCCGCCGAACGGAGGATACCGAGTCGAGTCGCCAGGAAGCGGATCATGTGACCGCATCTATCCATTCTTTCCCACTATTACCGACAAACCCGAAAAGCGTAAGACGCGGCGTTCATGATTCACTGAGCGTAATACAGGGGTGGATCATGGCAAATTGTGGCGCATGCCACTAATCACCCCGATGGCTAGCGCAGGAAAGCTCTCTAGCCTCAGCGGGTGCACCCCCACCACCTCTCGCAGCAGCAACTGACCGTAACCTGCGTCTGTGGCCAGCCGGTCGACCACGCATCGGCCAAACGGAGGAGCGGGCGACATCGGACCCCGCCGCCTCGCCGCGGTCCGCTCACGTCGACGCCCGCCCGGATCGCTCTCACGGCCGGTGTGATCTGCGGTCTCGGCCTGATCGGCGGCGCCGGCGCCGGCGCCTGGGACACCGGGCAGCGCCACGAGCCGGTCCGCGAAGCGCTCGCCGACCGCGCCACCACCGAGCAGCGCGCCTCCCGCGATTTCGCCCGCACCACGCCACCGGCGGTGGCCGTACCGGCCACCCCGCCCCCGACGGCCACCCCGAGCCCGAAGCCCACCCCGAGCCCGAAGCCCACCAAGAAGGCGCCGAAGAAACCCAGCCGACCGACGCGCCCCAGCCCGGTCGCCGGACTGGACCAGCTCCAGATGGACAACGCCAAGGTGATCGTCGACACCGGACGCGCCATGCAGATGCCGCGCCGGGCGCTCGTCGTGGCCGTCGCCACGGCCATGCAGGAGAGCAACCTGTACAACCTGGCCAGCGACGTGCTGCCGGAGTCCTACAACTATCCGAACCAGGGCAGCGGCTCCGACCACGACTCGGTCGGGCTGTTCCAGCAGCGGCCGAGCAGCGGCTGGGGCACGGTCGCCCAACTGATGCAGCCGGCGTACGCGGCCCGCGCCTTCTTCTCGGCGCTCGCCGAGGTGCCGGGCTGGGTGAACCTCAGCCTCACCGAGGCGGCCCAGGCCGTACAGGTCTCCGCCTTCCCCGACGCGTACGCCCAGCACGAGCAGCGCGCCACCACGGTCGTCGCCGCGCTGGTCTGAGCCGAGGCTCAGGCAGCGCTCCACTCGGTCGGCCCGGTCGCGGGGTCACCGGGAGCCCCGGCGGCCGCCCGGGTCGCCGGCACCCCCGCCGCCGCCGTCGGGGTGTCCGCCGGCACCGTGTCGGTGCGTGCCCCGGAGAGCATCTCCTCCACCCGGGCCTCCCGCCGCCGGCGGGCCAGCAGCGCCGCCTCGACGTCGCGGCGCGCCCGCAGCGCCTCCGCGTACGCCTGCTCGCGGACCTGGCGGGCCTCCTCGCGGGCCGCCTCCAGTTCGCCGCGCGCCCGGGCCAGCAGCTCGGCGGCCTCCCGCTCGACCAGGGCCGCACCGGCCCGCACCACCGCGTCGTCCCCCGGCGCGGTACGCCGGCGCAGGAAGTCGCAGAGATACGTCGCCTCCTGCCGGATCCCGTCCCACTCGCGGTCGACGCCGCCGACGCTCTCCGCGCGCGCCGCGAGCCGGACCAACCGGATCCCCAGCTCATCCAGGCAGGAGTCCACCTGCCGCTGGTCGTAACCGGTGTCAACGACGGAGAACCTCATACTGTCGCCCCCCAGGCAGCTGGTGTCACTTCCCCCACCTGACGATGTTCCTGGGTGGCGGCCCCGGCCGCGGCGGTTCGCCAAAAATGTTCAGCATCCGAGCAGGGGACCCGATCGGCGGCTCAGGGCCGCTTCGGCAGCACCGCCACCCGGCCGAAGAACTGGTCGATGCGGTGCACCACGTCGTTGAAGTCGTCCAGGTCCATCGGCTTCGTCACGTACGCGTTGGCCTGCAGCGTGTAGCTGCCGAGGATGTCGGTGTCGGCGTTGGAGGTGGTCAGCACCACGATCGGGATGGCCCGCAGGTCGTCGTCCCGCTTGACCGCGCCGAGCACCTGCCGGCCGTCCATCCGGGGCATGTTCAGGTCGAGCAGGATGACGTCGGGGCGCCGGGCCTCGCGGTGCCGCCCCTCGCGCCGGAGGAACTCCATCGCCTCCTCGCCGTCGTTGACCACGTCGACGACCTTCTCGACATCGGAGTCGACCAGCGCCTCCTCGATCATCAGGACGTCTCCCGGGTCGTCGTCCACCACGAGGATGCGCACGGGGCTCAGGGTACGTGGACCCATGGGACACCTGCTTCCGTCTTGACGCCGGGAACCGGACGGTCACCCGCTGGCGGGGAAATCTAGCCGATCACGGGCCGGTTCGGCCCATCGCGTTCTCCTCGTGACCGAGGATCCCGGCCAGTCCGGCCATCTGGAGCACCCGGGCGACCCGACCGGTCGCCCCACCGGAACCTCGACGTCAGCGGCCCGGCCGGTCGACCCGGCCACGGTGATCCGGAGCTGGCAAGGGGATGGCCCCCGACCCTGGGACCAGGGGTCGGGGGCCGGGAGGATGGCTCAGCGGGCCGGAACAGGTTGCCGGCGCGGCCCCGACTCGCGCAGCTCCGTCACGGTGAGTGACTCGGCGTCGTCGGGCGCGCCGGAATCGGGCGTCTGGAAGAGATAGCGGACGAAGTCGCCGCCGGCCTCGTTGTCGTCCGCTCCGGGCCACTGCCCGACACAGTCGACGCCGACCACCTCGCGGCCGGTGCCGTCGGCCTCCTCAAGCAGCGCCCACAACGTCACCGGGTAACAGCGGGTGGCCTCCGGCGTGACCTGCCACCGCGCGTACCAGCCGGGGCGGGCGGGGACGATCTCAATGATCCTCTTCATGACGACCTTCCCTTCCGCGTGCATCGGAAGTCTTCCGGTCCACCCCGATCATGGAGCACCGCCGGGTGAGCGCTCCTCACCCCGGGCGAGTGAAGCTCGCCGGCCGCCGACGGCATCCGTTTCCTTCCCGGCTGCACCGGGAACACGGGCCGCGAAAGGCGGAACCGACGAGGAACGAGGTGCGACGATGCGCAAGCAGATGGAGGGCGACAACCAGCGCCGCCGGGCCCTGGCCCGGGACGCCCGGGAACGCGGTCGGCGGCCGAGCCAGACCGGCGCCAGCCTGAGCGCGTCCAAGCAGGTCACCTCGCTGGACCAGCGGGAACGGGCCGGCCCGCCGCCGGCCGGGCGACACAAGCCCAACACCACGCGCGGTGGTCCCGCGCCCCCGCCGGCCGGTGTCCCGGAACGCCCCCGGCCCCGTCCCGACTCGGCCCCGGGTTCGCGGGTGGCCACCCTGGGCTACCGGGATCTCGTCGACGACGTCAGCCGGCGCGCCGGGGTGGACTTCTCCACGGCCAAGGTGGCGGCCGAGGCGACGGTGCTCGCCCTCGCCTGCGCGCTCGGCGAGGCCGAACGCGAACGGCTGCTCGAGGCGGTGCCGCTGAAGCTGCACGACGTGGTGCCGGTCGAGGGCGTCGGACGGCACCAGGACCTGCCCGGCTTCCTGGCCGAGGTGGGCCGCCGCAGCCGCCTCACCCCGGAACAGGCGCGCTACCAGGCCGCGGCGACCCTGGCCGCGTTGGCCGACGCCGACGGCGACCTGGTCGAGTCGCTGAGCGTGCCGGACGAGTTGCGCGACCTGCTGGCGCCGGCGTCGCCCGGCGGGGGTCTGGTGGGCCCGGCGTCCGCCACCGCGCCCCTGAACGAACAGGAGTTGCGCGACGCGCTCGCCGGGCTGCGGTACTGGTCCAGCGACCGGCAGTCACTGGTGCGCACCATCGAACTGCCGGCGGGGAACCTGGACCGGGTGCTCGACCGCCTCGACCAGCTCCGGGGCGAGACCGGGCGCGGGCCGCAGATCGGCCGCCCCGACGCGGACAGCGCCGTGTTGACCGTACAGACCCAACAGGTCGACGGGGTGACCGCGCTGGACGTGGACCTGGCCCGGCGCATCGACGACGCCATCGAGGAGGCCGGCGCGGGCATGGCCGCCGGGTGAGCCGGCACCGGGCCGGCGGGCGGCGCGCCCGCCGGCCCGGACCGGTACCGTTGCCCGCCGTGGGAAGCACCGAGCATCTGGAAATCGTCGTGGACCGGGCCCGGCGCACCGGGCGGACGCTCCTCGCGGACGGGGTGGAACAGTCGTACGTGGACGTCGCCGACCCGCGCCACCTGCACTTCGAGTACGTCCGCCGGATGGCCACGGTGATCGACCTGGTCGCCCCGCCGGGCCGGCCGCTGGCCGCCCTGCACCTGGGCGGCGGGGCGCTCACCCTGCCGCGTTGGCTGGCCGCCACCCGACCCGGCTCCCCGCAACGGGTGATCGAGCGGGACCCGGCGGTGGTCGAGCTGGTCCGCCGCCACCTGCCGCCGACGCCGGCCGCGGTGACCGTGGAGGTCGGCGACGCCCGGGACGCCATCGCCGCCGCGCCGTCCGAGGCGTACGAGGTGGTGCTCGCCGACGTCTACCGCGCGGCCCGGATGCCCCCGCAGGTGGCCAGCGTCGAGTTCGCCGCCGAGGCGGCCCGGGTGCTGCGCCCGGACGGTGTCTACCTGGTCAACGTCACCGACCTGCCGCCGCTGGTCTTCTCCCGTACCCAGGTGGCCGCGCTGCGCGCCGTCTTCGCCGACGTCTGCCTGGTCGCGGACCGGCGCATGCTGCGCGGCCGGCGCTACGGCAACCTGGTGCTCGCCGCCGCCCACCGCCCCGACCGGCTGCCGGTACGCCGACTCGCCGCCCGCGTCGCGAAGGACCCGGTGCCCGGCGACGTGCTGCACGGGGCGGACCTGGACACCTTCGTCGCCGGCACCCGCCCGGCCACCGACGCCGATCTCGCCGTCGGCTGACCGCCTCACCCACGCGGGCCGCCTCCGGGGACACCGAAAGCGCCGGCCCGCGCGAAACGGCGTGGTTTCGCCGTGGCCGGCACGGGTAGCCGCGCCGGATGAGCAACGCCGACGATCGGTCCACCGCCCGGCGTACACTGATCGTCATTGGGCTGGTGCTCGCCACCCTGGCCACCCTGGCGCTGATCCGGGCGACCCAACAGGTGCTGATCTGGATCCTCGTCGCGGCGTTCTTCGCGGTCGCCCTGAAGCCCCTGGTCGACCGGCTGCAACGCCGATTCGTCCGGCACCGGGCCCTGGCCACCCTGCTGGTCTTCGTGGCCACCTTCGTGCTGCTCGCCGCGCTGGCCGCGGTGATCCTGGTGCCGTTGGTCAACGAGGTGACCCGGTTCGCCGAACGGGCGCCCGAGCTGCTCCGGGAGACCCGCGCCGGCCAGGGACCGGCCGGCCGGCTGCTGGAGCGGTTCCACCTCCGCCAGTACGTCGTCTCCCACTCCGCCCAGCTCGAGCAGTTCGGCTCCCGGCTCGGTCAGCCGGCCGTCGGGGTGCTGCGCGGGCTGGTCCAGACCGTCGCGGGGATCGTCACCATCGTGGTGCTCGCGTACCTGATGGTGCTGGAGGCGCCGCGGATCATCGCCACCACGCTGACCCTGGCCGGCGACCGCCGGGCGGAGCGGCTGCGCCGGATCGGCCGCGAGTCCGCCCGCGCCATCACGGGCTACCTCACCGGGAACCTGCTGATCAGCGTGCTGCTCGGCGGGATGACCTTCCTGGTGCTCCTGCTCACCGGCGTGCCGTTCGCCGCGGTGATCGCCCTGCTGGTCGCTCTCGCGGACCTGATCCCGCTGGTCGGGTCGACGCTGGGCGCCGTCGTCGCCGCCGCCGCGGGCTTCGCGCACTCCCCCAACACCGGCCTGATCGTGCTGGGTTTCTTCATCGTCTACGTGCAGGCGGAGAACCACCTGCTGTCGCCGGTCATCATGTCCCGGGCGGTCCGGCTCAACCCACTCACCGTGCTGATCGCCGTGCTGCTCGGGGCCGAACTGGCCGGCCTGGTCGGCGCCCTCCTGGCCATCCCGGCCGCCGCCATCGTCCAGATCCTGCTCCGCGAGCTGACCCCCGCCGGCCGCGCCCTCCCCCCGCCAGCCACCGGGCCCCGCCTTCGTCGGCGCCTCCGCCGGCCACGGCGGGGCTAGCGGGTGCCGCGTACCACCACCTCGGGGGACGCGCTCTCCAGCGGAACCGCGTTCGCGGGAACCAGCCCGAGTTGCACCGCCGGGCGGGGCAGGGTCGCGTCGAGGAGCCAGTCGGCGCCCACCCGGGCCCGGTTCCCGGGCATGGCGAACAGGTGGTAGCCACGGGTGACGGCCTTGGCCGGCAGGCCGGACATCGACACCTTCAACGGGTTGGCCGCCGCCTCCTTGCCGCCCAGGTCGACCACCCAGCCCAGGTCGTAATGCTTGTACGGCTTCCGCGTGCCCTGCCCGTACGAGGCGGCGATGTTGTGCGCCGCGAGCTTGCCCTGGCGCTGCGCGTGCTGCGCGGTCATCGCGCAGATCTGCCCGGGGCGGCTCAGGTCGGGCACGGCCGCCGCGTCGCCGCAGGCGTACACCTCGGGGCAGCCCGGGACGTTGAGGTACTCGTCGACCACCAGCCGCCCCTTCTCGGTGCGCAGTCCCAGCTCGGCGACGAACGGGTCGGGGCGTACCCCGACGCACCAGACCAGGCTGCACGTCGGGACGTACTCGCCGTCGGTGAGCATGACGCCGTCCGGGGTGGCCTCGGAGACCGAGGTACCCATCCGCACGTCCACCCCGCGGCGGCGCAGCACCCGGTCGGCGGTGACCGACATCCGCTGGTCCAGCTCGGGCAGCACCCGGGGCGCCACGTCGAGCAGCATCCAGCGCGGGCGGACCTTGAGGTGGGGACGCTGGGCGATGAGCCGGTCGGTGAAGAGCTGGCCGTGCGCGGCGACCTCGGTGCCGGTGTAGCCGGCGCCCACCACCACGAAGGTGGTCCGGGCCCGCTGCTCGGCCGGGTCCTCGGTCAGCTCGGCCAGTTCGATCTGACGGACCACGTGGTCGTGCAGGTAGAGCGCCTCGGGCAGACCGCGGAACCCGTGCGCGTACTCGGTCACCCCGGGGATGGGCAGCAGCTTGTTGACGCTGCCGACCGAGAGCACCAGGCGGTCGTACGCGAGCCGGCCGTGGTCGCCCTCCGGGGAGCGGTAGCCGACCCAGCGGTTCTGCAGATCCACCCGGTCGGCCTCGCCGATCACCACCCGGACCCCGTCGAGAGTGCCGGCGAGCGGCACGGCGATCCGGGTCGGCTCGACCACCCCGGCGGCGACCTCGGGCAACAACGGCAGGTAGAGGAAATAGTCGGTCGTGTTCAGCAGGACGATCTCGGCCCGCTCGGCGGCCAGCCGGCTCAACGTCTTCGCCGCGTGGTATCCGGCGAATCCGGCCCCCACGATCACCACACGAGGTTTCGTCATGCCCGCTCCCGTTCCCCCCGATGGGAACGGCAAACGTGCCACCGCCGACCGTGGCACGACCGGCGGCCTCGCGACGGCCAGCCATCCCCACAAAGAGTCACCGAAAGCGGTTCACCCGGACCGGGCGGGGCACCCTCACCCGGCGGCGACGGAGGGTGGTGGGACGCGAGAGCCGAGGGAGGAAACGACATGGCGGTCCGGACCACGGTGCGTCCCTCGCCCGAGGACGTGTTCCCGATCCACCCCGCGTACGGCTACCGGATGCGGCGGCAACGGCATCCGGTGGGTGTACGCGGCGGGCCGCGGCCCGCCCCGGGCGGACCCTGGCTGGACGACACCGCGCGACACCGGGTACGCGCCGACTACGAGCTGCGGGACCGGCAACTCGCCCGGGCCCTGGTGGCGGCCGTCAGCCAACCCGGTGACTCGGCGGAGAACCTGGCCGGTCAGCTGGAGCAGCGGATGGACACTTTGGTGCAGCGCGCCGGGTTCGCCCGCTCCATCAACGAGGCCCGGGACCTGGTCGCCCACAACACGTTCACGGTCGACGGCGGCAAGGTCAACCGGGGCTCCTACCTGGTCAGCCCCGGGCAGACCATCCAGGTCCGGCCGGACCGGCAGTGCCGCGCCCCATTGGCGGTCGCGATGGCCGGTCACACCGCGGGCGACACCCCGCCGTACCTGGAGGTGCGGCCGGAGCACGGCACCGCGACCCTGACCCGGGAGCCGCAGCGGCAGGAGGTGCCGGCGCTGCGGGACATCCCGCTCGCGGTCCGGACGATAGAGGGGAACCCGTTGTGAGCATCGTGCCGACCGATCGACGTGTGTCCAACTACCGGCAGCAGACCCGCCGCCCGCAGCTCACCCCCCGGCAGCGCCGGCGCGTGGAGCAAAAGGAGGCGAAGGTGCAGCGGCTGCAGGCACGCGGCCCCGGACGCTGACCCGAGGGCACCCGGTGGCGGCCGCCGCGACAGCCGCCACCGCGGCTCAGCCCCGGCCGCAGCCTCGCGAACCGTGATCAGCTCCGGTTGCGGGAGGTGGCGGTACCCAACGCATGCCCTCCAGCGACACCACTCGTTCAGCCCTGCTCGGGCGCGGGTACGGTGATCGCCCACCGCTCGTGGTCCCGCCACTCCCCGTCGATGAAGAGGTAGTCCGGCGAGAAGCCCTCCAGCCGGAAGCCGAGTCGGCCGGCCAGCCGCCTCGACGGCTCGTTGCCGGGCTGGATGTTCGCCTCCAGCCGGTGCAGCCCGAGCGCGGTGAAGGCGTGCGCGATCACCAGCCGGACCCCGGCCGAGGCGTGCCCGGTGCCGGCGTACGGGAGGAAGGCCGCGTAGCCCAGGTAGCCGCCACGCAGCGCGCCCATGACGATGCCGCTGATGTTGGCGTAGCCGGCGATCTCCCCGGTGGCCACATCGCAGAACAGGTAACCGGAGTCGTTCCGCCTCCGGATCTTGCGCAGGTACGCCGCGTACCGCTCGGGGTCGTCCGGTGCCGACAGCCAGGGGTGGTGCAGGTCCCGGCTGCGCCGGGCGGCGGCGACGAACTCCGCCTCGTCGGCGGGTCGTGGGCGGCGGATGCCGACCCGCCCGTCGGTATGCAGATATCTCACGTTGCCCAACTCTCGGCCACCGGCCCGCCCGCTGTCCAACCGGGTCGGCACGGCGACCGGCGGTCTCGTCGCCCAGGCGACCGGGAGCATCCTGGCGCCGTTCTGGTTGGCCGCCGGCGCGCTGACGGTACTCACCGCGCTGGCCTGGCGGCGGCTGGCCGACACGGCCGGCTGACCCGGCGCCGCCGTTCCACGAGATCTTGGACAGTTACCGTCCGTGCGGGACGGTAACTGTCCAAGATCTGCCGTCAGGTCTTTAGAGGGCCGTCACAGCGGGCCCGGGTGGGGCTGGTCGAAGGGCATCGGCACCTCCAGGTAGGTGGCCCCGCGCAGGTCCAGCCAGGCCCGGTCGGGCGCGCGGACCAGCCGCAGCATCACCCCGCTGCAGGCCGGACAGCGGGCCACCAGGCCGGGAGCGTGCGAGTAGACGTGCAGTCCGGCCATCGGGCCGACCGCGCCGCAGGACGCGCACCGCCCGGTGGCGGCGCTCAGGTCGATCGCGAAGAGTTCCCGCAACGGCCCGTCGAGCATGTTGCCGTCCACGTAGGACATCTCGGTCATGCGTCCTCCTCGGTGCTCAGCCGGTCGGGCCGAAGCGTTCGGTCTTCACCCGCCCGGTCGGGTGACCCAGCCCCACCAGCAGGTCCGCCACGGTTTCCACGAAGCCGGTGGGGCCGCAGACGTAGCAGTGCGGCTCCAGGTCGGGCGGCCAGCCGTGGGCGCGTACGTCGGCCAGGTTGATCCGGTGCGGATCGCCGCGCCAGCCCTCGGGCGCCTGCCGGGTGTAGACGTACGCCACGTCGAGGCCCTGGTCGTCGCGGACCCGGCGGCGTAACTCGTCGGCGTAGAAGACGTCGGTGGGGGTGCGGACCGAGTAGATCAGCCGGAACGGCGTCCGGCTGCCGGCGGCGCGGCGGGCCCGGAGCATCGCCATCAGCGGCACCACGCCGGAGCCGCCGGCCACCAGCAGCACCGGCGCGGTCTCGTCGGTACGCCAGACGAACCAGCCACCGACCGGTCCGCGCACCTCCACCGGGTCGCCTTCGGCGTACACCTCGGTCAGGTACGGCGACACCTCGCCGTCCGGCACCCGCTGCACGGTCAGCGCGATCCGCTGCTCGTCCACGGGCGCCGCGAGCGAGTACGAGCGGGCCGCCTGGTAGCCGTCGGCGGCGGTGAGCCGGACGTCGAGGTGCTGCCCGGGCAGGTGGCCCGGCCAGCCGGGCACGTCCAGCACCAGGGTCTGCGCGGTCGGCGTCTCGATCCGGCGCTCGGCGAGGCGGGCCACCCGCCAGGTCAGCGGCGTGGCGCCCCGGCCGCCGGCGGTGGGCGCGGACACCTCAGTCGCCCTGGTAGCGCTGTTCGCGCCAGGGGTCGCCGTAGTCGTGGTAGCCGGCGGTCTCCCAGAAGCCGGGCTGGTCGTCGACGAGCAGCCGGACGCCACGCACCCACTTCGCCGATTTCCAGAAGTACAGGTGCGGGACGAGCAGCCGGGCCGGGCCGCCGTGTTCGGCGGGGAGCGGGCCGCCGTCGACGGTGTGCACCACCCAGGCCCGCCCGCCGCGCAGGTCGTCCAGCGGCAGGTTGCTGCTGTAGCCGCCGTACGAGTGGGCCAGCGCGTAGCGGGCGCTGGTGTCGATGCCGTCGAACAGGGTGTCCAGCGAGACGCCCCGCCAGGTGACGCCGAGCTTCGACCAGCGGGTCACGCAGTGGATGTCGACGGTGGGGGTCTCCTGCGGCAGGCCCATCAACTCGTCCCAGGACCAGCGGTACTCCGCGCCGGTCTCGGCGGTGACGACGAACTCCCAGGTGTCCAGCGGCACCCTCGGCGTCGGGCCGGCGGAGAGCACCGGCCAGTCCTCGGTGAGGTACTGCCCCGGCGGCAGGGCCGGCTCGGCCGAGCGGGGCCGGCCCTGGAACCCCGGCGACACGATTCCCACCCGTCTGTCGTACCACCTGCCGGCACCCCGGCCGGCCGCTTCCGGCCAACTCCCCCGCCGAGCCACGCCCTAGCAAGAAGGGGACCCTTCTCGACAGCAGGCGTTAATAAGGTGCCCTTCCTTTCCCCCGGGTGGTGTGGAGGCTGGTCAGGGTGACGACCAGCAGGACACCGATGATCACGCCGAGCGAGGCGAGCGTGGGGATCTGCGGCACGCCCGGCCAGATGCCGTGCGCCCAGTGCAGGCCGAGCTTGCCGCCGATGAAGGCGAGGATGACGGCCAGGCCGTAGCTGAGGTGCACGAGGCGGCTCAGCGCGGCGTGCAGCACGAAGTAGAGCGCGCGCAGGCCGAGCAGGGCGAACGCGTTCGTGGCGAAGACCAGGTACGGGTCCTCGGTGATGCCGTAGACGGCGGGCACCGAGTCGACGGCGAAGACCACGTCGGTGGCGAGCACCGCGACCACCACGAGGGCGAGCGGGGTGAGCGCCCGCCGGCCCTGTTCCCGGACGGTCATCCTGGGCCCCCGGTATTCGTCGACCACCGGCATGAACCTGCGGAGCAGCCGGACCGACCGCATCCTGTTGATCTCGATCTCCTGCTCGTGCCCGGAGAGGGCGTCGCGGAGCAGTTTGGCCGCGGTGGCGATCAGGACGACCGCGAAGAGCAGGAAGGCGAAGTCGAGCGTCTGCAGCGCGGCGGCGCCGACGGCGATGAATACCGCGCGCAGCACCAGGGCGCCGGCGATGCCGTAGAGCAGCACCCGCTGGGCGAGCACGGCGGGCACCGCGAACGCCGCCAGCAGCAGCATGAAGACGAAGAGGTTGTCGACCGAGAGGGACTTCTCCACCAGGTATCCGGTGAGGTACTCCACGCCCTGCTCGGAGCCGTAGCGGAACCACAGCCCGACGCCGAAGGCCAGCGGCAGGGCGAGGTAGAACGCCGACCAGCCCAACGCCTCGCGGAGCGACACCTCGTGCGGGCGGCGGGTGACCAGAAAGTCCAGCACCAGCAGGGCGAGTACGCCGGCGACCGTCGCGGCCCAGAGGGTGGGGGTGCCGATCGACGACAACGCGCCGGCGGACAGGTACGACAACTCGGGCACAGAGGCTCCTCGAACACCGTGTCATGTTCGAGGTCTCCTTCACCCACCTGCGTGGGCAACCACCCGGGGCGCGCACCGGGGCACGCCGTACTGACCGGGATGGTTCGTGGGAAGTACTCCCCTCGCCGCGCACCAGATTAGGGCAACCCGACCGCGCCCGCCAAGTCCGCCGCGGTGGAACCTGTCCAGATGATTGCCCTGGTCAACCGCTGCATGGATGGCCGGTGGTGGTACGTCTGTGCCCGAACGTCCTATCGTGGCGCGATGGATAACCAGGGGCCGCTCACCGGCGTACGGGTCATCGAACTGGCCGGCATCGGGCCCGGCCCGTTCGCCGCGATGATGCTGGCCGACCTCGGCGCGGAGGTGGTCCGCGTCGACCGGACCACCTCCGGCGGGTTCGGCGACGTCCCCGGCGACCTGCTGAACCGCAACCGCCGCTCGATCGCCGTCGACCTCAAGTCGGCCGCCGGGCGCGAGGTGGTGCTGGCCCTGGTCGCCGGCGCGGACGCACTGGTCGAGGGATTCCGGCCCGGGGTGACCGAACGGCTCGGCCTCGGCCCCGACGAGTGCCTCGCCGCCAACCCCGCACTCGTGTACGGGCGGATGACCGGCTGGGGCCAGGACGGCCCGCTCGCCCACACCGCCGGCCACGACATCGACTACCTGGCGCTGACCGGCGCGCTGCACGGCATCGGCCGGGCCGGTGAGCGTCCGGTGCCGCCGATGAACCTGCTCGGCGACTTCGGCGGTGGCGGGATGATGCTGGCCCTCGGCGTCGTCGCCGCCCTGTACGCGGTCCGCGCCGGCGCCCCCGGTCAGGTCGTCGACGCGGCCATCGTGGACGGTGTGTCGGTGCTGGCCGCCCAGATCCGGGCGATGCGCCGGGCCGGCATGTGGCAGGACCCGCGTGGGGTGAACCTGCTCGACGGCGGGGCACCGTTCTACGACACCTACGAGTGCGCCGACGGGCGGCATCTCGCGGTGGGTGCGCTGGAGCCGCGGTTCTACGAGGAACTGGTCCGGCTCACCGGTTTCCCGCTCGACGGCGAGGAGGTCCCGGACCGGAGCGACCCCGCGAACTGGCCGGCGCTGCGTGCGGCGTGGGCGCGGCTGTTCCGTACCCGGACCCGGGACGAGTGGACGGAGCTGTTGTCCGCCACCGACGCCTGCGTCGCGCCCGTGCTGGACTGGGCGGAGGCCCCCGACCACCCGCACCTGGCGGCCCGGGGCGTCTTCGTCGACCACGGCGGCGTCACCCAGCCGGCACCCGCGCCGCGCTTCTCCGCGACTCCCACCTCCGTACGCCGGCCGCCGCCGCGGCCCGGCGAGCACACCGACGAACTGCTCACGGAGGCCGGCTTCGACGCCGAGCGGATCGCCGCGTTGCGCGCCGCCGGCGCGGTCGCCTGATCCGGCCGATCGGGCTGACCCGACCGGCCGTCGGCGGCACCGGCCAGCGGCGGACGGCGCCGCCTGCGGGGCTCAGCGCCGCATCGCGCCGGGCGCCAGGGCCGGCTCCACCATGTCCCGGTAGTCACGTGGCATCTGGACGACCACGTCGTCGAACTCGCCGCCGGTGACCGCCTCGCGCAGGGTGGTGAAGACCGCCCGTACGGCGTTGCGCGCGGCGTTGCCGTCGACACCGGCCCGCTGCCCCACCCGGGCGATGAATTCGGCCGCCCCGAACCGGTCGGCCGCCTCGGTGTCGGGGTGCGGCTTCAGGATCCGTTGCAGCGGCTTCGACAGCTGCGCGGCCAGGTCCAGCACCTCGCCCCCGGTCAGCCGCTCGGCGAGGGTCTCCAGCGTGGCCCGGGTCAGGTCGGCCGCCCGATCCGGGGACGTTCGGGTCCGCTGTGCGACCTTGTCGACGAAGGTCTCGTAGTTCATTCGGTCGTCCCCTCTCACGGCTGCCTCGCGCCTCGCCGCCTACCCGCCGGCGCGCGACGGAAACGGCCGCGAAATTCGCAGCGGTCGTGCGTGACCGGCCGCCCGCCGGGTAACCGCCGCCGGTCGTGACCGCAACTACAGGCGCGAGGAGCTCGACCCATGGCGAGTTACACCGACGTCCTTGACTACCTGTCGGCGCTGGACTATCCGGCCGGCAAGGACGACGTCATCCGCGAGGCCGAACGGGAGGGTGCGCCCCCGGACGTGTTGCAGGCGCTTCGGGCGCTGCCTCCGGTGGACTACGCCAACGGCACCGAGGTGGCCCGGTCGGCCGGCATCGACGCCGCACCCGAGGTAGGCCGATCGCAGCGCGCGGCGCAGTCCCGGGACAAGCGCCACAATCGGGTTTCGCAGCACCTACGCGGCATCTGACACCCCCCGGTGCGCGGGACGGACCGCCACCCGGGCCGGCACATCGCGGCCGGGGCCCAGCTCGCCGTGATGGGACTGGTCGGGGTCGTCTGCGGTGGACTCGTCGGGGCGCTCATGTCGCTGGCGCTCGGCCCGTTGGTGGGCTGGGACGCCGCCGCGCTAGCCTGGCTGGTCCTGGTCTGGAGCCGGCTGTGGCGGTTGGACGCTGCGGCGACGGCCCGGCTGGCCCGGCGCGAGGACCCGAACCGGGCCGTACGGGACGTGCTGCTGCTGGCCGCCTGCCTGGTCAGCCTGTTGGCGGTGGGAGTGCTCCTGACCGCCGGTCGCCCGGTGCGGCCCGGCCTCCCGTTGGATCTCAACCGCGGCGTGGGCGTACTCAGCGTGGTGCTCTCCTGGTTCGTGGTGCACACCGTCTTCATGACGCGTTACGCCCGCCTCTACTACGGTGGGAAGCCGGGAGGCGTCGACTTTCACCAGAGCGAGCCGCCCTGCTTCACGGACTTCGCCTACCTGGCGTTCACCGTGGGCGCCACGTTCCAGGTCTCCGACACCGACCTGGGCAGCACGGAGCTGCGCCGGACGGTGCTGGGCCACACGCTGCTGTCGTATCTGTTCGGTGCGGTCATCGTGGCCACGGTGGTGAACCTGCTGGCCGGGCTGGCGGGATAGCCGCCGTGGACAGGCGGGCGCCCCGGGTCACGAACCGCGACCTGGGGCGCCACGCACACCTGTCCCTGCCGGTGTCCGCGCCCGAACCGGGTCGCGACCGCCAGGCGGTGAGTGTTCGCCCGAACCGGGCGGGCATCGCTGCCACGATCATCGTACGTTAGAAAATCAGCCGATCGGGTGACTATCGCGAGATTGTGGCCGGACGCACGTCGGGGTCACCCGGTCAGCTCCGCGTACCGCTTCTCCAGGTCCACTCGGGCCAGCGCACCCACCAGCCACGCCAACCGCTCCGACTCACCGCTCCCGGCAAGCCCGGCCAGGTCGTCGGCGGACCGCCCGAGGCCGAGCCGGCGGGCCGCGACGAGTGCTCGGCGGTCGGCGACCGGCGCCACCTCACGCCACACCGCCTGCGTCTCGCGCAGGAAGAGGTCGATCACCTGATCGTCCACCCCGGGCAGAGCGGCGAGCAGCCGCCGCTCCTGAGCCGGATCCTGTCGCGCCGCCGTACGCAGCCGGCGCAGGTCGCCCCGGTAGCGGTCCACGATCGCCCGAGCGAGGTCGCCGAGGGTGGCCGCGAGCGCGTCCACATCGCCCCGTTGACCGGCTTCGCGCAGCACGCGTACCCGGTCGGCCTGCAGCGACCGGGCCATCCGGGCGGCACTGTCCCAGCCGTTGTCCCGCAACGCCAGCGCGGCGTCGACCGCCTTGCGGAAATCTCCGCGCCGGGCGAGCAGAACGGACAGGTAGAGCACCTGGAACAGCTGGGACGGGTTGTTGGTGACCCGGAACCCGTACCGTTCGGCGAACCCGCGACCGTCCCCGGCAAGCCGGCGGACCAGTCGCTTCTTCTCCTCGATGCTGGAAACCACACTGGTCGGCATGCCCGCGGATACCCGGCCCGGGGCCGGGCATTCAGCATTCAGCGATCAGCCGTGCAGGCCACCGCGCCGGTCCCGGGCCTTCAGCCGGGTGGTGGGCAGCGCCGGGGCCGGCAGCGGAGGCGCCTGGTCGTCGGCGACCGTGCCGAAGCGCCGACCCGCCATCCAGTCCTCCCGGGCCGCGACGACCTCCTCGTGCGACCGGCCGACGAAGTTCCACCACATGACCAGGGGCTCCTCGAACGGCGTCCCGCCGAGCAGCAGCAGCCGGCTGCCGGGGGCGGCGCGCAGGTTCAGCGTGTCCCGACCGGCGCCGAGGTAGAGCAGCGCGCCGGGAGCGAACGGCACCCCGTCCACTTCGGCGGAGCCGGACATCGCCAGCAGCCCGTACTCGAAGTCGGGGCGCAGCGGCAGGCTGACCGGTGCCGACCCGCGCACCTCGAGCTGCGCCCCGACCAGCGGCGTGTGCACCACCGCCGGGGAGCGCTCGCCGCCCAGCTCGCCGACCAGCAGCATCACCGCCAGGTCGCCGTCGCGCCACCCGGGCAGCTCCGCGTGGTGGGCGAAGTCGGCCGCGCCGGCGCGGGCCGGGTCCGGCAGCGCCACCCAGAGCTGGACACCGTGCATCACCGGCGGATGCACCGCCGGGGACCGTTCCGAGTGGGCGATGCCGTGGCCGGAGGTCATCACGTTGAGTTGCCCGGGGCGGATCGGTTGCACGTTGCCCAGGCTGTCCCGGTGCAGGATCTCGCCGTCGAGCAGCCAGGTGACGGTCTGGAGCCCGGTGTGCGGGTGCGGCGGCACCTCCATGCCGGGCCGTTCGGCGACGTCGTCCGGTCCGAAGTGGTCGACGAAGCACCAGGCCCCGACCATCCGCCGCTGCCGTTGCGGCAGCAGCCGCCGCACCGTGGTGTAACGGCCGAGCGGCACGTCGTGGCCGGGCAGCAGGACACTGCCCGGGTCCGTCGGTCCCACGCCGGGTGGGAGGGTCTGCGCCGGCAAGGATTCGGTACGGTCCACCGCCCGACTGTACGCGCCGTCTCCCGCGCCGGTCGCCGCGTTCGCCGTGACGGCGGACACCGGCACGCGGAGTGTGCCAGCCGGGGCGCGGAGCGTGCCGAGGCCCGCCGGCCGGGGCTGCGGGGCTCTAGGTCAGGCGGGACCGTACCTTGGCCGCGCACCCCGACACGACGGAGCGCGCGTCCAGCCCCAGGCTCTCGATCGCGACGAGCGCCGTGAACACGACGTCCGCCAGTTCGGCCGCGACGTCGTCGCGGGTGTGGGTGACGCCCTTGCGCGGGTTCTGCCCGAGCACCCCGATCCACGCGGCGGCCGCCTCCCCCGCCTCCTCGGTGAGCTTGAGGATGCGGCAGGTCAGCTCGGTGTCTCCGGTGCCGTTGGTGGTATCCAGCCAGTCACGGGAGGCTCGGGCGGTGCTCCAGATCAACTCGTCCACCCCGACAAGTGAACCCGATGGCGGTGATTATGGTATCCGGTGACGGTCAGCGCGGACCGATACGGCAAGGGACGACCGGGCTGCCGCCCGGTGAACCGGAAGGGACGTGTCGGTTATGCCGGAGACCGTCGAGACGGTGTTCGCAAATGTGGTCAACCGCAACCCGGGTGAGCCCGAGTTCCACCAGGCGGTACGGGAGGTGCTGGAGAGCATCGGCCCGGCCATGGCCCGCCACCCCGAGTACGCGAACGCGCGGATCATCGAGCGAATCTGCGAGCCGGAGCGGCAGATCATCTTCCGGGTGCCGTGGGAGGACGACAAGGGCCGGGTCCGGGTGAACCGCGGTTTCCGCGTGGAGTTCAACAGCGCGCTGGGCCCGTTCAAGGGCGGCCTGCGTTTCCACCCGTCGGTCTACCTGGGCATCGTGAAGTTCCTCGGCTTCGAGCAGATCTTCAAGAACGCGCTGACCGGACTGCCGATCGGTGGCGGCAAGGGCGGGTCGGACTTCGACCCGAAGGGCCGCTCGGACCGGGAGGTGATGCGCTTCTGCCAGAGCTTCATGACCGAGTTGTACCGGCACATCGGCGCGGAGACCGACGTGCCGGCAGGTGACATCGGGGTCGGTGGCCGGGAGATCGGCTACCTGTTCGGCCAGTACAAGCGGATCACCAACCGGTACGAGTCGGGGGTGCTCACCGGCAAGGGCGTGGCCTACGGGGGCGCGCAGGTGCGCCGCGAGGCCACCGGATACGGCGCGGTGTTCTTCGCCGAGGAACTGCTGAAGCAGTGCGGGGACAGCCTGGAGGGCAAGCGGGTGGTGGTCTCCGGCTCGGGCAACGTGGCGATCTACGCCATCGAGAAGGTGCACCAGCTCGGCGGTCGGGTGGTGGCCTGCTCCGACTCGGACGGGTACGTGCTGGACGAGGCCGGCATCGACCTGGAGCTCCTGCGCGAACTGAAGGAGGAACGCCGGGTCCGCCTCGACAACTACGTCAAGCACGTGCCGCACGCGGTGGCGGTCTCCGGTCGTACCGTCTGGGAGGTGCCCTGCGATCTCGCGCTGCCCTGCGCGACGCAGAACGAGATCGGCGGCGCGGAGGCGGCGGCGCTCGCGGCCGGCGGATGTGTCGCGGTGGTCGAGGGAGCGAACATGCCCACCACGCCGGAGGCGGTCCGTATCCTGGCCGGCGCCGGGGTGAAGTTCGCCCCGGGCAAGGCGGCGAACGCCGGCGGCGTGGCGGTGAGCGCCATGGAGATGGCGCAGAACGCCAGCCGGGACTCGTGGACGTTCAGCCAGTCGGAGAAGCGGCTGTGGGAGACGATGCGGGACATCCACGCCCGCTGCTGGGCCACCGCCGAGGAGTACGGCCTGCCTGGCGACTACGTGGCTGGCGCGAACATCAACGGTTTCCGGCGGGTGGCGGAGGCGATGCTCGAACACGGCCTGGTCTGAGCAGCGGACCGGCCACCGATCTCGGACAGCTACCGTACGGCGACGTACGGTAGCTGCCCAAGACTCGGCAGACGCCACCTCAGGAGACGGGGCGCAGCCCCGCCTCGAAGGCGCCGCGCATGTCCACGTACCCGTTGATCCGCTTTTCGATCTCGGCGTAGTGTGCCCGCCGATCGGCGGGCACCGCCGGATCCTTGGCCGCGCCGGCCAGGTCGACCACTCGGGCTGCCGGCTTGTACTCCATCCAGGTCGGCAGCACGCTCACGTTGGTGACCTCCCAGCCGGCAGAACCGGTGCGGGTGAAGGTGAACTCGGGCACCACGGCGTCCTGCGTGTTCTCCGGGGAGCCGTCGTCGAACCGGGCGGTGAGGTTGCCCATGCCGTAGGCGACCCACTTCCGGCCGATCTTCTCGAACGGCTGCACCACGTGGACGTGGCACCCGATGATCAGGTCGATGTCGGGCGAGGCGAGCAGCGTTTGGGCCAGGTCCAGCTGGTCGTCGTTCGGCGCGTTCTGATACTCGGTCCCCCAGTGCATGGAGAGTATGACGATCTCGGCACCGGCCGCTCGCGCCCGGTGCGCAGCCGCGAGGATGGCCTCCTGGTCGATAAGGTTCGCCGCCCACGGCTTGCCCTCCGGCAGGGGGATGTCGTTGAAGCTCAGCGCGTACGACAGCTGCGCGACCTTCACGCCCGCCACGTCGAGGATGTTCGTCCGGGCCGCCTCGTCCGCGTTGCGGGCCGTGCCGGCGTGCCGCAGCCCGACCCGGTCGAGGTTGTCCAGGGTCCGGGTGATCCCCTCCATGCCCTCGTCGAGCGAGTGGTTGGACGCCGTGGAGCAGGTGTCGAACCCGGCCCAGGCCGCCGCGTCGGCCAACTCCGGCGGCACGCTGAAGGCCGGCCATCCGGTGAACGGACCCTGCGGGTCCGCCAACGGTGTCTCCATGTGGCAGATGGCGAGGTCGGCGCCGCTCACCCGGGGGCGGATCGCGGCGAGCACGCGACTGAAGTCGTGGCCGCTGCGGCCCGCGTCCTGCGCGTCGGCGGCGGCCTGCTCGGTGAGCGGCGGATGCACCAGCAGATCGCCGGCGGCCACCACGGTGAGCTGGTTCTTCGGCCCCGAGGCCGGGGACGTGGCGCGCGGCGTGGCGGAGGTACGCGGAGCGACACGTGCCGGTTCGGTACACGCTGCCGCCAACAGCACCAGGATCACCACAATGCCCAGTTTCATCCTCATCCTAGGACTTTGTCCCGGTGTCCACCGCGTCGAGGGACGAACCCGAAAGGACCCCTCCCAGGAGGGAGGGGGCCTTTCGGGTCCATGGTGACGAAACTCCGGTGACCACTCCATGTCCCGCAAAGGGCGGTTTCCACCGCCGGTCGTGACCACCACATCCCGCACACGGAGTCGATCAAGGCCAGTCGAGGCGGGCCGGCCGGGTCAATCGTTGTCCTGGCCGCCGCCGCTCAGTTGTTCGTAGGCGTCGAGCAGCCCCCGCAGGGTGGCGGCGGCATCAGCATCGATCTTCCCGTCGTCGGCCGCTTCGGCGATCCGTTCGCGCAGGTCGGCGAGGCGCTTGTGCTGGTCCTTCGGCTTGCGGGCCAGGTCGGCGGCCTTCTTCCGCAGGTCCTCGGCGGTCTTGCGGTCGATCTTCTCGTCGGCGTGCAACTGAGCGAGCACCTCGACGAACTGGGCGGCAAGCTCGCGCGGGGTGGCCGGCACCGGCTGGGTGGTGGCCGACTCCGGCGGGTCGGACGGTTCTGGAGAGTCGGACTCCGGTGCGGCCCCGTCGGCCGGCGTCGTGGCGGCCGTGTCGCCGGCCTTCGGCCGGTCCGGGCCGTCGCCGAGGAACAGCGAGCCGACCAGGCCGATCAGGAGCGCCACTCCGGCGGCGACCAGCAGGCCGAGGAGCCGGTTGGACCGAGCGGGCGGCCGGGACGCGGCCACCGGCGGGCCCGGGCGCACCGGCACCGCGGCGGCCCGGTCGATCAGGGTCCGCGGATGCTCGGGCCGGGTGATCGTGGGCAGGATCGCGGTGGGCGGATCGGCGGGCTTGCCGGCGCCGAACCGGGCGGCGAGTTGACCGGCGGTGGGCCGTTGGGCCGGGTCCACGGAGAGGCAGGCCAGGGTGAGTTCGGCGACGTCGGCGGGTAGCCCGGGGACGTGCAGCGGCGGGATCGGCGTGTGCCGGGCCTGCACGTCGAGCACGTCCTGCCAGGTCTGCACGGGCAGCGGGGCCCGTCCGGTGAGGGTGCGGTAGAGCAGCGCACCGAGGGCGTACACGTCGCTGGCGGGATTCGGCGGGCCGGGTGCCATCCGTTCCGGGGCGAAGTACGCGGGGGTGCCCATCAGCAGCTCACCGGTCTGGCCGGAGAGGGGGTGCCGGGGCCCGGCGAGGGTGGCGATGCCGAAGTCGAGCACCTTCGCGCCGGTCTCGGTGAGCATCACGTTGCCGGGTTTGATGTCCCGGTGCACCACGCCGATCCGGTGCGCGGCGGCGAGGGCGGCGGCGACCTGACCGGCCAGCCGGACCGCCTCGGGCCAGGCGAGCGGCCCGCCGGCCAGCCGGTCGGCGAGGGTGTGTCCCTCGACCAGCTCCATCACCAGGTAGGGCACCAGGCTGCCGTCGGGCAGGGTGGCCTCGGCGTAGTCGTACACCTGGGTGACGTGCGGGTGGGTGAGCCGGGCCGCGGCGCGGGCCTCACGCTGGATGGTGGCGCGCAGCTGCGGGTCGGCGGCGAGCTGCGTGGCGAGGGCCTTGACCGCGACGGGGCGGTGCAGCACCTCGTCGTCGGCGCGCCACACCTCGGACATCCCGCCGAGCCCGATGCGCTCGCGTAGGACGTACCGATCGTGCAGCCGCAGTGCTGGCGTGAACGGCGACATGGTGGTCCAGTCTGCCTGGCGCGCCGCGCAAGGCAACAGCCCGGTGCCGGTCCCGCCCGGCGGGTGCGTGACGGTCGGGGGCGCCCCCGGGTGGTGGCCGGGGGCGCCCGCCGATCACCGGGTCAGGGGCAGCAGGGCGGCGCGGGGGCCGGGCGGGGTTCCATGCGGTCGGCGAGCCGGCGCAGGGCACCCGCGGCGGCCAGCCGGGTGGGGGCCAGCCGGGGCGTACGAGGCCGGTCGGGGCGGACGGGCGCGTCGGGGCGGGCCGAGTTGACGTGCCGGGTCACGGCGTCGACGGCGAGGACGAAACCGGTGTGGTGTTCCATGGTCAGCTCCTTTGGGCGGGACCGGTGGAGGTGCGGACGACGAGGTCGGTGGGGAGCAGGACGCGCCCGCCGGCCGGGTCGGCCGGCGGTTCCAGCAGCAGCGTGGCGGCGAGGCGGCCCTTCTCCTCGGCCGGTTGACGGACGGTGGTGAGCCCGGCGGAGGCGGCCTCGGCGATGTCGTCGAAGCCGGTGACCGAGACGGGATGCGCCAGCCGCCGGCCAGTCCGGTCGAGCGCGTCGAGCACGCCGAGGGCGAGCACGTCGGAGCAGGCCAGCACGGCGGTGGGCGGCCGATCGCCGGCCAGGGCGGCGTTGACGGCGGCGGCACCGGCGGCGCGGGTGTTGTCGGCGGCGTTGAGCACGGTGACGGCGGACCAGTCCACCCCGACGGCGGCGAACGCCTCGGCGAAGCCGGTGAGCCGGCCGCGCGTCGTCGGGTGCGGGGCGTCGGCCGGGCCGGTCAGGCGGAGCGGCCCGGCGGGGGCGTGGGGCAGCACCCTGTCGCCGAGGAGGGCCACCCGGCGGTGACCGAGCGCGGCGACGTGCTCGGCGACGGACCGGGCGGCCGCCCGTTCGTCGATGCCGACGTAGCGGTCGGCCGGGCCGGCGTCCGCCCGAGGAGCGGTGGTGACGTACGGCAGCGCCCGACCCCGGATGGCGTCGAGGGCCCAGTCCTCGTCACCGGCACAGTAGACGCAGAAGCCGTCGACGGCGGCGTTGTCGATGGCGGCGCGGACCCGGGCGCGCTCGGCGGGCAGCGGCACCAGCAGCAGGTTGCTGCCGTGCTGCTCGACCGCCTCGCTGACGCCGGCGAGGAAGCGCACCGCGAACGGGTCTGTGAACGCGTACGACAGCCGGGAGGTGAAGAGGACACCGACCGCCCCGACGACACCACGGCGCAGCGAGCGGGCGGTCGGGTTGGGGCCGGGGTAGCCGAGGCGTCCCGCCGCGTCGAGAATCCTGGCGCGCAGGTCGGCGGAGAGCTGGTCGGGCCGGCTGTAGGCGTTGGAGACGGTGCTCCGGGAGACGCCCACCGCGTCCGCGACGTCCTGCAGGGTCGGCATCATCGGCCCCTTTCTGAATCGATCCAGTTACTGGATCGATTCAGAGACTACCCGCACGGGTCGGCGAGGGTCAATGGGGAATCGGGTCAGCCCGGGTAGAGCTCGTCGCGGATCCGGGTCAGCAGCTCGCGGGTCTGCTCCGGCGGCACGGCCTCCACACAGAGCCGCTCCATGGCCAGCGCGTAGTAGTCGAGGTCGTCGCGCTTGTCCAGATAGATCGCGCTGGTGAGCTGTTCGATGTAGACGATGTCCGGGAGGTCCTCGTCACCGAAACGGAGGATGCTGAACGCGCCGCTGGCCGCGGCGTGGCCGCCGGCGTCGAAGGGGATGATCTGGAGCCGGACCTGCGGCGCGGAGGTGGCCTCGATCAGCGCGTCGAGCTGGCCGCGCATCACCTCGACACCGCCGATGGGCCGGCGCAGCGCGGCCTCGTCGAGCACCGCCCAGAGCTGGGGCGGGCCGCCACGGTGCAACACCCGCTGGCGGTCCATCCGCAGGTTGACCCGCCGGTCGAGCTCCGCCGGCGGGGCGCCCCGGTGGCCGAGCAGGATCACCGCCCGGGCGTACTCGGGAGTCTGCAGCAGGCCGGGGACGAACTGGACCTCGTACGTGCGGATCAGCGCGGCCGCGGCCTCCAGCCCCAGGTAGGACTGGAACCAGGAGGGCAGCACGTCGCCGTAGCGGTGCCACCAGCCGGGACTGTTCGCGTCACGGGCCAGCTTGAGCAGCGCCCCGCGCTCCTGCAGAGCGGTGACGCCGTAGAGGGTCAGCAGGTCGGCGACGTCGCGTTCCTTGAAGCCGACCCGGCCCAGCTCCATCCGGCTGATCTTCGACTCGGAGGAGCGGATCTCCCAGCCGGCACTCTCCCGGCTCACCCCGGCACCCTCGCGGAGCCGGCGCAACTGCCCTCCGAGCAGCATGCGCAGCACTGTCGGCCCGCTGGTCGGGCCTCCCTCGGCGGACACCGTCGTCACCTGGCCGTCCTTCAACCTGCCGACTGTCCCGACCGGACGTCCTGGCCCGGCCGACGTGTAAGCATGCCATGGACCCTCGGTGAGATGAACCCCTCCGGACGGCCGAGTCGTTTCCGCCAATGGCCTCAGTCGGCGATCAGATGGTCGAAGTCGCCGTCACGCGCGCCGAGCACGAACGCGGCGATCTCGTCCACGGTGTAGATCAGCGCCGGTCCGTCGGGATGCCGGGAGTTGCGTACCGCGATGCCGGCGCCGTCGGGCAGCTCGGCCAGCTCGACGCAGTTGCCACTCGGGTTGCTGCGCCGGCTCTTCTGCCACCGCACCGGTGGCAGGTCACTGGTTGACACACCGTTCTGTGGCTGCTGCATGGGGCGTCCCTCCGTGGGATGAGCCATCCGATGCCGCGGGGAGGGGCGGTAGGTGGCGCGGGGTTCCGTCGACTGAGGATGAAGATGCACGTGCATCTGCTATTGCATCTGCAATGGACAGCGAGCATGATAGCGCACATGCGGTGTACCCATCCGTTCACTGTGGGTCACCCCGCTACCGGTTATGACCAGGAAGAACACGGTCTGGCCCGGTCGGTTCAGGTGCCGCCCGGCGAGGCCGACAGGAGCGGTGAGGAGGGCGCGTGCCGGATCCGATGACCGTCGCCTCCGGTATCTCCGCCGCCGGTGCCCTCGTCTCCGCCTGGCAGCTGCGCCGCCGGGCACTGCGGGCGGAGGCGGAGATCGAGCTACTCCAGGCCGAACTGGTGGCCGAGCGGCACGCCGCCAGCCACGACCCGCTCACCGGGCTGCCGAACCGGCGGGCCTTCTACCGGCTCGCCGCGACGCTGCTGACCGACGCCGCCGGCCAGCCGTTGGTGGCGGTCGTGCTCGACCTCGACGGCTTCAAGCTGGTCAACGACCGCTACGGACACGCTGCCGGCGATCAGGTGCTGGTCAGCGTGGCGCAGCGGCTCTCCGCGTTCGCCGGGGACAACCTGGTCGCCCGGCTCGGCGGGGACGAGTTCGCCGGGCTGCTGGCCAGTCCCACGGTGGACCGGCGCTGGATCGAGCACGCCACCCGTCGGCTCTGCGAGGCGCTCGCCGCGCCGATCCCGCTCGGCGCCCGCACCGTGCAGGTGACCGCCTCCGTCGGGCTCGCCCCGGTGCACTGCCCGACGCAGCTGACCGACGCGCTCTGCCGGGCCGACGCGGCGATGTACCAGGCGAAGAGCCTCGGCGCGGCGCAGCCCCCCCGGCAACTCGTGGACAGCCCGCAGCTGGCCGAGTGCTGAGCGGCCGGGCCACCGTCGCCGGAGCGGCAGTCGACCACCTGACCGCCCCGGATCGTCACGGCGAGGCGGTCAGCCGTCCCAGCGACCCACGCCGCGCAGGGCGTCCCGGGCGAGGCTGACCAGACCCGACGGCGACAGCAACCCCTCCACGATCCGCAGGGCCCGGACCCGGTCGGCCTCGGACCGGACGGGGTCGGCCACCTCCGCCGACCAGCTCCACAGATCGTCGAGCGTTCGAACCCCGAGGTGGTACGCGAGCCGCACCGGGTCCGGCCGCATCGGGCCGTAGCCGGCCCGGAACGCGGCCTCGTCGAGCCGGCTGTCGAAGGCCCAGGCCGGCCCGCCGCCGAGCACGAACATCAGGTCACGTTCCCGCGGGGCGAGCACCGCGTCGTCCCAGTCGATCAGCCAGACCTCCCCGTCCGGGCCCAGCAGCACATTGCCCAGGTGCGGATCGCCGTGGCAGACCACCAGGTCGGCCGGCCGGGCCCGCAACTCCGCGCCGAGCCGGTCGACCCGGTCCAGCAGCCGCGCCGTGTCGGCGGCGGCCGCCCGCCAGTGCGCGGCCACCTCCCGGGTCCACCGGTCGGCCGAGTCGTCCACCGCGCGCAGCCGCCGGTCGGTCTCCCGCACCGCCGCCGCGATCGCGGCGTGGGTGTGGTCCTCCCGGGGCAGCCCGGCCAGCTCGCCGGTCAGCGGCACCGCGTGCGCGGCGGCGAGGAGCGCACCGTACCGACGCCAGTGGGCGGAGCGCATCCCGCCGTCGGCGGCCCGCTCGCCGACGATCCACGGGACCACGGTGAGCCGGCGTCCGTCGTACACGGCGTTGAGCTGCCCGTCCCGGGTCGCCACCGGTGCCGGGACACCCGGTACGCCTCGCCGGGCGAGCCCGGCGGTCACCACGAGCCCGGCCGGGGTGCCGCCACCGCTGAGCTTCACCGCGTACTCGCGGCCTTCCCTGGTGCCAGCCTGCCACAGCTCGGCGGTGGGGTCCGCGCCGAACTCCACCGGCACGGCGGTGACCAGGGCCAGGCCGAATTCCTCCGCGACCCGGGCGGCGAGCCGATCGTCCACGGGTGCCCGATCAGAGCCAGCCGTAGCCGGCGCGCAGCGCCCGGCCCACCCGGTCGAACCGCGGCCGGTCCAGCACCGCACCCTCGCGCCGGATGCTGTCCTCACGCATGGTCAGCACGCGGTCGAGGCGTACCCAGCTCGGACGCTGGTCGCGGTCCCATTCGCCCGGGCCGAGGGCGAGCCAGTGCCGCTGGCCGTCCCGGTCGCTCTGGCTGGAGAGCATCAGCCCGAACAGGGTGCGGCTCTGCCGGCCGACCACCAGGACCGGGCGGTCCTTGCCCTGGCGGGGGTCGTCCTCGTACGGGACCCAGGTCCAGACGATCTCCCCCGGGTCGGCCTGCCCGTCCAGCTCCGGGGCGTACGACAGCTCGCGCCGCTGCAGCACGGTGACCTGGCGGCGCCTGGCCACCTGGGCGGGGATCGGTCCGGCGGTACGGGCCGGCGCCACCACACTCCCGGTGATCCGGCCGAGCCGGGATGCCACACTCCTCAACAGACCTGCCACGGCCGGCAGCCTATCCTCCGGCCCCGTCCGGCACACACCGGCCGGATCGTGACGAAACCCGGGGCGCGGCGCGCACCTTTGACCAGCCGCTGGTACGCCGCCGTGGCCAGCGGCACCGCCCGGCGGAACGGCACCGACCGGACGTCGGCGAACAGGCCGCTGTCGGCGATGTCGGCGTGGAACCAGTCGTCGGGGCGGTCGCGGAACTCCTGCGGATCGCCTCGACGAGCGCCGCTGGGTAGCCTGGACGGGCCTCGCCGTAGTCGCCGGCCACCTCTCCGAAGAGCTTGGACATGACAGCCATCACTCCAGCGCGGGCATCCCGCCGCCGACCCGCCGGGAGGCGACCATGATCCCGGAGCTCCCCCGCGATCTACCGATACTCGAACGCCGAGCGGTCCGGGTCGTGGTGCTCGACGCCGCCGAGCGGTTGCTGCTGTTCCACACCCACGACCCGGACCACCCCCGCCTCGGCACCTGGTGGGAGCTGCCCGGCGGCGGGCTCGACCCCGGGGAGACGTACCTCGACGCGGCGGTGCGGGAGCTGCGCGAGGAGACCGGCATCGTGGTCGGGCCGGCCGACGTGGGGGCGCCCACCTGGCGGCGGCGGGCCAGCTTCGTCCACCGCCGGTCGCGCCACCTCCAGGACGAGGTGGTGGTGCCGGTCCGGCTGCCCGGGCGGGGACCGGACGTGGACGAGACACACCGGCTCGACTACGAGATGGAGGACTACTTCGGGTTCCGCTGGTGGCCGGTCCCCGAGGTGATCGCCGACCGGCCGCGCTGCTATCCGGGGCGGCTGCCCGAGCTGCTGCCGGCGTTCCTGGCCGGCGAGGAGATCGACGAACCTTTCGAAATATGGTCGTGACGTTCCCGCCGGCAACCGGCACAGTGGAGCGGTGAATCCTCTCCACGGATCCCTCGCCCAGTACGCCGAGCGCCTGCACCGCGCCGCCGGGGACGCACACCACGTGGCCTCCCCGCTCGGCGCCTGGCTGCTCCTCGCGCTCGCCGGCCCCGCCGCCACCGGCGACACCCGCGGCCGGCTGGAGGAGGCGCTCGGCACCGACGTGGACAGCGCCGCCGCGGCGGCCCGCGCGCTGCTGGCAGCGCCGCACCCGCTGGTCGCCGCCGCCACCGCCCTGTGGGAGCGGACACCCTCCGCGGAGCTGGCGGGCTGGCGCGCGACCCTCCCGGAGCAGACGCAGACCGGTCCGCTGCCCGACCAGGCGGCGCTGGACGCGTGGGCGCGGAAACACACCGACGGCCTGATCGACCGGTTCCCGGTCACCGTCGCTCCGGACCTCCTGCTGATCCTGGCCAGCGCGCTGGCCACCCGGGTGTCCTGGGCGGCCCCGTTCGAAGTGGCGCCCACCGGCCAGCTCGGGCCGGACAGCGCCTGGGCGGGCCGGGTGAAGCGGGTGCTGCGTACCCCCGGCCACGGACACCGGTGCTGGATCGCGACCACCGCGCGGGTCGGTGACGTCGCGGTGCACGCCGCACCGGCCCGGCCGACGGCCACCGCCGACGGAAAGGCCGGGCTGCTGGTGGTCTCGGTGGCCGCCGCACCGGAGGTACCGGCGGCGGAGGTGCTCGCCGCCGCTCAGGAAATCGCGGCCGACGCGGCCATCGCCCCGGACGGGACCGCGCCGGGTCGGCGCTCGCTGTACGACCTGCCGCTGGGCGACGCGCCGCTGTGGACGCTGCGGGAGGAGACCGTCCACTCGTTCGGTCGTGAGGAACGGGTCGGCGCGGTGCTGCCGTGCTGGTCGGCGGAGAGCCGGCACAACCTGACGCCGGCCGGGCTCGGCTTCGACGCCGCCGCGAAGGCGCTCGGCACGCTGCTCGGGCTGGCGCACCCGAGGTTCGAGGCGATCCAGTCCGCGGTGGCGCGGTACGGGCGGTACGGCTTCGAGGCCGCCGCGGTGACCGCAATGGTCATGCCGGTGGGACTGCCGCCGGAGCGCATCGTACGCGTGGCGGAGCTGCGGTTCGGCCACCCGTACGCGGTGGTGGCGGTGGCCACCGACAGCGCCGGCGGCCCGTGGCACGGCCTGCCTGCCTACTCCGCCTGGGTGGCGCAGCCCCAGGAGCTGTCCGACGACGAACTCGCCGACCCACCGCAGCGGTGGTGACCGCTACACCATGAGTGCGGCGGTCAGGTCGGCGCGGATCGCGGCCAGCAGCTCGGCGAGCTGATCGAGCAGGAAGAAGTGCCCGCCGTCGATCTCGTGCAGGGTGAACCCGGCGGCGGTGTGCTCGGCCCAGGCGGCGCTGTGCTCGCCGGCGGCCGCCCGGTCGCGCACGCCGCTGAAGGCGACGATCGGCACCGGCAGCGGCTCGCCGGGCAGGTAGCGGTAGCCGTCCACCCGGCCGAAGTCGGCCCGTAGCTGCGGCAGCAGCAGCTCCACCAGATCGGGGTGGTCCAGCACCTCGACCGGGAGGCCGCCGCCGTCGGCGAGGCGGCGCAGCAGCTCCGCGTCGTCCACCCGGGACAGCCCGTCGAAGAAGCTGGCCGCGGTGACGTGCGGGGCACGGGCGGCGCCGACGTACAGCCGCAGCGGCAGCGGGGCCCCGGTCCGGCGCAGCTCCCGGACCACCTCGAAGGCGACCCGGCCGCCCATCGAGTGGCCGTAGATCGCGTACGGGCGGTCCGCGCGGGAGGCGATGGCGGCGGCCACGTCGGCGATGTCGAAGTGGGGGTCCTCGGCGATCCGGTTCTCCCGGCCGGGCAGCTGGACCGGCAGCACCTCGACGTCCGGGCCGAGCCCTTCCTGCCAGCGCCGGAAGACGCTCGCGCCGCCACCGGCGTAGGGCAGGCAGAACAACCGCACCGGCGCCGGGGGTCGGTTACCGGCGGAGACGAACCAGTTCACACTGGAGAGGATAGGGCTCGACCCGCTCGCCGGGGAGCGGTCAACGCTCGTCGTGGCGCGGGATCGGATCGACCATCGCGTCGAACCCCTTCGGCAGCTGCGCCACCAGGTCCTGGAACTCGCCGACCGTCACCGCCTCGCGCAACGTGGCGATCACCGCGTGGGTGCCGACCTCGGCGACCGCCGGGTCGACGCCGGCCCGCTCGGCCACCTGGCGCAGGAAGGTGACCCCTCCCCCGGTCGAGGCGCCGGCGGTCGGGGCGGCCAGGTAGCCGCCCAGCTCGTCCGGCAACTGCACGGCGAGGTCGTCCGCCTCGCCGGCGGTCACCCGCTCGGCGAGGGTCTGCAGCACCGCGCGGCAGATCGTCGCGGCCTGCCCGGTGGGCAGCTCCGCACGGCGGGACACCGCCTCGACGAATCGGGGAAACCGCACGCCGCCTCCTGTCGTCGCCGCCCGCCCGGGTCGTCGACGACTCCGGTTCGGCGCGTCCGTCGCCGCGGCGAGCGAAGCGCCCCGGGGGCTCCAGCTCGGCGCAGCGAGCTGGAGCCGTCGCCGGTTACCCGCGCCCGTCAGGGGCAAACGGCGCGCCGACCGCCATCGCCCCAGCTCACGAACCGGGTGGTGGCGGTCATTCGGGACACCATCGCCGGTGACACCACGCCATCGGACCTGGTCGGTAGGCTCCGCGCATGGCCCGTACCACGCACCCCGGTGCCTGCCCGCTGGACTGCCCGGACACCTGCGTCTGGCAGCTCACCGTGGAGGACGGCCGGGCCGTCGCCCTGCGGGGCGACCGCGACCACCCGTTCACCCGGGGCGCGCTCTGCGGCAAGGTCAACCGCTACCTCGACGCGGTCAACGGCCCCGACCGGCTGACCACGCCGTACGTGCGGACCGGCCCGAAGGGCGTCGGGCAGCTCTCCTACCGCCCGGCGAGCTGGGCCGAGGCGGTCGACCGGGTGGCCGCCGGTTTACGCACGAGCATCGACCGGGACGGCCCGGAAGCCGTGCTGCCCTACTACTTCGCCGGCACGATGGGGCACGTGCAGGGCTGGAGCATGGGCCCACGGCTCTTCGCGCACCTGGGCGCGTCGCGGCTGGACACCACCATCTGCACCGGCGCCGCGCGGGCCGCCCTGGGCTCGATCTACGGCGGCTCGGTCGGTTTCGAACCCGAGTCGATCGTGGCCGCGAAGCTGATCGTGCTGTGGGGGGCCAACCCGCTCGCCACCAACCTGCACCTGTGGCCGTTCGTGCAGCAGGCCCGGGAGCGCGGCGCGTACCTGGTCACCGTGGACCCGCTGCGCACGGAGACCGCCGCCCGCAGCGACGAGCACATCGCGCTCTTGCCCGGCACCGACGCCGCGTTGGCGCTCGGGCTGATGCGCCACGTCCTCGACGCCGGCGCCGCCGACGAGCGGTGGCTCGCGGCGCACACCGTCGGCTGGCCGGAGCTGGCGGCCCGGCTCGGCGAGTGGCCGGTGGAGCGGGCCGCCGCCGAGTGCGGCCTGCCGGTCGAGGTGATCCACCGCCTCGGCGAGCGGATCGCCACCGCCCGGCCCACCGCGATCCGGGTCGGGCTGGGCCTGCAACGGCACCGCGGCGCGGGCCAGGCGATCCGGGCGATCTGCGCGCTGCCGCTGGTCACCGGGGACTTCCGGTACCCGGGCGGGGGCGCCCTCGTCTCGACCAGCGGGCATCACCCGATCGACGAGGGTCCGGTGGTCCGGCCGCCGGACCTGCCCGCCCCGTCCGCCCGGTCGGTGAACATGAGCCGGCTGGCCGCCGTGCTCACCGGGGAGGCCGACCCGCCGGTGACGTCCCTGGTGGTGTTCAACGCCAACCCGGCCGCCACCGTCCCCGACCAGACCCGGCTGCTCGCCGGCCTGCGCCGCGACGACCTGTTCACCGTCGTGCTGGAGCAGCGCTGGACCGACACCTGCGACTACGCCGACGTAGTGCTGCCGGCCACCATGCAGCCCGAGCACCTGGACCTGCACTCCTCCTACGGCCACCACTACACGACGCTGAACCTGCCGGTGACCCGGGCGCCGGGCGAGGCGCTGCCGAACACCGAGATCTTCCGCCGGATCGCAGCGACGCTGGGCATCGACCATCCCCGGCTGCGGGACAGCGACGAGGACCTGGCCCGGCAGTTGCTGCGCGGCACCCCACTCAGCTTCGAGGAACTGCGCGAGCGGACGTACGCGCGGGCCACCGGGGTGGCGGTCGGCACGGCCCCGTACGCCGACGGCGGCTTCCCCACCCCGGACGGCCGGGCCCGGCTGCACGACCCGGCGCTGGCCCGGCACGAGGTCGATCCGCTGCCCGGCTACACCCCGCCGGCCGAGGCCGCCGACCCGGAGCTGGCCCGCCGGTTCCCGCTGGTCCTCGTCGCCCCGGCCGGCCGGTTCCTGATGAACTCCACCTTCGCCTCGCTGCCCTGGCACCTCCGACGGACCGGGCCACCCCGGGTGCACCTGCACCCGGACGACGCGACGGCGCGCGACCTCGTCGACGGCGACGCCGTACGGGTCCACAACGACCGGGGCGCCTTCCTCGCGGCGGTCGCCGTGGACGACGCGACCCGGCCGGGGCTGGCGTTCACCTACAAGGCGTACTGGGCACGGCTGAGCCCGGGGCGGGCCACCGTCAACGCGGTGACCGCCGTACGGGACACCGACCTCGGTGGCGCCCCGACGTTCCACGACTGCCGGGTCGAGGTCGAGCCGGTACCGGCCGGGCTGCTGGCCGCCGAGCCGCCCCGGGACGGCGAGGCCACGCCGGCCCCACCACCCCGCGACCCTGCGGTCGACCCGACCGGGCCCGCGATTCGACCGCCGGAGTCGGTCCCGGCGGGCTGAGGAAGCGGCGGCCGGGCCGGCAGCCCGAGGAGCCGGGGCCGGGCCGACGGCCAACGCAGGCCGGCGTGGCGGACCCGCCGCCGGTGCCGTCAGCCGACGACCGGGCTGCGTCGTTCGACCAGAACGACGTCCCGCCGGCGACCGTGTTGCCGGGCGACCCGCTCGCGTACGCCGACGGTCCGGAACCCGGCCCGTGCGTGCAGCGCCAGGCTGGCGGTGTTCTCCGGGAACACCCCGGACTGGATGGTCCAGACCCCGCGGTCGGCACGGCCACGCCGGCCGCACCCTGTCGGCGCCGGCCGACGATGATCCGGTTACGGTGGCGGAATGGGTAAGCCGACCCGCTGGGTGACCGAGACCGGGCCCGGGCACTCGCAGTGGTACATCGACCGGTTCCGCCGACTCGCCGCCGAAGGGGCGGACCTGTCCGGTGAGGCGCGGCTGCTGGACGCCATGGTCCGGCCGGGCGCGCGGATCCTGGACGCCGGATGCGGCACCGGCCGGGTCGGCGCCGCCCTCGCCGCTCGGGGCCACCGTGTCGTCGGGGTGGACGCCGACCCGGCCCTGGTCGAGGCGGCCCGCGTCGACCACCCCGGGCCGCGCTGGCTGGTCGGCGACCTCGCCGAACTGGACCTGGCCGCCCAGGGAGAGCCGGAGCCGTTCGACGCCGCCGATTGTGTGGGCAACGTGCTGGCGTTCGTAGCTCCCGGCAGCGAGCGGGCGGTGCTGAGCCGGATCGCGGCGCACCTCCGGCCGGACGGGATCCTGGTGGTCGGCTTCGGCACCGACCGCGGCTACCCGCTCACCGACTTCGACACCGACACGGTGGCGGCCGGCCTCCGGCTGGAGCACCGCTTCGCCACCTGGGACCTGCGCCCCTGGCGGGAGGACGCCGACTTCGCGGTGACCGTGCTGCGCAAGCCCGCGGAGTGACCCGTTCGCCCGGCCGGCGTCCCCGTGCCCGGGCACCGCAGCGTGGTCAGGCCGGGGCGACCGTGCGGGCGGCGGTCGGGTCGAGTGGGCTGCCGGCCGGCACCAGGCTGACCAGGCTCGCCGGCAGCCGGACCGGGCGGACATCGGCGTAGCCGAGCATGCCGAGCACGTCGCCGCCGGGGAGCACGTACCGCCGGCCCAGATCGGTGATCACGCAGAGCGCGCCGCCGGAGGCCCCGGGCGCCGCCGTGGCCTCGACCACCGCGCCCCGGCCGGGCTCGACCACCACCTGGTCGGCGAGCCCACCCCGGCCGGTCTCGGTGCGGGCGGCGGCGGAGAGGTCCGGCGGGATGGCGCCGAGCCGGACGTCGCGTACGCCGGTGTCGTCGCCGGCCCGGACGCAGAGCGCGCCGCCGTCCACGGTGGCCAGCCGGGGCGGCACGGCGGGCGGCGCGGCGGGCCCGGTCGGCACCCGGTCGGGGAGCTTGGGCAGGGCGGCGAACCGACCGAGGGTGATCGGCTTCGGGTCACCCTGGCCGGTCCGGGCGAGCAGCAGCGCGGCCTGAAGCTCGGTGACTCCGGCCAGCCCGCCCCGCTCGGCCACCGCGTACTGGCGACCCCCGCCGGAGTTGCGCACCAGGTAGACGTCGCCGACGGTGGCGCCGGCGACCCGGTCGGAGGGCTCGCCGAGGTCGGGTACCGGGGGCGGGGCCAGGTCGGCGCCGGCCGGCACGGTGTTGAGCAACGCCGCGGCCACCGGCACGGCCCGTTCCCGGGTCGCGGCCAGTGCGGCCAGCACCCGGTCGGTGTCGCGGAGCAGGTAACGCCGGTCGTGCCAGAGCAGGTGCAGGGTGCCGTCCGGGTGGCGCAGCAGCAGCCCCTGCTCGCCGAGGGGCCGGCCGCCGGTGGCGTCCCGCCCGATCAGCAGGGCCGAACGCGCCTCCGCACGCCCCGCCTCGCCGGCGCTGATCGAGCAGACCGTCCACGCCCCGCCGACCAGCCGCGCCGGCGCGGGCAGCGAGTCCGGGGCGTCGGCGATGCCGAGGGGCACTCCGCGCGGCACCCCGTCGATGGAGCGGCGGGAGACCAGCACCGTCTTCGGCTGTTCCGCCCCGATGATCAGCAGCGCGGAGGCGTAGTTGAGCACCGGGTGGAGCCTCTCCTCCCGGTAGACGAACCGCGCGCCGGACTCCTTCTCCACGATCACCGCGGTCGGGTCCCGCCAGGAGCTGCCGCCGCCGGCGAAGAGGCCGTACAGGGCGACGCCGCCGAGCGCGATCACGGCGACCAGCACGCTGGCCAGGCCCGCGCCGGCCAGCCGCCGGAACGGCGACTGCGCGGGGTCGGTCTCCCGCATCACCAGCGCGGCGACCGCCCGCTGGACGGTGAACTGGTACGAGTGGAGCTGGTCCTGCCGCGACGGCATCGCGTCCCTTCCGGTGGATCGTCGGGGCACAGGATATGCGCTGCGTCGATGTCTCGTGGACCCTCCGTGGCAGCGGCCGGTACGGTCACGGTGGCGGCGCGGCAACGCCGAGGGGAGAGACAGCGTGGACAGCAGCGACTGGGACGCGCGGTACGCCGACACACCGGAACTGGTGTGGGGCGTTGAGCCGAACCGGTTCGTCGTCGAGTCGGTCGAGGGACTCACCCCCGGCAGCGCGCTCGACCTGGCGGCCGGCGAGGGACGCAACGCGGTCTGGCTGGCCGAGCGCGGCTGGCGGGTCAGCGCGGTGGACTTCTCGCAGGTGGCCGTCGAGCGGGGACGCGAACTGGCCGCCCACCGGGGGGTGCCGGTCGAGTGGCGGGTCGCGGACGTCACCGCGTACCGGCCGGTGCCCGGCAGCTACGACCTGGTCCTGATCTGTTACCTGCACCTGCCCGCCGAGGAGCGGGCCCGGGTGCTCGACTCGGCGCGCGGCGCGCTGTGCCCCGGCGGCACCCTCGTCGTGGTCGGCCACGACCTGGCCAACCTCACCGGCGGCGTCGGCGGCCCGCAGGACCCGGGGATCCTGCTCACCCCGGAGGCCGTGGTCGACGGGCTGGCGGGGCTGCGGATCGAGCGGGCCGAGACCGCTCGCAGGCCGGTGCCCACCGCCGACGGCGGCAGCGCGGACGCCCTCGACACGCTCGTCGTCGCCACCCGACCCGCCGGCTGATCCGCCCCGGCTGGCAGCCGGTCGGCGCCGGGACGTGGCTGCCGACCGGGCCGCTGGTGCCCGGTTCACGGGCGCAGGATCAGCCGGATCGGGTCGCCCTGCTTGTCCTGCACCCGGCGCACCGCCTCCGGCGCGTCGGCCAGCGCCAGCACGTCGCTGACCGACGCGGACAGGTCGAGCCGGCCCAGCCCGGTGAGCGTCACCAGCTGCCCGACGTGCTCGGCCTCCGAGCCGTAGTGGCCGAGCACCGCCTGCCGGTTGTAGCTGAACCGGCTGTCCGACGGGATGCTGATCGGCTGGTTGGCGATGCCAGCGAGCACCAGCCGGCCGTGCCGGCCGAGCACGGTCATGGCCTGCTCGCGGACCGCGTTGACACCGGCGAAGTCGAACGCGACGTCCAACCCCCGGGTGCCGGTCAACTCCAGCACGGCGTCCTTGAAGCCGTCGTCCTTCGGGTCGAGGGCCACGTCCGCACCGAGGGCGATCGCCCGGTCCCGGGCCGCCCGCAACGGATCCACCGCGATCACCGGGGCCGCGCCGACCAGCAGCAGCAACTGCACCGCGTGCGCGCCCAGCCCGCCGACGCCCCACACCCCGGCCGCCTCCGCGGGCCGTACCCGCGCGGTGTCGGTCACCGCCGCCCACGGGGTGGAGACCGCGTCCGGGATGATGCAGGCCTGCTCGAACGGGAGCAGGTCGGGGACGGGGACCAGGGTGTCCTCGCGAGCCAGGGCGTACTCGGCCCAGCCGCCGTCGTAGTCGACGCCGCGGGTGAGCACCAGGCCGAACCGGTCCCGCTCCCCCGCCTGGAGCAGCACCCGCTGGCCCGGCTGCCAGCCCCGCACCCCCTCGCCGAGCGCGTCCACCGTGCCCGCGACCTCGTGACCGAGGGTCACCACGTCATCGGACAGGTACAGCGGGGTGAGGGTGCCGTCGATCAGGTGCACGTCCGACAGGCACACCCCGGCGGCGGCGACCCGGATCCGTACCTGCCCGCGCCCCGGCTCGGGCACCGGCACCGTCTCCATCCGCAACGCCCGCTCAGCCACGTGCAGCCGCCCGGCCAGCATCTCCGCCACGCTCTGCTCCTTCCGCCAGCTTCCTCCGTACCCGGCGTGGGACGGGCGATACCCGCCGCGACGAAAAAGGGCTGAGCCGCGCGGATCGGCGGGCGGCGCGGCGAAGGGCCGGTAACATCCGGGCACGGAGCGGCGGAGAGGACCCCGGGGTGGCGGCTCGATTCGAGGAACTGGCCTGGCGGGAGACCCCGATCGGCGAGATCAGCCTGCGGCGGCGCCGCGACCCGTCGCTCGACGTCGACGTGTACGAGGTGAAGCTCGACGACGAGTTCCTGATGTCCAGCCTGTTCCCGGTCGCGGAGATCGAACTCGCCCGGCTCGGGCTGGCGCCGCTGGCCGGGGACGCCCTGGACGTGGTGGTGGGCGGTCTGGGGCTCGGCTACACCGCGCGGACCGCGCTGGAGGATCCCCGGGTCCGCTCGATGCTGGTGGTCGAGGCGATCGAGGACGTGATCGACTGGCACCGGCGGGACCTGCTGCCGTTCACCGCCGGGCTGGCCGCCGATCCGCGTACCCGGTTGGTGCGGGCCGACTTCTTCGCGGCCGTCGCCGGCGGCACCGGCCTCGACCCGGAGTCACCGGGGCGGCGGTTCCACGCGGTGCTGCTCGACGTGGACCACTCGCCCCGCCAGGTGCTGCATCCCAGCCACGCCGCCTTCTACACCGTGGACGGGCTGCGCCGGCTCGCCGCGCTGCTGCATCCCGACGGCGTCTTCGCGCTCTGGTCCAACGACCCGCCCGACTCGGCGTTCCAGCGGGTGCTGACCGAGGTGTTCCCGACCTCGGTGGCACACGTCGTCCGCTTCCCCAACCCGCTGCAGGGCCGGGAGGCCGCGAACACCGTCTACGTCGCCCGGCGATGACCGGGCTCGACCTGCGTGGGCGACTCCCCGGCCGGTCGACCGGGAGCCGACCTACGTGGGCGACTCCGCGGTCGGGAGCCGCCCACGAGGGGAGTTCTCGCCCAGGCCGGCGGTGACCGGCCTCAGCGGGCGTCGACGGTGAACGGGACGGTGATCACGTGGCCGTCGGCGAGGCGGAACTGACCCCAGAGCCGGTACCGGCCCGGACGGGGGAAGTCGACGTGCAGGTCGAGATCCGGCCCGTAGGCCTGGCCGGGCAGGGCGAACACCGGCCGGCCGTCGGCGTCCTCGGTCTCGGCGTGCTCGTGGGCGAAGCTGTCCCCCGCCGCCGACATGATCACCACGTGCCCGGCGGCGGCGAGGTACGGCCGCAGCCCGGTCAGCGGCCGGCCGGTGGCCGCGTCGGCGAACCGGTAGGTGAACCGGCTCCGGCCGACCTTCGCGGTCCCGTCCAGGGTCACCCGTACGCCGTCGGCGACCTGCTGCCGCCCGGAGACCGCCGGCAGCTGATGGATGACGTCGGCCGGGTCGCCGACCGCCACGTCGTTCCGCTGCAGCACGTCGGTCAGCTCGCCCCTGCGGCGGAACTCGGTGTGCACGACATACCGGCCCTCGGTGGGGAAGGTGAGCGTGACGTCGAACTCGCCGGGCCGGCCCGCCGGCTGCGGGTGGACGTGCGTGAAGCTGGCCAGGTCGTCCCGGACGGCGATCAGGTGCATCCAGGCTTCGTGGCTGCGGCCGATGTCGCGTACCGGCCGGCCGGTCTCCGCGTCGGTGACCCGGATTCGCACGGTGGTGGGTCGGCCGGGCAGCACCTCGGCGGGCATCCGCAGGTCGACCCGGATCCCGGCCTCCTCGGCGGGCACCGGTTCGGTCTCGGCGGTCATCATGGTGCTCATCGCCGGGCGCATCGGCATGCCGGTGCCCTGCGTCCAGGCCAGCACCCCGTTCATGCCGCGGGCGGCGGCGTCGGTACGGCTCAGCGCGGTGAAGCCGGCGCCCACGGCGAGCGCGAGCGCGGCCACCCCGGCCAGGTACGCCCACCCGCCGACCCGGGCGGCCAGCCGGGGCCGCAGCGCGGCGGCGGTCTCCGGCCGGCGGAAGCGACGCAGCCGTAGCGCGTTGGTCACCACGCTGACCGAGCTCATCGCCATCGCGGCGGCGGCCAGCGACGGGTCGAGCAGGATTCCCCAGGTCGGGTGGAGCACCCCGGCGGCCACCGGAATGAGCAGCACGTTGTAGCCGAACGCCCAGCCGAGCCCCTGCTTGATCGTGGTGACCGTACGGCGGGACAGCGCGATGGCCGAGACGATGCCGCGCAGGTCGCCGCCGACCAGGGTGATGTCGGACGCGGCGATGGCCACGTCGGTGCCGGTGCCGATGGCGATGCCGAGGTCCGCCCCGGCCAGCGCGGGCGCGTCGTTGATGCCGTCGCCGACCATCGCCACCACCGCGCCCCGCTCCCGCAGGGCGGCGACCCGGGCGGCCTTCTCCTCGGGCCGGACGTCGGCGATCACGTGCGCGACGCCGACCTCGCGGGCGACCACCTCGGCGGTGACCCGGTTGTCGCCGGTCAGCATCCACACCTCCAGGCCGAGCGCGCGGAGCTGGGCGACCGCCTCGGCGGCCTCGGGGCGGACGGTGTCGGCCACCCCGAACACGCCGGCGAGCCGGCCGTCGAGCGCCACGTGGACCGGGGTGCCGCCGCGCGCCGCCACCTCGGCCGCCGCGCCCGACAGCGGGGCGACATCGACGCCGTGCTCTCGCAGCAGCGCCGGGTTGCCGATCAGCACCCGGCGGCCGGCCACCTCCGCCTCGACGCCGTGTCCGGGCACCGCCGCGAACGAGTCCGCCGCCGGGACGGCGAGGTCGCGGGAGCGGGCATGCCGGACGATCGCCTCGCCGAGCGGGTGCTCGGAACCGGTCTCGGCTGCCGCCGCGTAGGCCAGCAGCTGGTCGGCGTCGACGCCGGCGGCGGTGTGCACCACGGTGACGTCGGGACGGCCGCGGGTGAGCGTGCCGGTCTTGTCCAGTACTACCGTGGTGATCCGCCGGGCCTGTTCGAGGGCGTCGCCGCCGGAGATGAGGATGCCCAGTTCGGCGGCCTTGCCGGTGCCGACCATGATCGCGGTCGGGGTGGCCAGGCCGAGCGCGCAGGGGCAGGCGATGATGAGCACCGCGATCGCGGTGCCGATGCCGAAGGTCAGCCGCCCGCCGTCGGGTCCGGCGACCGCCCAGACGGCGAAGGTGAGCAGGGCCAGCCCGATCACCGCCGGCACGAACCAGGCGGAGACCACGTCGACCAGCCGCTGCATCGGCGCCTTGCCGCCCTGGGCCTCGCGGACCAGTCGGATGATCTGGGCGAGGGTGGTGTCCTGCCCCACCGCGGTGGCCCGGAACACCACCGAGCCGGTCCGGTTGACGGTGGAGCCGATGACCGCGTCGCCGACCGTCTTCGACACCGGCATGCTCTCGCCGGTCAGCATGCTCTCGTCCACCGTGGACGCGCCCTCGGTGACCGTGCCGTCCACCGGCACCTGCTCGCCCGGGCGAACCCGGACCAGGTCACCGACCGCGACGGCGTCCACCGGCACCTCGGTCTCGACGCCGTCGCGCAGCACCCGGGCGGTCCGGGGCCGCAGCCCGAGCAGCGCGCCGATCGCCGCGCCGGTCTGCCGCCGGGCCCGGGCCTCCATCCACCGGCCGGTCAACACCAGCGCGATGACCACCACGGAGATCTCGAAGTAGACGTGCAACGGCAGGCCGAGCCGTTCGGCCACCGCCGGCCAGAGCGTGACGAAGGCGCTGTAGGCGTACGCGACGGTGGTGCCGAGGGCGACCAGGGTGTGCATGTTGACGCCGCCGTGCCGGGCCGCCGCCCAGGCCGCCCGGTAGAACGGCCGGCCGGCCCCGAACTGCACCACGGTCGCGACGACCAGCAGCGCCGGCATCAGCCAGTCCATCGCGTCGATGGACAGCGGCAGGTACATCAGCACCATCATCGACAGACCGGTGGCCAGGGTGAGCTGCCATGTCCGCTTGAGCCGGGTGACCTCCCGTTCCTCGGCCCGGACGCGTTCGGCGTCGTCATCCGCCGCGCCGTGGGTGGGGGCGTCCGGCCGGCGCGGCTCGTCGGCGGGGACGGCGGCCGTGTAGCCGGCCCGCTCCACCGCCGCGGTCAGCGCCGGCGGGCTCACCCGGGCCGGGTCGTAGACCACGGTCGCCGTCTCGGTCGCCAGGTTGACCTCGGCCCGGTCCACGCCGTCCACCCGGCTGAGCGCCCGCTCCACCCGCCGCACGCAGGACGCACAGGTCATCCCGCCGATGTCCAGCGTGCCGGAGGCGACCGTCGGTGTCGTCATAGCACTGCTCCTCTCGTACCGGGCGTCGCAGCCGCCCACTGGTCCGGCCGCCTTCGCCGGCCGGTGACGCCACGCTCCCGGCCGCCGCTGTCCGCCCGCTGTCCGCGACCCGTCGGCCCGGCTGGGCGTACGCGACAGGGCGCGGACAGCGCCCGCCGGCACGGTTCGAGTTGTCGGGCCGCCACTCCGGTGGCCCACCGAACGAAGGAGCGAACCGTGCACCAGCTCGTGCTCTCCGTGCCGGACATCAGCTGCGGCCGCTGCGTCGAGGCCATCCGGGAGGAGGTGGGCCTGGTCGCCGGGGTCCGCGCCGTGGCGGTGGACCTGACGACGCGCACCGTCCGGGTCGACGGTGACGCCGACCGGGCCGCCGTCGTGGCGGCCATCGGCGAGGCCGGCCACCAGGTCGCCTGAGCGGAACAGGACACGGACCGATGGACCTGGACACCGTGGTCGTCGGCGGCGGCCAGGCCGGGCTGGCGCTCGGCCACCACCTGCGCCGCGCCGGCGTACCCTTCGCGATCCTCGACGCGCACGCCCGGGTGGGTGACGCCTGGCGGCGGCGCTGGGATTCGCTGACCCTGTTCACCCCACGACGGTTCTCCGCCCTGCCGGGCCTGCCGTTCCCCGGCGACCCGGACGGGCACCCCGGCAAGGACGAGGTGGCCGGCTACCTCGCCACGTACGCCGCGCACTTCGACCTGCCGGTCCGGCTCGGCTGCCGGGTCACCTCGGTCCGTCCCGGCACGGCGGGTGGGTTCACCGTCGACACGTCGACCGGGACGCTGCACGCCCGGCGGGTGGTGGTGGCCGCCGGGGCGTTCCACACACCCTGGGTGCCGGAGGTGAGCGGCCGGCTCGCCCCGGGGACCACCCAGCTGCACAGCAGCGCGTACCGGAACCCGGAGCAACTGCCCGGACCGGTCGTGGCGGTGGTCGGCGGCGGGAACACCGGCGTCCAGATCGCCGCCGAACTCGCCGACCACGGCCGGCGGGTGGTCCTGGCCGCCCCGGCCATCGGCCCGGTGCTGCCGCAACGGTGGCTCGGTCGGGACATCTTCTGGTGGTTCTCCCGGCTGGGCACCATGCGGCTGAGCGGCGACAGCCGGCTGGGTGGGCGGATCGCGGCCCAGAACCCGATCATCGGCGGCGACGTGAGCGGCCTGCTGCGGCGGGTGGACCGGGTCGGCCGGGTGGTGGACGCCGAGGGGGACGCCCTGCTGCTGGCCGACGGCGGGCGCCGGCGGGTGGACGCGGTGGTCTGGGCCACCGGGTTCCGCCCCCGTTACCCCTGGCTGGAGGTACCGGTGCTGGACCCGTCCGGCGCGCCGGCGCAGCGGGAGGGCGTGACCGACTGGCCCGGGCTGTACTTCCTCGGCCTGCCCTGGCAGCGCACCCGCGGCTCGGCGGTGCTGGGCTGGGTCGGCCGGGACGCCGAGGTGCTGGCGGCGCGGCTGGCCGAGGATCGGCGGCCAGCGCCGGCGGTCGCGGCCTGACCCGGCCCACCGGCCCGGGACCCGGATTCCTGGTCGCCGCAAACCCCTGGCCCACGCGCAGGTCCGGCTGGCCCGGGCGGCGGGCACTCCGCCGTTCGGCCAGGCCGGCCAGGGTTGACCGCGACGTAGCATGGGCCAGCCCGGGCAACCGCCCGGCGATCGGGGCGGGGCCAGGGCCGACGCCGCAGCGGGCGGGAGTTCGATGAGCCGGGACAGCGGGCCCACGGTGAGCTTCGGGGTGCTCGGCACCATCGAGCTCCGGGTGGCCGACCGCCCCGCCGCGCCGCTCGCCCCGGCGGTTCGGGCCCTGCTGGCCCGCCTGGTCCTCGCCCCGGGCCGGGTGGTCTCCGCCGACGCGCTGGCCGACGCGCTCTGGGGCGACCAGCTCCCGGCCGACGCCACGAATGCACTGCAACTGCGGGTGTCCAAGCTGCGGCGCGCACTGGCCGGCGCCGGGGCGGGCGGCGACCTGCTGGTCACCCGCGCTCCCGGCTACCAGCTCGCCGTCGCGCCCGACGCGGTGGACGCGTACCGCTTCGAACGGCTGCTGGAGCGGGCCCGCACCGCGCCCACCGGCGACGGACCCGCCGCCCTGGCCTGCTACGACGAGGCGCTGCGGTTGTGGCGCGGGCCGGCCCTGGCCGACGTCGGCGACGCCGACTGGGCGCTGGCCGAGACCGCCCGCCTGGCGGAGCTGCGCCTGGGCGCGGTGGAGGACCGTCTCGAACTGCTGCTGGCGGCCGGCCGGCAGGCCGAGGCGGTCGCCGACCTGGAACGCCTGGTCGTCGCCCACCCGCTGCGCGAACGGCTGCACCGACTGCTGATGCTGGCGCTCTACCGGGGCGGGCGGCAGGCTGAGGCGATCACCGCGTACCACGCGCTGCGCCACCGCCTCGCCGACGAACTGGGCATCGACCCCGCGCCCGAACTGCAGGCGCTCGCCGAGGCGATCCTGAGGCAACAGGTGCCCGCCCCCACGCCGGCGCCCGCCCCGCCGGCGGCGAGCCCGGTCGACCGAGCCGGCCCGGCGCGGATCCGGACCGCACCGGCCCCCCGGGCGTCGCAGCGGGAGGATCTGCCCCGGCGGCTCTCCTCGGTCGTCGGCCGCCAGAACGACGTACACCGGGTGCTGGACCGGCTGCGCGAGGCGCGGGTGGTGACGCTGACCGGCCCCGGCGGCGTCGGCAAGACCACCCTGGCGCTGGAGGCGGCACGCCAGGTCGACGACACCCTGGCCGACCGGCTGCATCTGGTGCGCCTGGCCGCCGTGCCGACCGGGGCGGATCTTCCCGAGGCGGTCGCCGGTCAGCTCGGCGTGGCCGCCGGCGGGCCGGGAGCGGCCGCGACCGCGGCGCTGGTCGGCTGGCTGGGCGCCGACCGGGCGCTGCTGGTGGTCGACAACTGCGAGCACGTCATCGACGAGGTGGCGGAACTGGTCGAGCGGCTGGTCGCGGCCTGCCCGGCGCTGACCGTACTCACCACCAGCCGGGAGGCCCTCGCCGTACCCGGGGAGACCCAGCTCTCGGTGCCGCCGCTCGGCGTACCCGACGGCCCGGCCGACCTGGCGCGACTCGGCGACAGCCCGGCGGTGACGCTGTTCGTCGACCGGGCGCGGGCGGTCCGCCCCGGGTTCGTCCTCGACGAGTCGGCCGCGCCGATCGTGGCGGACATCTGCCGCCAACTCGACGGCATGCCGCTGGCCATCGAGCTGGCCGCCGCCCGGGTGAAGGCGCTGCCGCCGGTGGAGATCGCGGCCCGGCTGCACGACCGCTTCGCGCTGCTCACGGCGGGAGCGCGGACCAGCGAGGCCCGGCACCGGACGCTGCGGGCCACCCTCGACTGGAGCCACGACCTGCTGACCGACGCCGAGCGTCGGCTGCTGCGCCGGCTGGCGGTGTTCGGGGGCGGCTGGGACCTGACCGCCGCCGAGCGGGTCTGCGCCTTCGCCGGCCTCGCCACGGACGAGGTCCTGGACCTGCTCTTCCGCCTGGTCGACCGCTCCCTCGTGGTGCCCGACCCGGCCACCGGGCGGTTCCGGCTGCTGGTCACCATCCGGGAGTACGCCGCCGCCCGGCTCGCCGAGGCCGGTGAGACCGCGGCGGCCCGCGACCGGCACCTCACCCACTTCACCGAGCTGGCCGAACGGTACGGCCCGCAGGTGCGCTCCGACGCCGACGCCTGGTCCCGGATGACCGAGGAGCACGACAACTTCGGGGCCGCCGTCGACCGCTGCCTCGACCGGACCGACGGGATCGACGCCGGCCTGCGGCTGACCGACGCGCTCTTCCTGTTCTGGAACTACGGCCCCCGGTACGAGGGGATCCGGGCCCTGACCGCGCTGCTCGCCACCGGCGGGGGCGCACCCGCCGCGCGGGCCGTCGCGTTGCAGCGCATCGGCACACTCGGCGTCTACTACCCCACGGCACAGACCCGGGCCGCCGCCCGGGAGAGCCTGGCCGAGTTCGAGCGGCTCGGTGACCCGGTCAACACCGCCACCTCACGGCTCGTCGTCGCCTGGGAGGGCCAGTACGACGGTGACCCGGACCGGTATCGGGCGATGGTCGTGCAGGCCCGCCGCGAGATGGGCGACACCGACGACCCCTGGTGGCACGGGACGGTCTGCTACGTGGAGGCCCTGCTGGACCTGCGCACGGGCGACTTCGCGCGGTCCGCCGAGCAGTGGCGCCGCAGCCTCGACCTGATCCGGCAGGCCGGGGACCGTCTCCTGCCGGCCGGGATCCTGGCGCACCTCGGCATCGCGCTGCGCGAGGCGGGCCGGCACGACGAGGCGATCGGCGTCCTCGAGGAGGCGGCGGCGGAGTCGCGGCGCAACCCCTCCCCGCACGCGCTGGCCTTCACCCTCGTCCAGCTGGCACACACCCGGCTGGACCGGGGCGAGGTCGACGGCGTACCGGCGATGCTCGCCGAGGCGGCCGACACCGCCCGGCGCAGCGCCAACCCGCGCTGCCAGGCCTGGGCGGCCTGGGGCCGGGCCCGGATCGCGTACGCCGACGGCGACGCGGCCACCGCGACCGACGAGTGCCGCCGGGCCGTGGAGCTCCTTGAGGAACGCGAGTTCCCGTGGGCCCGGCGCCGGCTCCGGTCGTTGACCGCCGAGCTGGCGTCCGCGAGCGGGCGGGGGCCGCAGGCCGATTCGGCCCGGTGGCCGGCCGGCCCGGCGACGGCGGATCCGGAGCACGCCGGACGGTAACCGGACGGCGGCTCGCGTCGCCCCGGCGGGGGCCCGGTCCACGGCCTAGGCGGGATGGCGGCACTTCGGGCCGGCGGGGCAGATCGCGAGGCCGGCCCGGTCCAGGGCGGCCGGGTCGATGTCGCCGCCCACCCGTAGCAGGCCCGCGTCGCCGTCGAACTCCAGCGACACCACCCCGGGCAGGTCGCTCACCCGCCGGCTGACCACGCGCACGCACCGCCGGCAGATCCCGGGCGGCAGGGCCACCGTCACCACGCCCGTCCGGTCGTTCCGTTCCACCATGCCGCCAGCCTGGCCGGGGCCGCTGGCGGTGGCCTGTCCATCCGCTGTCCGCATCGGCCGGATCGACAGCCAGTGTCCGGACAGCGCGACCCGCGACTCTCCTCCTGTCACCGAACCGCGATTGACCGAGGAGTCGTCATGAACCACCTGCTCGCCGCCGACCTGATCCGGCTGGAGCACGCCGAGCTGGTCCGCCGGCTGGGCCGCGACCGGCACGCCGCCACCACCCGGGCGGCACGGACGCTGCGCCGCCGGACAACCCGCTGAGCCCCGCCCCGACCCATCGCAACAGGAGATTCCCGATGACCACGACCACCTTGAAGGCGACCCAGCCGGCCTCGACCACCGTCGCGGTGCAGGCCCGGGACGTCGTACGGACCTTCGGGCGCGGCGCCGCCGCCGTCCGCGCCCTCGACGGCGCCACGGTGTCCATCCCGGCCGGCCGGTTCACCGCGATCATGGGTCCGTCCGGGTCCGGCAAGTCCACGCTCATGCACGCACTGGCCGGACTCGACAGCGTTGACGCCGGGCAGATCCTGCTCGGCGGGACGGACCTCGGCCAGCTCGGCGAGCGGCAGCGCACCCTGTTGCGCCGGGACCGGATCGGCTTCGTCTTCCAGTCCTTCAACCTGGTGCCGACCCTGACCGCGCGGGAGAACATCGTCCTGCCGCTCACCCTGGCCGGCCGCCGCCCCGACCCGGAGCGCCTGGCCCAGCTGGTGGCCACCCTCGGGCTGACGGACCGGATACGGCACCGACCCGGCGAACTCTCCGGCGGGCAGCAGCAACGGGTCGCGGTGGCCCGGGCGCTGATCACCCGTCCCGAGATCGTGTTCGCCGACGAGCCGACCGGCAACCTGGACTCGCAGGCGGCCGAGGCACTGCTCGGCTTCCTGCGGCAGGCCGTGGACGACCTGGGACAGACCATCGTGATGGTCACCCACGACCCGCACGCCGCCGCGTACGCCGACCGGGTGGTGTTCCTCGCCGACGGCCGGATCGACGGCGAACTCGACGCACCGACCGTGCCGGCCGTCCTGTCCCGCATGGCGCGCCTGACCGCGCCCGCCACCACCGGAGCGAACTGACATGTGGCGCCTGACTCTGCGTACCACCCTGGCCCGGCGGGCCCGGCTGGCCCTGACCCTGCTCGCGGTCGTCCTCGGCGTCACCTTCGCCACCGGCGGCCTGATCCTCACCGACACCTCCACCCGGCTGCTCGACGACCAGTTCCGCACCGCGAGCGCCGGCGTCGACCTGACCGTGCGGGACGCGGTCGCCTTCGACTCGGCGATGGGCGTCGAGGTCGCCCGGGACCCGCTCCCGGCCGACCTGCCGGCGCGGATCGCCGCGATGTCCGGGGTGGCCGCCGCCCGGCCGCTGGTCCGCGGCCAGGGCCTGCTGGAGGTGGCCGGCGCGGCGGTCGTGCCGAGCGGCGCGTCCCTGCTGGCATCGTGGGAGCCCGCACCGGCGGGCTCGTTCACCGTCCGCAGCGGCCGGCCTCCGGCCGCCGACGACGAGGTGGTCCTCGACGAGGACACCGCACGCGGTCACCGCGTCCGGCTCGGCGACACGGTCACCGTCCGGGCGGCCGACACCGCCCGGTTCCGGGTGGTCGGCCTGGCCGGGTTCGGTGACCGGGGCGGCCTGCCCAACAGCACGGTCGCCCTGGTCACCCTCCCGTCGGCGCAACGCCTGCTCCGGCTCGGCGCCGGTGTCTCCGAGGTGGCGGTCGTCGCCGCGCCCGGTGTCGCCCCCGACGAACTGCGCGACCGGGTCAGCGCCGCCGTCGGTGCCGACTACGAGGTCGCCACGAGCCGGGACATCGCCGCGGCCGGTGCGGCGGCCGCCCGCGACCAGCTGAGCTGGCTGCAGCTCGTGCTGCTCGCCCTGGCCGGTGCCGCCCTGCTGGTCGGCGCGTTCCTGATCGCCAACACGTTCTCCATCGTGGTCACCCAGCGGACCCGGGAACTCGCCCTGCTCCGGGCCGCCGGCGCGACCGGCGGGCAGGTGCTGCGCTCGGTGCTCGGCGAGGCGCTGCTGGTCGGGCTGACCGCCTCGACCGCCGGGCTCGCCCTCGGGGTCGCCGCGGCCACCGGCATCCGGAGCCTGGCCGGGGCGTTCGGCGTACCGCTGCCGGCGGGCGGGCTGGTGCTGACCGGCCGTACCGTGCTGGTCGCCTTCGCGATCGGCGTCCTCGTCACGGTCGGTTCGGCCGTCGGGCCGGCCCGCCGCGCGGCCGCGGTGGCGCCGGTGGCGGCGCTGCGCGAGGCGGCCGCCGTCCGCACCGGACGGGTCCGGGCCGTCGCCGGTGCGCTGGCCGCCGTCGCGGGCCTGGCCGCCACCGCGGCGGTGCTCGCCGCGGACGCCCCGGTCCCGCTGCTCGGCGTGGCCGCGCTGGGTGCCGTCGTCGGCCTCGCGCTGCTCGGGCCGTCGATCGCCCCCGCCCTCGTACGCCTCGTCGGCCGGCCGCTGGCCGCCGCCGGCGTGCCCGGCCGGCTGGCCACCGACTCGGCGGCCCGTACCCCGCGCCGGACCGCGGCGACCGCCCTGGCGCTGGCCCTGGGGCTCGCCCTGATCAGCTTCATGGCCGTCCTCGGCACCTCGGTCAGGAGTTCGGTCCGGCAGACCTACGCCGAGGTGATCACCGCCGACCACATGGTGGAGAGCGCCCGCAACGAGATGCTCGGCGGCCTCTCCCCCGCGGTGTACGACCGGGTCAGCCGGCTGCCCGAGGTGGCGGTCGCGTCCCGGCTGCGCTACGGCCACTGGCGGGACGGGGAGACGACGCAGGCCCTCACCGCCGTGGACCCGGCGACGCTGCCCCGGGTGGCGTCTCTGCACCTCACCGCCGGAAACCTGGCGGCGCTCTCCGGCGGCGGGATCGTGCTGGCCGAGCACGTGGCCCGGGACCGGGGCCTGGCCGTCGGGGACGAGCTGCCCATGACCTTCTCCCGTACGGGCACCCGCACGCTGCCCGTCGTCGGGGTGCTGCGCGACGGCGACGCCCGGGCGCTGGCCACCGACTACCTCATCGCGCTGGACACCTTCGCCCGGAACTACAGCGAGGAGATGGACGCGAGTGTGCTGATCCGCACCGCCGACGGGACGGGCCGGGCCGCCGCCGAGCGGGCCATCAGGGCGGCGCTGGCCGACACCCCGACCGCGCAACTACGCGACCAGGCCGCGGCGGTCGCCGGCCGGACCCAGATGATCGACCAGGTGCTCGGCCTGGTGACGGTGCTGCTGATGCTGGCCGTGCTGATCGCCCTGCTGGGCATCACCAACACCCTCGCCCTGTCGATCACCGAGCGCACCGCCGAGATCGGGCTGCTCCGCGCGGTGGGGATGACCCGCCGGCAGCTGGGCTGGATGATCCGGGCCGAGGCGGTGCTGGTCGCCGCGCTGGCCAGCGTGCTGGGGATCGTGCTGGGAGTCGGCTTCGCCGCCGCCACGGTCCGCGCGCTGGGCCGCGACGCCCCGACCGTGCTGGCGGTGCCGGCCGGCCGGCTGCTCGTGGTGCTGGCCGTCGCCCTCGCGGCCGGCCTGCTCGCCGGCCTGTTGCCCGCCCGCCGCGCTGCCCGGCTGGACGTTCTCGCCGCCATCGGCACGCCCTGACTGTCGCCCCGAAGCCACCTTGCTGTAAGGAGTAGACCATGACTGAAACCGTTACCATCCGCGCGGCCGGGCCGGCCGACGCCACCACCGTCGACACCCTGGTCCGGGAGATCGCCGCCCATGAGGGCGACAGCGAACACGTCACCGTCACCCTGGACGCATGGCGCGGCCTGCTCGGCCGCGGCGACGTCACCGTCCTGCTCGCCGAGCGGGCCGGGGAGCCGCTCGGCTACGTCTCCGCGGTCCGCCGCGCACACCTGTGGTCCGGGCGGGACATCCTCGCGCTGGACGACCTCTGGGTCCGGGCCTCCGCCCGGGACGCCGGGGTCGGGCGGGCGCTGATGCTCGCGCTGGCCCGTGTCGCGGCGAAGGACCGGCTCGTCATCCGCTGGGAGGTCAAGCCCGGGAACGCCGGGGCGCAGCGGTTCTACCAGCGGCTCGGCGCGGGCCTGTACACCAAGGTGATCGCCGGCTGGCGCCCCGAGAGCTACCTGCCGCTGCTGTCGCCGGAGCAGGACCGGACACCGGCACCGGCGTAGGGCCACTGGCGCGAGGGCCGGCGTATCGGCCCTCGCGCCCCCGCTCCGGCCCCTGGTTCCTGTCCGGCCCCGCTGGTAGAACGGCCGGATGGATCAACTGAGCGACCCGCTGGCCGGGCGTCCTGGCTGACGAACCGTCCGGGCACCGATGCTCGGGGACTGTCCGGCCCGGCCAAATCACGTTGTTGTCCGGCTGGCCCGTGTCTACCGTGAGCTGATGTTCTCGCGACCACTGACGGTGACCTACGACGCGGACAACCCGGCTCGACTGGCGCAGTTCTGGGCCAGCATGCTCGGCCGGGAGGCCGTCGAGGACGCCCACGGTGTGCTCCTGCCTGGCGAGGACGGCCAGCTCAGCCTCCGGTTCGTCCCGGGCCAGGCGAAAAAGGCGGAGCCGAGCCGCCGCATGCACTTTCACCTGACCAGCACCAGCGACGCCGACCAGCAGCACACGGTGACGACGGCGCTGGGGCTCGGCGCCAGCCACCTCGACGTCGGGCAGCTTCCCGAGGAGGGGCACCTCGTCCTGGCCGACCCCGAGGGCAACGAGTTCTGCGTGATCGAGCCGGGCAACAACTTCCTCGCCGGGTGCGGTCTGCTCGGTGAACTCGCCTGCGACGGCCCCCGGGAGGTCGGCCACTTCTGGAGCGGGGCGCTCGGCTGGCCGCTGGTGTGGGACCAGGACGAGGAGACCGCGATCCAGTCGCCGGACGGCGGCACAAAGGTCGCGTGGGGAGGCCCGCCCGTGACCCCGAAAAAGATGCGGAACCAGCAGCGCTTCGACCTCACCCCGACCGGCGGCGACCAGCAGGCGGAGGTCGACCGGCTGGTCGCCCTCGGAGCCACCCGGCTCGAGGTCGGCGCGGACGGCACCGTCGTGCTGGCCGATCCCGACGGCAACGAGTTCTGCGTCCGAGGGACCTGACTTCCGAACATCGTGCGAGCCCACAACTCGGTGGCGCGGCGCCGGCCCGGTCGTCAGGATCGGGTCCGTGCTTGCCGACCTGTGGCCCCTGTACGGCCTGACCATCTTCACGTCACGACTCGAACTCCGCCTGCCCCAGGAGGATGAACTCGCGGCCGCCGCTCAGCTGGCAGCCAACGGCGTGCACCGGGCGGACGAACGCCCGTTCCTGACCCCGTGGACCGACGGCAGCCCGGAAGATCGGGCGCGATCCGTCCTGCAGGGGCACTGGGGCCAGCGCGCGGGTTGGAGCGTGGCGGCGTGGAGCCTCGGACTCGCGGTCTTCTCCGACGGGAACCCACTCGGCATGGTCACGCTTCGAGCCCGCGATTTCCTGGTTGTCCGCGAGGTCACCACCTCCTCGTGGCTGGGGATCGAGCACCAGGGCAAGGGCTACGGAACCGAGGCTCGGATCGGCCTGCTCACGCTGGCCTTCGATCATCTCGACGCGCGCGCGGCACTCACCGAGGTGTTCCAGGACAACCACGCCTCACAGGGCGTGTCCCGCAAGCTCGGCTATGCGGCCGACGGCATCTCGGTCGACGCCCGCGGCGACGAGGCCGTCGTGTCCGACCGGCTACGCCTCACCAGGCAGAAGTGGACTCAGCAGGAGCGGCCCGCGGTGAGGGTTGACGGGATGGCGGCCTGCGGTCCGATGTTCGGCCTCTGACGGAACTCACCCAGCTCAACAGGGCCGCGCGACCGAGTGAACCGAGTCGTCGCCGGCGGTAGGCTGGTGGTGGTCGCGACCCCTCCGACGACGTAGGAGAGTGCATGGCACTGGGACGAGTGCTGGTGATCGGTCTCGATCCTGTCAGGATTCCGGGCTGGGATCCTGAGCCGGTGGTGGCGGCGATAGCACGCGGCCAGGCCCGTTTCGCCGATCACGGCATCGAGGCCGACCTGTGCCTGGTGGCACCCGACGAGGACGCCGAAGGAGCGATCGTCGAGGCGCTGAACCGAAGGGACTACGCCTGCGTGGTGGTCGGGGGCGGCATCCGCAAGCACGAGCCGTTGCTGGAGCTCTTCGAGAAGGTGGTCAACCTGGTCCGGCAGCAGGCTCCCGACGCGGCGATCGCCTTCAACAGCAGCCCAGAGGACACCGCCGACGCAGCACTACGGTGGTTGCGGTAGGGCCAGCACGGCACATGGCCGGCAATTGAAGCTGCCTCGACGGGCCGCTGCTGTCAGCATGTTCGGCATGGCGGACCGGGTGATGTTCGTTCAACTGAAGACGGACAACGACACCGACAAAGGGCCGGCGTGGATCAGCAACGTGCGGTTCAGCAAGAGCTGGCAGACGGCTTACTGGCACGGCAGGACGCTCCGGCGCGGGCGTGGCATGTCCGATGCCAACTTCTACGACGTCGAGACCGCGGAGGAGTACTGGCTCTCCGGACCGCACCGGGACGGCGCTGACACCCGCTACAGCGGCATCCGGCCCGAGATCGACGACGACGTCCGCCAGGCGTACGAGGCGTTCCTTCGCGGTGCGCCCCTGCCAGGCCGCGAACAGGGCTAGGGCCCGCGTCAGAACCAGGTCTCTCGGGCGTCCAGGGTGGTCCGGTCCAGGCTGTCCAGCAGGTCGAACTGCGGCCCGGTGCGGGGCAGCTCGTAGCGGAAGTAGAAACGGGCGGCCTGGCGCTTGCCGGCGAGGAAGTCGGCGTCCGGGCCGGCTGCCTGGCGCCCGCCGGGCGGGCGCCAGGCAGCCGGCTCTGTCAGTCGTTCTTCGAGATGCTCAGCGGGAAGGTGGGGGTGCCGACGTTGGTGAGCGTGGTGGTGTTCGCCCGCACGTACGTGTCCAGGTACGGCGAGCGGTCACCCTGGGTCGGTGAGTCGAACCGCGGGTCCTGCACCTGCAGGGCAAGCCGCGCGTCGGTGACCGTGATCGCCTCACCCGAGGGCACGGCCCGCCAGCCGTTCGAGGTGATGGTTCCGATCTGGACCCCCAGCTGGTGCCCCGGCTCGAAGGTCCAGTCCGTCGCCTTCAGGGCGAACCGGGTCGTGCCGCTGTGGTCCAGCACCGCCACGTTCTCGTTGAACATCGTCGCCTTGCCGTCCGGGGCGACATCCCACAGCCGTACCCAGACGTTGCCCTGCCCCCTGGTCTTCAGGGTGACCTCCGGGCTGCCTGTGATCCGTACCTGCTCGGCGGCGGGCGTGGACCAGGTCCAGTAGCTGTTGGCGGGTGCGTCGGCGGCGAGCGCGCTGATCTGGTCGGTCGCCGGCGAGCCGGCTTCCGGCGCGTACTCGATGTCCCAGCCCGCAGACTCCGGCGCGGTCATTGACAGGGCGGCCTTCTGGGCCTTGCCGCCGTCGTCGACGTACTGCCCCGCCGACAGCCGCACCTTGTACGCGTCGTTCGCCACCGGCCAGGTCGGCTCGGCACGCCAGTGGCCGAGGCTGTCCTCGACGGAGAACGCCGGGTCGGTCACCGACGGTTCGATGCCGCGGAGGTGCTCGTCGTAGAACCGCATCACCTCGTCGAACCAGCCCGCCCGGCCCATCTTGAGCTGGCCCCTGGCGTTGGTCTCGTTACCGCGCACGTGTTCCCACTGGCCGAGCCAGCCGCGTTCCGGGCCCTGGTGGTTGGCCAGGTACTTCTGCATCTCCTCGGGCTTGGTGTTGTCCTCGATGAAGCCCGACGTGACGAAGATCGGCGTCTGGGACCCGGCGGCGCGGGAGGCGAAGTCACGGGCCCGCCAGAACTCCGACTTCGGGTCGGGGTTCTGGGTGTTGGTGAGGTTGTCGCTCTCGCACTCGGGGTGGTTCTTCTCGTACGCCGCGTTCGCCTTGTAGTGGTCGCTGTCGCCGGCCAGCGGCGCCATCGTGGCGATCGAGTAGTAACTCCGCGGGGTGCTGGTCACGTTGGAACGCGGCACCCCGTTGCTGTAGAGGTAGTTGTACCTGTTCCACGTCGGTTCCTGGGAAACGATCGCCCGCAGCGGCTTGAGCTTGAGGGTGTTGGCCGCCAGCCCGGTGTTGGCGTCGTACGACTTGCCGTACATGCCCACCTTGCCGGTCGACCACGGCTGGCTCGCCGCCCACTCGACGGCCGCCCTGATGTCGGCCTGCTCCCCCGGACCGAGGAAGTCCAGGCACCCGGTGCTGCCGCCGAAGCCGCGCAGGTCGACCATCACGACGGTGTATCCGCGTTCCATGAGCCGCGCGCCGTCGATGAAGTCCTGAAAGCGCGCCGACGGCCCGACCCGGTCCCACCCCGCGGGAGCGGTCTCCCCCGCGTGCGAGAAGTACGGACCCACCGACAGGATCACCGGCGTTTTCGCCTCCGCCGGCAGGTCTGCCGGGCGCAGCACGTCGGCGTGCAGTTCGACCCCGCTGCCGTCCGAGGACGGGAAGTACGTCTCCGTCCACAGCGCCCCCTCGGGGACCCGTGGGTTCTCCTCATGGGTGATCGGGGCATCAGACGCCGAAGCCGCCTGTGCCGCTGCGGGCGAGGCGCCCGCGGTGAGACTTGTGATGATGGCCAGTGCACCGGCCGCCGCGACGGGCGACACCACCTTCTTCCGAAGGTTCATCGTCATCCACCTAACTCCAGACGACGTCGTCTGGTTAGCCATCGAGGCTAACGATCTTCGACGGACATGTATCCCTGAGTTATCTTCCCGTGTCCTTTCGGGTCAGCCGGTCTCGGCGAGCAGGCCGTCGACCAGGTCACGGGGCAGCCCGTGGGTGTCGTGCAGCCAGTGGTAGTCGCGCTCGCTCAGCGGCCCGCGACCGCGGAGCCGGTCGACGACCGGGCGGCCCCGGCGCAGCAGCCCGCGGAAACGCCGCTCCTCGTCGAGGAGCACCGCGCGCGGCGGCCCCACCTCCACCCGCTGCCGGAAGCGGAACAGCGTGTCCGCGTACGCCTCGACGGGCAGCTCGGTCAGGCCGCGTTCCGGGTCGTCGCGCCAGAGGATGGTGAGCGCCCGCCGGACCAGCCGGCGCAGCACGTACCCCCGGCCGGTGTTACCGGGGCGTACGCCGTCGCCCAGCACCACCACGGCGGAGCGCAGGTGGTCCGCGACGATCCGCAGGTCCGTGCCGTCCAGCGGCCACCGGTCGTGGACGGCTTCCACCCACGGTCGCAGCCCGTCGCCCTCAAAGACCGACCGGCCGCCGCGCAGCACCATCCCCAGGCGTTCCAGTCCCATTCCGGTGTCGATGTTGGACACCGGCAGCGGGGTCAGCCGGCCGTCGTCGTGTCGGTGGTGGCGCATCTGGACGTGGTTCCAGACCTCCATCCACCGGTCGTCGCCGCTGGGCGTGCCGGTGGGGGGCCCGTCCCCGGTCCACACGAAGATCTCCGAGTCGGGTCCGCACGGGCCGGTCGGGCCGTTGGACCACCAGTTCTCCGCGCCGTTCGCCTCGACCGGTACGCCCAGCTCCGTCCACGTCGCCCAGGCGGTCTCGTCCGGACCGACCTGGTCGTCGCCGCCGAAGACGGTGGCGTGCAGCCGTCCCGGGTCGATGCCGAAGCCCTCGGTGAGCAGCTCGTGGCCCCAGCGGAGGCTGGTCGCGATGCCGTAGTCGCCGAGCGACCAGGAGCCGAGCATGTCGAAGACGGTCAGGTGGGTGGCGTCGCCGACCTCGTCCAGGTCGGTGGTGCGCAGGCAGCGCTGCACGTCAACCAGCCGCCGGCCGGCGGGATGAGGTCGCCCCGCCAGGTAGGGGGTGAGCGGGTGCATGCCGGAGGTGGTGAACAGCACGGGGTCGCCGGGCGGCGGGATCAGGGAACTCTCCGGCGCGTCGCGGTGGCCGTGGCGGCGGTAGTGGTCGAGGAACGTGTCGATGATCTGGTCGGGTGTCACGGCGGGCCTTCCGGGTCGGTGCGACCGGAAAGGGTCCGCGAACGGATCGGAATGCGACGACGCCGGCGGACCGTTTCCGGTCGCCGGCGAGGAGTCGGGTGATCAGGCGGCGGCAACCGGCGAGCGGAGAGCTCGCGCGGCCGCGGCGGTGTTGCGCCTGATCTGCATGCCCCGACGGTAGCTCGGGTCGGTGTCGCCGCCCAGCGCTTTTTGCGCCGGGCGGCGGACCAAGTACGAGAGTGCGACGGCTGCCCGCCGGCGCAGCCGGGAGGACCTGGGTGGGCCCGCCGAACCCGGGCAGGCGCTACCTGGTGCGGCGCAGCCTCCGGCGTAGCTGCGCGGCCACCCGCGAGGCGGTCACCGGCACCACCGAGATCATCAGCCGACCGGAGTCGTCGAGCACCGGAGTGACCACGTACAGCCGGCCGCCGCGCCGCCGGACCAGCGGCGCCGTCGCGCGGACCCGGGGGACGCGGACGGCGGCCGAGCCGGCCGCGCCGGTGGCTGTCTGGGCACCGACCGCCCGCCCCGGGTCGAAGCCGCCGACCTGCGCGGAGACCGCCCGGCGCTGCCCGGTCACCCCGCTGCCGGCGAGCAGCTCGTCGACCCGGAACCGGATCCGCAGCGTGGTGCCGTGCTCGCCGCGTTCGACGGTGCCGACCTCGGCCGGGATCTCCTCGGCGCTGAGGGCGAGGGGCTCCGCGCCCGCCGCGGCCAGGTCGGGCAGCGGGCTGACCGCGGTGATGGTGAGCACCTTCTCGCCGCGCTCGTCGGTCTCCCAGGCCAGCGCGGTGGCGTCGAGCTTGGCGGACCAGTCGGGCACCGCGGTCACCTCGAAGCAGGAGTCCGGCAGGCCGCGCTCGGGGTCGCGGAAGCCGGGGTAGGCCGCGTACCGGCGGGCGCCCTCGACGACCGTGGGGGGCACCCCGGTCCGGGCGTCCTGGCGGATCACGGCGAGCAGGTCGTCGAGCGCGCCGTCGCGGGCCAGTGCCAGCCGGATCCGGGTCTCGGCGTTGAGCTGGCCGGCGATCCCGTCGGTGAGGTGGGTCCGGACGAGCCGTCCGATGCCGTCGTGGACGAGCTGCTGGGTTTCCCGGTCGAGGCGGAGGAGGTCGTCCTCCAGCAGCTTGGCGATCTCGTGGTCGAAGCGGCGGGCGAGGACGGCGTCACGCTGCTCCCCCGCCGGGATCAGCCCGGCGACGAACGCGGTGGTCGCCTCGACGGTCCGCAGCCGGTCCGCGTGCCGACTCAGGTAGGTGATGTTGGTGGCGCTGTGCCGGCGGACCGCGTAGTAGTAGTCGTAGTCGGCCAGCACCGAGACGCGCCGGGCCCGGTAGCAGGCCTCCAGGGTGAACGGCAGGTCGCTGCCGATCGGCAGGTCCTCCAGGTAGCGGATGCCGTACTTCTCCAGCAGCTCCCGCCGGAACAGCTTGGTGTTGGCCAGCGAACGCGGCAGCGGCGAGTCGAACAGGTCCACGTCGGCCTGGGTACGGGCGAAGATGTCCTGGTAGATGTGCCGGCTGTTGACCCCCACCACGCGGCCCAGCACCACGTCGGACTCCCAGGCGTCGGCCGCCTCCACCAGCCGGCGCAGGGCGTCCGGCCCGAGGTGGTCGTCGGCGCCGACGAAGAAGACGTACCGGCCGGTGGCCGCGTCCAGGCCCCGGTTGCACGGGCTGGCGGGGCCACCCGAGTTGGCCTGGTGGATGACGGTGAACACGCCGGGGTGGCGGGCGGCGAACCGGTCCAGCTCGGCGCCGCTGGTGTCGGTCGACCCGTCGTCGACCGCGACGATCTGGAGCCGGTCCAGGCCGATCGTCTGTTCCAGCAGCGACTTCAGGCAGTCGGTCAGGTACGGCATGGTGTTGTAGACGGGCACCACCACGCTCACGTCGGGGGCGCTCATCCGGCGAGCGCCTCCGTGGTCGACCCGTCGGCGGTCGGCGCCAGCAACCGCTGGTAGAGCGCGTCCAACCGCCCGGCCTGCGCCTCCCAGGTCCAGCCGGGCAGCGGCGACTCCGGGCCCTCGTACGCGGCCCGGTAGCGGTCCGGCGCGGCAAGCACCGCCCGGACGGCGCGTACCAGGTCGGTCACGTCCCGGGCCCGGAACACCTCGCCCTGGCCGGTGGCCCGGACGGTCTGCGCCATGGTCCGCACGTCGCTGACCACGATCGGCAGCCTGGCGTGCGAGTACTCGAAGAACTTGGTGATCAACGCGATCTCGTGGTTCGGCCAGTGGTGCAGGGGAATGAGCCCGACGTCGGCGCCGCTGAGGAAGGCCACCAACTGCCGGTGCGGCACGTACGGCACCACGTGCACCCGGTCGGCCACGCCGAGCCGGACGGCCCGGGCCACCACCTGTCGCACGTACGGGGCCGCCGGGTCGCCCACCACCAGCGCCAGGTGCACGCCGGTCAGCCCGGGCAGCGCCTCGACCACGGTGTCCAGGCCACGTTGCACCGCCATCGCGCCGCTGTAGACCAGCAGCGGGGTGTCCCGGTCGACGCCGCACATCCGCCGCAGGTCGGGGGCGGGCTCGGCGTCGCCGGCCGGCTCGTCGGCGGCCACCGGCGCGTTGAGCACGACGGCCGGGCGCTCGGCCAGGTCGTGGTCGCGCTGCAACAGCTCGGCGAGCGAGTCGGAGACGGTGACCACCGCGTCCGCGTGCCCGACGTACTCCCGCACGTACCCGAGGTGGGCGGGCAGCCAGCGGGCGTTGTCCCGGCGGGGCTTGGCGCCGGGCAGCCACTCGTGGGCGTCCCAGACCAGCCGCGTCGACCGGCCGGCGGCCTGGGCGCGCTGCTTGGCGCGGGCGGCCACGCCGAGCATCCGGAAGTCGTGCGCGTGGATGAGGTCGGGCCGCAGCTCGTCGATGATCGGGCCGAAGAGCCGCTCGTAGCCCCAGAGGCCGGGCTCCAGCCGCCGCCAGGCCCGGTCGCCCTGCAGCCCGCGCCAGAGGGCGACCTGGGCGTGCTCGACCGGCCGGCGGGCCAGCCGGGCGGCGCGCAGGGGCAGCCCGCCCCGGCTGACCAGCCGCGCGCGCAGTCCGCGGTTCCCGGCCGGGCCGGCGGCGGGCGCGCCCAACGGCAGCACCCGGACGTGGGCCCCGCCGAGCCGCCAGTCCCGCTCGCCCTCGGTCCGGGCGCAGCCGAGCAGGGTCACGTCCCAGCCCGCGTCGGCCGCCGAGCGGGCAGCCTTCTGCACCCGGGAGTCACCCTCGACCCCGTTGTCGACGAGCATGACCACCCGGCCCCGGAGGCCGTGCCCCGACGCGGCGTCGAGCTGCATGAACGATCTCTCCAATTCTTCGTCCGGGCGGTGCCCGGCGAGTGTACGGCAGATTATCGCGACGACGAGACGGCCCGGCCGCCGCCCAAATTGTGCCGGGATCGGCGTCCGCCCGCGCGGCGACTGGCTCTCACCTGCCAGGACACCAACAATCGTTCTGCTCGGCAGACAAATAGCACCCGCCGTTAACCCAATGCACACGTTGCGCCAATTAGCGTTCCCAGGACCTCTGGAAACCGAGGCCGGTCCCGGACGGACCCGCCGCCCGCCGGTTCCACGACGGCGAATACACCTCGAAATTACGTGTTAGTGAGCTGGTTTTCATGACCCGTACACCTGACGTCAGCGTGGTCATTCCCACCTGCGATCGCCCGGACCTGGTGGTCCGCGCCGTGCGCAGCGCGCTGGCCCAGACCATCGACACCATCGAGGTCGTCGTCGTGATCGACGGCGGGGACGAGGCGACCCAGTCAGCGCTGGCCGCGATGCGCGACGACCGGGTGCGGGTCGTGCCGCTACCCGAGCGCGGCGGCGCGCCGAACGCCCGCAACGTCGGCGTACGCGAGGCCCGGGCGCCGTGGACCGCCTTCCTCGACGACGACGACGAGTGGCTGCCCGAGAAGCTCGAGACGCAGCTGGCGGCGGCCCGGGCGGCCGGGGCGCCGCTGCCGATCGTGGCCAGCCGGCTGATCAACCGCACGCCCCGGGCCGAGTTCGTGCTGCCGCGCCGGCTGCCCGAGCCGGGCGAGCCGATCAGCGAGTACCTGACCGTGCGCCGGGGGCTGTTCCACGGCGACGGCTTCATCCAGACCTCGACCATCATGGCGCCCACCGAGCTGCTGCGTCGGGTGCCGTTCACCGTCGGCCTGCGCCGCCAGCAGGAGCTGGACTGGACGCTGCGGGCGGTCAGCCACCCCGACGTGGAGCTGGTGATGACCCCCGAGCCGCTGGTCGTCTGGCACCAGGACGAGGACCGGCCGCGGATCAGCCTGGCGTCACCCTGGGAGGCGCAGTTCGAGTGGCTGCAGGCCATCCGCCCGCTGCTCACCCCCCGAGCGTACGCGGCGCTGGCGATGAGTGTGATCAGCTCGATGGCCGCCACCACCCGCAGCTTCCAGGTGTTCCGGATGCTGCTCGCGGAGGCCCGCCGGCACGGCCGGCCGGGGGTCATCGACTACGTGACCTACCTGCAGATCTGGCTGATCCCGCCGGACCTGCGGCACCGGCTGCGCGACCGGGTGCTCAACCGCCGCCGCGGCGGCGGGCAGCCGCCGGTGCCGGAGGCGCGCGGCGGGGACGCCGTACCGAGCGGGCTTCCGGCCACCCACGCCGAGTCGATGCCGTCCGTGGTCGGGGAGCCGGACCCGGTGGCTGGCGGCGGCCGGCAGTAGGGTCACGATCATGTCCAGGAACAGGGCGGTGATCTGGCGCAGCCACCTGCTGCCCGGGTCGGAGACCTTCGTCCGCGGCCAGGGTGACGCGCTGACCCGGTGGGAGCCCGACTACCTGGGTGCGGTCAAGGTGGCCTCCCCGGTGGCGCGGGACACCGACGTGGTCGCCTTCGCCGACGATCCGCGTGGCCGGGCCGAGTTGCTGCTGCTCAAGCTCACCGGCCGGTCGACCCGGCTGGACGCCGCGCTGGCGGGGCTGCGGCCGGACCTGGTGCACGCGCACTTCGGTGGCGACGGCTGGCTGGTCAGCGGCAGCGCGCAGCGGCTCGGCGTACCCCTGGTGGTGACGCTGCACGGGCAGGATGTCACCCGGCAGCCGGCGCAGCCCGGGGCGCGGGGTGCCCGCACCCGGCGGAACCTGCGCCAGGCGTTCGACCGGGCGGCCCTGATCATCGCGGTGTCGGAGTTCATCCGCGACCGGGCGGTCGCCCTAGGCGCCGACCCGGCCAAGGTGCGGGTGCACCACACCGGTGTGCCGATCCCGCCCCCCTTCGGGGAGACGGCGAAGCGGTGGGACGTGATCTTCATCGGCCGGTTCGTGGCCAAGAAGGGCACCGACGACCTGATCGAGGCGGCGGGGATGCTGCCCGCCGCCCTCCGGCCCCGGCTGCTCTTCGTGGGCAGCGGGCCGCTGGAGGCCACGGCCCGGCAGCGCGCCGCCGAACTCGACCTGGACGCCACGTTCCTGGGCGCGCAGAGCCCGGCGGAGGTCCGCCGCCACCTGGCCGAGTCGCGGATCCTGGCGGCGCCGTCGCGGACCGCCCCCGACGGCGACTGCGAAGGGCTGCCCACCACCATCCTGGAGGCCGGCTCCGCCGGCCTGCCGGCCGTCGCGACATACCACAGCGGCATCCCCGAGGCGGTACGGCACGGCGAGACCGGCCTGCTCAGCGCCGAACGCGACCGGGCCGCGCTGGCCGAGAACCTGGCCGCGTTGGTCGGCGACGAGGCACTGCGGGCCCGCCTCGGCGTGGCCGCCCGGAAGCACGTCGCCGAGCACTTCGACCTGCACCGGCAGACCGGGCGGCTGGAGGAGCTGTACGACGCCGTGCTCGCCGGCGCGCTGCCGGCGAGCGACGGCGGGGACCCGGGGCGTGTGGCGGCCCTCAGGCGCCGGCAGAGCTGACCAGGGCCGCCGGGGACAGCGGCTCCGGCGTCTTGCCGCGCCGGTTCGGCAGCGACAGCCGGATCACCTTCCACCAGGCGGAGGCGACCTGCTTGGGCAGCGGCCCCGTGGTGTACCGCAGCCCGTACCGGTCGAAAATCGCCCGGACCTGCGGGGCGATCTCCTGGTAGCGGTTGCTCGGCAGGTCAGGGAAAAGGTGGTGCTCGATCTGGTACGACAGGTTGCCGGTCATGATGTGCATCAGCCGGCTGCCGCTGATGTTGGCCGAGCCGAGCATCTGCCGCAGGTACCACTGGCCCTTGCTCTCGCCCTCGATGGAGTCCGTCGCGAACGTCTCCACCCCGCTGGGGAAGTGCCCGCACATGATCACCGAGTGGCTCCACACGTTGCGGATCAGGTTGGCGGTGAAGGTGGCGGCCAGGGTGGTCAGGAACGACGGGCCGGAGAGCAGCGGGTGCACGATGTAGTCCTTGAGCACCTGGCGGCGGATCTTGCGGCCGACCGCCCGGGCCCGGGCGCGGAACTCGGGGGTCTTGTGCCCGCCGTCGCGCAGGTTCTTCCCCAGTTCCAGGTCGTAGGCGGCGATGCCGTACTCGAAGAAGCAGGCGTTGACGAGGTTGTAGAACGGCTGGCCCAGGTGGCCCGGGCTCCACGGCTGGTCCTCGTCGACGCGCATGATGCCGTAGCCGAGGTCGTTGTCCCGGTCAATCACGTTGGTGTACCGGTGGTGCAGCTCGTTGTGCGAGTGCTTCCACTGCTCGGCCGGGGTGACGTGGTCCCACTCCCAGGTGGTGGAGTGGATCTTCGGGTCGCGCATCCAGTCCCACTGGCCGTGCAGGACGTTGTGACCGATCTCCATGTTCTCCAGGATCTTGGCCACCGCGAGGCCGGCGGTGCCGACGATCCAGGCCGGCGGGAACAGCGAGAAGAGCAGCACGGCACGGCTGCTCATCTCCAGCGTCCGCTGGGTCTTGACCACCTTGCGGATGTACCGCGCGTCCCGCTCACCCCGGTCGGCGATCACCCGGTCCCGGATGGCGTCCAGCTCCTTGCCGATGATCTCGATGTCCTCGGCGGTGAGGTGGGCGATCGGGTTGACGGCCTTCTTCTGGATCACGGTCACGTCGGTGGCCTCCTGTCAGAGTTCGATGTCGCAGGTACCGGCGGCCGCCGACACGCAGGTCTGGATGAGTACGCCGTCGCCGGGGAGGGCCGTGGTGAGGTCGCCGTTGCGCAGGTCACGGACCGCGCCCTGGCGCAGCGGGACCACGCAGCCGAAGCAGATCCCCATCCGGCAGCCCGACGGCATGAGCACCCCGGCGTTCTCGCCGGCGTCGAGGATGGGGGTGGCCCCGTCGGCCTCGACGGTCACGCCGGCACCGGTGAAGGTGAGCGTGCCGCCCTCCCCCGCGGAGATCACCGTGGGCCGGAACCGTTCGGTGTGCAGCCGGTCGGCCAGGCCCCGGGCGGACCAGTGTGCCTCGACCGCGTCGAGCAGGCCGACCGGCCCGCACGCCCAGGTCTGCCGCTGCGCGTGGTCGGGCACGAGGTCGTCCAGTTCGTGGACGCCGAGCAGCCCGTCGGTGTCGGTGTGCCGCTCAATCAGCCGCAGCGCACCGCGCGCGGCGAGCGCCCGCAGCTCCGCGCCGAAGACGACGTCGTCCTCGGTCGGTGCCGAGTGCACCAGCACGACGTCGGTCTGGGCCGGCAGGCCGGCACGGAGCATCGCCATGACCGGGGTGATACCGCTGCCGGCGGTGAGGAAGAGGATCCGCTCGGGGACCGCCTCGGGCAGCACGAAGTCGCCCTGCGCCTGGTCGAGCTGGACGATCGTGCCGGGCCGGACCCGGCGGACGAGGTGGTTGCTGACCTTGCCGTCCGGGATCGCCTTCACCGTGATCGCGATCCGGTGCGACGCGCCGCCGGGCACCGAGGTGAGCGAGTACGCCCGCCACTGGCGTACCCCGTCGACGTCCACGCCGAGGCGCACGTACTGCCCCGGCCGGTGGCCCCGCCAGCTGCGGCCGGGCTCGATGACCACGGTCGCGGCGTCCCGGGTCTCGGCGCGCACCGCGACGATCCGGCCACGCAGGGCGGCGCCGGCCCGCAGCGGCGCGACCAGGTCGAGGTAGTCATCCGGCAGCAGCGGGGTGGTGACCGTCTCGGCCAGCCGCAGCAGCCGGCGCCGGAAGGTGGCCTTCGGGCGGGCGGTTGTGGTCATGTGACCAGGGTGACTACCCGATCGCATAACATCTTGTCCGACAAAGGTGAATCAATCACAGGTTTTTGTGCGGAGAGAACAAGATGCTGGACGAGTCCGGAACGACACGCCACGCCGGCCACCTCGAACTGGACGAACGGGTCGCCTCCCGACTCCGCGAGCGCCTCCCCGTGGTGGCCGAGCGGACGGTCAGCGCCATCACCGGAGAGGTGCCCGCCTACTCCGGTGCGCTGAAGGGCGCCATGCGGGAGAAGATCGAGAAAGCCGTCCGGATCGCCCTCGGCACCTTCCTGCAGCTCATCGAGGGCGCGCAGTCGACCGACCCCAGCACCCCGCTGGCCCCGGCCCTGGAGGCCGCGTACGCCCTCGGCAGCGGGGAGGCCCGCTCCGGGCGGAGCATGGACGCGCTGCTGGCCGCGTACCGGGTGGGCGCCCGGGTGGCGTGGCGGGAGGTCTCCACCACCACCGTACGTTGGGGGCTGGCCGCCGGGACGGTGGCCGAGTTCGCCGAGCTGATGTTCGCGTACATCGACGAGCTGTCGGCGGCCAGCGTAGCCGGACACGCGGACGAACTGGCCAGCGCCGGCCGGGCCCGGCGCCGGAACCTGGAACGTCTCGCCCAGCAGCTGCTCGCCGGGGAACCCGAGGAGACCCTGCGGCGCAGCGCGGAGCGGGCCGACTGGCCACTGCCGCAGACGCTCACCGTCGTACTGCTGCCACGCCGGAACCTGCGCGCGGTGCTCGCCCTGCTCAGCACACACACCCTGGAGAGCGGCGAGGACCTGCCCGGGATGGACCCGGTCGAGGAACTGGCCGTCCTGCTGGTGCCGGACATGCACGGCGGCCGGCGCCGGCAGCTCACCCGGCTGCTGTTCGGGCACCGGGCGGTGCTCGGCCCGGCCCGGCCGTGGCACCGGGTCGCCACCTCCTACCAGCGCGCCACCCGGGCGCTGGCGCTCGGCCTCGGCGCGCCGGACGCCGGGCCGGTCGACACCGAGCAACACCTCGCCGAACTGCTGCTCAGCATGGACCCGGAGGGGCTGGCCGACCTGCGCGCCCAGGCGCTGCGCCCGCTGGCGTCGCTGCCCCCCGCCACCGCGCACCGGCTCGCCGAGACACTGCGGTCCTGGCTGCTGCATCAGGGCCGCCGCGACGACGTGGCGGCCGACCTGTTCGTGCACCCGCAGACCGTCCGCTACCGGATGGGCAAGCTGCGCGAGCTGTACGGCGACCGGCTGCACGATCCGGCCACCGTCCTCGACCTCACTCTCGCCCTGGCCGTGCCGCCGACCCCGCCGGAGGCCGCCTGAACAGGGACGACGGACCCGCTCACCGCAGGCCCTCCGGCCCTGTCCCCGGCCGTCCACGCCGGGAAGGATAGCCAGGGGACACGAGTAGCGAGGGGGCCGCGACCATGATCCAGCCATCGGCCGGGAGGGAGCAGGCGCCCACGGTACGGATGTTCGAGGCGGCGGCCCGGCAGTCCCTCCACGCACCCTCCGTGTTCAACACCCAGCCCTGGCGCTGGCGGGTCACCCCGGACGCCCTCGAACTGCGGGCCGACCCCGACCGGCAACTCGGCACCACCGACCCGGACGGCCGGCTGCTGGCACTGAGCTGCGGCACCGCCCTGCACCACGCCCGGGTGTCGCTGGCCGCCGCCGGCTGTCGCGTCACCGTCGCACGGCTTCCCGACGCGGGCGACCCGGCGCTGCTGGCCCGGCTGCGCACCACCGACCCGGTCGGCCTGGACATCACGGCAGGTCGCCTGGTGGCCGCCATCCCCCGGCGACGCACCGACCGCCGCGCGTACAGCGACCGGCCGGTGCCCGACACGCTGCTGTCCCAGTTGCGCGCCGCGGTCGAGGCCGAGGACACCCACCTGCACGTCGTCCGGCCCGACCAGATGCCGATGCTGGCCGTCTCCACCGCCCGCGCCGCCGACGCCGAGCTGGCCGACCCGGCGTACCTGGAGGAACTGCGCAGGTGGACCGACCGGCCGGCCGGCAGTGGCGACGGCGTGCCCACCGCCACGGCCGTCCGCCCCGCACCCCGACGGGTGCCGCTACGCGACTACGCACCCGCCGGCGCCGCCGGGCTGAGTGCCGGTGCCGACTTCGACCGGGGCGCGGCGTACGTGATCCTCTTCGGCGTCCGGGACGACCACGCGGCCTGGCTGCGGGGCGGTGAGGCACTGTCGGCGCTGCTGCTCACCGCGACCGCCGAGGGGCTGGCCACCGCACCGATCAGCGACGCGATCGAGCTGGCCTGGCCGCGCCGGATGATGCGCGACCTGCTGGCCGGGGTGGGCGAGCCGTACCTGGTGGTCCGGGTGGGCTGGGGACCCGACGCCGACCTGCCGCCCGTGCCCCGGCGGACACCCACCGACGTGATCGAGATCGACGCCTGACGGCGGGGCGGCGCGGACGGCCGCCGGCGACGTCCGACCTTCTATCCTGGGTCTGGTGAGCGCCCCGCCCCGTCAGGCCCCGGCCGACCTGCTGGTCCACCTGCGCCGGGCCCGGGACCACCTGGACCGGCACTACGCCCAGCCGCTGGACCTGGCCACCGTCGCCGCGGTCGCGGGGGTCAGCAAGTACCACTTCCAACGGCTCTTCACCGTCACCTACGGCCTCTCCCCCGCCGCCCACCTGTCCCGCCGCCGGATCGAGCGGGCCCAGGACCTGCTGCGGGCCACCAACCTCACCGTCACCGAGGTCTGCCACGCCGTCGGATTCGCCAGCCTCGGCTCGTTCAGCAGCCGCTTCCGGGACCTCGTCGGGGAGACGCCGAGCGAGTTCCAGCGCCGCTGGGCCGCGACCGGGGCGCCACGCATCCCGGGATGCTTCGTGCTGATGTGGGGGCTCGCCGAACGCCGCCGCTCCGCAAGCGAAGAGAAGCCGGGCTGACCAGCCAGTTCCTAGGCTGGTCGCATGATTACCAACATCTCGATCATCAGCCTGCTGGTCAAGGACATCGACGCGGCCAAGGCGTTCTACCTCGACGTGCTCGGGTTCGTCGAGCAGAACGACATCACCGTGGGCGACGGCGCCTACCGGTGGTGCACGATCACCCACCCGAGCCAGCCGGAGCTGCAGGTGCAGCTGACCCTGCCCGGCCCGCCGTACTCGCCGGAGGTGGCGGCCACCCTCCGGCGTGCGCAGGACGAGGGCAGCCTGTTCGGCCTCGGGCTCGACGTCGACGACTGCCGCAAGACCCACGACGAACTGCGTGCCAAGGGCGTCGAGTTCATCCAGGAACCGGCCGAGCGGCCGTACGGGGTGGAGGCGGTCGCCCGCGACAACTCCGGCAACTGGCTGGTCCTGGTGGAGCGCCGCGAGTTCGATCCCGCCGCCATGGGCTGACCCCGGAGGGCGGTCCGCGGAGGAAGCAGTAACCGCTGCGGCGATCGGGAATACCGACTTGCGGTCCGACTTCGCCGTCGCCCCTTGTCGTTTCCCGGCATCACAGCACAGGAGGTGGATGATCTAGGCAGCCGGTGGCATAGTCAGCAGTGCCCGGCACGCTGGGCCGAGGGGAGAGACGGTGCCTCGCCATCCGGACACCTTGATCAGGCCGAACACCGTGCTCAGCGGTGCCCGGAAACGATTACCTTCGCCGATACGCCCCGGCCAGTGCATGTCCCGGACCGAGCTGGCCGACGCAGTAAACACCGCGCTCGATTGGCTCTACCCGCACCGGGACCTCGCGGCGCACTACGTCGATTTCCGCTGGGTCGGCAAGTTGGAGCGTGGTGAGCATCGCTGGCCCAGCGAAGCACGCCGCGCAGCACTGCGCCAGGTTTTTGGCGCCCTGACCGACTTGGACCTCGACCTCTACAGCCCTCGACGTAGCGAGGGGACGTACGCCGCTGAAGAGGTGTCCAAGGCTCGACCCGGTAGTTGGGATGAGGCCATCCACCTGCTACGCGAGCAGTGGCACCTTCTGGTTCAGAACGACAAGATGTTCGGCCCCGAGTACGCCCTGATGGGTGTCACCAGGCAACTGTTTGCGATCCAGGATCTCCTGCATGAGGTGCCCTTAGCGCTACGCCCCGCCGCCGTCCGCCTCGCCGCCCAGTACGCCGAGTCCGCCGCCTGGCTCAATCAATCCCTGAACGAGCACGCGGCAGGCAACCGCTGGACACAGCAAGCGCTCTCCTGGGCGGGGCAGATCGCGGACCCGGTCATGACCGCGTGGGCCACCTACCGCAGCAGCCAACAACGGCTGACGAGCGGAAACCCCGTCCAGGCCCTCGGGGAGGCTGAAACGGCGATGCGCTACGACCAGAAGCTGCCCGGACCGATGCGGGCCGCGCTTCGTGTTCAACACGCGCACGCTCTGGCCGCCACAGGCGAGCACCGCGCGGCCATGCGCCTGCTGGACAACGCACATCGCTGGGCAGCGGACCGCCGCCCAGGCAAACCCGAAGGCGAACACGGCTCCTACTGCACCAGCGGCTACATCGAAGTACACCGCGGAGCATGCCTTCGGCTGGCACGGCGACCAGACGAGGCAATCACCGTACTGGAAGAAGCCCTTCCCACGATCCCGCAGCGGCACCGCCAAGACTTCGCAGCCGCTCTGCTGAACAAAGCCGCAGCCCACGCGGCAGCGAAACAACCCGACCGGGCCTCCTCGACGGCACACCACGCGCTACCGATTGCGCGAAGAACGGGATCTCGACGAATCCTGTACGAACTCGCGCAACTCGGCATCGCAGTCAGCGGCCACCAGCACCTGCCAGAGGTCCGCGCCTTCCTCGACGACCTCAAGGAGGCCATCTGATGGCATCCGCCGCCGAACTGGCCGCGATGCGGCAGGCGATCATGCTGTCATCGTTCGGCCTGGGCACCACGAGCCCAAACCCGCCCGTCGGCTGTGTCATCCTCGACCGCCACGGTAAGGCCGTAGGTGCCGGTTACCACCGGCGCAAAGGAGAAGCCCACGCGGAGGCGAACGCCCTTGCCGTGGCGGGGGCCGCAGCGCGAGGCGGCACAGCCGTCGTCACGCTCGAACCCTGCAACCACATCGGTGTCACCCCAGCCTGCCGCCAGGAGCTCATCAACGCCGGCATCGCCCGAGTCGTCATCAGCGTCATCGACCCGACCTCCCGAGGCGACGGAGGCGCCGCCGTGCTAACAGCCCACGGCATCGACGTTGAAACCAGCGTGATCCCTGACGAAACACTCGCCGTCCTCGGCCCCTGGCTCACCGCCACCCGTCGCCATCGCCCCTACCTGACCTGGGCCTACACGCTCGGTGAGGACAGCCACGACCTCAACGAGCAGCTAACCACGGACCTGCGCAGCGGGGCGGACCTCGTGCTCAGTGGCAAGGCAATCGAGGAGGGCGTACCCGGCGGCCATGCACCCGAGCACTTCACGGCGCCCAAAGACCTGACTGGCGATCTCGCTCGCTGGCTTTCGACCTGCTATGCCACCGGCTCTCGCGCCATCCTCGCTGTGGGAGCTCACCATTCCGGTGCGCTTCACGACAACCTCGACTGCGTCGATGAGATCGTGGTCGCCGTGGAAAATACCCCACCGATGGACGGTCTCGCTGCAACCACCGCGGACCTCACATCTGCGGGTTTCGAGTTGGACGGCGTTCGCCCCGCTGGTGCAGGTGTGCGTATTCGCCTTCGCCGACCCAAGCCGGTACCTGTACCGCGAGCTGATGATCCACTCCAGGTCGCACAAGAGGCGGCATCCGGCCTGCACTGAGACCACCACATGCCGCACATGGAGTCGATCAAGGTCCAGGGGCGGCCGGAGGCCGCTCAGCGGGGCAGCGCCGGGGCTGACTCCGAGGGGCCGACGGCCGGCGGCGCCAACCGGTCGTACCGGTCGGCCACGTACGACAGCGCGGTGAGCAGGCCGCCACTGGTCATCTCCGCCGGACGGCCACCGGCCGCCCGGTCGACCCGGACCGGCATCCGGCCGGCCCGGGCCCAGGCCAGCCGCCCCCCGGCGGTGATGTAGCCGCGCGCCTGCCCCGCGTTGTCCGGGTGCAGGCAGTACGGGATGTCGAGGTAGCCGCGTTCGAAGGCCCGGAGCAGGCCCACCCCGACGTCGGGGCTGAGTTCCAGCACCGCCTCGACCAGCGCCCGCGCCTCGGCGTAGATCCCGGTGTCCTCGACGCCGGTGGTGGCCGGCGGCTCGGCGGCGGCGACCCGGGCGGCGTGTTCCAGCGCCGCCACGTTCTCCTCGATCGTCGGGATGCGGTGCGCCTCGGCCGGGGTCTTCACGATCAGGCGGGCCGCTCCCCCGCGTACGGCGAGCCGGGCGGCGGCGCCGAGCAGCCCGAGCGCCCCCTCGGTGGTGCGCGGATACACCCCCATGTAGGTGTAGAGCACGAGGTGACTGTCCAGTTCGGGCAGCAGTTCGTCGACCAGCCGGTGCAGCGCGGCCAGCGCCTCCTCGTCCTGCTCCGGGCAGGTCTGCTGGGCGTAGCTCAGCGACACGCTGCGCAGCCCGTGCTGCCGGAAGAACATGCCCTCCAGCACGGCCACGGCTACCAGCAGGCTGGGCGGGCAGAGCTGCCCGAGCAGGCAACCGCCGAAGCTCTCCAGGTGCGGCTCGACGCCGATGTCGCGCAGCCGGGTGTAGGCGGCGCAGCAGCGCGCCCAACTGTCGACGGCGTCACGCAGCGGCACCCGGCTGTACGGCAGGCAGTACGAGACGGGGCCACCCTCGGTGGCGTCCACCCCGGTGCGCAGCAGCGCGGCGAAGATCTCCTCGGGCAGCGCCGAGCCGTGTCGTACCTGCACCGGCATGCCGTACGGCTGCGCGGCGGCGAGCACCCAGCGGGTCACCTCCATCGGGTGCGCGACGATCGGATAGCCGTTCAGGGGCGATCCGTCGGCGAGCGCACGCACCGCCGCCGCGTGGTCCCCGACCCGGGTGTAGCTGTCCAGCGTGACGGTGCCCGCGGTTGTCGCCCGGGCCCGGGCCACCGCGGTCAGCCCGGCGCGCATGGCGGCCGGGTCGCCGAAGCCCATCCGGGGCTGCACGACCAGCTCGCCCCGGTCCCGCGCGGCGGCGACGGCCGCGGCGAACGGCCCACGCGGCACACCGGCTCCCCCGGCGCTCACGCCACCCGTCCGGCCACCGGAAGTTCGAGGCGGCCGAGGTACTCTAGGAACCGGTCCTGGTCGGCGGCGTCGTCGAAGACGGCGGTGTAGCCGGCCGCGAAGAGCGCGTCGACCTGAGTCCCGGTCAGCCGGCCGGCGACGCCGAGCTTGCCGCCGATGACGATCGGCAGATCGGCCAGCGCCGGGTCGGCGCGCAGCACGGCGGCCAGCCGCTTGCCGTCGGTCCAGCCGTGCCCGTTGACGCTGGAGACCACCACCAGGTCCGGGTTGTGCCGATGGCACTCGGCGGCGAACAGTTGCTCAGGTACGCAGGCACCGAGGTTGATCACCCGGTGTCCGGCCTCCTCGAGCAGCAGTTGCAGGTAGACCAGGTTCCAGGTGTGCGCGTCGGAGGAGACCGTGCCGAGCAGCACGGTGCGCCCACCATCGCCCGGCGCCGGGCGGGCCGGGGCCGGGCGGACCGGCACCGGCACGGTCACCGGCGTACCCCGACGGTGGCCAGGGCGTCGAGGAAACCGTCGAGCCGCTCCAGGCCCCAGTACCGGTGCCGCCCGGCGATGAAGTACGGCACCGCGAAGATGTCGTCGTCGTAGGCGCTGGCCAGGGCCTGCAGGGCCGCCTCACGCAGGGCCGGGTCGGCCACGGCCGCCTTCGCCCCGTCCGGGTCGATCCCGGCCTCGATAGCGATGTTGGCCAGCACGACCGGGTCGCTGATGTTCTCGCCACGCTCCCAGCGGGCCCGCACCGCCGCCTGGTAGAACGCCCAGCCGTGCCCCTGCTGCTGGGCGTACAGCCAGGCCAGGTGCGGCACCGCCCAGTCGACGTCCATGTCGGCCGGCCACACCATCCGGTAGCCGAACCGCCGCACCAGCCGGTTGGTGTCGGCCAGCAGGTATTCGTGCTTGGCCCGGCTGATCGGCGTGTCCAGGAAGTCCGAGTCCGCCTCGGCCAGTGCGGCGCGCAGCCCGCCGTCCGGAACCCAGTGCGGCACGAAGGTGATGGCGTCCGGCGCTTCCGGCCAGCGTTCCGTGAGCTGGCGTACGGCGAGCCAGCTGCGCGGGCTGCGGAACGAGAAGTAGAGCCGGGGAGGCTTACGCATGTCGGGGGGTCTCCTCAGGTACAGGCGACGGTCGGTACGGACACCGCGAGAAACCGCCGGATCTCGGCGGTCACCGCGGCGGCCTGCTCCAGGTGGCAGAAGTGACCGCCGTCGGGCCTGGTGTGCACGGTCGCCACCGGCATCGCCCGGCGGAACGCGTCGGTGCGGGCGCCGGCGAGAGCGGCGTCGGTGGCACCACTGACCACCAGGGTCGGCACCGTGACGGTGTCGAGGGCCAGGTCGGTGGTGGTGATGAACTGGTGGAGCAGAGCGACGAAGCCGAGTGGGCCGACCCGGTCGAGCGCCTTGGCGACCATGGTGTCGACCAGTTCCGGGTCCAGCGGGCGCCGCCGCTCACCCAGCTTGAGCCGGATCCCCTCCCCGATCACGGCGCGGAACCGGGCGAGTTCCCGGTCGAAGAGCCGCCAGTCGATCGGGTCGTCGGGGGGACGGAAGTACGGGGCGAGGAGCACCACGGCGGCTGGCGTCGGCCGGTCCGCCTGGGCGAGGAGTTCCAGCAGCGCGTTCGCCCCGAACGAGTGGCCCACCAGCAGGGCGGGCGGCTCGGGGAGCAGCGCCAGGGCGTGCCGCAGCAGGTCGGCCGGGCCGGTGTGGTGCACCCAGCCGTACGCGGCGCCGGCCCGCCAGGGCAGGCAGAGGGCGTACGGGGTGAAGGGGATGTCACCGCGCAGCGCGTCGACGAACGGCTGCCAGGTGTGCCAGGAGTCTTCCAGTCCGTGGACGAGCACCAGCGCCGGGCCGCTGCCCGGGCCGCGGTGCACGGCGAGGGTTTCGCCGTCGCGCTCCACCTCGACGACGGGATACCAGGTCACGGCGTACCTCCGAGCCTCGCCCGCCGCGGGGTGGCCAGCTCGTGGCGGCTCCCCGCGGCGGGACCGGGGCGATCGATGTGGGTCAGTCCTGCCAGCCCGCGTACTGCTTGACGACGTCGTGGACGGCGCGCAGGTTCTCCATCTTGGGCAGCTCGGTCTGCGGGATCTCGATCTTGTACATCTTCTCCAGCCGCGCCAGGATCTCGATGGCCCGCAGCGAGTCCGCGTCGTGGTCGTCGACGAAGTGGCTGGTCTCGGTGATCTCCTCGGGCTCGACCTCGAGCACCTCGGCGACGACCTCGCGCAACTCGTTCATCCGGTCGCTCATGACCTGGGTCATCGTGTTGCTTCCCTTCTCTGGTGTGGTTGCTGGCTCAGCCGGTCGGCCCGGCGGCCAGTTCGGTGTCCGGCCGGGCGACCGCGAGCATCGAGCCGACGACGGCGATCCGCCGCTCACCGACCCAGGTCTCGCCGCGCATGACCGCGCTGTTGGGCTTGAGCGACTCCACGACCACCTCGTGGCGCATGACGTCGCCCGGGTACGCGGCGCCGAGGAACTCGAAGTCCCGGGCCGCGCCGAACACGAGGGTGCCGTCCGTGGCCTCACCGGCGGCCCGGGCGGTGAGCATCCAGAGCACCGCCCCGGCCTGCCCGAGCGACTCCACCATCAGCGACGCCGGGTAGGCGTACGCCTCCGTCGGCAGGCCGTCGGCGAGACCGGCGAAGCACGGTTCGCTTCCGCTGACCGCCTTGATCGCCACGATGCGGCGGCCGGGCTCCACCTCGAGCACCCGGTCGACCTGGAGGATCGGGTGCCGGTGCGGCAGGATCGCGGTGAGGTCGGCGTACTCAAGCATCGGCCGGCTCCGTCCGCACGCGCAGCTCCAGGGTGACCTTCGCGGTGGCCGCGCCGTCACCGCGGCGGCAGTCGGCGACCGCCCGGATCAGCCGCGGGTCGCCCGGGTCGGCGCTCAGCCGGCAGGAGACGGTGAGCACGTCACCGGGGAGCAGCGGCGCCTTGAAGCGCACCGACCGCACGGCGGCCAGCGCCACCCGGGCGTCCGGGCCGCGGTCGGCCTCGACCGCCCGCCGGGCCGCCTGGTAGACCGACTCCACGGTGAACACTCCCGGATAGATGGGAAAGCCGGGGTAGTGGCCCTCCAGGTACGGGTCGGTGGCCACGATCCGCTTGATCGCGGTGACCCCGTCCGCGCCGGGTTCCACCTCGTCGACCGCGTCGAGTGGCGCGGCGAAACTGCGGCTCATGACCCTCCTCCTGTGATCCGCTGGCGGTATTGCACCGGTGCCGGCTCGAGGCCGGCTTAAGGTCGGCTCGGGCCGTCAGAGCACGATCCCGCCGTCGACCTGCAGCACCTGCCCGGTGATGTACGCGGCCCGGTCGGAGGCCAGGAAGGACACCAGCTCCGCGACGTCGGCCGGCTGGCCGAGCCGACGCAGCGGGACCATGCCGACGGCCTTCGCGCGGGCCTTCTCGGGCAGGCCGGCGGTCATGTCCGTCTCGATGAACCCGGGCGCCACCACGTTCACCCGGATCCCGTACGGGCCGAGTTCCTTGGCCAGGGCCCGGCTCATCGAGTTGATCCCGCCCTTGCTCGCCGAGTAGTTGGCCTGGGTGGCGTTGCCGTACACCCCGGCGACCGAGGACATGTTGATCACCGTGCCGCTCTTGCGCTTCATGAAGCCGAACACCACCGACCGGCAGAAGTTGTAGGTGCCGGTGAGGTTGGTGCCCACCACCGCCTCCCAATCGGCGAACGGCATCAGCACCAGCGGCTTGTCCCGGACGATGCCGGCGCTGTTGACCAGCACCTCCACCGACCCGAGTTCCGCCTCGGCGGCGGCGACGAACTCCGTCACCGCCTCCGGGTCGGCCACGTCGCACGGGGCGTGGAAGCAGCGGACGCCCCGCTGCTTGATGGCGTCGGCGGTCTCCGCCGCCGCCTCGCCGCCGCTGCGGTAACAGAACGCCACGTCGTACCCGTCGTCGGCCAGCCGCAGCGCCACCGCGCGGCCGATGCCGCGCGAGCCGCCGGTGACCAGCGCGGTGCGCTGCTCCATCAGGTCCTCCTAGCGGTCCGCGCCGGCGCCGTCGGCGGCCATCGCGGCGATCAGGCTCTTCGGGCGCATGTCGCTCCACTCGCGCTCGACGTGGTCGAGGCAGGCCTGCCGGCTGTCCGCGCCGAAGGCGGTGTGCCAGCCGTCGGGCACCGGCACGAACGACGGCCACAGCGAGTGCTGGCCCTCGTCGTTGACCAGCACCACGTACCGGCCCTCCTCGTTCTCGAACGGGTTGCTGCTGCTCATCGCGGTTCTTCCTTTCGCTCGGTGCCGGCGCCGTCCCCGGCGTCGGCGGTGGTCCGGCCGCCGGCCGGGCCGGGACCGGCCGCGGCGTCGATCTCGCCCAGCCGCTCGGCCAGCACCCGGCCGACGGCGGCCAGCGGTTCCGGCTGGGTCATGTCGTTGTGCTGGCAGTCGATGTCGTGCACCCGCACCGCACCGGACAGGTGCGGCCGCCACGCCGCCACCGGGTCCGTCCGGGGCGCCCGGTCGCGGGTGGCGACGAAGAGCAGCGCGTCGAGGTCGACGTGCCCCGGCCGGTGCTCCCGGGCCAGCCGGGAGTTGTTGGCGAACACCTCGTACAGGGCGGTGACATGCCGGGCCTCCAGTCGGCCGAGCACCCCCTCGTTGCGGCTGAGCAGCTCGGCGACCTGCTCCTCGTCGACCGCCGGCCCAGCTGCGGCGTCGGCCGGGTAGCCGGCCAGTTGCAGCATCCCGGCCAGGAACTCGGTCCGGTTCAGGATCGCCGGTTCGGCCAGCTCCGCCTCGGTCTTCGGGAACGAGTCCAGCAGCGCCAGCAGCGCCACCTGTTCGCCGTCGGCCCGCAGCCGGGCGGCGATCTCGTGGGCGACCAGCCCGCCGAACGACCAGCCCAGCAGGTGGTACGGGCCGGCCGGCTGGATCTCGCGGATCCGGGCCAGGTAGTCCCCGGCGATCTGCCCGACGTCGCCCGGCAGCTCCTCGCGCTCGGCCAGGCCCCGCGACTGCAGCCCGTAGATCGGCCGGTCGGTGAGGTGCCCCATCAGGCCCGAGTACGACCAGCTGAAGCCGCTGGCCGGGTGGACGCAGAACAGCGGCGGGCGGGCCCCGTGCCGGCGCAGCGGCAGCAGCACGTCGAACGCGCCCCGGCCATCGTCGGCGGTGTCGAGCCGGTCGGCCAGCTCGGCCACCGTCGGCGCCTCGAACAGGGTCCGGATCGCCAGGTCCACCTCGAAGGTGGCGCGTACCCGGCTGATCAGCCGGGTGGCCAGCAGCGAGTGGCCGCCCAGGTCGAAGAAGCCGTCGTCGATGCCTACCTCGGGCACGCCGAGCACCTCGGCGAAGAGGCCGCACAGCACCCGCTCCCGGTGGCTGCGCGGGGCGCGGCGGTCGGCTCCGGCGCCGGTGGCGGCGGCGCCCGGCAGCGGCAGCGCAGCCCGGTTCAGCTTGCCGTTCGGGGTCAGCGGCAGCTCGTCCAGGACCACCACGGCCGCCGGCACCATGTACTCCGGCATCGCCGCGGCCACCGCCGCGCGCAACTCGGCCGGCCGCGGGGTCCGGCCGGGCGCCGGTACGACGTATCCGACCAGCCGCTGGTCGCCGGGACGGTCCTCGCGGACGATCACCGTGCCGCGCGCCACGTCCTGGTGGCCGGCCAGCACGGCCTCGATCTCACCCAGCTCGATCCGGAACCCGCGCAGCTTGACCTGGTCGTCGACCCGGCGCAGGAACATCAGCTCGCCGGTGTCGGTCCACCGCACGATGTCGCCGGTGCGGTACATCCGGGTGCCGGGCGCACCGAACGGGTCGGCCACGAACTTCCCGGCGGTCTGGTCCGGCCGGGACAGGTAGCCGCGGGCCAGGCCGCCACCGGCGACGTACAGCTCGCCGGGCACGCCGGGCGGCACCGGCCGCAGCCGGGCGTCGAGCACGTACAGCCGGGTGTTGGCCAGCGGCCCGCCGATCGGCAGCGGGCCCGGCGGGACCGCCGCGCACGGCTCGATCCGGTACTCGGTGCAGTTGACCGTGGTCTCGGTCGGGCCGTACATGTTGTACACCGCCACGCCCGGGTGCTCGCGGCGCCACTCGTCGACCACCTCACCGAGCAGCAGCTCGCCGCCGAGCAGCAGTTCCGCGGTCGGGGCGTAGTCGTCCGGCAGGGCGGCCAGCAGCGGCAGGTGGCTGGGGGTCGCCTTGAGGAAGGTGCAGGCGTGCCGGCTCAGCCGCTGCCGGGTGGCCGGGTCGTCGTCCAGGCCGGCGACGTGCACCGTGCCGCCCACGGTCAGTGGCACCCACATACCGGTGACGCTCAGGTCGAACGACACCGACGAGTGCAGCAGTGCGCTGCCGCGTACGCCCTGGTAGTCGCCGCCGGCGAAGGTGAGGTAGTCGGTGAGCGAGCGGTGCTCGATCACCACGCCCTTCGGCCGGCCGGTGGAGCCGGAGGTGTAGATGACGTACGCCGGATTGTTGAGCCGCGCCGCGACCCGGTCGGCGTCGGTGAGCGGCCCGGCGGCGAGGCCGTCCGGGTCGCACTCCTCCACCAGCAGCCGGGGCACCCCGTCGGCGGGCAGCTCGGCGGCCGTGGCCGCGTCGGTGAGCAGCAGCGCCGGCGCGGTGTCGGCGAGCATGAAGGCGATCCGGTCGGCCGGGTAGCCCGGGTCGACCGGGACGTACGCGCCGCCGGCCTTGAGCACCGCCAGCAGCCAGCAGACCAGGCGGGCCGAGCGGGGCAGCGCCACCGCGACGAACCGCTCCGGGCCGACGCCGCGCCCGACCAGCAGCCGGGCCAGCCGGTTGGTGTACGCGTCCAGCTCGGCGTAGGTCAGCTCGGTCTCCGCGTCGACCAGGGCCGGCGCATCCGGGGTCCGGGCGACCTGCCCGGCGAACAGCTCCGGCAGGGTCGCGGCGGGCACCGGGGCGGCGGTGTCGTTCCAGGTCACCAGCACCTGCTCGCGTTCCGCCCCGGTGAGCAGGTCCACCGCGCCGATCGGCTGGTCCGGGTCGGCGGCGAGGGCGGTGAGCATGGTGAGCAGCCGGTCGGCGATCCGCTCGACGGTGTGCTGGTCGAACAGGTCGGCGCTGTACTCGATCCGGCCGGCCAGCCCGGCCGGGGCACCCGCCTCGTCCTGCTGCTCGGCGAGGCTGACGTTCAGGTCGAACTTGGCCCCGCCGGTGGCCGCCGGCAGCCCGGACACGGTCAGCCCGGGCAGCTCCACGTCGAGGCGGGCGTGGTTGTGCACCGCCAGCACGACCTGGAACAGCGGGTGCCGGGCCACCGACCGGGTCGGGTTCAGCACCTCGACCAGCCGCTCGAACGGCACGTCCGCGTGGGCGTACGCGGCCAGGTCGGTGGCGCGGACCCGGTCCAGCAGCTCGCCGAAGGTCGGGTCGCCGGCGGTGTCGGTCCGCAGCACCAGCGTGTTGACGAAGAAGCCGATCAGCCCGTCGACGGCCTCGTCGATCCGGCCCGCGATCGGCGTGCCCAACGGGATGTCCTCCCCGGCGCCGAGCCGGGTGAGCAGCGCCGCCAGGGCAGCCTGGGCCACCATGAACAGGCTCGCCTGCCGCTCGCGGGCCAGGCCGGTCAGCCGGGTGTGCAGCTCGGCCGGCACCGCGAAGGTCACGCTGCCGCCGCGCCGGCTGGCCGCCGCCGGGCGGGGCCGGTCGACCGGCAGCTCAAGCTGCTCGGGCAGCCCGGTCAGGGCCTGCGCCCAGTAGCCGGTCTGCCGGCTGGCCAGGCTGTCCGGGTCGGCCTCGTCGCCGAGCACCGCACGCTGCCAGAGCGCGAAGTCGGCGTACTGGACCGCCAACGCGGGCAGGTCGGGCGCCCGTCCGCCGCGGCGGGCGGTGTACGCGGCGGCCAGGTCGGCCGAGAGCGGCCCGGCCGACTGCCCGTCGCTGGCGATGTGGTGCATGAGCAGCAGCAGGACGTGCTCGTCGGCGGCGAGGCGGAACAGGTCGGCGCGCAGCGGCGGCTCGCCGGCCAGGTCGAACCGGTGCCCGATCGCGGCGGCCAGCGCAGCTGGCAGCTCCGCCTCGGTGGCGTCGTGCTCGGTCAGCTCCGGCACCGCCGCCGCCGGGTCGAGGACCCGCTGGTACGGCTCGCCGTCGACCTCGACGAAGACGGTACGCAGCGTCTCGTGCCGGGCCGTCACGTCGACCAGCGCGGCGTGCAGCGCGGCCCGGTCCAGCTCGCCGGTCAGCCGCAGTGCCAGCGGCACGTTGTAGCTGACGTCGGACTCGTCGAAGCGGTTGAGGAACCACAGTCGACGCTGGGCGTACGACACCGGCACCAGCTCCGGACGCGGGCCCGGGCGCAGCGGCGGTCGGATCTCCCCGCCGGCCAGCAGCCGCGCGGCGAGGCCGGCCACGGTCGGCGTCTCGAAGACCGCCCGGATCGGCAGCTCCACGCCGAAGACCGCGCGGATCCGGTTGACGATCCGGGTGGCCAGCAGCGAGTGGCCGCCGAGGGCGAAGAAGTCGTCGTCCACGCCGACCCGCTCGACGCCGAGCACCTCGGCGAAGACGCCGCAGAGCAGCTCCTCCTGTGGGGTGCGAGCGGCCCGCCCGCCGCCGGAACCGAAGTCCACCGAGGGCAGCGCCTTGCGGTCGACCTTGCCGTTCTTGCTCAGCGGCAGCGCGTCCAGCCGGACCACCACCGAGGGCACCATCGCGTCGGGCAGCCGGGCGGCGACGTGGTCGCGTACCGCCTCGGGGTCGGTGTCGCCGACGACGTACCCGACGAGCCGGTTGGTGCCGGCCGGGTCGGTGTTCACCGCCACGGCGGCGGCGGTGACCCCGGCCGCCGCGCGTAGCGCCGCCTCGACCTCGCCCAGCTCGATCCGCTGGCCGCGGATCTTGACCTGGTCGTCGTTGCGGCCGAGGAACTCCAGCTGCCCGTCGGGGCGGTGGCGGACCCGGTCACCGGTGCGGTAGAGGCGGGCACCGGGCCGGGCGGAGAACGGGTCGGCGACGAAGACCGTGGCGGTACGCCGCGGATCGCCGAGGTAGCCGAAGCCGACCCCGACGCCGCCGACGCAGAGCTCACCGGGCACGCCGGGCGGGACCGGCTGCAGGTTGGCGTCGAGGACGTACAGCTCGGTGTTGCGGATGGACCGGCCGATCGGCACCCGGTCCGCGTCGGCGTCGGCCGGGGTGGCGATGATCGCGTGGGTGACGTCGTCGGAGCACTCGGTCGGCCCGTACGCGTTCATCAGCGGGATTCCCGGGAACCGGGCCAGCCAGCGGTGGCACAGCTGCGGCGGCAGCGCCTCGCCGGTGACCATCAGCCAGCGCAGCTTCGCCAGCTCGGGCAGCGGGGCGCCGGCGTCCCAGGCGTCCAGCGCGGTACGCAGCAGCGACGGCACCACCTCGAGGATGGTCACCCCGTGCCGGTCCACCCGGCCGAACAGGGCGCCCGGGTCCAGCGCGGTGTCGTCGTCGACCACGTCGACGCTGCCGCCGGTGAGCAGCGAGGAGAGCATCTGCCAGACCGAGACGTCGAAGGTGAGCGCCGCGTTCTGCACCACCACGTCGGCGTCGGTGAGGTCCAGGTCCTCCACCTTGGCCAGCAGGTGGTTCAGCATCCCCCGCCGGTGCACCATGGCGCCCTTGGGCCGGCCGGTGGAGCCGGAGGTGAAGATGACGTACGCCAGGTCTGCCAGGCCGGCGGCGAGCGGCGCCGGGGCGGCCGGCGGGCCGGCCTGGGGCAGCGGCAGGACGGTGACCGGGACGCCGGCGGCGGCGACCACCTCGGCGGCCAGCGCCTCGTGTGCCCGGTCGACCAGCAGCCAGCGGGTGCCGCTGTCGACCAGCAGGTCGGCGTTGCGGGACACCGGCGAGCGCACATCCAGCGGCAGGTAGGCGCCGTCGGCGGCGAGCGCGGCCAGCACCCCGGTGACCGCGTCGGCGCCCCGATCGGTCAGCAGCGCGACCAGCGAGCCCCGCCCGACGCCGGCGGCCCGCAGCCGGGCGGCCAGTTCGTCGACCCGGGCGAGCAGCCCGGCGTAGGTGAGCGTCTCCCGGGGGTCGGTCACGGCGACCGCGTCGGGGCGCCGCGCGGCGACCGCGCGGATCAGGGTCAGCGAGTCCTCGTCCGGCAGCGGCCGGACGGTGTCGTTCCAGTCGACGAGCAGCCGTTGCCGTTCGGCCGGGCCGACCACGTCCACGGCGCCGATCGGGGCGTCCGGGGTGGCCACGGCCGCCTCCAGCATCCGGACGAACCCGGCGAGGATCCGCTCGGCGGTGCCCTCGTCGAACAGGTCCCGGCTGTAGTCCAGCCGACCGTCGATGCCGCCGGCCGTCGCCGGACGTTCGGTGAGGTCGATCGACAGGTCGAACTGGGCCGCGTGCGCCCCGACGTTGTCCACGGCGACGCGCAGGCCGGGCAGGTCCAGGTCCACCGTGGCGTTGTTCTGCAGCACCAGCATGACCTGGAACAGCGGGTTGCGAGCCATCGACCGGGGCGGGTTGAGCACCTCGACCAGCCGCTCGAACGGGGTGTCCTGGTGCGAGTACGCGGTCAGGTCGGCCTCACGGACCCGGTCCAGCAGCTGCCGGAAGGTGGGGTTGCCGGCGGTGTCGGTACGCAGCACCAGCGTGTTGACGAACATGCCGACCAGTTCGTCGAGCGCGTCGTCGGTACGGCCGGCGATCGGGCTGCCGATCGGCACGTCGGTGCCGGCGCCGAGCCGGGTGAGCAGGGCGGCCAGGGCCGCCTGGCACACCATGAACAGGCTGGCCCCGGTGGCGTGCACCAGCGCGTTGAGCCGCTCGTGCAGGGCCGGCTCGATGACGAAGCTCAGCATGCCGCCCTGGTGGCTGGCGACCGGCGGGCGGGGCCGGTCCGCCGGCAGGGTCAGCTCGTCCGGCATGCCGGCCAGCGCGTCCCGCCAGAACCGCACCTGCTGCGCGATCTCGCTGTCCGGGTCGGACTCGTCGCCGAGCACCTCGCGCTGCCAGAGGGCGTAGTCGGCGTACTGCACGGGCAGCGGGGTGAGCTCCGGCGCCCGCCCGGCGACCCGGGCGGCGTACCCGGCGGAGAAGTCCCGGCCCAGCGGGGCCATCGACCAGCCGTCACCGGCGATGTGGTGCAGCACCAGCAGCAGGAAGTACTCGCCGGCCGGCTGGTCGGCGGCGGTGAGGGCGAACAGCCGCGCCCGCAGCGGCGGGTCGACGGCCAGGTCGAACCCGCGCCGGGTCTCATCGAGTATCAGCTCCCGGACCCCGGCCGGGTCGGCCGGCTCCACGGTGATCTCCGGGCAGGCCGCCTCGGCGTCCAGGATCACCTGGTACGGGTCGCCGTCGGCGTCCGGGTAGACGGTACGCAGACTCTCGTGGCGCTCGAGCACGTCACGCAGCGCGGACCGCAGCGCGGCCACGTCCAGCTCACCGGTCAGCCGCAGCAGGATCGGGATCTTGTACGGCGAGTCGGCGCCGGAGAGCCGGTTGATGAACCAGAGCCGGTTCTGCGCGTACGACAGCGGGGTCCGCTCCGGGCGGGCCATCGGCTCCAGCGCCCGTCGGGCCTGCCGGGCGCCGCCGAGCCGGGCGGCGAGACCCGCCACGGTGGGCGACTCGAACAGGTCCCGGATGGCCAGTTCGGCGTTCAGCGCGGTGCGGATCCGGCTGACAAGGCGGGTGGCCAGCAGGGAGTGGCCGCCGAGGGCGAAGAAGCTGTCCTCGATGCCGACCTCGGGCAGGCCGAGCACGTCGGCGAAGAGCGAGCAGAGCGCCTCCTCGGTCGGGGTGCGCGGCGCCCGGCGGGTCGAGCCGGCCGCGTAGTCGGGCGCCGGCAGGGCGCGTCGGTCGACCTTGCCGTTGCCGGTCAGCGGCAGGGTGTCCAGCACCACCACCGCGGCCGGGACCATGTACTCGGGCAGTACCTCAGCCGCGTACCCGCGCAGCGCGGCCGGGTCGGGTGCCGCCGCGTCGGCGGCCGGTACGACGTACGCGACCAGCCGCTTGTCGCCGGGCCGGTCCTCGCGGACCAGCACGGCGACCTGGCCCAGGGCGGGATCGCGGGCCAGCACCGCCTCGATCTCGCCGAGTTCGATGCGGAAGCCGCGGATCTTCACCTGCTCGTCGGCGCGGCCGACGAACTCCAGCGTGCCGTCGGGCCGCCAGCGCACCACGTCGCCGGTGCGGTACATCCGGTGGCCGGCGGTCCCCGCGCCGACGGCGCCGAACGGGTCGGCCACGAACCGTTCCGCGGTCAACCGGGGCCGGTTCAGGTAGCCGCGGGACAGTCCGGCGCCGGCGAGGTACAGCTCACCGGCCACCCCGGGCGGGGTGGGGCGCAGGTAGTCGTCCAGCACGTACAGCCGCATGTTGTCCAGCGGCCGGCCGATCGGCACCGAGTCGGGCACCTCGGCCACGGTGCGCATCAGGTGGTGCGAGGCGAACGTGGTGGTCTCGGTCGGGCCGTAGCCGTCGCCGACGACGAGGTCCGGGCAGGCGGCCAGCACCCGGCGCACCATCGGCGCGGGCACCACGTCGCCACCGGTCCAGACCTCCCGGATCTGGGCGAACGCCTCCGGGGACTCCTCGGCCAGCAGCCGGAACAGACCGGCGGTCAGCCAGAGCGCGCCGACCCCGCCACCGGTGAGGACGGCGCGTAGGTCGTCCATGCTCAGCTCGCCGGGCGGCGCCACGACCAGTTCACCGCCGTTCAGCAGCGGCACCCACAGCTCGTACGTGGAGGCGTCGAAGGCCAGCGGCGAGTGCAGCAGCACCCGGCGCTGCCGGTCGGTACGCCAGGCCCGGTCGGCGGCGAGGCTGAGCACGTCGTGGTGGGTGACCATGACGCCCTTGGGGGTGCCGGTCGACCCGGAGGTGTACATGACGTAGGCGAGCTGCCGCGGGTGGGCGGGCCGGCCCGGGTCGGCGTCCGGGCGGGCGGCGATCCCGGCGGCGGCGTCGCCGTCGACCGTCACCACGGTCATCCCGTGGTCGAACCGCAGGCCGGCCATGGCCCGGTCGGTGAGCAGCACCGAGCTGGCGGTGTCGGTGGCGATGTGGGTCAACCGGTGGGCCGGGTAGCGCGGGTCCAGCGGCACGTACGCGGCGCCGGCCTTGAGGATCGCCAGCACCGACACCACCTGGTCGATGGAGCGTTCCTGGAGCAGGGCGACCCGGTCCTCGACGGCGACGCCGAGCGCCACCAGATGCTGGGCCAGCCGGTTGGCCCGGCCGTCCAGTTCCCGGTACGTCAGCGTGACGCCGTCGGCGGCGCGTACGGCGACCTGGTCGGGGGTGCGGGCGGCCCGCGCGGCGAACCGGGCGGCCACCCCGCCGGCCAGCGCCGGCTCGGGCTGGGCGGTCGCGTTCCAGTCGGCCAGCACCAGCCGCCGCTCGGCCGCGTCGAGGACGTCCAGCCGCCCGACCGGGATGTCCAGGTCGGCGGCGACGCCGCCGAGCAGCCGCAGCAGCCGGTCGGCGAGGCGCCGGGCCGCCTCGGCCGGGAAGAGGTCGACGCGGTGGTCCAGTTGCAGCCGCAGCCGCTCGCCGGGGATCGCGGTGACGGTGAGCGGGTAGTGGGTGGCGTCCCGCCCGGACACCCCGGTCAGCCGCAGGCCGCTGCCGGGCAGGCTGAGCAGCTTCGGGTCGAGGGGGTAGTTCTCGAACACCACCAGGGTGTCGAAGAGGTCACCGTGCCCGGCCAGCCGCTGCACCTCGGTCAGCGGCAGATGCTGGTGCGCCATCAGCGCGGACTGCTGGTCCTGCAGGCGCAGCAGCAGTCGGGCGACCGGCTCGGCCGGGTCCAGGCGCAGCCGTACCGGCAGGGTGTTGATGAACAACCCGACCATGGTCTCCACCCCGGCCAGCTCCGGTGGGCGGCCGGAGACGGTGCCGCCGAAGACCACGTCACCGCGACCGGTCAGCGCGCCGAGCAGCACGCCCCACACGCCCTGCAGGATGGTGTTGAGGGTGACGCCGTACCGGCGGGCCTGCGCCTGGAGTGCGGCGGTCAGCTCGGCAGGCAGGTCGACGGTGATCCGGTCGGGCAGTTCCGGGGCCCGGCCCGGGTCGGCCGGGGCGAGCAGGGTCGGCTCGGCCAGCCCCGCGAGGGCGTCGGCCCAGGCCCGCTCGGCGGTCGCCCGGTCCTGGGCGCCGAGCCACGCCAGGTAGTCGCGGTAGGGGGCCACCCGGGGCAGCTGCCGGCCGTCGCCGGCCGCGGCGTACAGGGCCAGCAGCTCCCGCATCAGCGTCGGCACCGACCAGCCGTCGAGCAGGATGTGGTGGTTGGTGAGCACCAGCCGGTACGCGGTGGCGCCCAGGCGCAGCAGGGTGAACCGCAGCAGCGGCGGGCGGGCCAGGTCGAAGCCCTCGGCGCGGTCGGCGGCGAGCAGCTCGCGGACCCGCTCGTCCGGCCCGGTGCCGGTCAGCTCCCGCAGGTCGTGCTCCCGCCAGCCGGCGCGGATCCCGTCCACCACGACCTGCACCGACTCGCCGGAGGAACGTTGGCGGAAGCCGGCCCGCAGGTTGGCGTGCCGGGCCAGCAGGGCGTCGGCGGCGTCGCGCAGGGCCACCGCGTCCAGCTCGCCGGCCAGGTCGAAGCAGAGCTGCACGGTGTAGACGTCGCGGTCCGGCCCGTCGTACAGGGCGTGGAACAGCAGCCCCTCCTGCAGCGCGGAGAGCGGCAGCAGGTCACTCGCGGCCGGTTGGGCCGCCTCGATCGCCTCGATCTCCTCCTGGGACAGGGCCAGCAGCAGGTCGGACGGGGTGTGCCCGCCGGCGCCGGGGGCGGCGGCGTGCTCGACCAGGGCGTCCAGCGCGGCCAGCCAGTCGTCGGCCAGCTCGCGTACCTCCGCCTCGGCGAGCAGGCTCTGCGGCCAGGAGAAGGTCGCCGACAGGCGGGGACCGTCGGCGTGGTCCCGGGTGACCGCGTTGACCTCGATGGCGTGCGGCACCGGCAGGCCGCCGTCCGCGCCGCCGCCGAGGGCCTCGGTGTCCGCGGCGACCGCCCAGTCGGTGTCCCCGCCGTCGGCGGTGGCGAACCGGCCGAGGTAGTTGAAGCCGATCTGCGCGGCCGGCCGGTCGGCCAGCCGGCGGGCGGTGTCGGCGTTGAGGTGGCGCAGCAGGCCGTACCCGATGCCGTTGTCCGGCACCGCGCGGAGCTGTTCCTTGACCCGCTTGACGGCCCGTCCGGCAGCGGCGCCACCGGCGAACGCCTCGGCCAGGTCGAGCCGGCCGAGGTCGAGCCGGACCGGGTACATGCTGGTGAACCAGCCGACGGTGCGGGACAGGTCCAGGCCGGCGGCCAGCTCCTCCCGGCCGTGGCCCTCCAGGTCGACCAGCAGGCCGGCGGCGTCCGCCGCGTCGCGCCGGCCCCGCCACCGGGTGACCGCGAGGGCGAGCGCGGTGAGCAGCACGTCGTTGACCCGGCCGTGGAAGGCCGCCGGCACCCGGGTCAGCAGCGGTGCGGTGCGCTCCGCGGGCAGGGTGACGGTCAGCAGCCGGCCGGTGTCCACGGTGTCCCGCGACGGGTCGAGCGGCCGCCCGGCGAGCGGGATCCCGGCGGTGCCGAGCCGGTCCAGCCAGCCGTCCAGCTCGGCGGCCCGTTCCGGGCGCGCGGCCTCGGCGACCAGATGTTCCGCGAAGCGGCGCAGCGAGGTCCGCACCGGTTCCAGTTCGGGGGTACGTCCGGCGGCGACCGCCTGTGCGGCGGCGGCCAGGTCGGGCAGCAGGATCCGCCACGACACCCCGTCGACGACCAGGTGATGCAGCGCCAGCAGCAGCCGGCCGGGGCGGTCGGGGCCGGCGTCGAACCACATCGCCTGCACGACCCGGCCGTCGCCGGGGGCCAACCGGGCCTGGACGCCCTTGGCCTGTTCCTCGATCAGCGCTCGCAGCTCGCCGGCGTCCCGGCCGGTCGCGTCGACCCGGGTCACCAGCTCGGCGGCGGCCACGCCGCCCCGCGGGCCGATCACCTGCCGCCAGCCGCCCGGCTCGTCGCGGACCAGCCGCAGCCGCAGCGCGTCGTGGTGGTCGACCAGCGCCTGCACGGCCGCGACCAGGTGCTCCGGCCGCAGCCCGGCCGGGGTGTTGACCAGCATCGACTGGTGGAAGCCGTCGATCGGGCCGCCCCGCTCGCGCAGCCAGTGCACGATCGGGGTCAGCGGCACCTCACCCGTGCCGTCCTCGGCGGGGACCGGCGCGGTGTCCTCCGCCGCCGCGGCGGCGGCGAGACCGGCCACGGTGCGGTGCACGAAGACGTCCCGAGGGCTGAACGACAGCCCCGCCTTGCGGGCCCGGCTGACCAGCTGGATCGACACGATGCTGTCGCCGCCGAGGTCGAAGAAGCTCTCGTCGACGCCCACCGCGTCAAGCCCGAGCACCTCGGCGAAGAGCTCGGCGAGCAGCGTCTCGCGCTCGCTGGCCGGGGCCCGGCCGCCGCCCGAGCCGGTGAACCCGGGGGCCGGCAGCGCCCGCCGGTCGAGCTTCCCGCTCGGGGTCAGCGGCAACGCCGGCAGGCCCACGACGGCCGCCGGCACCATGTAATCGGGGAGGCTGGCACCGACGTGCGCCCGCAGCGCGGCCGGGTCGACCAGCGCGCCGGCGACCGGCACCACGTACCCGACCAGGCGCTTCACGCCCGGCTGGTCCTCCCGCGCGACAACCGCGACCTGCGCGACGGCCGGGTGGCGGGACAGCACCGTCTCGATCTCGCCCGGTTCGACCCGGAAGCCACGGATCTTCACCTGGGCGTCGGCCCGGCCGACGAACTCCAGCGTCCCGTCGGCGCGCCAGCGCACCACGTCGCCGGTGCGGTACATCCGGCGGCCGGGCTCGGCGCCGAACGGGTCCGCCACGAACCGCTCGGCGGTCAGCGCCGGCCGGTCCAGGTAGCCGCGGGCCAGCCCGGCCCCGGCGATGTACAGCTCACCGGGCACGCCCGGCGGGACCGGGCGCAGGAACCGGTCGAGGACGTATGCCCGGGCCCCGGCGACCGGGGCGCCGATCGGCGGGGCACCGGCCCCGGGTGCCAGCGGCGCGCTGAGCGTCGCGGCCACGGTGATCTCCGTCGGCCCGTACGCGTTGACCATGCGCCGGCCGGACGCGAACCGGGCGACCAGGTCCTCGCCGCAGGCGTCGCCGCCGACCACCAGGGTGCGCAGCACCGGCGGCGCCACGTCGGGCAGGCCGGCGAGCGCGGCCGGCGGGATGAGCGCGTGGGTCACCCGCTGACCGGTCAGCACGGCGGCCAGGTCGTCGCCCACCAGCGGCCCCGGCGGCGGTACGACCAGCGCCGCCCCGGCGCCGAAGGCGGCGCAGAGTTCCAGCACCGACGCGTCGAAGCTGGGCGAGGAGAACTGCAGCACCCGACTGGTGGCGTCGACGTCGAAGCCGGCCACGATCGCGGCGGTGAAGCTGGGCAGCCCGGCGTGGGTGACCACCACGCCCTTCGGCCTGCCGGTCGAGCCGGAGGTGTAGATGAGGTACGCGGGGTGCTCGGGCCGCAACGGGGCCGCGCGTTCCGCGTCGGTGACCGGACCGGCGGGCCGGGCCGACCAGGCCGCCACGGTGGACGGCTCGTCGAGCAGCAGCCGGGGCACGTCGATGTCGGGCAACTCGACTCCGGTCAGCGCGGCCACCAGCACCGGCCGCGCGTCGGTGAGCATGAACGCGATGCGGTCCGCCGGATAGTCCGGGTCGACCGGCAGCCACGCGCCGCCGGCCTTGCTGACCGCGAGCGCGGCGGTGACGAGTTCCGGGCTGCGCGGCAGGGCGAGGGCGACCACCCGTTCGGGGCCGACGCCGTGCTCGATCAGCAGCCGGGCCAGCCGGTCGGCGGCCTCGTCCACCTCGGCGTACGACATGGTGTCGTCGTCACCGATCAGGGCCGGCGCCTGCGGCCGGGCCGCGACCTGGGCGGCGAGCAGCTCGGGGAAGGTGCGCGCCGGCACCGGCGGCGGCCCGGCGGCCCAGGTGCCGAGGACGGCCGCCCGCTCGGCGTCGTCGAGCACGTCGAGCGCGCCAACCTGGGTCTGCGGCGCTTCGACGACGGCGGTGAGCAGGCGGACCAGGCGGTCGGCGACGCGCCGGGCGTCCGGTCCGTCCAGCAGGTCCGGCCGGTGGTCCAGCCGCAGGGTGAGCCGCTCACCGGGCAGCACGGCCAGGGTCAGCGGGTAGTGGGTGGCGTCGTGGCCGGCTACGGCGGTGACCCGCAGGCCGGTGCCGGGCAGGTCCAGCGCGGCCGGATCGAGGGGGTAGTTCTCGAACACGGTCAGCGTGTCGAACAGCTCGCCGTCGCCGGTGCCGGCGAGCCGGCGGATCTCGGCGAGCCCGACGTGCTGGTGCGCCATCAGCGCCGACTGCTCGTCCTGCACCCGGGCCAGCAGGGCGGCCAGGGACTCGGCCGGGTCGACCCGGACCCGTACCGGCACGGTGTTGATGAACAGCCCGAGCATCGACTCGACACCGGGCAGCTCCGGCGGACGGCCGGCGACGGTGGCGCCGAAGACCAGGTCGTCGTCGCCGGTGAGGGTGCCGAGCAGCAGTGCCCAGGCGCCCTGGACGACGGTGTTGAGGGTGACACCGAGCTTGCGGGCGGCGGCGGTGAGCCTGGCGGTGAGTTCGGCGGGCAGGGGCACGGTGAGCTGTTCGGGAGTGGCCGGGGGCCGCGCCGGGTCGGCCGGTACGAGCAGGGTCGGCCCGGCCAGCCCGCCCAGCGCGTCCCGCCAGGCCCGGTCGGCGGCGGCCCGGTCCTGCCGGTCGAGCCAGCCGAGGTAGTCGCGGTACGGGGTGACCGGCGGCAGCGTCCGGTCCTGCCCGCCGGCGGCGTAGTGCGCGAACAGCTCCTTGGCCAGCAGCGGCATCGACCAGCCGTCGAGCAGCACGTGGTGGTTGGTGAGCACCAGCTTCGCCCGCTCCGGCCCGGTCCGGATCAGCGCGGCACGCAGCAGCGGCGGGCGGGCCAGGTCGAACCCGGCGGTACGGTCGGCGGCGAGCAGCCGGGCCACCTCGTCGTCGCGGTCCACCGTGGCGTGGCCGGTCAGGTCGTGCTCCTGCCAGGCCGGGGCGACCTCGCGGGGCACCACGGCGACCGACTCCCCGGTCTTGCGCTGCCGGATGCCGACCCGCAGGTTGGCGTGCCGGGCCAGGACCGCGCCGACGGCGCGGCGCATCCGGTCGCCGTCGACCGGACCGGTCAGGTCCAGCGCGAACTGGACGGTGTAGAGGTCCGACGCCGATCCGTCGTACAGCGCGTGGAACAGCAGCCCCTGCTGCAACGGTGACAGCGGCAGGATGTCCTCGACGCGCGACTGCTTCCCCACGGTTATCCCCACTCCGCTTCCAGTTCGTCCTCGAACTCGTCGATCTCGTCCTGGGACAGCGAGGCCAGCGTCAGGTCGGACGGGGTGTGCCCGCCGGTCCCGCCGGCCGTGGCGTACGCCACGATCCCGACCAGGGCCGTCCGCCAGTCGTCGGCGAGTTGCCGGACGTCGCTGTCGTCGAGCAGCCCGCCCGGCCACCGCCACACCGCGGTGAGCCGCGGGCCGTCGGCGGTGTCGGCGGTCCAGGCGGCGACCTCGATCGGGTACGCCACCGGCTGTGCCGGGTCCGCGCCGCCGCCGATCCGCCCGGCGGAGCCGCGCCCGTCGGCGCCGCCCAGCCGGCCGAGGTAGTTGAACATGAGCTGCGGCTCGGCCAGTTCGGCCAGCACCCCGGCGGTCTCGCTGTTCAGGTGTCGAAGCAGGCCGTGGCCGAGGCCGTCGTCGGGCGTGGCCCGCAGTTGTTCCTTGACCCGCTTGAGTGCGGTTCCGACGGTCATCCCGCCGTCGCGCACCTGGTGCCACTCCACCGCCCCCGGATCGAGGCGGACTGGAGCCAGGCTCGTGAACCAGCCGACGGTGCGGGACAGGTCGACGCCGGGCACGTCGTCGGCGCGGCCGTGCCGCTCCAGGTCCACCAGCACCGCCGGGTCGGTGCCCGGGCCGCGCCGCTGCCGCCGGTGCGCCACCGCGAGGGCCAGCGCCGCCAGCAGCGCGTCGTCGACCCGGGCGTGGAACAGCGCCGGTACGGCGGTCAGTAACGGTTCGGTGTGCTCGGCGGGCAGCTCGACGGAGATCTCCGCGAGGGTGGCGACGGTGTCCCGGGCCGGGTCCAGCGGACGGCCGGCCAGGGGCGGCTCCGCATGGTCGAGCAGCTTGGTCCACAGTGGCAGCTCGGCCAGCCGGGCGGGGCTGTGCGCGTCGCGGACCAGGTGCTCCGCCCATTCGCGCAGCGAGGTGCCGACCGGGGTGAGTCGGGGCGGCGTGCCGGGCGCGGCGTCGAGTGCGGTGGCCAGGTCGGGCAGCAGGATCCGCCACGAGACGCCGTCGACGACCAGGTGGTGGGCCAGGACCAGGAGCTGTCCCGACGGTTCGCACCAGACGACGTGCAGCATCCGGCCGGCGACCGGGTCCAGGGTGTCCCGGGCCGCCTCGGCCAGCGCGGCGAGGTCGAAGCCCTCGTCGGTGGTGTGCACGTGCGTGATCAGGTCGGCGGCGGCCATGCTGCCGCGCGGGCCGATCACCAGCCCCCGCTGCCCGGCCGGGCCGGTCAGCCGCATCCGCAGGGCGTCGTGGTGGTCGAGCAGCGCCTGCACCGCGTCGCGCAGCCGGTCGGCGGTCAGTCCGGCCGACGTGGGCACCACCACCGACTGGTGGAACCCGCCCAGCGGGCCGGCCCGGTCCAGCCACCAGCGGGCGATCGGGGTCAGCGGCAGCTCGCCGATGCCGGCGTCGGGATCGGTCGCGGCACTGCCGGCCGCCTCGCGGGCCACCGCGGCCAGCGCCGCCACGGTCTTGTGGGTGAACACCTCGCGCGGGGTGAGTTCCAGCCCGGCCTGCCGGGCCCGGCTGACCAGCTGGATGGAGACGATGCTGTCGCCGCCGAGGTCGAAGAAGCTGTCGTCGACGGCCACCCGGGGCAACCCGAGCACCTCGGCGACGAGACCGGCGAGAAGTTCCTCGCGCGGGGTTGACGGGGCCCGCCCGTCGGTGCTGACCCCGGCGAAGTCGGGGGCCGGCAACGCCGCCCGGTCGAGCTTGCCGTTGGCGGTCACCGGCAGGGCGTCCAGGGCCAGCACCGCCGCCGGGACCATGTACTCCGGCAGCCGCGCGGCGACGTGCTCGCGCAGCACGGCCGCGTCGACCTGCTCCCCGGCGGCCGGTACGGCGTACGCGACGAGCCGCTTCACGCCCGGCTGGTCCTCCCGGGCGAGGACCACGCACTGCCCCACCGACGGGTGCTCGGTGAGCGTCGCCTCGATCTCGCCCAGCTCGATCCGGAAGCCGCGGATCTTGACCTGGTGGTCGGTCCGGCCCACGTACTCCAGCACCCCGTCGGGGCGCCAGCGCACCACGTCCCCGGTCCGGTACATCCGCTCCCCCGCCGTGACGGACGGGTCGGTGGCGGCCAGCTCGGCGGCGAACGGGTCGGCGACGAACCGCTGCGCGGTGAGCCCGGCCCGGCCCCGGTAGCCGCGGGCCAGCTGCACGCCGGCCAGGTACAGCTCGCCGGCCACGCCGGGCGGCACCGGCCGGAGGAGCCCGTCCAGCACGTACAGCCGGGTGTTCCAGACCGGCGCGCCGATCGGCACGCTCCGCTCCCCCGGCCGGCACGGCCAGTACGTGACGTCGACCGACGCCTCGGTCGGGCCGTACAGGTTGTGCAGTCCGATCCCGTGCGCGCCGGCCGGGTCGAGGGTGGCGAAGAACCGTTCGGCCAGGTCGGCGGGGAGCGCCTCGCCGCTGCAGATCACCCGGCGCAGACCGGTGCAGCCGGCGGCGGCCGGTTCGGCCAGGAACGCGGCCAGCATGGACGGTACGAAGTGCAGCGTGGTGACCCGTTCGGCACGGATCAGTCCGGCCAGGTACGCCGGGTCCTTGTGTCCCTCGGGTCGGGCCACCACCAGGGTGGCGCCGACGATGGTGGCCCAGAAGAACTCCCAGACCGACACGTCGAAGCCGGACGGGGTCTTCTGCAACACCCGGTCGGCCGGGGTGAGCCGGTACTCGTGCTGCATCCAGGCCAGCCGGTTGACGATGCCCGCGTGCGGCACCACCACGCCCTTCGGGCGGCCGGTCGAACCGGAGGTGTAGATCATGTACGCCGGGTTGGCCGGACGCAGCGGCCCGGTCCGGTCGGCGTCGGTCAGCGCGGCCGGGGAGCGCTCCGCCACGGCCTGGCGTACCTCGTCAGTGTCGAGGACCAGGCCGGCGCCGAGCGCCGCGGTGGCCGTTGTGGTGAGCAGCAGCGCCGGACGCGCGTCGTCGAGCAGGTACGCGATCCGGTCGGCCGGGTAGTCCGGGTCGACCGGCAGGTACGCCGCACCGGCCTTCAGCACCGCCCACAGCGCGACGACCAGTTCCAGCGAGCGGGGCACCGCCACGGCGACGAACCGTTCCGGGCCGGTGCCGTGGCCGATCAGCAGCCGGGCCAGCCGGTTGCTCGCCTCGTCCAGTTCGCGGAAGCTCAGGCTGGTCCTGTCGAAGACCACCGCGACGGCGTCCGGGGTGGTGGTGGCCTGCCGGGCCAGCAGGTCGGGCAGCGTGGCCGCGTCGACCGGGTGCCGGGTGGCGTTCCAGCCGACGAGCACCTGGTGGCGTTCGTCCGGCGTGGTCGGGTCGAGCCGGCCCACCGGCCTGGACGGCTCGGCGGCGATGTCGGCCAGCAGCCGGTGCATCCGCTCCAGCAGCGCCCCGGCGGCGGTCTCGTCGATCAGGTCGGGCCGGTACTCCAGGCGCAGCCCCAGCCGGTCGCCGGGGACCAGCACCAGGGTCAGCGGGTAGTGGGTGGCGTCGAGCCCGTGCACCCCGCGTACGGCCAGCCCGGTGCCGGCCAGGTCGAGCGCGGACGGGTCGACCGGGTAGTTCTCGAAGACCACGAGGGTGTCGAAGAGTTCGCCGTGCCCGGCCAGCCGCTGGATGTCGGGCAGGCCGAGGTGCTGGTGCGGTTGCAGCACGCTCTGCCGCTCCTGCAACCCGGCGAGCAGGGCGCCGACCGGTTCGGCCGGGTCCAGGCGGACCCGTACCGGCAGGGTGTTGATGAAGAGGCCGACCATGGTCTCCACGCCGGGCAGCTCGGCCGGGCGGCCGGCGACGGTGGCGCCGAAGACCACGTCGTCGCGGCCGGTGAGGCTACCGACGAGCACCGCCCAGGCGCCCTGCACGACCGTGTTGAGGGTGACCCCCGCCGCCCGGGCCGTGCCGGTCAGGGCCTCGGTGAGCGCCGCCGGCACCTCGCGCAGCAGCTTGGCCGGCGGCACCGGGCCGCGCTCGCCCGCCGCCGGCGCCACCAGGGTCGGCTCGGCCAGGCCGGCGAGGGCGTCGCGCCATGCCGCCTCGGCCGCGGGCACGTCCTGCCGGGTCCGCCAGGCGGGGTACGCTCGCGCGTCGGTGACCGGCGGCAGCGCGCCGGTACGCCCGCCCGTGCGGTACAGCGCGAAGAGTTCCCCGGCGAGCACCGGCATCGACCAGCCGTCGAGCAGGATGTGGTGGTTGGTCAGCACCAGCCGGTACCGCCGGCCGGGCAACCGGACGAGGGTGAAGCGCAGCAGCGGCGGGCGGGTCAGGTCGAAGCGTTCCGCCCGGTCGGCGGCGAGCAGCTCGGTGAGCCGGGCGTCCACGTCGGCCGGGGCGGTCCCGGTCAGGTCCGGTTCGCGCCAGTCCACCTCGACCGTCTCCGGCACCACCTGCACCGGCCGGCGCAGGTCGCGGTGGGTGAAGCCGGCGCGCAGTCCGGGGTGCCGGTCGAGCAGCGCCTGGGCGGCGGTACGCAGCCGTACGCCGTCCAGCTCGCCGTCGAGGTCGAAGACGAACTGCACGGTGTAGAGGTCGGGGGCCTGCTCGTCGTAGGCGGACAGGAACAGCAGCCCCTCCTGGAGCGGGCCGAGCGGCAGCACGTCGGCCAGCGCCGGGTAGCGCTGTTCCAGCCGTTCCACCTCGTCCTGGTCGAGCTCGACCAGGGGCAGGTCGGACGGGGTACGGCCGCCGGCGCCCGGCCGGGTCGCGTACTCGGTGACCGCCTCGATCGCGGCGAGCCAGCCGTCGGCGAGGTCCCGCACGTCGCCGTCGGTGAGCACCCCGTCCGGCCAGCTCCACTCGGCGGTGAGCCGGGGCCCGTCCGGGCCGTCCACCACCACCGCGTTGATCTCCAGCGGGTGGGCCACCGGCAGCGCGCTCGCCCCGCCGGCGGCGACCTCGCCGGCGACGGTCAGCAGCGACCAGTCGGCACCGTCGTCGGCGGTGAGCCGGCCGAGGTAGTTGAAGCCGATCTGCGCAGCCGTCCCCGAGGCGGACGTGTCGGGGCGGCCGGCCGGACCGGCGGCCCGCAGCTGTTCCTTGATCCGTTTCACCGCGCGGTCGGCGGCCGGCCCGCCCGCGAGGGCCTCGGCCGGGTCGAGGTCGCCGAGGTCGAGCCGCGCCGGGGCGAGCCGGGTGAACCAGCCGACGGTCCGGGACAGGTCCAGCCCGTCCACACCGTCCCGGCCGTGCCCCTCGACGTCGACCAGCAGGCCCCCGCCGGCGGCGGCGTCGTGGCGGCGCCGCCGGTCCGTCACGCTGACCGCCAGCGCGGCCAGGAGCAGGTCGTCGACGCCGGCGTGCCACCGGGGCGCGGCGGTACGCAGCAGCGCCTCGGTACGCGCCACCGGCAGCGTCACGGTCCGGCGGCGGGCCGCCGCCTCGGTGTCGTCCGGGCCGACCGGTCGCCGCCCGAGCGGCGGGTCCACGACCGACGGGGCCGGTCCGGTCGGCGTACCGGCCGCGGAACGCTCCACGACCCGGCGTGCCCAGGTGCGGTACGAGGTGGGGACCGGCGCCAACCGGGGTGGCGTGCCGGCCGTCGCCGCGGCCACGGCGGCGCCCAGGTCATCGAGCAGCATCCGCCACGAGACGCCGTCCACGGCGAGGTGGTGCACGGCGAGCACCAGCCAGCCGGAGCGGTCCGGGCCGGCGTCGCCCCACACCGCGCGCAGCAGCCGCCCGTCGCCCGGGCACAGCCCCGACAGCGCCTCCGCCCGGGCGGCGCCGACCGCTGCCGGGTCCGGCTCCGCGGCGGTGGGCACCCGGCGCAGGCAGTCGACGGCGGAGACCGCGCCCCGGTGCGGGACGGCCAGCCGCCACGCCGCGCCGTCGCGGTGCAGGGTCATCCGCAGGGCGTCGTGGTGGTCGAGCAGCTCCTGCAACCCGGCCGCCAGGTCCGCCTCACGCAGCCCGCCGGGGGTACGCACGACGACGCTCTGCGCGACGCCGTCGACCGGGTGGTCAGCGCCCGCCCGGCCACGCAGCCACTCGACGATCGGCGGCAGGGGCACCTCCCCGAGCGCGGCGTCCGGGTCCTCGGTCTCGGCCGAAGCGAGCTCACCGGCCACCCCGGCCAGGGCCGCCACCGTCCGGTGGGTGAACACGTCACGCGGGGTGAGGCGCAGCCCGGCCTGCCGGGCCCGGCTGACCAGTTGGATGGAGACGATGCTGTCCCCGCCCAGGTCGAAGAAGCTGTCCTCGGCGCCGACCCCGGGCAGCCCCAGCACCTCGGCGAAGAGCCCGGCCAGCAACTCCTCCCGCGGGTTGGCCGCGGCCCGTCCGGCGCCGGCCGCCGAGGCGAAGTCCGGTGCGGGCAGGGCGCGGCGGTCCAGCTTGCCGGTGGGGTTCAGCGGCAACGCGTCCAGCAGCACGAACGCCGCCGGCACCATGTACTCCGGCAGCGTCGCGGCGACGTGCTCACGGAGCTGGGCCGGGGTCGGGGCGGGCGCGGCACCGGCCGGGACCAGGTATCCGACGAGCTGGGCGGTGACCCCTCCGTCGACGCGGGCCACCACCGCGGCCCGGGCCACGTCCGGGTGGGCCAGCAGCACCGACTCGATCTCGCCCAGCTCGATCCGGTAACCGCGCACCTTGACCTGGTGGTCGATCCGGCCGAGATAGTCGAGGTGGCCGTCCGCCCGCCAGCGGACCAGGTCGCCGGTGCGGTACATCCGGGCGCCGGGCGGGCCGAACGGGTCGGCGACGAAGCGTTCGGCGGAGAGCCGTGGCCGGTTGAGGTAGCCGCGGGCCAGTCCGGCGCCGGCCAGGTACAGCTCACCGACGGTGCCGGGCGGCACCGGACGCAGCGCGCTGTCCAGCACGTACACCCGGGTGTTGGTGGTGGGCCGGCCGATCGGCGGGGCGGCGTCACCGGCGAGATCGCCGCCGTACCAGGCGGTGGAGTAGACGGTGGCCTCGGTCGGGCCGTAGATGTTCGCCACCCGGGCCCCGGGCAGCGCCGCGTTGATGTCCCGGACCGCCTGGGCGGACAGCGCCTCGCCGGCGAGCACCACCGAGTCGGCGTGCGCGTCGACCGCGCCGCCGGCCAGCAGCTGCGCGAACGCCGACGGCACCGCGCTGATCAGGCTGCCGGACCAGCCGTCGGCCCGCTCGGCGAGCGCGAGCAGGTCGTCGACCACCTCGATCTCGCCGCCGCAGGCGAGCGGGCCGAACATCTCGAAGACCGAGACGTCGAAGTTGAGCGAGGTGCTGGCGAGCACCCGGGACAGCGCGGCCGGGCCGATCTCCGCGACCGCCCAGCAGGCCAGGTCGACCGCGTTGTCGTGGCTGACCACCACGCCCTTCGGCCGGCCGGTGGAGCCGGAGGTGTAGATGACGTACGCCGGGTGGGCCGCGCGCAGCGGCCGCAGCCGCTCGGCGTCGGTCAGGTCGGTGCCGTCCTGCTCGCCGAGCAGGGCGACGACGGCGGGCTCGTCGAGCCGCAGCAGCCGGTCCGGGTCGCGTACCGGCAGCCCGTCACCGGCGCCACCGACGGTGAGCACCAGCCGGGGGTCCGCGTCGGCGAGCATGAACTCGATCCGGTCCGGCGGGTAGCGCAGGTCGACCGGCAGGTACCCGGCACCGGCCTTGAGGACGGCGAGCAGGGCGACCATCATCTGCGCCGACCGGGGCAGCGCCAGCGCGACCAGCCGCTCGGGTCCGGCGCCGCGGGCGACCAGCAGCCGGGCCAGCCGGTTGGCGGCGGCGTTGAGCTGGGCGTAGGTCAGCGTGGTCGGGCCGCAGGTCACCGCCGGGGCGTCGGGGGTGCGCGCCACCTGCTGTTCGATCAGCTCGGGCAGCCGTACGTCCGGCGCCGGCCGGCCGGTGTCGTTCCAGTCGCGCAGCACCAGCCGACGCTCGGCGGCGCCGACCAGGTCGAGCCGGCCGACCGGGGTGTCCGGCGCGTCCGCCGTGACGCGGGCGAAGGTGTCGAGGAACGCGGCGAGGCGCTCGGCGTGCCGGCCGACCTGCTCGTCGGCGTAGAGGTCGGGGTTGGCGTCCAGATCCAGCCGGACGTCGCTGTCGCCGCGCCGGGCGTCGAGCACGACGGCCAGGTCGTCGACCGGCCCACCGGCGAGGTTGTGGTCGGTGCCGGTGGCGGCACCGAACCTGGTGCCGGTCCCACCGGCGTCGAGCAGAAGGTTGACGTGCGGGCCGAGCAGCGACGCGCCGCCGGTCAGGCCCAGGTCGCGGTGCAGGTCCTCGAACCGGTAGCGCTGGTGGCGCAGCACGTCGTGCAGCTCCCGGGAGACACCGGCGACGAGCGCGCCGAGGGTGGCCTCGGCGCGTACCGCGAGGCGCAGCGGCGCGATCGCGGAGACCATCCCGGGTGTGGCCCGGGCCGCGGCACCCTGCCGGGCGGTCAGCGGCAGCGCGAGCACCACGTCCTCGTTGCCGGTCAACCCGTGGAAGTACGCCGCCACCGCGGCCACCACCACCGCCGGTACGGCGACGCCGTGCTCCCGGGCCGCCGCCCGCAGCCGGCCCATCGTCGCCGGATCCAGCGCGGCGGTACGCCGGACGAGCCGGCGCGGGGTGGCCGGCCGCCGGTCGGCGAGGCTGGCCGGGTTGGGCCGGTCGGCGAACCGTGCGGTCCAGTACCCGCGGTCACGGTCGAACTTCTCGCCGGCCCGGTAGGTGGCCTCCGCCTCAGCCAGCGCCCGCAGCGGCCCGAACGGCGACGGCGCGGGCTCGTCGCCGGCGGCGAGTGCGGTGTGGACCTCGGCCACCCGCCGGGCCACCAGCACCATGCCGTACCCGTCGAGGGCCAGGTGGTGGTAGCACTGGTACCACAGGGTCCGGTCGTCGGCGACGCGCAGCAGCGCGTACCGGAACAGCGGCGCCTGTCCCGGGTCGACCGGCCGGGCGGCGTCGGCCCGCATCCAGTCCAGCGCGGCGGCGTACGGGTCGGCCTCCCCGCGCAGGTCGAGCACCGGCAGCGTCCACTCGACCGTCGGCGCCACCGACAGCACGGGCTGCCCCTCGACGGGCTCCTCGACCCGGATCCGCAGGGCATCGGTGTCGGCGACGGTACGCTGCAGCGCCGCCTCGAACACCGCGTGGTCGAGCGGGCCGGTCAGGTCGGCGTACTCGGCGAGGTTGTAGATCGGGTTGTCCGGGTCGAGCCGCTGGGCCAGCCAGACCCCGAACTGCGCGGTGGTCAGCGGGCAGCGCACATCCTCGTGGTCGGGCACAGCAGTCCTCCGGAGCTACGGACGTGTTCGCGGGTGGCTGGATGCTCGGTGGGGCACCGTCCGGCCGCCCCGCCCAAGGGGGGAGTGGGCGGGGCGGCCGGCGGGTCCGTGGGGTCAGCGACCCCGGGCGGCCGCCCGGTAGGCGTGGGTGGCCAGCGCCGCGCTCATCACCAGCAGCGCGCAGATCAGCAGCAGCGAGGCGGCGACCGGGTGCCGCATCGGCAGGGCGTCGCCGGCCGAGCCCGGGTTGCCGAACAGGTCCCGGCAGGCGGCGACGACGGCGGAGAGCGGGTTCCACTCGCACACCGCGCGCAGCCAGGCCGGCAGCCCGCGCAGCGGGATGAACGCGTTGGACAGGAACGTCATCGGCATGACGACGAGGAAGGCCACCGCGCTGACCGCCTCGGCGGAGCGCAGCCGCAGCCCGAGGAGGACCCCGAGCCAGGAGGCGGCGAAGCCGAGCAGCAGCAACAGCCCGAAGCCGGCGAGCACCTGCGGCAGCCCGGCGTGCGTACGCCAGCCCATCGCGAAGCCCACCGCCGCCATGGCGACGCAGGCGACCACCACCCGGGTGAGGTCGGCCACGGTCCGGGCCAGCGGTACGGCGAGCCCGGCGATCGGCAGCGACCGGAACCGGTCGTCGATGCCGTTACCCAGGTCGTCGACCACGCCGAGCGCGGTGTGCTGCAGGTTGGTGAGCATCATCTGGGCGAAGATGCCGGCCATCAGGAACTCCCGGTAGCCGCCACCCTGCACCTCGATGACGCTGCCGAAGAGGTAACCGAAGATCACCACGTACGCGACCGGCATCACGGTCACGCCGAGCAGCCGCATCGGCACCCGGGAGAGGTGACGCAGGTGCCGGCCGACCAGGGCCGACGTCTCGACGGCGAGGGTGCTCATGCCGCTGCCTCCGGCTTCTCGGCGGTGCTCCGCCCGGTGAGGGAGAGAAAGACGTCGTCCAGGGTCGGCGCGCAGCTCGCGAAGGACTCGACGTCGATCTTGGCGACATCCAGCGCCGTCGCCACGGCCGCGATGCCGGTCAGCCCGTCGGTCAACGGCAGCCGCAGGCTCGCCCCGTCGTCGTCGAGGACCGGTTGGTGCGCCGAGACGGTGGCGAGGGCGGCCACGGCCTCGGACCGCTGCCCGCCGTCGCGCAGCCGGATCTGCACCTGATCGTCGCCGACCTTGCGCTTCAGCTCGTCGGGCGTGCCCTCGGCGATCACCTTCCCGCCGTCGAGGACCAGGATCCGGTCGGCGAGCTGGTCGGCCTCCTCCAGGTACTGCGTGGTCAGCAGCACCGTGGTGCCGGCCGCCACCTGCTCGCGGACCATCGTCCACAGGGTGCGGCGGTTGGTGATGTCCAGGCCGGTGGTGGGCTCGTCGAGCACCAGCACCGGCGGGTCGGCGACCAGGCTCGCGGCCAGGTCGAGCCGGCGTCGCATGCCTCCGGAGTAGGTACGGGCTGCCCGGCCGGCGGCGTCGGTGAGCGCGAAGCGCTCCAGCAGTTCGTCGGCCCGGGCGCGGGCCGCCCGGCGGCCGAGGTGGTGCAGGACGCCGATCAGGACGAGGTTCTCCCGGCCGGTCAGCAGCTCGTCCACGGCCGCGTACTGGCCGGTGAGGCCGACCCGCCGGCGTACCTCGCGCGGTTCCCGGACCACGTCGTGCCCGCAGACCCGGGCGGTGCCGCCGTCCGGCTCCAGCAGCGTCGACAGGATCCGCACCATGGTGGTCTTGCCGGCGCCGTTCGGTCCGAGCAGGCCGAGCACCGTGCCGGCCGGTACGGCGAGGTCCACCCCGGCCAGCGCGGTGTGGCTGCCGTAGTTCTTGCGAAGCCCCTCGGCCTCGATCGTCAGGTCCATGTAGCCACCCCCTCGGTCAGTTCGCCAGCGGGAAGAAATCGGCGATGGATCGGCCACCGCCGGCGGCGCGTACCCGCTCGAAGGCCCACGCCCCGACGGCGAGGTCGAGCACCCCGAGGCCGAAGGGCGCGAAGATCGCGGCCCGGTCGGGGTCCCGGTGGACCCGGCCGCGCAGCACGTCGGCGATGGTGCCGGCGACGAAGTCCCGGTGCCCCACCCGCTGTTCGGCCAGGTGCAGCGAGGTCCGCTCGCGGACCGCGTGGTCGACGTCGTCGGTGATGTTCTGGGCGGCGAGCACGATCTCCGGCGACAGGTCGCGCAGGGACAGGTGCAGCACCACCGGGCGGTGGGCGATCAGCGCCGGGTCGTGCAGGTGCGGCTCGCCGGCCACGGTGGCGAGCACCACGAGGTCGGCGGCGAAGGCGTCGGCGGCCTCGGGGACCACCTTGACCGCGTCCACCCCGTCGGCCCGCACGGTCGCGGCGAACCGCTCGGCCGCCGCCGGGTCCAGGTCGAACAGCCGGTACTCGCCGATCTCCCAGTCCAGGTCGCGCAGGAAGCGGCGAACGTGCTCGGCGATCAGGCCGGTGCCGATGAAGCCGACGCTGGCCACGCGCCGGCCGCCGACCAGCGCCTCGGCGCCGAGCACCGCGGAGCCCGCGGTGCGGGTCGCGGAGATCAGCGAGGACTCCAGGCAGGCGTACGGGTAGCCGGTGGCCAGGTCGTTGAGCAGCAGCACCGCCGAGGCCCGCGGGATGCCGTGCGCGGTGTTCCCGGGGAAGCTGGCGATCCACTTGATGCCGGCCACCTCGAAGTCGCCGCCGAGGTAGGCGGGCAGGGCGATGATCCGGTCCCGGGGCAGCCGCGGGAAGCGCAGGAAGCTGCTGTGCGGCAGCTCGCTGGTCGCCTCGTCGTGGGCGAGGTAGCAGCGGCGTACCGCGTCCAGGCAGGCGGGCCGGTCGGCCTCGACGGCGGCGGCCACCTCGGCGGCGGTCACCACCGTGAACGGCTGGACGGTCGGTGGGTGGGTCTCGGTCACTGAGGTTCCTCTCACACCAGCGCCACGGACTGGCCGCGGTCGCGTTCGGCGACGAAGCGGTCGACCCACTCCGGGTCGTAGACGGTGTCGGCGTAGCCGGTGCCTCGGTCGGCACACAGGAACGCGACGGTCGGGCGGGGCCCCCGGTGGTCGGCGAAGTACCGCTCGATCGCGCTGTAGACGCTGCCGGTCGAGCCGCCCGTGTACAGGCCGTGCCGCTCGAACAGCTCGTGGCAGCCGCGTACGGCGTCCACCTCGGGCACGATCATCACGTCGTCGATGCTGGCCTTGCCGACCAGCGGCGGCACGATGCTGGAGCCGAGCCCGGGCAGGCGCCGCCTGGCCGGCGAGTTGCCGAAGATGACCGACCCCTCGGCGTCCACGGCGACCACCCAGGCGTCCGGGCGCAGCCGCTTGAGCCGGGTGGAGAGCCCGGCGACGGTGCCGCCGGTGCTCACCCCGACGAAGAGGTAGTCGATGCGGGGCAGGTCCGCGCAGAGCTCGGCGCCGGTGAGCAGGTCGTGCGCCGCCAGGGCGTCCGGGTTGGCGTACTGGTTGGGCCAGTAGACCGAGGGCAGTTCCGCCTGCAGTTCCTCGACCCGCTGCAGCCGGGTGGACAGGTAACCGCCCGTCGCGTCCGGCTCGGTGACCTTCTCCACCCGGTCACACAGCCGGCGCAGGTACGCCTCGGTGCTGGCGTTGACGTTCGGGTCGATCACCGGAACGAAGGTCAGCCCCAGCCAACGGCAGAACGAGGCGAGCGAGATGGCGAAGTTGCCCGACGACGACTCCACGATGGTGGTCCGCTCGGTGACGTCGCCGCGCTCGACCGCCCGCTTCAGGATCCAGTACGCCGAACGGTCCTTGGAGCTGCCGTTCGGGTTGACGTACTCCAACTTGGCGTACAGGTCCAGCCGGTCGTGACGCAGCTGCACCAGCGGGGTACGCGGCATCGCCCGCCCGACCATGGCCAGGCGGCCCAGCAGCGCCTCACGGCTCACGGCTATCACTTCCGCACTGGAACATCACTCGTACTCCCGGTCCGGCTCGAAGGAGGCCCGGCGGCACACGTCAGGTGACGCGGCGGGGCATGGGACGCCCGCCCACGGTCGGTCACCCGCCTCGGGGTGGGCTCGGATCGGGATCGGGGACGGCTAGCAGGCGGCTCGAGCCGCCGGCCGGCCCGCCTCCCGGCGGAGCGAGCCGCCGCCGGCGCCCGGTCACCGTCGAGCCACGGTCGATCCCGCTTCGAGGGCGGCCCGACAGGCTGGTTCCCGTGCGACACCGGCGGCCGCCACGAGAGGCCGCCCGGGCCGGACCCGACCGGAGGCCGGCCAGGATCGCACCGCAGCGGGGCGTGGACCGCGGACCAGCGGCCGACGATCTCGGCCCGGTACTCGCCGACGCCCGGGGTACACCCGGGGTGCCGGCGCGGCCCGCCTTGCTGCCCCGGATCCCCCACGTCGAGGTCGGCCCGAGCCGGTCGCGCCGGCGGCCAGCGGTTCCGGCAGCTCCCGTGCCCCGGACCCGGCTCGAACCGGTTGCCGCCCGACGCCGCGTGCCCGGAGGGCGGCGGACGCCGGACGGCACCGACCGGCCGGCGGCCTCAGGGACAGCGGATCACCTGGCCGGCGTAGGTCAGCCCGCCGCCGAAGCCGAGCAGCAGCACCGGCGCCCCGCTGGGCACCTCCCGCCGCTCCACCAGCTTCGCCAGGGCGATCGGCGTGCTCGCCGACGACGTGTTGCCGGACGAGACGATGTCCCGGGCGATGACGGCCTGCTCGACCCCGAGGTCCCGGGCGACCGAGTTGATGATCCGCAGGTTCGCCTGGTGCGGCACGAATCCGGCCAGTTCCTCCGGCTTGATGCCGGCCCGCAGGCAGGCCTCCTCCGCGATCGGCGCGAGCGCGGTGGTGGCCCAGTGGAACACGGTCTGGCCGTCCTGCGCGATCCGCGCCTCGCGACCCTCGATGCGGATCGCCGGCCCACGCTGGGCGGACCCACCCCACACCACCGGGCCGACGCCCGGCTCGTCGGCGCCGACCAGCACCGCCGCTCCCGCACCGTCGCCGAAGAGGATGCAGGTGCTGCGGTCCTGCCAGTCGATGAAGTCGGTCAGCCGTTCCGCCCCGACCACCAGCGCGGTGCCGGCGGCGCCGGCGCGGATCGCGTGGTCGGCGGTGGCGAGCGCGTAGGAGAAGCCGGAGCAGGCGGTGTTGATGTCGTAGGCGGCCTGCCCCGTCATGTCCAGGTTCGCAGCTACCCGGCTCGCCACGTTGGGTACCCGGTCGATGGACGTGCAGGTGGCGACCACCACCAGGTCCACGTCCGCGGGCTGGACGCCGGCCGCGCCGAGCGCCTTGCCGGCGGCGGCGGTCGCCATGTCCGCCACCGACTGGTCCTCCGCGACGTGCCGCTGCTCGATGCCGACCCGGCTGCGGATCCACGCGTCGTCGGTGTCGACCATCTGGGAGAGCTGCTCGTTGGTGAGTACCCGCGGCGGTTGGTAGTACCCGAGCCCGGCGATGCGGGATCCCTGCCAGGTGCGCACTGTGGTCTCCTTCTCTGCCCGGCTAGCCGCAGCCGCCGGGCTCGTCGTGGTCGAACGAGCCGACCGTCGCCAGCGCCGCCACCGGCAGGCTGTTCAGCAGGTCGGTCGACCCGTCCGCCGGGTCCGCGTCGCGCAGCGCCCGCACCGCCGCCTCGACCTCGGCGATCCGGTCCACGCCCCAGTAGCGCTGCCGGTCGACGATGAACAGCGGGATGCCGAACACCTCGTCGTGGTGCGCGCCGACCAGCGCCGCCACGCCCAGTTCCCGGATCCGGTCGTCGTCGACCGCGGCCATCAGCTCGGCGCCGGGCAGCCCCGCCGCGTCGCAGGCGGCCCGCAGCACCGCCGGGTCGCTGATGTTGTCGCCCCGGTCCCAGCGGGCCTCGGTGACGACCCGGTAGAACTGCCGCTCGCAGCCCAGTTCGCGGGCGCGCAGCCAGCCCAGCGCGGACGGCTCCCACCAGGGCGCGACGTCCACCGGCCAGACCAGGCGGTAGCCGAAGCCGGCGGCGAGCCGCTTGGTGTCGTGCAGGATGTACAGGTGCTTGGCCTTGGACATCACCGTGTAGTGGAAGTCCGCGCCGTGCGCGTCCAGGCCGGCCCGGGTACGGGTGTCCGGGTCCCAGAAGGGCACATACTCGAACCGGTCGGCGAAGTCGGGCACGCGCTCCTCGAGCTGCCGTAGCGCCATCCAGCTGAACGGGCTCTGGAACGAGAAGTACACCCGCGGTCGGCCGGTCACGACTCGCTCCACAGCAGCGCGGCCTGCGTCTCCGCGTCCATCACGGCGACCTGGCCGGCGTCCGGTCCGCTGGCCACCCCGTACCCGTGGGTGATCGAGGCGGTGGCCGTGTGCACGATCCGGCCGTCGCGGACGACGTAGCAGTCCATCCGGCCGGTGAACATGACGTCCTTGACGATGTCGTCGACGGTGAAGACGGTGTGCAGCTCCTCCTCCAGGTACGCGTCGGCGAGCAGCCGCACCTGGGACCGGGTCACGGCCGGGATCCAGTTGCGTTCGGTGAGCATCCGCCGGATCGAGAGACCCCGCGCGGCGAGGTACCGGTGCACCACCTCCTCCAGGTCGCGTACGTAGCCGGAGTGCTGCAACCGGTCGGAGAACTGGCAGTGCGGGTACGGGATGGTCTCGCTCCACGTGAAGCCCGGCCGGAACGCGGCGGGCTGCTCGGCCGGCGGGCGCAGGGCGGCGACGTCGGCCACCACCCGGCTCGCGAACTCCGCCGGCGGATCGCCGACGGTCCCGGCGGGCGCGACGAACGCGACTCGGACCTTGCCCTTGAGCACCGGCACCGGCTGTCCGGCCCGCTGCACGGTCAGCGTGACGGTGAAGGTGTCCTCGGCGCTGTTGCCGCCCGGCGCGAGCGTCGCCTCGGCGTACACCTCGTCGTCGACGAAGACCGGGCCGGGCAGCCGGACCGAGTGCTCCACGAAGGACAGCTGCACGCCGGAGCCGTGGAACAGCTCGCCGGGGCCGGTCCCCCGGTCGCGGTAGTACTGCAGCACCGCGTCCTCGGCCAGGTACACGAACTGCTTGAAGCCGACCCAGGTGCCGATGTTGGCACCCTCGTACCGCGGCCGGCCGCGGTACGTGGTCGGGTGGGCGTCGAGGGCGACGGTCATACAGAAACCTCCATGATCGGACCGGTCGACGCCGGCGCCGGCACGACTCGGTCGAGGAACTCGGCACACTCGGCGGCCACCTCGGTCGCCTGCGTGATGTGACAGAAGTGGCCGTAGTGCAGGCGGATCCGGACGTCGACCGCCGGCATCACGGCCAGTGAGCTGGCCCGTATCCCGGCCAGCCGCTGGTCGCCCTGGCCGGCCAGGACGAGGGTCGGCGTGCCGACCTGGCGCAGCGCGGGTCGCGGCGTCGCGAGGAGCCGGTCGAGCACCACCTCGGCGGCGCCGTCGGGAACCCGTTGCAGGGCCTTGTCCACCATCGACGCGAGCACGTCGTCGGCGACGTGGGCGGCGCGCGGGCCGAGCCGGGCGCGCAGCCCGTCGGCCACCACCTGCCGGATCGCCGCCCGGGTGCGGGCGATCAGCACCGGGTGCGGGGCCTGCTCGGCGGGGCGGACCAGTGGTGCGAGGAGCACGGCGGCGCGGATCGCGGGCTCCGGCCGGGTGGCCAGGTGGTCCAGTACGGCGTTGGCGCCGAAGGAGTGGCCGATGAGGACGTCAACGGGTTCGGGCAGGGCCACCAGCGCCTGCCGCAGCCACCGGGCCGGTCCGGCCGACGGGTCCGCCCAGTCCACCAGCGACCGGCCCGAGTCGGCGCTCCACGGGGCGTCCCCGACGTACCACCGGTGGCCGGGGCCGAGCGCCGCGGCCAGGTCGTGCCAGGTGGTCCCGTTGTCGGCCAGGCCGTGTACCGCCGCCACCACCCGCCCGCGCCCGGGAGCCGGGTCGGCTCCGGGCGCGGTGAGCAGGCGCCAGGTCATGTCGCGTCCCCGTCGCGGTACAGCCGCGCGGTGGCGTATCCGTCGCCGGCCGAGCCGCAGGTCAGCACCGCCTCGCAGCCGTCGTCGACGCCGACCGGGCGGGTGGCCGGGTCGGTCAGCCACCGGGTGGCGAGCGCGGCCTGCAGCACCCCGGTCGCGCCGTAGCCGGCGTCGAACAGGACGGCCAGGTCGTCGCCGGGTCCGCTGTCGCGGGCCAGCCGGATGGTCGGCGGGCCGTCGGCCGGCATCACCTCCGGTGCGCGGTGCCGGCGTACGGAGTGCAACCGCACCCCGCCGGGCCGCTCGGCCGGGGCGAGGATCACGCAGGCGGCGGTCCCCTGCGGCGGGCCCGGCGGCAGGCCGGTGGCGGCGCGCAGCCCGGTCGCGATCTGGTCGGCCGGTTCGGTGCCCACCACGATCACGCGGGGCGCCCGCCCGCTGCGCACCAGCAGGGCGCCGAGCCGCACCGCGTCGAGCCCGCCGGTCGCGCCGGAGCAGACCATCAGGTTGGGGCCGGTGAAGCCGTACCGGATGGCGATGCTGCTGGCGATGATGTTGCTGGACGCGTTCGGCGCCTGCATCGGGCTCACCCCGCGCAGGTCGTCCGCGCGCACCTGGTCGACGATGTCGCAGACGGTGGCGACGTTGCCGAGGTTGGAACTGACCACCACGGCCGTGCCGGCGGCGCCCGGAACCGGCGCGGTCGGCCGGCCCGGCGGCAGGCCCAGAGCCCGGTGTACGGCGCACATCGCGATCCGCACCGCCGGCTCCTTGAACAGCAGGCCCTTGCGACCGAGCAGGGTGTGCGCCTCGTCGGGGCCGCAGTCCGGCTCGGTGGCCGTGGCGATCAGCCGGTCCGGGGCGATCCCGGGCACGTGTACCGCCGCGGCCTGGACCGCCACCTGGTCACCGCTCACGCCGCACCTCCACCAGGCAGACGGCGTTCACGCCGCCGAATCCGAACGCGTTGACCTGGGCCACCCGGGCGTCGGTGGCGGCCGGTTCGCCGACCACCAGGTTCAGCGGGGCCGCCTCGGCGATCGGCGTCCGCAGCCCGACCACCGGCGGCACCCGGCCGTGCCGCAGCGCCTCGACGGCGACGAGCAGGCTCATCAACCCGGCGCTGCCGGAGGTGTGCCCGATCGCGCCCTTGATCCCGGTGATCAGCGGTCCGGGGCCGGCGTCGGCGAAGATCCCGGCCAGCACGCCCGCCTCGGTCGGGTCGTTCAACGCGGTGCCGGTGCCGTGGGCCAACACCAGGCCGATGTCGGTCGGGCTCAGGCCGGCCCGCCGGTAGGCGTCGGTCATCGCCGCCCGCAGGCCGTCCGGGTCGGGCGCGGTCTCGTGGTACGCGTCGCACGACATGCCCACCCCGCGCAGCAGCACCGCCGCGTCGGTGTCCGGGGCCCGCTGCACCACGACGGCCACCGCGCCGTCGCCGAGCAGCACCCCCTTCCGCTCGGCGTCGAACGGACGTACCGCGTCGCTGGACTCGTCGCCGACCCGCCCGATCATGGCGAGCATGCTCTCGGTCATCGCGTCCGCGCCGCAGGCCAGCACCGCGTCGGCCTCGTCGAGCTCGATCAGGTCGGCGGCGAGCGCGAGCGCGTGCGACGAGGCCGAGCAGGCGTTGGAGACGGTGACGACGTCCTCGACGCCGGGCAACGCACCGCGTACGGCGGCGCCGAAGTGCAGCGCGTCCGGTTCCACCGGCTGCCCGTCGGCCCGCCACCGCTCCACGGCCCGCAGTTCGCGCAGCCCGGTGCCGACGATCGCGACGACGCGCTGCCGGGTGCAGTCGAGGCCGGCTTCCCGCGCCGCCGCCGCCACGCAGCCGGCCAGCCAGGCGCTGGCGCGGTAGGGCTGCTCCGGGCCGGCCGCGTCGACGTGGTAGCCGTGGCGGACGTTGACCCTGGCGGGGGCGACGTACCGCAGCGGCTGCCGGCCGGATTCCCCGGCCAGCAACGCCTGGTAGGTCTCGGCGGTGTCGCCGAGGCTGGTGCGCATGGCGCTACCGGTGATCGCGAGCGGCACGCCCGTTCCCCCTCAGCAGGGCGGCGCCGACGGAACCGTCGGCGGTGCTGGCCACGATCAGCGAGAGGCAGCCGTCGGGTTCGGGCGCGCCCCGGTGGTGGGCCAGCACGGCGGCGACCTGGAGCGCTCCGGCGGCGGTCGGGCAGTTGCCGGCGAGGTCGGTGATCGCCACCCGGTCCGCGTCGGGGCCGACGGTCAGGTCGAGGGCGTCCTCGTCGGCGGCCGCCCCGGAGGTGACCACTGTGGCCAGTTCGTCGGGGGCGACGCCGGCCTGGTGCAGCACCCGGCGTACCCGCTCGGCGAGCGCCGTGGCGGGGTCGGCCCGCCCACCGGTGTGGCCGAGGTCGACGGCGAGGATCTCCGCTACCGGCTCCCGGCCGGCGGCCCGCATGGCGGCGGCGTCCTCGACCAGGAAGACCGCGCCGCCCTCGCCGCCGGTGGTGGTCGGCGCGTCGCCGGCCCGGTGGGCGGCCCACGCCGCGTGCGGGGTGTACTCCTCCATCGCCCCGACCAGCAGCGCCTCCGCGCGGCCGCGCCCGAGCATCGTCATCGCGTAGCGGAGTGCGGCGAGGGTCGCCATCCCGCCGCCGGCGAGGGTGGCGTTGATCCCGCGCAGCCCGTGCCAGATCGCCGCCTGGCCGGCCGCGCAGTTGAGCACGGTGTTGGGGAACAGGATCGGGTTGACCAGGTAGGGCTTCTCCTCCACCAGCGTGTCGCGGCTGTAGTCGCTGGTCGACTGGAGGCTGCCGACTCCGGTGCCGAGCACCACGCCGACCCGGTCCCGGTTGTCGTCGCCGACGACGAGGTCGCTGTCGGCGAGCGCCTGGCGGCAGCCCAGCACCGCGAAGGCGGTCCGCCGGTCGAGGAAGCTGGTGCCCTTGCGGCCCAAATGGTCTCGGGCCCGGAACCCGGCCAGGGCGTACGCCCGGGGGTCCGGAACCGGCGCGTCGGTCAGCTTCGCCGCGTCGACCGTGGCGTCGCGCCCGGTACGCAGCCCGGCGGTGAACTCGTCGGCGCCCAGCCCGTACGCGGAGAGCACGCCCCAGCCGGAGACGCCGAGCACGAGGGTGGAGGTACGCGGATCGGTGGTCACGGTCATGCGAGCCGTCCAAGGATCGTGATGGCGTTGTTGCCGCCGAAGGCGAAACCGTTGACCTGGACGACGCGCGGCTGTTCGGCGCGCGCCTCGTTCGGCACCACGTCCAGGCCGGGCATTGCCGGGTCGGTGGTCACGTGGTTGATGGTCGGGGCGAGAAAGCCGGACGAGATGGCCAGTGCCCCGGCGAGGGCGCTGAACCCGCTCGCCGCGCCCATGGTGTGGCCGAGCATCGACTTGACCGAGCTCATCGGGGGCATCCGGTCGCCGAAGACCTCGCGCACCGCCTCGTACTCGGCGGAGTCGTTGGCGGGGGTGGCGGTGCCGTGGGCGCAGATGAAGTCGACCTCGTCGGGCTTGATGCCGGCGTCCCGGTGGGCCAGCCGCATGCAGCGGGCCACGCTCGCCGCGTCCGGCGCGGTCGGGTGCTTGGCGTCGCAGGTGAGCCCGTAGCCGAGCACCTCGCAGTAGATGTGGGCGCCGCGGTCCCGGGCCGAGTCCAGGCTCTCCAGGAACAGCGCGACGCCGCCCTCGGCGGTGATCACTCCGGCCCGGTCCCGGTCGAACGGCGCGCACCGCTCGGCGGCGAGCGCGCCCAACCGGTAGAAGCCGGCGTGCGCCCACCGGCACACCGAGTCGGCCCCGCCGACCATCATGTAGTCCTGTTCGCCGGTGGCGATGGCGTCGAAGGCGTACCCGAGGGCGTAGTTGCTCGCCGAGCACGCGGTCGAGACGGTCAGCGTGGTGCCGGTCAGGCCGAGTTCGCGGCTGACCGCCTCGGCGACCCGTCCCGCGGGCAGTTGGCGGGCCAGCGCCGGGCTCGTGTCCGGGTAACCGTGGTTCAACCACTGCTCGGTGAGCCGCTCCACGACCTGGGATTCGCCGCTGGTCGTACCCATGCAGACGCCGAACCGGTCGGACCGGTCCGGTAGATCGGTGGCCCGCGCGTCGTTGAGTGCGAGCCGGGCCGCCGCGGCCGCGAAGAGGCTGCTGCGGCCCCAGTCCGCCGGGTCGAGCCGGGCGACCATCCGATCCGGCTCGAACTCGTGCACCTCGCCGGCCCGTTCGGTGAGGAAGCCGGTGGTGTCGAAGCTGGCGATCGGCGTGATCCCGCTGCGCCCGGCGCGCAGTGCCGTCGTGAAGGCGTCGATGCCTATGCCGATGCTCGACACCGGCCCGAGCCCGGTTACCACAACCCGTCGGTTCATCACCCAGGAGTCCTTCGTGAGTCCTTGGGCCGCGCCCGGCGGCGAGCGCGGCGCGCCGCCCCGTCATCCGCAGCGTGGTCGGGTTCTCACCGTCGAGCCATCGCCTTGTGGCGGCCTCGCGGCGGCCTCGACATCGCCTCGAACGCGCCGGCGCCGAAGTCGAGCGAGGGTAGAGGCCGTTTCGAGGGCGAGGGCCGAGCCTGGCGGCGGCGGACGCGCCCGGCCCGACGTGCGCCGATACGATCCCGCTGGACCGACGAACCCGACCAACCGGGAGGACCGTTGACCCGCACAACCGCAACGAACACCGACGGCCGGCGTGGCGGCGGCACGGCCGCCCCGGCGGGACGGAACCGCGTCCGGCCGGGCGCGTGGGCCGGACACGGCGCCTGTCTCTGGTCGCTCCTGTTCGCCGCGCTGAGCTTCTACTGGGCGGCTGGTGGGCTGGTCGGCGCGGGCACCATCGGCCCGGCGGTCGAGGGCCCGGCGCTGGCCCGCGAGCCGGCCTTCGTGGCCGTGTTGTGGGCCACCGCGGTGCTCAAGCTGATCGCCGCGGCACTCGCCCTCGCACTGGTCCACGAACGTCCACGATGGGCACCACGGTGGCTGCTGCTGCTCGCCGGCTGGGGCGCCGCCGCGCTGCTCTCGCTGTACGCCGTGGCCAACCTGGCGCAACACCTGCTGATCGTGGCCGGGGTGATCGCGGTTCCCGCCGGGCTGGGCAGGGCGGCGCTGCCCTGGCACCTGGGGCTCTGGGATCCGATCTGGCTCGCCGGTGGTCTGCTGTTCACTCTCACGGCAATCCGCTACTCGCGGCTCACCTCACGAACAACACAGCACAAATTGGTGAACTAGTGCCTTAGTGTGGCAAGGGATCTTGCAGACTTGCCAGGACGCAATGGAAACTTGCCTCTCGCGGAGACAGTTCGGCGAAGGGTAAGAGACTAATGGATCCAAGCGCGCTCGCCACGGGATTCGCCATCGCGAGCGCGTTCGAGGCCCAACACGACACCGTTGTGGACACTTTCCGTAAGCGCCTCATCGAGGTCTGCGGCCCGTTGGGATTGGAAGAACCGCTTCTCAACCAGGCAATCGCCCAAGCCCGCCAGGTCCTGGCCGATGTGACTGAGAGTGTCCGAACTGGACAGATCCAGGTCAACGAGACGGCGATCGCCCTCGTCTGGCAGAGCGGAGCGGCCGGGGTGCACAGCTTGCACCCGGTCGAGTCGCTGCGGGCCGCGACCGAGCTGTTCGAGCCGGCCCTCGACGCGGTGATCGAGACCGCCGCCGGCCACCCGGATGCCACCTGCATCATCCGCACCGCCACCCAGGCCCTGCAGCGCAGCGTCATGACGCGGGTCCGCTGGGCCTCCGAGTCGTACATGGCGTTTTTGCTCGACGGCGTCCACCAGGCCCAGCTCGCCGAGCGGCGGCGGATGGCCCGCGAGCTGCACGACCGGGTCGGCGGCTCGGCCAGCGTGGTGAACCGCAACCTGGAACTGGCCAGGACGTACGCGGAGACCGATCCCGACCGGTGCCAGAGCAAGGTGGACGTGGCCTACCAGGCCAGCGTGCACACCCTGGAGGCGGTCCGGGGCGTCGCCACCGACCTGCGGTTGGAGTCCAGGTTCGACAACCTGGCGCGGGCGTTGCGCGGCTTCCTCGACGCCATGGCCGAGGGCAACGCGACGGTCGACCTCAAGGTCAGCGGGGACGAGTCCTGGGCCTCCCCCGAGGTGCTGGCCGAGGTCTTCCTGGTGGTCCGCGAGGCGCTGCGCAACGCCTTCCGCCACTCGTACGCGAGCACCGTCCTGAGTCACGTGGACATCGCACCGCACGAGATTCGCGCCTGGGTCAGCGACGACGGCGTAGGGTTCGATCCCGACCGCGGCGTACGCGGCGGCGGAAGTGGACTGGCCTCGATGCGGGAACGGATCGAACTGCTCGGTGGAAAGCTCGCCCTGCACAGCGTGCCGGGGCACGGCACCCGGATCGAGGCGTACATCCCTTTGACCAGGACGGTAAAATGACGCCGATTTCCGAGCCCGCCAGCGCGACCAGGATCCTGCTCGTCGACGACCACGCGCTGTTCCGGCACGGCCTTCGCGAGCTGCTCACGATGGAACCGGACCTGACCGTGATCGGTGAGGCCGGCAACGGGGCCGAGGCCGTGGCGTTCGTCGCCGCGCACCAGCCGGACGTCATGCTGCTCGACGTGGGCATCCCCGGCGATCACGCCGCCACCACCATCACCCGGGCCCTCGCGGCGGCACCGGCCACTCGCATCATCATCCTGAGCATGTTCGACGAGCCGACCGTGGTGAAGGAGCTGCTCGGTGCCGGCGCCCGGGCGTACCTGCTGAAGAGTGTGACCCGCGACGACCTCGTCGCGACGTTGCGCAGCGTGCGGACCGACCCCGACCGGATCATGCTGTCGATCTCGCGGGAGAGCTTCGAGCAGGTCAGTGACACCAGCGCCAAGGTCCTCTCGGATCGCGAGGTGGAGATCGTCGAACTGGTGGCGCAGGCGTACAGCAACTCGCAGATCGCCCGGCGGCTGGAGATCACCGAGGGCACGGTCAAGCGGCACCTGCGCAACGTGTTCACCAAGCTGGGCGCGGTGTCCCGGATCGACGCGGTGAACAAGGCCATCGCGATGAACCTGCTCAGCCCGGAGAAGCCGGCGGCGCCGCGACTGCGCCTCTGACCGCGTCCGGCGCCGGCCCGTCGGGGAGCCCGCTCCGCCGGCATCGCCGGGCGGCCGACGCCCCCGTCCCACCGGGTCCGGACACGCCGGGCGGGGGTCGGGGGCATCGGCGTACGGGTCAGCCCGCGGCCACGAGCAGTCGCGCCGGGGTGCCGTTCAGCACCTGTCGCTGAAGTTCCTGCAATTCCGGCGTCGGCTCGAGACCCAGTTCGTCCGAGAGGGTCTGCCGGAGGTTCCGGTACGCGTGCAGCGCCTCCGCCCGCCGGCCACACCGGTTCAGCGCGGTGATCAGCTGGGCGTGGAACCATTCGTTGAACGGGTGGGCCGCGACCAGGCCCCGCAGTTCGGTGATGAGTTCCCGGTAGCGGCCCAGCCGGGCGTCCGCCTCGATGCGCAGCTCCAGCGCCCGCATCCGCAGTTCGCCGAGGTGCGCGACGTCGGCGGCCATGGAGTCCTCGACGTGGACGTCGGCGAGCACCGGCCCCCGCCACAGGGACAGCGCCTGGCGCAGTCGCTGGGCGGCCTCGGCCGCCCGCCCGCCGTCCAGCAGGGCACCGCCCTCGTCGCAGAGGCGGGCGAAGACGGTGGTGTCGAGCTGTTCCTCGCCGAGCGAGAGCAGGTAGCCGGTCGGTCGGGTGATCAGGAGCTGGTCCGCGGACCCGGCGACGCCCACCCGCTCGAACAACGCCCGGAGCTGGTAGACGTACGTCTGGGTGGTGGTGGCGGCGCTCCGGGGTGGCCGGTCGCCCCACAACCAGTCGAAGATGGCGTCCTGGCTCACCGTGTGGTTGGCACGGAGCAGCAGCAGCGCGAGGACGGCACGGACCTTGGGTGCGGTCGGCGTGCAGTCAACGCCCTGGTGACGGACTTCCAGGCTGCCGAGGATGTTGAAGCGGAGCATTTTGTGACCCTCTTCTCTCTGCATCTGGCATAGACGCTAACCGTCCCCTGGCCATCCTCAAGATCTCTGCTTCCAAGGAGAGCGCCACCAGACCCATCGGGCCTCATCGATACCACTTTAGAGGTATCGCACGGTGTCCGACGGTACGCAAATTTGACGCGTCAAATTTGTCGGAAGCGAATAACGAAAAGCGCCGCCGCCTCCGTGCCGGCACCGCGGCTCACTCCGTACGCGCGCTGGCCTCGGCGAGTTCCTTGATGTTGAGCAGTTGCTTTCGGCCCATGAGCGCGTCACCGACCGCCAGCGCGGCCCGGCGGGCCCGTTCGAAAGCGGTGGTGGCACCGACGTCGAGCCGCCCGACCAGCCGGGTTCCGGCCGCGGTCGGGGTAACCCGGTAGGTCACCGCCACCTCGCCGTAGCTGCGCCGGTGCCGCTGGGCGATCAGCCCGGTGAGATGCTCGTCGCGGACGAACTCGACCACCTCGAAGATGAGGAACTTCTGGCCGACCGCCAGGTCCTCGGCACCCGGGGTGAGGGTCCGGGGACTGCGCCGGCCCGGGTTGTCGACCAGGTCGTAGCTGTACGGCGCCACCTTGAACTGGCACAGCCACCGGTACACCACCGGGACCGGCGCAGCCACGTCGATGGCCCGGACGAACGAACGGAACGGCACGGTCAGGTGGCGATCACACGGATACTCGGCCGCCACCTCCTCCGGCGTGGCGTTCCACACCCAAGGGTCCCATCGCCGCTTTTTCTCTCGCAGCACCGCTGATCGCCTCCGCATCCACCGGCCTGGCCGCGCCAGGGCCGAACATCGATCCGTACGCACAACTTCCGCCCGCCATCGTGACCACGGACGGGTCGAGCCGACGTCGATGACCGGTCGAGGTCGGCTCCTTCTCCGGCACGCCGGCGTCGCCAACGGTGAGGTGGTGCCGGTCGTTCGAGCCTGATCGAAGTCCCCTGTCCCGGGGCGCGCCCCGGTCCGAGGCTGTCTGCTGACGGGCGCGTCCGGCGCCCCGGGCGGCCGAGGTGGGTGTCATGGCGGGTGTGTCGCGCCAGTCACGGTCATGGTGGTACGCGGTCGCGGTCCCGGCCGTCCTCGCGGCCGCGGTCGCCGGAGTGCTGGGTGCGGGCCGGGACACCACACCGCCGACCGGCGACCGCGGCGCGGCCGGGTCGCAACCGGCGGCGACCGCGCCGGCCCCGTCCGCACCGGCCCGGTCCACGCCGGCCGCGGAGGTGCTGCACGACGCCACGCAGCTGCTGATCCGCGACTGCATGCAGCGCCGCGGGTTCCGCTACTGGCCGGTGCCCTGGCGCCCGGTGCCGGAGCTGCGCGAGTTCCCGTACGTCCTCGACGACGTGTCCTACGCCCGCCGCTACGGCTACGGCGGGGTGCTGGAACGCCGGTTACAGGCGGCGTTGGCGGCCGACCCGAATGCCCGGTACTCCCGGGAACTACCGCAGGAACGCGGTGCGGCCGCCGTACGCGCCATCAACGGCGACCCCGGGGAGCCGGACGCCCTGCGCGCGACGCTGCCGGCCGGCGGCGTGCTGCGCCGCAGCAGCCACAGCTGCACCTCGGAGGCGGAGCGCCACCTCTACGGCGACCTGCCCACCTGGTACCGCGCCGCCAAGACCACCGACAACCTCCCGGGGCTGCGCGTCGGCCGGGTGCTCGCCGACCCCCGCTACGCCGCCGGCGTGACGGAGTGGCGGCGTTGCATGCGCGCCGCCGGGCACGAACACGCCGACCCGGCCGCCGCCCGCGCGTCGGTGCCCGAGCCGGCGTCCGACACCGTCCCGGCCGGCGAGGTCCGGCTGGCCGTGGCCGAGGCGACCTGCGCCACGGACACCGGGCTCGGCCGGCTCGCCCGGCGGCTCGACGCCGAGCACCGGCGCGCCGTCGAACGGCAGTTCCGCACCGAAGTGGCCGACCGGCTCCGCCTCGAAGGCGCCGCGCTGCCGCGCGCCCGTGCCGTGCTGGCCGCCGGCTGACACCCCCCAGAGACGTCCGCGGCAGACCGCCACGGGCAGGATCCGACCGGAAGGAAACACCATGAGAGCAGTACGGTCCGCACTGGCCACCTTGCTCGCGGCGATGGCCGCGCTGGCCCTCACCGCCACCGCCGCGCACGCCGCGCCCAAGCCGGCACCGCACGCCGACGCGCAGCGCGCGGCGGCCGGCAGCGGCTACCTGTACGTTAGCCAGGACGCCAACTGGGCGGGCCGGTGGTGCTGGTGGTACAACGCCGACACCAACTGGGACACCATCAACGTCGCCGAGAACGCCAACTGCGACAACAACAACCGGGCCAGCATGCGCAACCTGGCGTCCTCGGCGTGGAACGACTCGAACACCGGCCGGCCGGTCGCCCTCTACATCCACCCCAACTACTCCGGCGCGTACGCCTGCCTGGGTGCCGGCGACGCATGGGACAACCTCACCGGAGCCTGGTTCACCTGGGGCTCCAACCGCGACGGCTACATGCAGAACGCCAACGACAACATCGCCTCCCACCGGTGGCTGTCGAGCTGCAGCGTCGGCTGACAGGCGACACCCCCGCACGGGGCGGCAGCCGTTCGGCTGCCGCCCCGTCCGGCCGTCGCTCGTCGTCCGTCGGTGTTCCGCCCCGCCGCCGGATGTCGACATTCGTCGATGTCGTAGATGAGACTGAGAGCGGCGGTCGATCTCGGAACACTGTCTGCCATGCGGACACTGCGGATCCACTTCACGGCCGAAGACCTCAGCCGCACCCGGCTGGCGGTCCAGTCGGATCCACTGTGGGAGATCGTCTGCAGTCTGCACCGCCTGCAGACCCGCGCCGGCCACGCCGGTTACGCCGGCTGGCACCGGCAGGTGCGCCGGGACCTGCAACGGGCCGGCCTCGTCGCGCTGATCCGCGAGCGGCTGCTGCCCATCGCGCCGCTCGACCGGTACTTCCCGGACTTCCTGACGCCCGGCCCGGTCACCGACCTCGGCGAGGGAATCGACCGGGTGCTCGGCACCCCGGCCCGGCGGATCCGCACCGAACTGGGGCGGATGGCGGCCCCGATCAACGGTGGCTGGCTGGGCGACCTGGCCGCCGGCCGACTCGCCGCCCTGCACGGCCTCGGCGATGCGCTGCGCGCCTACTTCCGGGTCGCGGTCGCCCCGTACCGGGCGCAGATCGGCGCCGCCGTCTCCGGCGAACGGGCCCTGCGCGGGGCTCGGGTGCTCGACACCGGCGCCGGGCAGATCCTCGACGACCTGGGCCCGGACGTGCGCTGGGACCCGCCGGTGCTGTCCGTGCACGGTTACCCGGAGGACCGGGAGATGCACCTCGACGGCCGGGGGATCGCACTGACCCCGTCGTACTTCTGTTGGCACGCGCCGATCGCGCTGGCCGACCCCGAACTCCCCCCGACCCTGGTCTACCCGGCTCGCCGGCAGCGACCGGACCCGACGGCCGGGCCGGCGTCACCGGCCGACCCGGAACGCCGGCTCGGCCCGCTGCTCGGCCACACCCGCCTGGCCGTCCTGCGCGCTGCCGCCAGCGGCGCCACCACCGGCGAACTGTCCCGGCGCGCCGGCATCTCGCCGGCCACCACCAGCCACCACACCACGATCCTGCGCGAGGCCGGGCTCATCACCAGCCAGCGGCACGGCAACCTCGTGCTGCACCGCCTCACCGCCATGGGCGAGACGCTGCTGGGCGACATACCGCCGCACCCTGGTGCGCCATTGGGTTCCGGCGGCGACACCCGTGACATCCGGTGAGTCCCGGGACCGCCGGTCCGTGCTCGGTCGTCCCCGGCTCGCCGACCGGTCCGTGCTCGCCACCAGCAGCGAAGACCACGCCCTGCGGCTGTGGGAGGTGGCGCCCTCTGACGATCTTTGGCCGCGGGCGGTTGGCCGCTAGGACGCCTGGCGGACGGGCATGTCGGCCAGCCAGACGTCGGCCAGGTCGCTGAGGGGGACGTCGAGGGCCTGGCTGAGGCCGACCACAGTGCCGAACGCCGGTGCGGGAAGGCGGCCCGCCTCGATCTTGCGCAGCGTCTCGGGGGAGATGCCAGCCGCCAGGGCCACCTCGACGAGGCTGCGGCCGGACCGCGCGGCCCGGAGGGCAGCTCCGAGGCGCTGGCCCGCGGCGATCTGCTCGGCGGTGAGTGGTTGGCGAACCATGCCAGCAGGATATCCCCCCGAGCACCCGGAACTGGCGTGGTATAAAAATACCGCATGGGGAGAGGGAGGCTGCCGTGATCGAGCTCAAGACCGCCGAGGAGATCAGCCAGATGGCGGTGACCGGCCAGTTCGTCGGCGAGTTGCTCGCCGAGCTGGGCGACATCGCCGCAGTCGGCGTCAACCTGATGGACCTCGAACATCACGCCCGCCGCCGGGTCAAGGAACGCGGCGCCGAATCCTGCTACTGGGACTACGCCCCCTCGTTCGGCCGCGGCCCGTTCCGCAACGTGCTGTGCCTGTCGGTCAACGACGCGGTGCTGCACGGCCTGCCGCACGACTATGTTTTGCGGGACGGTGACCTGCTCAGCATCGACATGGCGGTCGGCATCGACGGCTGGGTCGCCGACTCCGCGCTCTCCGTCATCGTCGGCACCCCCGACCCGGCCGACCTGAAGCTGATCGAGGCCACCGAGGTCGCACTGGAGGCCGGCATCACCGCCGCCCAGGCCGGCGGCCGCCTCGGCGACGTCTCCGCCGCGATCAGGGAGGTCGCCCACTCCTACGGCTACGGCGTCAACGCCGAGTTCGGCGGCCACGGCATCGGCCGCACCATGCACGAGGCGCCACACGTCGCCAACAACGGCCGCGCCCGCCGCGGCATGAAACTCCACCCCGGCCTCACCATCGCCATCGAGCCCTGGTTCTGCCGCTCCACCGACAAGATCAGGTTCGACAACGACGGCTGGACGATCCGCTCCGCCGACGGCTCCCGCACCGCCCACTCCGAACACACAGTCGCCATCACGGCTTCCGGCCCCCAGGTCCTGACCCGCCGCCCCACTCGCGGCGTCACCTCGGCCGATACCACCAAAAAGCCCGCCGCGGCCTCCTGACCGGCTGCCGCCATGGCGTGACTCAGGGAAACGTCCACTCCGTGGACGGCAGCCACCGCCGCATCTCGGGTCCGCACCACCACCGAGGCTCGGCGGTGGCTGCCGGTCAGGGCAGGATCTCGACGTACCCGTCGGTTCCGTGCACGCGGATCCGCTGCCCGTCCCGGATCAGCCGGGTGGCATCCGCCACACCGACGACGGCTGGCAGGCCGTACTCCCGGGCGATCACCGCGCCGTGGGTCATCAACCCTCCGACCTCCGTCACCAAGCCCGTGGCAGCGACAAAGAGGGGCGTCCAGCTGGGGTCCGTGTGGGCCGTGACGAGGATGTCGCCCGGTTCGAGATCGGCCCGTGCCATGTCGAGGATGACGCGGGCTCGCCCTTCGACGGTCCCAGCGGAGACCGGTAGGCCGATCAGCGCGTCGGCCGGCATGTCGTCGCGTCGGTACGTCCCGGCGATGACCTCGCCATCCGACGTGAGCACCCGGGGCGGCGTGAGCGCCTGATACGACCTGAACGCGTCCTTGCGCCGGCCGATGAGCTGGTCATCCACGCGGTTCGTGCGCACGACGTCGTGGAGCTCCTGGAACGTGAGATAGAAGATGTCCTCCTTCGCACGAAGTACGCGGGCCCGCACCAGGCGCTCGGCTTCCTCCAACAAGGCCTGCTTGTACACGAAGTAGCGGCTGACCATGCCGTACTTCGGATACTCCCGGTACCCGATGAAGGTCCGGACCCGGTCGATCATCCGCTTCGTCTCTTCGGCCCTGCGCTCCCCGTCCGGCAGGGCCCGCAAGCGTTCCAGCAGCTCCTGCTCCTTCTCCCAGGCCTCCTGCCGGCCCCGCTCGAAACGCCGCTCGCCGGCTCCCGGCTCGAAGTTCTTGATGTTGCCGAGGATCATCGGCACGAGCGTGGAGGGCCGTTCACTCCAGCGCGGCCGGGTGATGTCGATCTCGCCGACGCAGCGCATGCCGTACCTGTCGAGCCAGGTCTCGATGGCGTCACGCGTTTCCCGCCCGCCGGTGAGCTTGGGCAGCTCGTCCAGGAAGCCCTCGTCCTCGACGTGCTGCAGAAACGCCACCACCTCCGGATATGGGCGAATCACGTCAGCGACGTCCAGGAGCGCCAGCCCCATCTCCGACGTGACGTTGTGGGGCACGGACTGGGTGAGCGCGTCCGCCGCGTTCTTCTCCCCCAGCCATGCCTCCAACTGCTCGTTGAGCCACCACGTGGCCTCCATCGCCGACATGAACACCTGATGGCTCTGCCGATCGAACAAGATCCGCCTCAGCTCCTGCATGTCCGCCCGGATGAAGTCGAGCAGCGCCTCTCCGGACTTCGTGCGGATGTCGCGTTCGGAGGCGGCGATGGATGCCTCGCTGCGCCCGATCAGCTCGGTGACGATGGCCGGATCGGTCTCGATCGGGGCTGGCGCGCCGCCAAGCAGTGGCCCGGGGGGACCCTCGTCAGGGAGCGGCCGGATGAAGCCGTCGCGCTCGAGGATGGTCTGCAGCGCGTCCCCGGTCAGCGGATCGGACTTCCCCACGAGCTCCAGGAGGCCGGCGCGGCTCGCCGGCGAGGCCAGCCTCTGGGTGACGTCGACGAACAGGCGGCCGCCGGCCTCGGCCATGGGCGCCGGGGTCGTCATCTGCCAGAAGGAGAGCCCCAGGGGCTTCATGGGGTCGGTCATCATCTGCTGATGGCCGACAGAGAGGTAGACGTGGTTCTCCCGGTCGCCGGACTCGGGGATGGGGAACAGCGTGGTGATCGGCCGACTCTGGACGATCCGGAAGCCGCCGTCGACCAGGCACCATTCGATGTCCTGGGGACGGCCGAAATGCGCTTCGATCCGCCGGCCGAGCTGCGCGAGCCGCACGACCTGCGCATCCGTCAGCGCCGGCTGCTCCTGCCGCTGCGGGTCGATCGCCACTTCCTGGGTCCCGCCAGCCGGCAGGGCGTGAATGGCGCGCTGTTTGGCGGCGACCGCCTTGGCGACGACCTCGCCGTCGCGCACCTTGAAGACGTCCGGGTTCACCAGGCCGGAGACCAGGGCCTCGCCGAGGCCGAAGCTGGCGTCCACGGAGGTGACCTTCCGGTTGCCCGTCACGGGGTCGGCCGTGAACAGGATGCCGGCCGCGTCCGGGAAGACCATCTGCTGCACGACCACGGCCATGTGGACCGTGCGCTGGTCGATGCCGTTCCGCAGGCGGTAGGTCACGGCCCGCTCGGTGAACAGCGACGCCCAGCACCGGCTGACGTGCTGGAGGACCGCGGCCGGGCCCACGACGTTGAGGTACGTGTCCTGCTGGCCGGCGAAGGAGGCCGTCGGCAGGTCCTCTGCCGTCGCGCTGGATCGGACGGCGTAGGCCGCCTGTTCACCGAGCCGGGCGAGGGCGCGGGTGATCGCCGCCGTCAGATCGTCCGGGATGGCGATCCCTTCGATGGTCCGGCGGATCTCCGCGCTGAGCGTCCGGATCGCCTCCCGGTCGTCCGGGTTCAGGCGCGCCAGCTGTTCGAGCCGATCGCCGATCGACGGCACTTCCGCCATGATCCGCCGGAAGGCGTCCGTCGTCACACAAAAGCCCGTCGGCACGCGGGCGCCTTCGATCCGCGACAGCCCGCCCAGGTGCGCGCCCTTGCCGCCAACGACCGCGACCCGCGTCTCATCAACCTCTTGAAGATCCACCACGTACTGCTCGATCATTGCGACACCTCCGAGGCAGCCGTGCTCCCCGCCAGTCCCAGCACTGGTTCGACGTCACCGCGTCCCCCATACGTCGACAACAACACAGGCACGTCGCGCCCCCCATTTCCGCAGGTCGTGGCCTCGGCCGACGATTCTGCGCCACAACAGGGGTCTTGCCGCAAGCCCCCCGGTGCGTTATACGTTAGAAGTGGCAAGGAGAGAGATCTCCTTGCCTTTGCCTTTGTCGTCCACCGGAACTGACCAGCCGCGGTGGAGCCAAGCTCGCCCAAACGGACGCGGCGTAGGCCAACCACGGCCGCCCGAAGCCGGACCCCGACCTCAGCCGGCGAAAGCGGTCTGGGTCCCGACCTGGGCAACGACGCCACGACCCGGCGCAGGTCCCAACCCCGGCAAAGGTGACTCGACCGGCTGCTGACCCCACCAGCGCCTACTGAGGCTTGTCCAGGTACCCGTACACCAGAAAGGGTCGTGGCATGTCCAGCGACCGTCTCATCCGCATCCACGGCGCCGAGTTCCAGGCCATGGCCGAGAGGGTCCTGCGGGTCACCGAGCTCACCTCCCGCCTGAACGTCCTGCCCTTCGAGGACGAAGCAGGCAAGGCGGAACTGTTCGAACAGATCCTCGGCAAGCCGCTGCCGCCGAGAGTCACGATCTACCCGCCCTTCTACACGGACCACGGCCTTCGCCTCGACCTCGCCGAGCGCGTGTTCGTCAACCAGAACTGCACGTTCCTGGACTACGCCGGCATCCGGCTCGGCGAACGCGTGATGGTCGGCCCGAAGGTCACGTTCATCACTGTCGGTCACCCGGTCGATCCCGAGGAGCGACGGGGGTGGCTCAGCGGCGGGCCCATCGACGTGGCGGAGAACGTCTGGATCGGCGCCGGTGCCACGATCCTGCCCGGTGTCAGCATTGGCCGTGACGCCGTGGTCGCCGCCGGCGCGGTCGTGGCCGATGACGTTCCGCCGGCAAGCCTGGTGACCGGCACCAAGGCAACCGTGCGCCGACGGTGGTGAAGGAGAGGGCCGTCCGAAGCTCGTATAGTCACGCGGTGGACCTGGAGCACGTGGGGCAGGCGTATTCGTCCGTCGCGGACCTCTACATCGAGCTGTTCGGTAGCAGTCAACAAGTACACGTCGATGACCTCGCCTTCATCGAGCGACACCTGTCGAACCGGTCCGGCACGGTGCTCGATCTGGGCTGTGGACCTGGCCATATCACCGGCCACCTTCGCTCGCTGGGCGTCGACGCGCAGGGAATTGACCTGGTTCCCGAGTTCATCGCCCATGCAAGGACGGCCCACCCGAACGGCAAGTACCAGCTTGGGTCGATGGAAACGCTCGACGTTGCGGACCACTCCGTCGCCGGCATCCTGGCCTGGTATTCGTTGATCCATCTACCGCCGGAGGATCTCGGGGGCGTGCTCGCCGAGTTCCGGCGAGCGGTGGCCCCGGACGGAGCGTTGGTGGTCGGTTTCTTCGACGGCGATGAGGTCAGCGCCTTTGACCACAAGGTTGTGACAGCCTATCGCTGGCCCGTTGACGAACTTTCGGAGCGGCTGACGCGGGCCGGCTTCACGACAGTCGAGCATGTTCGGCGCCCCAGCGACGGCACTCACCGGCCGCTCGCCGCGATCGCCGCGATCGCGGCCGACGTCTGAGCGGAGTCCGCGAGCCCAAGTGCACCCTCGTCATTCTGCTTCCAATTTCATGGGACAGATATTCCCGCAGTTCCTTCTGGATGGTGGCGTTCGCGGTGGTTGGGGCGCTCACAGCGAGGCGGCCGCGGCGAAGGTGCATACCGCCGCGGCAAGGATCAGCGTATGCAAGATCATGTGCTCGAGGTTTGGCCGTGGCCGGTCGCCGATGGGTGGCAGCACGGTAAGGGTGTGCGCGTAGGTGCGGGCGTGCAACTGCGACCAGGAGACGCCGTTTCCTGCCGTCGCCCACGGAGCGGTCACGCCGATGAGGTACGGCATCCACCACAGCATCAGGCCGCCGAGGGCGATGAGCAGTTCGAGGGCGCCGGCGATGTATCCCAGCGCGGGCAACGAGGTCGCCGCCGCCGCTACGAGGAGGGCGGCGGGCAGCGTCATCACCGGCGCATTCACCAGGATCTCCACCACCTGCTCTGAGCGCTTCGCGTCCCGCACGTTGTTGAACGGGTACAGGTCGACCAGTGTGGTGACGAGGAAGTAGGCGACTGTGGTGAGGAGCAGGGCCAGCGCGAGCGCGAGCATGTTGGCCTCCATGGGTGCCCTCCGGCGGCGATCCACCGGATGCGGCGCCACTCTCTTACGGCGTAAGACAGCACTTGATTGATAGTGTGTCTTACGCCGTAAGAGGGGTCAAGGAGTGGGCCGTGGCAGATCGCCGTACCGGCACCAAGGCGGGCTTGAGCCGCGAACGAGTACTCGACGCCGCGTTGGAGTACCTGGACACGTACGGGCTTCCCGCCTTGTCGATGCGGAAGCTGGGCGCACACCTGGGTGTCGAGGCGATGACGCTCTACCACTACGTTCCGAACAAGAATGCCCTGCTCGACGGGCTCGTCGATCGGGTCATGGTGTTGGCCTTCGCCGGACTGGAGGAGCCGGTCCCGGGCCGGACACGATCGTGGGTGCCGTGGATGCGGCGGTTCGCCCATGCATTGAGGGCGGCGTTGCTGGCCCATCCCGGGGTACTGCCGTTGGCCGCCACCCGGCCGGTGAACTCCCCCGACGCGTTGCGCATGTCGGAGCGGTGGCTGGCCGTGATGCGGGCGGCCGGGCTCCCGTTGGGCCGGGCTATGGACGTGGTCAACGTGCTGGCCACCTTCACCATCGGGCACACCCTCGCCGAGGTCGGCCAGACACCCGGCCACGAAGGCTCCGAGCCCGACCTCGACCAACACGCCGACGACCTCGATCCGCACGAGTTCCCGAACCTCACCGAGGTCATCCGCACCCGCGCCGGGCTCGACTTCGACCAGCGGTTCGGACAAGCTGTCGACATCCTGCTCGGCGGCTACGCCGCACTGGATGCCGGTGACGCGCAGTCGCCTTGACCACGCTCCGAGGCCATCGGGCCGGCGCAGGTCAACGTGCGGTGGGTCCGCTCTGGTAGGCATCGCCGGCTTCCCAGATCCAGGCGGCGATACCGACCCGGTTGCGGACCCCGAGTTTCTGCTGGATTCCGGCGAGATGGTTCTTGACGGTGCCAGCGGCGATGAACAGCTCGGCCGCGATCTCGGCGTTCGTCCGGCCCTGGGCGACCAGCCGTGCGACCTCGCGCTCGCGCGTGGTCAGCGGCATCGGCTCCGCGTTGCGGGGCCCTGGAGCTGGCGGTGTGGTCAGGTGCCGCAGTAGGCGGACAGTGACTTGCGGGCTGATGAGCGCGTCGCCGGCCATCGCGGCGCGTACGGCCTCGGTGAGCAGGGTTGGCCCGGACCGTTTGAGCAGGAAGCCGCACGCTCCGTTACGCAGCGCCGCGTGTACGTACTCGTCGAGGTCGAACGAGGTCACCACGACGATCCGGAGCGGGTCGGGGGCCTGCGGGCCGGCGAGGATACGGGTGAGTTCCAGGCCGTCCACCCGGGGCATCCGGATGTCGGCGAGCACCACGTCGGGCCGAAGGTGGCGGGCCTGCTCGACGGCCGAGGCGCCGTCCGCGGCCTCGCCGACCACGATCATGTCGGGTTGGGCGTCGAGGATGATGCGGTACGCGACGCGGATGTTCTCCTGGTCGTCGGCGATGAGGATCCTGATCCGGTGGTCCGTCATGGTGTTACTGCCCGATCGGGGCGGCGGCGGGACGCGGGTGCAGCGGAAGAGCCGCGGTGACCCGCCAGCCGACCGACTCGGCCGGTCCGGTGCTCAGCGTGCCGCCGAGGGCCTCCACTCGGGCGGCCAGACCGGCCAGCCCGTGTCCGCCGCGCCCCGGTCCGGCGGGCACCCGGCCGGCCAGCCCGCCGTTGTCGGAGATCTCAACCCGAACCCGGTCGCCGGTCGTTCGGGCGACCGTCACCTGGACACGCTCGGCGCCGGTGGCGTGCCGGCGGACGTTGGTGAGCGCCTCCACGACAATCCGATACACCGTCGTGGCAACCTCGGGTGGTAAGACGGGTGATGCGCCGGTGGCCGGCGCCAGTTCGGGGTCGAGGGCGAGGTGGGCGGTGATCGGCCCGGTGGCGGTGAACCGGTCGACGAGCCCCGGCAGGTCGTCCATCGTGGGTTTCGGCAGTCGCGGCACGCTGTTCGCATCGGACTCGCTGGCCGCCTCGGCATGGAGGAGATGGACGGTACGGTCCACGGTCCTCAACGCGCGTAGCGCTGTTCGTTCGATCCGGCGAAGCACGTCCCCGACTCCGGCCCCAGCCACGGCACCCTCGACAAGAACCTGCCCAGCCTGTGCCTGCAGGAGCATCTCGTTGATGTCGTGGACGACGAAGTCGTGCAGGTCATCGGCCAACTCCAGCCGCTGGACGCGGCGGGCCGCGGCGACCGCCCGGGTGCCGCGCTTGTCCAGCGCCCGCAGGTACAACCCGACAACGACGGCGAGCACCGGGAGCATCGCCCAGGCGGCGTAGCCGCCAACGGACTGCGTCGACCAGGTCGGAATGCCGAATCGCAGCAGCCACAGCGGAACGGCGAGTCCCGTCAGGGTTCCGGCCACGATCGCGACGGGGGCCCGCGAGCCCCGCACCACCAGTACGGTCAGGGCCAGCAGCACGACCGTCTCCACGAGAGCCAGCATGTTCGCCAGGGTCATGCCCTCGGAGTACGGTCTGCCCCACGCCAGCACCGCGGCGTCGGCGGCGATCGACACCACGCCCGCCCCGGCTGCGGCCACCCCACGCCTGTCCAGCCCGTGCATGGGATCGAGGGTAGACCCCGGCCGCCGGTCCGCACCCGTGCCGAACGGCACATCGACATCCGCTCCCAGAGGGGGCCGCCTGCCGGATGGCAGGTGCTCAAGCCGCCCGCCCTCGCCTACCACCTGCGCCGACGCGGCCCCTGCCCCCACTGCGGCCGTACCTGAGTGCCAGCCGGCCGCCGCGCCGCACGAAGGATGGCGAGCCATGGCATCAACTGGGCCCCGAGCGGCGCCAGGGCCAGCGCGACGCCGTATCCAACGCCGGCCAGGAAGAGCTGCTGAGAGGCGCGCTTCTCGCCACGCCGGTCAACGATACTCACGACGCCGGGGCCGGTGGCCGGCCAGCTCAGCAGATTGGGGTCCTTCATACCGGGCGGGTACACGTCCAGTCGGTATGCGGGCGGCACGGTGGGCGGCCGGCGATCGGTCGCGGACAGCTCGTCGAACTGCAGCTGCTCGGTAAGTTCCTGAGTCGTGACCTGCGCCTGATACTGCGACGCGTGGACAGTTGCGTTGGACTGACCCCTGGTCCGAACGAACTCGTCGAAGAGGTTCCGATCCGCGACCGCCCTCGGCACGGACGGCGGCGAGAGCGTGGTGCGTACGCCGTCACGGGTGGCGAAGGTGCCCGCCATTCGCAGGAACAGCCGCACGTCCAGTGAGCCGGGCTGCCGAGAGTCGAGCCAGCCGTCGATCGCCTGCCCCTTGATCATGCTGCCCTGTGAGAAGGTGGTGAAGCTTCTCGCCGGGGGCTCGAGAAGGATCAGCTGCTTGCGCTCCTCGCGATCTGGTACGTGGAAGAAGCTGAGCACGGTCGCCGAATCGACCTCGCGCCCATCGGCGGTGACGCGCCCAGGTGCCGTAGCCAGCTCCGGGTCCGGTGGCATCGTGGTGAGTGTTGCGTCGCCGGTGAGCTGCAGGCAGACCCGGGCGAGGTCGGCGGAGTCCGCGGCGGCAATTCTGAGCTCAAGCTGCACGGCCATTGGATAGGCCCGCCCACCGTTGAGGTAGTAGTCGTCGCTGCCGATGAAGGTCACGGTTCCCGACACAGAGTTGGTGGCGGAGGGAACGATGACCTGCACCGAGCCCGAGTCTTGCGGGATCTCGAGGTCGCCCTGCGATCCGTTCCGATAGATGATCGAGGAGTAGGCGAAAGTCAACGCGCCGGTGAGCATGAGCGCCCCGGCCAGCGCGATTCGCGCCCAGCTCAGCCCGGATGGACCGGTCCGGCCGGACTCCGGCGACGGTACGGAGTCCGCGTCCGACCGCAGCGTGCTCAGATCCACCGCGCCTCGCGTATCCATCGAGACAACAGTAGGGAGGATCAGCAAGCCGAAACCGATCGGTCATCTGCCCCAGCGAGGTGGCCGTGGCCAACCGTCGGGTCTCCGGTCAGGCTCGCGTCCGGAACGGGGCAAGGGTGGCGCGGACCTGGTCGCCCGCGCCCCAGTCGTCGTCGAACTGGGCCAGCACGGCGAGGTGTTGTCGCAGCTGGACAATCGGCATGCGGGCCCGCCAGCCGCCATCGAGGGAGGTCAGTTCCGCATAGACCTCGAAGAACCGTTGCGCCTCGGGCGGGGGCGCGGTGGACCACACGTGGGCGAGGTCGACCTCCGCCCACAGGTAGGACACGGCCGGGTCGATCAGCGCGGGCTGCCCGTCCGGGGTGGCCAGGACGTTCTGTGCCCACAGGTCGCCGTGCGTCAGGCAGGCCGGCCGGTCCGGCAGCAGGTCGGGCAGCCGGTGACACAGCCGCTCCAGCGCCGCCCGGTCTCCGGCGTCGAGTGCCGCCTCGACCCGAGGCTGCCCGAGCCACCGAAGCAGCCGGTGCTGCGCGAAGAATGCAAAGCCGTCGTCAGTCCAGGTGTTGATCTGCCGGCGGCGGCCCAGCCAGTTGTCGCGGTGCCATCCGAAACGAGGATGGGTCGTGCTCATGTGGAGGCCGGCGAGCGCGTGCGCGAACTGCTCCCAGAAGGTCTCGCTGCGCGGCCTCGGCCGCAGCATCGACAACACGAGCAGATCCCGGTCCGCCAGGATCACCTCGGGTGTCGCCACGCCGCCGAGCTCGCGCAGGACGGCCAGCCCTTCGGCCTCCGCGACGAAGACGTCGTCGGCCGGCGTGTCGGCGAAGGCCTTGACGAACACCGACGGCGCGTTCCGGCGGGTGGCTATGCCCGCGAGCGCGGCGAGCCCACCCGTCGCCGGCTCCACCGTGACGACGTCACGCATCCCGGACCGGAGCAGGCATTCCAGCAGAAACTCCGTCGAGCGTACGATGACCGGCTCCTCCCTGTCCGGGGTGCTGGTTCGCCAGATCCTAGGTGAACAACGGTTGCCCGCCTCCGGAGGACCGACCTGCGTGGTCGAGGTCCGACGACCCGGCATACCGCCGTCCGGGCGTTCAGTGGGGAAACGCGCGGGGGATGCGCGCGCTGAGGAGTTCGTCGCGGAACGCTTGGATGCGCGTGATGACCTGTCGCCTGCCGACAGTGTTCTCGATGCGGTCGAGGTAAAGGCATCGGGCGGCGAGTTTGTCGAGGTCGACGGTGAAGTAGATCGCCATCAGCGGGTTGACGAACAGGTCGCCTCCGTCGGTGCGCCGGGTAAAGCGTACGTCTCCGAACGCGCCGCTGGTGGCGGCGGCGATCTGCCCTTGGACGATGCTCGGCCGGTCCGGGGTGGCGGCCTGGGCGTCGGCGACAGCATCGCGGTACAGCGCCGCCTCCCAGCTGGAACCGGGGATGGACAGGGCACCGAGGTAACCCCCGTCGCGGTCGAGTGCGGCGAGGTTCTCCAGCACCTGGACGTGGTTGACGCCGTCGTAGGCGTCGATCCCGAAACCGAGACTGGACACCAGCTTGACCGGCCCGTCCAGCGCGGCCACGGCGGCCAGGCTGGTGATGTCCTCCACGGGGGTGCCGAGGTCGCTTTCGTCACCACGCAGCAGGACATCGGTGCCGCCGTCGACCAGCACCACCGCGTCGATGTCGAGTTGTTCGATCAGGTACCGGTATGCCGCCCGTAACGGCTGGACGCCGAGCGGCGGAAAGGCGTACACGGTCGACGGCATCTCGTGAGCCGCCAGCCACCGGGCGAGCGTCCGTTCGGGGAAGTACCAGTCCGGGCTGGTCGTGTCCGGCCGCACCGCCACGACGTGCTCCGCCACCCACGCGTCCCGGTCGATCAACTCGAGCTGGGAGAAGGACAGGCTGGCCAGGTGCACCTGCGCGCCGCCGCGCCACAGGGAGAACGCCAACGGCAGGCCGGCGTACACGTCGAACCCCCCGCCCGCGCCGGCGATGAGGATGCTCCGCGCCGGAGCCAGCGCGGCGAACAGCGGCGGAACGGCCAACGAGAACGCACCGGGTTCGGCGGGCAGCGCGACAGGATTGGGCACCGCCCAATGATCAACCACGCGTCCAGGCCCTCGTGGCCCCCTGCGACCGGCAACAGCGATCGGGCGCCAGGGCGGTCACGTCGTCGTGACCGCCCTCGGGCCGGTTTTAGTAGCGCCAATCGGTTTGTTGTGCAAACCTATTGGCATGACCACTGATTCGGTACCCGCCGGCGGTGACCCCCGCCGGCTACTGGCTGACGCGCGCGACCTCGCGCGCCGGGTCCGTCTTGACCAGCGGGTGACATGGCTGCCGCTGCTGGTGCTGGCCCTGGTGATCTTCGGAGCGATCCCGGCGTACCGGTACGGCCATGTCGTCAGCGACTGCCAGACGGTGAACGACGGCGAGGTGTGCAACGTCTGGCTCCAGACCGTGACGTTCTACTGGTTGGCGGCGCTGGCTCTGGCGTATCTGGTGATCGCCGGCGGGTACCTGCGGGTGGCCCGGGCCCGGGGCGTGGACGCCCGGGTGCTGCCCTACGCCGTCATCGGCATCGCGCTCGTCGGGCTGGGCTTCGCCTTCGCGGCGGTGTGGGTCCGCCTCAACCCGCTGACCTTCCCGGAGGAGCCGTCCGCCCTCGCCCAGTCCCTGTTCCGGCTGCTCGACCCGCCGGGCGCGATCGGGTTGGCCCTGCTGGTGCTGGCCTGGCTGGAGCGGCACGTCGCGCTGCTGCTGTTCGCCATCGGGTACCTGACGGTGGTGCTGGTGCCGATCAACTTCGGCTGGGGCACGCACTGGGGCCCACACACCTGGTTCATACCCCAGCTGGTCATCAACGGCGGCACACTGCTGCTGGGCAGCGCCGGCTTCGCACTGGCGCAACGGCTGCGGCGGCCCCGATGACCGACCCCGCCAACACCCCCGATCCGGACGAGACTGAATCCCCGCACCCGGTCACCGGCCTGGACGACGTGGTGCACCAACGGGTCCGGCTCGGCATCCTCACCATCGCGCACGAGGCCCGCCGAGTCGAGTTCGGCTACCTACGCACCCAGCTGGAACTGACCGCCGGAAACCTCTCCCAGCACCTGACCGTGCTGGAGAACGCCGGCCTGGTCCAGGTCGAGAAGGGCTACGCCGGACGGCGTGGCCGGACCTGGATCACTCTCACCGCCGCCGGCAACACCGCCCTCGCCGAAGAGATCGAGCGCCTGAAGCTGCTCATCGCGCGGGTCCAGACCACCGACACCCCGCGGGACCGATGACCATCGCACCGACCCGCCGACACCCGCTCGCAACCGGAGCCGCCGTGCCGCTCGGCGGCGCCGGCCGCGAGATCCGACCAGCGGGGCGCGAGCCAGGCGCCGCCCGGGGGTAGGTGGGGGCACTATCGTTCTGGCGTGCACATCCGTTTTGACGTCCCAGCCGATCCCGCCTACCCAGGACGCGTGGCCGCTGCGCTCAGCAGTGTTCGACTACGCAAGTACGGTTATATCGGCGCGGTGCTGGCGGCGGTCGGGGCGATCGGTTTCGCTGTCTCGCTGGGGTTCGGGTGGGGCGACAAGGTCTCACCGCTGTTCATGGCGATGGTCGTGGGTGGCCTGCTGTCGATGCTGTACTCGCCGTGGGTGCGGTTGCGCGCCCGCCGCCGTTCCAGTCAGTACGCGGTCGAGGGCGCCTACGACATCACCGACGACAACATCATGATGCGCAGCGGCTCGGAGTCCGGCGGCATCGCCTGGGACGGGGTCGCCCGGGTAAGGGACACCCCTGAGTTCTGGATCGTGTACGTCGGCCGGATGCCCGCGACCGTGATCCCTCGCCGTTTGATGTCCGCCGAGGACGCCGAGACGTTGCGGGCCCATATGACCAAACGCGGGCTGCTCCAGCCTCGGTGAACTCAGGACCGGCACAAGCTACAGCCCGTTCCAGCTGGAGGAACGGGCCGTAGCCGTGCTCAAGGGGCGGCGGGGAGCCGACGATCAGATGGTGAAGCCGCCGTCGACGTTGACCGTCGCCCCGGTGATGTAGCGCCCGTCCGAGCCGGCGAGGAACGCCACCGCGGCGGCCACGTCGGCTGGTTCGGCGTAGTGCCCCAGGGCGGTGAACCCGTTGATCGCGTCGGCGTTGGGGCCGTCGGCCGGGTTCAGTTCGGTGTCCGTTGCTCCTGGATTTACCAGATTCACCGTGATGGCCCTGCCGCCGAGCTCGCGCCCGAGCGCTTTGGTCAGGCCGATCAGGGCGGTCTTGCTCATCGCGTACAGCGAGAAGCCCGGGAAGACTGCCCGTTCGGCCATGTTGCTGCCGATGTTGATGATCCGCCCACCGGCCGCCATGTGGCGTACCGCGGCCTGCGAAGCGACGAACGGTGCCCGGATGTTGACCGCGACAGTCTGTTCGAACTCTTCCAGGCTCAATTGCTCCACCGGTCCGAGCAGGAACGCGCCGGCATTGTTGACCAGGACGTCCAATCGACCAAACTCCCCGGCGACCCGGTCCACGGCCGCGACCACCGCCGCCGGGTCGGAACTGTCCGCCTGCACGGCGACCGCCCGCCGTCCCGCGGCCTTGATCTGGTCCACCACGTCGTCGGCGCGCTGCTGATTCTGCTGGAAGGTCAGCGCCACATCGGCGCCCTCCTCGGCCAAGCGCAACGCCACGGCGGCACCGATGCCACGACCCCCACCGGTGACCAGAGCTACCTTGCCGTCAAGTGTCTTGTGCATGCCGGAAAGCCTGGTCGACAAGGGGCCAGCCGTCTGGCGGCGGTCGGACGCTGCGTTCGGCTGCGCCACCGCCGGCGTGCATTGCCAGCGGCAGAAGAGCGTCATCGCCGGCCGCGACGGCAGGGCTGCCGATCGAGCCCCGCGGCAGTAGAGTGCCCGCCGTGAAGACATTGATCGGCCGTCTCGTCCTGCCCGGGATCTGCGTGCTGCTCGGCTGGGGCGTCTACGCGTTCGGCGGGATCGGAGAGGGCGACGAGCTGCGCTGCGGCGACCGCGTCATGAGGACCACTGACACGTGCGAGCACGTCACCAACGGCGCGACGCGCACCAACGACTACGACCAGGAGAAGGCCGAAAGCGAGCGCCTGTCCAACCTGGTGAAGAACGCTGGCCTCGGCATCATGGGGCTGGCCGGGCTGTCAATGCTGTACGTGCTGGTCAGCAGCGGCGTGCAGGCGGCTCGGAAGAAGACACCCGCACAGCTGCAGTAGCGCGAACGGTGGCCCTCTCCAAGTGCTGTGCGAGTCCGACAAGCGGCCGTGGCGCCGAGAGGCGGGCAGCTACGCCTGGTACGCCGACACGCCGAGCAGCTGGTCCACCGTCACGAACCGGTAGCCTCGGGCCAGCAGCCCGTCGATCGTCTCCCGCACCGCTACGACCGTTTCGGCGCGGTTGCCGCCCCGGCTGTCGAACCCGTCGTGGAAGATGAGAATCGAGCCGGGGCGCGTCTTGGCGACGGCGCGGCGGGCCATCCGCACGCCGGACGGCTGGAACACCTCCAGCGCATGGCCGAATTCACCGGCGACCGGATGCAGGCCACCTCGGCGCAACATCCGCAGCAGGCCCGGCTGGCGCCACAGCCAGGGTGTGCGGGCCAGCGCCGGGGTTCGGCCGGTGACTCGCGCCAGGATGCGTTGGGTCCGCTCGACCTCGCGCTCGTACGCTCTCGGCCGCAGGTACGTGCCGAACCGGTGGCTCAGCGAATGGTTGCCCAGGACGTGGCCGGCGTCGATCGCGCGTAGGGCGACCTCGGGGTGGCGCTCGACGCACCGTCCGACGTGGAAGAAGGTCGCCCGGATGCCGCGTGCCGCCAGGATGTCGAGGATCTGGGAGGTGTACGGCTCGTTCGGGCCGTCGTCGAACGTCAACGCCACCACTCGTTCGGCGGCCGGGCCACGGTAGGGGTAATCGCGCGAAGACGGGGCGAACGGCGACATCAGCAGCCAGTACGCCGCGCCGATGGCCAGCAGCAACAGCCCGATCAGGACGATCATCGGGCCTCCTCGCGGCCGGCCGCCAGGGCTACCTCGAACGACCCCGCGTGGTCGCGGAACGCCGGCGCCGATCCGAGCACGCGCCGCCCCGCGATCCGGTTCACGGCGTAGGTCAGCAGGTAGTGCACCGGCAGGGTCACGAACAGGTTGTACGCGAGCCCGCGGGTGAGCCTCCGACCCGATGTACTGGTCGGGTTGTCATGGTCGTAGACGACCCGCCCCTTCTTCCGTAGCCGACGTAGCTGGTCGAGCTCGTCGCCGCCCTGCGTCAGGCTGGTGTCATAACCCGTCCAGGCCTCGCGGCGGAAAGCGATGTTCGTCGCGCTCGCGTAAACGGCGCGGCCGGTCAGTCGGTAGACGCCGTTGACCGCTCCGAACAGCATCCGGCCGTAGAGCCGGCCCCACCGAGGACCGTCTTCGTACTGGCAAGGGCCGACGACCGCGACGATGCGGCCATCGCTGCGAAACCCGGCGTCGATACGGCTGAGCCAATCGCGGCTGTGGACCGTATCGGCGTCGGTGGAGACGATGATCTCACCACGCGCCGCCTCCGTGCCGCGCTGGCGGGCGTTGCACACCCCGGGCACCGGCTCGACCACCACTCGCGCGCCGAGGTCGCGGGCGATGTCCGCGGTCTCGTCCGTGCAGTTGTTGTCAACCACGATGACCTCGCACACTCCGTCGAAGTCCTGCTTCTGCAGGGACAGGAGTGCGTCAGTGAGATAACCGGCCTCGTTGAAGCACGGGATGACGACGGTGAACCTGGGCCTCTCTGGCATGCGAATCAGTATTGGGCGGCGGATCCGCCGAAACGATCCGGAACTCCCCCGACTTCAGCCGGGGGCTGTCCCCCCTAGGCGCATCGGGCTTCCCCCTAGGAGGCAGGCGACAGCCAGGTGTGGACGGCGATCGAGGTGGTATTCGGATGTCTCTGGCGAGGAACGGAGGCCCGTGTGGCTGTCAAGACCGAAGAGCGGGTGGGTATCGCAGGTGTCCGACCGTTCACGATTGAGGTCCCCGAGGCGGAACTCGAGGCGCTACGGACGCGCATCAGGGCCACGCGCTGGCCCGAGAGGCAGACCGTCGATGATCAGTCGCAGGGCGTACCGCTCGAAACAAGCCAGGCGCTCGCGCGCTATTGGGAGAAGGAGTACGACTGGCGCAAGGTCGAGGCGAGGCTGAATGCATTACCGAACTTCATCACCGAGATCGACGGGCTCGACATCCACTTCATCCACGTCCGATCGAAACACGAGGGCGCCCTGCCACTCATCGTCACACACGGCTGGCCCGGCTCGATCATCGAGCAGCTGAAGATCATCGGCCCGCTCACCGATCCCACGGCCCACGGCGCGAGCGCGTCGGACGCCTTCCATCTGGTGATCCCGTCCCTGCCGGGCTATGGATTCTCCGGCAAGCCGACCACGCCAGGCTGGGGCCCGGAGCACATCGCACGTGCCTGGATCGAACTGATGAAGCGCCTCGGCTACACCCGATTCGTCGCCCAAGGCGGCGACTGGGGCGCGCTCATCACCGACCTCATCGGTCTGCAGGCACCTCCGGAACTGCTCGGCATTCACACCAACATGCCCGGTACGGTTCCGCCCGACATCGATGCACTGATCCAGTCCGACATCACCGGGATCAACAAGGCGCCCAGCAAGCTGCCCGCCAACCTCTCGGAGGAGGAAAAGCGCGCCTGCGGGCAACTCGACTTCTTCTGGAAGCACGGAGCGTACGCTCTCGTGATGGGGACGCGACCCGAGACGTTGACTGGCCTCGCGGACTCACCCATCGCTCTGGCGAGCTTCATGCTGGACCACGACGCGGCCAGCCTGGAGCTGATCTGCCGGGCCTTCGCCGACCAGCCCGGCGGCCTCACGCGAGACGACATCCTCGACAACATCACGCTCTACTGGCTGACGAACACGGGGATTTCTGCGGCTCGTCTCTACGCGGAGAACAAGTTGTCCTTCTTGTCCGCGAAGGGCGTTTCCGTGCCAACCGCCGTGAGCGTCTTCCCGGATGAGCTCTACCAGGCGCCGCGGAGCTGGGCGGAGCGGGCGTACCCCCGTCTCATCCACTACAACCGGCTCGACCGGGGCGGGCACTTCGCGGCCTGGGAACAACCGCAGCTCCTCTCCGAAGAGCTTCGTGCGGGTTTCCGGTCGCTCCGCTAGTCGAGGCCATCAACTGTCGGGGGTTGATTGGCGGAGCGAGGCCCGTGCGGGAGACCGGGTCCACTCCATAAAGCAACCTGCGGAGGGCAGCGTGTTTCCACGCGCCGCTTCGGCCGGGTGCCGCCGGGCTCGGACGCGCGGTGACACGCGGTCCCAGCCCGGCGGCATGCAACCCCCTGAGTGTCGGTTTACGGCCGACGATCGAGGCGGCGGTGGCCGGCTGTCCCTACTGCAGCCGCACCGTCACCGTGTGCACCGCCCCATCGCCCAGGTCGATCCGGACCCGGTAGTCGCCCGCGGCAAGCCCCTTCGTGCTCCAGTTGTACGCGTACAGGCCACTGGTCTCGGCCAGACGCATGAGGTTGGCATCCTTGCCGGACGCCGAGGTCGCCGGCGTCTCGGTGCCCACCTGCCCATCGGTGACCGATGCGACGAAGACGCGTGGGGCGGCATCCAACACGGGCTTGCCGGCGGCATCGGTCAGGACGAACTTCACCGGGATGACCCGGCCGGCCTTGAACGGTGCGGTCGTGTCGCTCAGTGGATCCTCGAGTTCGCCGAACACGTACTCGACCCGATAGGTGATCGCCACTGTTGCCGTGTTGCCGGCGCGGTCGGTGGCGGTGAAGCGAACGGTGTGCGGTCCCGGCGTCCTGGTGTCGAGCTGCTCGTCACTGGCCACGTCCCCTCGGGACTCGGCGACCCCGGAGGTCGCGTCACTGGCGCTCCACGTCACCGGCACGGCCTGGTTCAGCCTCACCACCTGACCGTCGGTGACGCCGTTCACCGTGATGACCGGCGCCGTCCGATCCACGACGAACGCCACCGACGACTCCGTTCGGTTCCCCGCCTTGTCAACCGCGACGACCTTGAACTCGTAGTTCCCGTCCGCCTCGATCGGGCGACCGTCGTAGGGGCGACCGTTCAGCGTCACCGTGGTGGTGCCGGCGTGGGCGTCGGTCACCTTCACCACCGGGGTCACCGCGTGGTTGTAGACCCCGTGGTCAGCGACACCGGACACGGTGACCACGGGCGAGTCGACGTCCTTGACGAGGCTGTACTCCTCGATGATCGACTCATCGGCCCGCTTCGCGATCAGCGACAGCTTGCCTCCGGCGACCTCGACGGTGACGTACATGGCGAACTGGCCGTCGTCCATCACCGCGAAGCTGCCGTCGTTCACGGCCGAGTAGTGCTTGGGCCCGGTCGTCCCGGTCACCACGTACACGGTGCCCCCGTCGGTCTTCACGCCCGCCTTCAGCGGGTCGGTCCGGCCGTAGGAGTGGTCGTGCCCGGAGAAGACCAGGTCGATGCCCAGCTCGTCGGCCACCGGCGCCAGGGCCCTGAACAGGTCGGAGTCCTCCGGGTTGGTCGCGTACGGCGGCTGGTGGGTGACCACGACCTTCCACAGCTTGTCGGAGGCGGTCATGTCCTGCTTCAGCCAGTCCAGCTCGGCCTTCAGCGTGGCCGCGTCGTCGGTCCATCCGATCACCGCGACGTGCATGTTCTGGTAGTCCATGGAGTAGGTGCCGTCCGGGTTCGCCTTCGACCCGTTGTTGGGCTGCCCGAAGATGCGTACGGCCTTGGACCCGTCGTCGCCCATGTACTCGTGGTTGCCGAGCACCCGGACCATGTCGGCGGACCCGATCTTCTCGTGGTCGCTGAGCAGGCCCGCGATGGCATCCATCTGGGCGAACTTGCCGGCGTCATCGGTGAAGTCGCCCACGTGCATCGTGAAGTCCGGCAGCTTCGCCTGGCCCTCGATCGAGGTCAGGATCTTGTCGAACTGGGCCAGGCCGGCGCGGTCCGGCGACTGGGTGTCGCCGAACACGCTGAAGGTGAAGTCGGTCGCGTCGCTGGTAGTGGTGAACTCGCGCACGCCCGACCAGCTGACACCGTCGCCGACCCGGTACACATAGTCGGTCCCGGCGGCCAGCTTCGTGGCCGTGGCCGAGTGGGAGCGCACGACGCCGTTCTGCGCGATGTCCTCGTAGCCGGCGTAGGTCAGCTCCTTGGCGGTGCCGTCGAAGCTGGTGAACGCGGCCTCGCCGCCGGCCCGGTAGGCGGCCTTCGTGGCGACCTGCAGCACCGCGGCGTCCCGGGAGGTCAGCGGGTTCGACATCCAGGTGATGGTCTTGGTGGTCGCCGGGTCGGCACTCGCACCGGCCATGATGTTGCTCGGTGCCTGCTGCTTCAGGGGCGGGAACGACTGCGTGGTGATCGCAAACGACCTGCCCTGTTCGGTCTGGGCGAACAGGTCGTACTTCTTCACCGTGTCGGTCAGCTGCGCCGAGGTCAGAGCGCCGTCAGCACCCGTGGTGCCCAGCTTGGTCGGCTTGCCGGCCAACAGCATCGTCACCGTGGCACCGGCGACCGGCTTGCCGGCCGCATCGGTCACGGTCACCGCCCCCGGCCGTCCGACCACGGTGCTGTTGACGGCCAGCTTCAGCGCGGCGACGACATCGACCGACGCCGGCCGCGCCGAGAAGGTGGGGGCGAACTTCGACGGCCGGTCGCTGGCATAGCCGATTGTCGAGCCGGTGACCTCCCAGCTCAGCTTGGTCCCGGGTGCCACGTCGCCGGTCACCGACACCTTGACGGCCGCCAGCGTCGCGGGCCCGGCCGCGGCATTCGAGTTCACCACGTGCAGGGTGAGGACGCCGGTGGCAGCGTCATAGCCCCACGTGCTGCCCGACGCCGACGCGGCGAAGTCGACCCCCGTCACCGGGAAGTCCTTGCCGATCCGGATCTTCGTGTCGACGCGGGTGACATCGGCAGCGTCGGTGGTGGTGAGGTTCAGCCGGTAGGTCCCGCCGAGGCTGGCTACGGCGTCCGGGGAGGACAGCCCGACCGAGGTGCCCGAGCCCGTCTTCACCGTGAAGTAGCCGGTCTTGACGGTCTCGTTCCCGAAGTTGTCCTGGACGTTGACGTCGACCCGGTGGATACCGTCGGCGAAGCTCAGGTGCGACAAGCCGACCGTGTTCAGGCCCTTGTTGAGCGCGTAGACGCCCTCGGCGTTGGTGTACTCGGTGCCGTCAACCCACATCCGCACCCGGTCGTAGTTGATCCCGGTGGCGTGCTTGTCGGTGGTGTCCTCGTCGAAGGACGTCGAGATCTCCACCTGCGAGCTCGTGAAGGTCCCGCCGTCGACGTTGATGCCGTGCACGATCGGCGGGAACATGTCGTCAACGGACGCGCCGTAGGTGACCCGCACGTTGTCGATCGCCATGGACCCCTTGCGTAGCGGGTTCCCGTCCGGCATCCCCGACTTCAGCGCCATGATGCGGAACATCTGGTTGGGGAAGGTGGTGAACGGGCCGACCATGTCGTCGGGGATTTCCGCCTCGACGTACTTCCAGCCCAGCCAGTCGATGCCCTCGGTCTGCGTGGTGAAGTTGATCGGCTGGAACTGGCCCTTGGCGTCATAGATGTAGCAGCGCAGCCAGTAACCCTGGGCCTCGGGCGTCCCGTGCACCCAGGCCCCGATCGCCTTCGGGCGGCCCGGGATGGGCTTGCTGGTCGCGGGCCCGGCGTAGGCGCCGAGGGTGGCATTCAGCTGGCCCTTGGTGAAGTCGAAGTTCACCTGGAGCGCATGCTCGCCGAACCGGGTCAGGGCATCCGGGTAGGTGTTCCACTGCAGCTGGCTGACCTCACCGCGGCCTGCCGTGCTGGCCTTCCAGTCGCCGATGCCGTCCTCGAAGTCGTACAGCACGACGGGTAGCTGGCCCAGCAGCACGTGGACCGACGCCTGCAAGCCGCCCCCGGTGAGGGTCGCGGTGACCTGGGTGTCGAAGCTGCCCGACGACGCGGCGTGGAAGACATTCGCGTCATCCATCGTGCCCATCCCGACAGGGATACCGCCCCAGGCGATGTCGCCGTGCTTGAGCCGCACGTCACGGCCCTGGTAACGAGCGGTCAGCCCGAGCGGCTTCACCGCCCCATAGTCGAGGCTGATCTCTGCCTGCCCGAAGGCGAGCGTGTCCGGCAGCGCCACCTCGACCCAGGCCGAGCCGACCTGCTTCCCGTTGTGGGACAGGATCGCCTGCGTCTGGCCCTGCCTGCCGGTCGAGGTGAACAGCCCGTTCGCGTCGATTGTGCCGAACGCGGGATCCGCCAGGCTCCAGCTCAGCCCGGATGTCGGCATGGGCGCCGACGCGCCGGTGGCGTCCTGTCCCTTGGCCGAGAACTGCACGGTCGAGTTCGGCGTGACGGTCATCCCGTTCGGGGCGACAGCGGCAGACGCGAACTCGTGGGCCATCGGCGCGGAGGAGACCAGCAGGAACCCGTTGGCGACCGGACGCTCCTCGCCGTCAGAGGGGCGGTTGACGACCTGAACGGTGTCGGTGCCCGGCGTCCTGGTGGCGAAGGTCGCGCTGCCGCCACTGTCGAGGTGGATCGCGTTGTAGGCACCCAGGGACAGCATGTAGTCGGCGAAGTCCGACATGGTCAGGCCGCGGCTGAAACCGGTCTGCCGACCGTCGATCTCGGCGAAGAACATGGTGCCGTCGCGCCTGACGCCGATGCCGATGCGCGGGTCGAGGTTGTTGGGGGCGCCCTTGGTGGCGATCTGGTTCTCGTCGCGGGCACCGTTCTTGATGACCTGCGCGTCACCGGACAGTGCCTGTTGCAGGTCGTTCTTGACCTGGTTGAACAGGGTGCGGTCACCCATCAGGTAGCTGCCGTCCTTCTTCATCCCGAAGAAGAACCAGTTGGCGGCCATGTCGGCCTTGAGGACGGTGCCGTCCTTCACGACCACACCCAGTGGGTAGCCGTCAGACATGTTGTAGTAGTCGGCGTTGATAGCGGCGATGACCTGGTGGCCGGGACGCGTGGCCGCTGCGGCCTGCTTGCTCATCGGCTGCATGCCGTACCAGGGGCTGCCCTTCCCGTCGTTGGGCAGGCCCGCCTCGATGGTCAGCTCGGGGCGTTTCGGCATGTCGATGTCCAGGACGTGGGACTCCATCCGCTGGCCGTCCCGGTCGTTGAAGATGTAGTCGCTCTGAACCACGCCTGGCGCGATCTGCTGGGTGTTCTGGTTGATCGGGGTCGCAGTGATCGGCGAGGTGGGGCTGAAACCTCCCATTGCGGACGCCGACTGCGCATTGCCCACCACCAGGGCGGACGCCGCCGCAACCACCAGGATCGCCTGACTTCTCTTCCGCAAGAGTTTCATTGCCCTCTTTCACCCTTCGCCCGGTACCTGCACGAGATGCCACGCCGGGAATGCGAGCATCCGGTGAACGATCCCGGAGATCGAGTTCAACCCTGCGCGAAATAGGACGGTCGACGACTGGTGATGTCGACGCGACGGGCACTGCACGCGCTATCGGTAGCCTCGCTTGAGCAGGTACTTGGCTCCTGCCTCGAAGCCCTCGGGGCTCAGCACCTCGAAGTCGAAGGCGTCGCCGAGCCGAGCGGTCGTGTTGAACGCGACGCAGACCGCCAGCGCGTCCTCAACCTGCTCGCGTGAGACGCCGGCCGACAGCACTTCCCGCATCTCCTCGGCGCTGAGTTTTCCTTCGACGGTGAGCTTGCCGAGCATCCGCAGCGTCGCCCGCAGCGGCTCTTCCACCGGGGCCGATTCCAGGTCGGCCAGCACCGCCGCGACCATCGGCCCGTCCTGGTATGCCCGCTGAGCGGTCGCGGTGTGCGCGGCTACGCAGAACGCCGACCCGTTCACCTTGGACACGTAGGCCGCCATCAACTCCCGGTCGCCCACCGACCAGGCGGACGGCCCGCGCATCGTCTCGTGGGTGAACTCCTTCGCCCGGGCACCGTAGAAGTCGGGCCGGTAGAAGACCAACCTGGCCGCGTCTGGCACCGGGTGCCCGGAGACCAGCCGGATGAGCGCGAACAACAGCTTGGTTGCGGGGCTGTAGCCATGGTTGAGGATGTCAAGGCGCATTATCCGGCCTCTCCGTTGGCGGTTGCTTCGGCCAAGGCCGCCAGTCCCGCCTCGTACAGCCGGGCGGACTGGCCGACCGCAGCGCATATCACCAGCTCGAACAGCTGATCCTCGCTGAAGCCCGACGCCTTCGCCGCGGCGAAGTCGGCCTCGGTGACCTGCGTCGGCCTCGTGGCGACCTTGCCGACCAGCGTGTCCACCGGCGGGGACAGGCCGTCGTTACCGAAGGCACGGGCTCGCTGCTCCGTGGATGCCCTGCCCGCTCCGTTCAGGATGCGATCGACCAGCGCTCGGTGTGCTGCCCGCTTCTTGCCCTCGTCCGGCATGGCGTCCTCCGCCTCTCTGCAGCTCGGCTGTTTGCCCTCAGATATACGACGATCTGCGCGCCACCGAAACACGGCACGCGGCCAAGAAATGCCTGTCTGCCAGCCTGTCCGCCGTGGCCGCATACGGGTACACCGTGAAGGCGGCATCAGGGGGCGGCGACGTTACACCGGCCGGACCTGAACCAACCTGCCATCACCTCAGCTCTCACCTCACCCCACCGGCGAGCGGTCATGGTTCCTCCCCGCTCTGGCACTCGCGAGGAGGCCACCGCCGACCATGCGGAGAAGCCGGAATGGGCAGATGCCCGGGCGGCCACGGGACCTGGCCGCCCGGGCATCGCCGGGAGGGTGTGTTACTTGCCGCCGGACAGGGCAACCAGGGCGCTGGCGGTGCGGAAGTACGGGTTGCGGCCGAGGTCACCGATCGTGACGATGCCGAGCGCCTCCTTGAGCAGCTTGGCGCCACCGTCGCTGACCCCGGCGAGGGCGGACACCGGGGCGTCGACCAGCTCGGTGAGGTTCTTGTCCTGGAATGCCTTGTCGACCAGCTTGGTGAGGTCGGCGGTGACGGGCATGCACACTCCTTCTCCACGTAGCCTGGAATTCCCAGCTACATCGGGCGAACCGGGTTGAATTAGATCATCATCCGCGCAAAGAAGTCCACAAGGGAGCCCGGGGTCGGGGCCATCGCCAGGACGATTCCAAGCGTCGAGCCGGTCGGTACGGGTCAGGTGGCGCTCCCCGCTCGCACGCGACGATGTGCCTGGGCCCGGAAGTACGCATCCGCTGACGGCACGAACATCAACACACAGCCGGTGAGTACGGCGGCGACGTGAACAATTCGGCTCCCACCGAATACCAGGTCGATGATCCCAGCCTGCGCGATCAGGTGGGTGAGCGAATTGCCGTTCGCCAGCCACATGACCGGACCGACGGCCAGCGACAGGGTGCCGCCGATCCCCAGTGCCACGACAAGGGCCAACCGGGCCCACCCTCGGCCGGAGAACATTCGCAGCGCAACGACAGTGGCGGCGACGAAGACGGCGGTTCGGACCACCACACCGGCGGCCGCACCGTTGCCGGCTCGGCCGCTGAGCACCACGAGGATCGTTTCGAAGACGCCTGCGCCGATCGCGACCAGCCACATAGCGAGCGCTGCTCGTACGGCCGTCGGAGCCTTGTTGTCGCTTCGCATGCTGTCGATGCTGCCGAACCGGGCCGGATCCCCGCGATCCCGTTATCCGCCCAATCCATGGTGGGGTTGTCCCCCGCAGGTTGCGTACCGTCCACCACGGTAGCTGACCCGGAAGGCCGGACGACGTCGCCTCGCTCAGCCGGAAGACGGTTGGCGGCTGGCAGCACCGCTGTCCGACGGGGCCGGGTCTGGTGGTGTGCGCGGTGTGACGGGTGGATCGCCGAAGCTGGCCAGCAGCCGCTCGGCGGCGAGTGCCGGGGTGAGGGTGCCCGCGAGGACCTGCTGCTCCACGTCCGGGGCGAGCGCCCGCACCGCGGGATGGGTGCGGAGCCGGTCGAGCAGCTCATCCCGGACCATCGCCCACACCCAGCCGATCTGCTGCCGGCGGCGGCGTTCGGCGAGCTCGCCGGAAGCGGTCAGGGTGTCCTGGTGGTGGCGGATCTGCTGCCACACCTCGTCGAGGCCGGTCTGTTCCAGCGCGCTGCAGGTGACCACCGGGGGCTGCCATCCACCGTCGGCCGGGTGCAGCAGGCGCAGAGCGCCGGCGAGCTCGCGGGCGGCGCGGCGGGCGTCGGTCACGTGTGGGCCGTCGGCCTTGTTGACGGCGATGACGTCGGCGAGTTCCAGCACGCCCTTCTTGATGCCCTGGAGCTGGTCGCCGGTGCGGGCGAGGGTGAGCAGCAGGAACGTGTCGACCATTTCCGCCACGGCGGTCTCGGACTGGCCGACGCCGACGGTTTCGACCAGGACGACGTCGTAGCCGGCGGCCTCGACCACCACGATCGCCTCCCGGGTGGCCTTGGCGACGCCGCCGAGGGTGCCGGCGGTCGGCGACGGCCGGATGAAGGCGGCCGGATCGGTGGCGAGCCGGGCCATGCGGGTCTTGTCGCCCAGGATGCTGCCGCCGGTGCGGGTCGACGACGGGTCGACCGCGAGCACCGCCACCCGGTGCCCGTCGGCGGTGAGGCGGCTGCCGAGGGCGTCGATGAAGGTGGACTTGCCGACTCCGGGTACCCCGGTGATGCCGACCCGGCGGGTGCCTCCGGCGTACGGGGTGAGCGCGGCCAGCAGGCGCTGCGCCGCCGCCCGATGGTCGGGGCGGGTGGACTCGACCAGGGTGATGGCCCGAGCGATCCACGCCCGCGAGCCGGCCCGCACCCCCTCGGCGTACGCCTCGATGACCGGAGGGCGCACGGCGCCGCCGCTCATGCGTCCGGGTGACCGAGCCGTCGGGACAGCTCGGCGAGCAGGTCCAGCGCGGCCTCGGCGATGACGGTGCCGGGCGGGAAGATGGCCGCCGCGCCGGCCGCGCGCAGCGCGTCGAAGTCCTGTGGTGGGATCACGCCCCCGACGATGATCATGATGTCGTCGCGGTCCAGGGCGGCCAGTTCGTCGCGCAGGGCCGGCACCAGGGTGAGATGTCCGGCGGCCAGGCTGGAGACTCCGACGATGTGCACGTCGGCCTCGACAGCCTGCCGGGCCACCTCGGCGGGGGTCTGGAACAGCGGGCCCACGTCGACGTCGAAGCCGAGGTCGGCGAAGGCGGTGGCGATCACCTTCTGGCCGCGGTCGTGGCCGTCCTGGCCCATCTTGGCCACCAGGATGCGGGGCTGGCGCCCCTCGGCGGTGGCGAACGCCGCGGTGGCGGCGCGGACGCGCTCGATCGCGGAGACCGCGCCCGCCTCGTCCCGGTACACCCCGGAGATGGTACGGATCTGCGCGGCGTGCCGGCCGTACACCTTCTCCAGCGCCTCGGAGATCTCCCCGACGGTGGCCTTTGCCCGCGCGGCGTGGACCGCCAGGGCGAGCAGGTTTGCGTCGAGCCCTGGCCCGCGGGTGCCGTCGAGCGCGGCACCGGCCGCTCGGGTCAGCGCGTCCAGGGCCGCCGTGCAGGTCTCCTCGTCCCGTTCCGCGCGCAGTCGGCGCAGCTTCTCCACCTGCTGCGCGCGGACCGCCCGGTTGTCGACCTTGAGCACGTCGATCGGCTCATCAGCGTCGGGGCGGTACTTGTTGACTCCGATCACCGGCTGCCGGCCGGAGTCGATCCGCGCCTGGGTACGGGCGGCGGCCTCCTCGACCCGCAGCTTCGGGATGCCCTCGTCGATGGCGCGGGCCATCCCGCCGGCCTCCTCGACCTCGCGGATGTGCTGCCAGGCACGGGCGGCCAGGTCGTGGGTGAGGCGTTCCACGTACGCGCTGCCGCCCCAGGGGTCGATCACCCGGGTGGTGCCGGACTCCTGCTGGAGGACCAGTTGGGTGTTGCGGGCGATGCGGGCGGAGAAGTCGGTCGGCAGCGCCAGGGCTTCGTCGAGGGCGTTGGTGTGCAGCGACTGGGTGTGTCCCTGGGTGGCGGCCATCGCCTCGACACAAGTACGGACCACGTTGTTGAAGACGTCCTGCGCGGTCAGTGACCAGCCGGAGGTCTGGCAGTGTGCCCGCAGGCTGAGCGATTTCGGATTCTTCGGTCCGAAATCGCGGACCAGGCGGGCCCACAGCAGACGCGCGGCCCGCAGCTTCGCGACCTCCATGAAGAAATTCATCCCGATCGCCCAGAAGAACGACAGCCGGGGCGCGAACGCGTCGATGTCGAGCCCGGCGTCACGTCCCGCGCGCAGGTACTCGACCCCGTCGGCGAGGGTGTAGGCCAGTTCCAGGTCCGCGGTCGCGCCGGCCTCCTGGATGTGATAGCCCGAGATGGAGATGGAGTTGAACCGGGGCATCCGCGCCGAGGTGTAGGCGAAGATGTCGGAGATGATCCGCATCGACGGCTGCGGCGGGTAGATGTAGGTGTTGCGGACCATGAACTCCTTGAGGATGTCGTTCTGGATGGTGCCGGAGAGCTGTTCCGGTGCCACCCCCTGCTCCTCGGCCGCGACGATGTAGAGCGCCAGCACCGGCAGCACCGCACCGTTCATCGTCATCGACACGCTCATCCGGTCCAGTGGGATGCCGTCGAACAGTTGCCGCATGTCGTAGATGGAGTCGATCGCCACCCCGGCCATGCCCACGTCGCCGGCGACGCGGGGGTGGTCGGAGTCGTAGCCGCGGTGCGTCGGCAGGTCGAAGGCGACCGACAGTCCCTTCTGCCCGGCGGCCAGGTTACGCCGGTAGAAGGCATTCGACTCCTCGGCGGTGGAGAAACCCGCGTACTGGCGGACCGTCCACGGCTGAGTGGTGTACATGGTCGGATACGGGCCGCGCAGGTACGGGGCGATGCCCGGATAGGTGTCGAGGAAGTCCAGCCCGGCGAGGTCGGCGGCGGTGTACAGCGGGGCGACCGCGATACCTTCCGGGGTCTGCCAGTTCAGCGCGTCGGGCTCACCGCCGATCTCGGCACGCACCGCGTGCCGCCAGCGGCCAAGGTCGGCGTCGGCAACCGGGGCGCCGAGCTCGATGCCGGAGAAATCGGGAATCCGGCCGTCCATCACGCCACCCCCAGGTCAGACAGGGTCGTCTCCAGCACTGCCACCGCGTCGCAGCCCGCGTACAGGTAGTCGTCCACGCCGGGATGGCCGGCGGGCCGACCGGCCGCCCAAACCCGGATCGCGCCGGCGTCGGCCAAGGCCCGCGCCACCGGCTCCGCGGATTCGGCGTAACCACGGTCGGAGGAACACAGACAGGCGACGCGGGCTCCGCTGGCGGTGAACTCTGCGGCGAGCCGGGCTGGATCGTCGTCCCCGGCCGACGGCCGGGCGGCGGCGACCCCGCCCGCCGCGAAGAGGTTCGCGGCGAAGCCGGCCCGCGCGTTGTGCACCGCCGCCGGGCCCAAGGTGGCAAGGAAGACGGTGGGTCGGGCGCCGGTGGCCTCCGCGTGCGCGTCGGCCCGGTCCCGCAGCGCCTCGTACGCCTCCGCGTACCGGTGCCGGGGCAACCCGCCATCGGGCGGGCCCGGCGCGGGTGGACGGGCCGGCAGCCGCTCCTGCAGGTGCGGGAACTCGCTGACCCCGGTCAGCGGGTCCTTGCGGTGTGCCAGGTTGTCGGCCCGCCGCTGCCACGTCGCGGCGAGCCGGTCGGCGATCAGGCCGCTGTCCAGCGCCGCCGCCATCCCGCCGGCCCGCTCGATCTCGGTGAACCACGCCCAGGCCGCCTGGGCGAGTTCCTCGGTGTGCCGCTCGACGTACCACGAGCCACCCGCCGGGTCGATCACCCGGCCCACGTTCGCCTCCTCCAGCAGCAGCGACTGGGTGTTGCGGGCGATCCGCCGGGCGAAGCCGTCCGGCAGGCCCAGGCGGTGGTCGAATGGCTGCACCGTGACCGCATCCGCGCCGCCGACGCCGGCGGCGAAGCAGGCCAGCGTGGTGCGCAGCATGTTCACCCACGGGTCGCGGGCGGTCATCATCGCCGTGGACGTCACCGCGTGCTGCCGCTGCGCGCCCGCCTCGGGCGCGCCGCACACCTGCGCCACCCGCGCCCACAGCCGGCGAGCGGCGCGCAGCTTCGCGATGGTGGCGAACTGGTCGGCGGTGGCCGCGTACCGGAACTCCAGTTGCCCCAACGCTGCCGGCACGTCCATCCCGGCGTCGGTGAGTTCGCGCAGGTAGGCCACGCCGGTAGCCAGCGCGCAGCCGAGTTCCTGCGCGTCCGAGCCGCCGGCGTCGTGATAGCCGGTGGCATCGACCGTCATCGCCCGCAGGCCCGGGAAGCCGGCCGCGCACCGGCGGGCCCACTCGCCGGCTGGGCCGTCCCACCGCTGCCCGGTGCGCGCCCGCCAGCCGAGTGGGTCCACGCCGAGATTGCCCCGCACCTCGGCTGCTGGCCCACCCCGGTCCGCCAGCAGCGCGAACCACGCCGGCACCACCTCGACGGCGGAGGCTCCGGCGTCCAGCACCACCCCGGCCAGGTCCAGATAGACACCCTCCAGGGCCGCCGACAGGCCGGCCGGCGGCATCCCGCCCTCGCCGAGCACCAGCCACAGCGAAGTGGCCCCGTTCTCCAGGTCGGCGCGGACCGCCTCACCGGTGACCTTCGGGTCCGGGTCGGCGTGACGCTGCCGGATGTCCCAGCCCGCCACCACCGCGCCGGTCGCCCGCCCGCCCCGAGTGAACGGAAACAGCCCCGGCGGTCCCGGGACCGGTGTCGGGTCGCCGGCGGTGTACAGCGGTGCGAGCGTCACGTCGTCGTACCCGCGATGTGCCAGCAGTTCCTCGACCGCCTCGGTCGGGGTGTCCTCGCTGGCGAGGCCGGCCTTGCGCAGCACCCCGAGAGTCAACCGCCGCCACTGCTCATGCGTGGCGGCAGGAAAATCGGCGGCGAGCCGAAGCGTCTCCGACGGCACTGTCATGCCCGGATGGTAAGGGCGGCCGAACCCGCCCGGCGCCCGGATGTGAGAACACCAACTTCACCGGCGATCACGCGATGTGTCCGCCGGCTCACATATTGACATTGGCCGCTGTGGCGGATCAGACTGTCGCGACAACTCAACCAACGCGCGTGCGTGCGGGGGAAGTCCGGTCGAAATCCGGCGCTGGCCCGCAACGGTGGGCCGTCGAGGTGGGAGACACCCCGGCGGCGAGCCCGAATACCCGCCGCACTCGCGATCGTCCCTGCTTCCCACCCGTCGTGGCCCACGGGTCGGAGTCCGGTCGACCCTGCCCCACGGCGGTCGGCCGGGTTTCTGACGACCGCCGGGCCGGAAAGGCGCTTCCGATGGTCGTCCGCCTGAGCCGGCACTACGTGCTCGCCCTGTTCTGCGGTGTCCTCACCGCGCTCACCCTCGTCACACCAGCATCCGCCACGCCCGCGCGCGCCGCCGACCGCCCGGAGGCCGCCGCGGGCTGGCTCACCCGGCAACTCGTTGACGGGGAACGCTTCGAGGTGGTCTTCGACGGCGTCGCGTACCCCGACCAGGGGTTGACCCTCGACGCGGTGTTCGCCTTCGCCACCGCCGGTGTCGCCGACGATTCCGGCGCCAGGGCCCTGGCCTGGGTCACCCGGCCGGACGTCCGCGACGGCTACATCGGCGACGGTGCCACCGAGGCGTACGCGGGCGCCACCGCCAAGCTCGCGCTCGCCGTCGACGTACGCGGCGGTGACCCGGCCGACGTCGGCGGGGTGGACCTGATCGCCCGGCTGCGCTCCCTCCAGTCGCCCGCCGGCCGATTCACCGACCGGTCCGCGTACGGGGACTACAGCAACGCCTTCAGCCAGTCCTTCGCGATCCTCGCCCTGGGCCGCACCGCTCAGGGCGTACCCCCGGCGGCCGCTGCCTGGTTGGCCGGCACCCGGTGCACCGACGGCGGCTACCCGTTGCTGCCCGCGCAGCCGGTCTGCACGTCCGACGTGGACGCCACCGCGCTCGCGGTGCAGGCACTGCGGGCCGCCGGGCGCCGCGCCGACGCCGCCGCCGGGCTGCGCTGGCTGGCGTCCGTGCAGCGCGCCGACGGTGGCTTCGCCAACGCGGCCGGCACGGCGAACGCCAACAGCACCGGGCTCGCCGCGCAGGCGCTGCGCGACGGCGGCCGACCGCTGGCCTGGGCGCGAGCCCGCGTATTCCTGGCCGGGCTCCAGGTCGGCTGCGCCGGCACGCCCGCCGACCGGGGCGCGGTCGACTTCGACGGTGGCGCCTTCGACCCGGACACCGCCGCCCGCGCCACCGCCCAGGCCGTCCTCGGCCTGACCGGCACCGGGTACGCCCGGCTGTCCGCCACCGACGCCATGCCCGGCGCACCGGTCCCTCCCTGCCGGTGACCTGTCCCGTCTCCCGTCCACACCCAGGAGGATTCGTGTTCCCTCGCCGATTCGGCACCGGTAGACGCCTCGCCGGCCTGCTGGCCGCTGCCGTCACCGCCGTCGCCCTGACCGCCGTCGAGCCCGCACCGCGGGTCGCCCAGGCCGCCGGCTGCACCGGCACCTCGGGGGTCACCGTCGTGGTCGACTACGCCGCCCTCGGTGGCGGGGTCCAGGTCGGGTGCGCCCCCGGCGATCCGGCCACCGGGCTGGCCGCGCTCCAAGGTGCCGGCTTCACGGTGACCGGCACCGCACGCTGGGGACTGGCGTTCGTCTGCCGGATCAACGGCAAGCCGACCGCCGCGACCGAGCCGTGCGTCAACACCCCGCCGGCCACGGCGTACTGGTCGTACTGGCACGCGCCGCCCGGCGGTTCGTGGTCCTACAGCACCTCCGGTGCGACCAGCTACAACCCGGCTCCGGGCAGCGTCGAGGGCTGGTCCTTCGGCGCGGGCGCTCCGCCGAGCATCGCCGCGCCCTGACCCTAGGTCCGCGGTGTGACCTGGCGCACCGGGTGTCGGCCACCGCTCTGACGTCGCGCGACGGGGCGGCAGGGTGTCGGCACCCGGTACGCCGGGCACAACTACACAGGTCCCACAGCCGTGAGCGATATTGCGGTAGCCGCCCAGTCGTAGCCGTAGCAGCAACTGAACAAGCTGGCGCAGATCCGACCCTGATGTCACGGGCGGTGCTGGTGACCGGCAAGCGGAGAGCCCGGTCGCAGCGAGCCGAGAGCGTTGCCGTCATCGGCCGGCCCCGCCTGGGCGGATGCCGGGGAGGTGAACGTCGCGGTCGCCTGGAAATTGGCGCGGCGAGCGGCGCGGCGGAAGGCGGCGAGCACGGCTGGACCCGTGACGACGACGAGCACGGCGGTGGTGACAGCCCGGCCGGTGTCCCATCCCAGCGACGTGACGCTGAAGAAGACGAGATACCGCTGGAACTGTTCGAGCACGGGCAGGCCGGGCTGGTACGCGATGGAACTGCCCGGGTCGAGCGAGAACGGCCAGAACGACAGGTTGAGCATGAACCCGAAGCCGTATCCGGCGATCGCGGCGTAGCCGGCCAGAAGCCCGATCTCGGCCCGGCCGCGGGCCGCGGGAAGCAGGCCGGCGAACATACCGACCCAGGCGCAGCCGAACATCTGGTACGGCATCCATGGGCCGACCCCGCCGGTGAGCAACGCGGAGGTGAAAAGCGAGGTGCAGCCGAGCGCGAAGCCGAAGCCGGGCCCGTAAACGCGGCCGGCGAGGACGAGGACGAAGAAAACAGTCTCGATGCCGGCGGTGCCCGCGCCCAGCGGCCGCAACGCCGCGTTGATCGCGGACAGGACGCCGAGCATGGCCAGGGCTTTGGCGTCGATGCGGCCATCGGCGATCTCGGCGAAGACAACCGCGAGGACGAGCAGGAGCAGCGCGCCGAACATCAGCGGCGGCGTTTCGGTTGAACCGAACGTGCCGGGTGCGACGACGAAGGGCCACAGAAACGCGACGAATCCGATAAATGACGCCAGGGCGATTGTGGCGGTGGCGCGGGCGGGGACGCGGATGGCCGTCATGACCGCGCCGGCAGGTGATCGCCGGGTGATGTCGCGCCGGGGCCGGCATCAAGTGCGGCGGCGACCTGGTTGACGGTGAGGTACGGCAGCGGGGCGAGGATCTTCGCGATCTGCGGGGCGAACGTGGGTGAAGCGGTCAGCACCGTGGGCGCGGGTCCGTCCGTGACGATGTCGCCGGCGGCCATGACGACGACCCGGTCGGCTGCGGCGGTGGCGAACTCCACGTCATGGGTGGCCACGACGACGGCGTGGCCACGCGCGGCGAGCCGATCGAGGGTGCGGACCAGCGCGGCTTTGGCGCGGTAGTCGAGGCCGCGGGTCGGCTCGTCCAGCAGCAGCACCCGTGGGGTGACGGCGAGTTGCAGTGCCAGGACCAGCGCCAGTTGCTGCCCGGCGGACAGGTCACGCGGGTGCTCGGCGTCGGTGATGCCGGGAGCGATCTCATCGAGCAGGCGTCGGGCGGTTCCCGCTGGGGCGCCGTCACGGTCCGCTTGCCGGAGTTCAGCACCGACGCTGTCGAGGTACAGCAGATCGCTGGCGGTCTGCGGAACGAGGCCGACGAGGCGTCGGGATTCTGTCGGCTTGATCTTCGCCGGGTCACGGCCCGCGGTGCGAACGGTGCCGCCGGCACGCGGACCGGCGCCCTGCAGCGCCCACAACAGTGACGACTTGCCCGAGCCGTTGCGCCCCATCAGCGCCACGATCTGACCGGGGTGCAGGGTCATGGTCGCGCCCCGCACGGCGACGACAGGGCCGTGGCGGACGATGACGCCGACTGCGGCGAGCGCGATGTCCGCGGTGATGCTGCCCGGCATAGTGGTGGTCGGGGCGGAGTGGGCGGTCCGGTGGGGTGCGGGTGGGACGGCGGGCAGTCGCTGGCGAAGCACGGGTGCGCGGCGGCGGGCGTCGCGGACGGACAGCGGCGGCGGTGTCCAGCCGGCGAGGCGTCCAAGATGCACGATGGGCGGTGCGACCGTGCTGTCGGCGAGCAGGCTGGCCGGATCGCCATGCCGGACCGTGCTGTCTCCGTCGACCAGGATGAGTCGATCGGCGTAGGGGATGACCCGTTCGAGGCGGTGCTCGGCGAGCACGACGGTGATGCCCAGGTCATGGACGAGACGGGTGATGGTGGCGAGGACGTCCTCTGCGCTGGTCGGGTCGAGTGCGGAGGTCGGTTCGTCGAGCACCAGGACCCGGGGATGGGAGGTGAGGGCGGCGCCGATCGCGACTCGCTGCTGCTGCCCGCCGGACAGTTCGTGCAGGCCCCGTTCCCGGAGGTCGGCCAGGCCGAGGAGGTCGAGAGTCTCTTCGACCCGGGCGCGCATGGCGGTGGGATCCAGGGCGAGCTGCTCCATGCCGTAGGCGAGTTCTTCCTCGACGGTGTCGGTGACGAAACCGGCCACCGGATCCTGGCCGACGACGCCGACGAGTTCGGCGAACTCGCGTGGCGGGTGTTCGGCGGTCGAACGGCTGGCGACGGTAACGCGTCCGGCCAGGGTGCCGCCGGTGAAGTGCGGCACGAGACCGTTGATGGCGTTGAGGAGGGTGGACTTGCCGGAGCCGGTGTGGCCGACGACGAGACACAGCTCGCCTTCGTCGATGCTGAGGGTGACGTCCCGCAGAGCGGGCCGGTCCGCGCCGGTGTAGGTGATGGTGACGTGGTCGAATCGGATCACGGTCGGGCTCCGGCGGGGGTGATGGCGGGCAGCGGCCGGGGTGGCGGGGGCGAGGCGAAGGCGGCGATCGCCGCGACCAGAATGGCCCCGGTGGGCAGCAGCGGTAGCGTGGGCCAGCTCAGCGGGTACAGATCCGGGTTGAGCTCCGCGGGGTTGTAGCCGGTGCCGGCGCCCAGCACGACGGCGGCGGTCAGGCCACAGCCGGCGACCACCAGTTCGGGCCACTGCCAGCGGTCGGGGCGATAGCGGCTGCGCGACACCCGTCGGCCGCCGACGGCGAGCCCGGTCACGCTGAGCAGTGTCCCGGTGACGAGACCGCCCAACCCGACCGGTCGGGGAACACTCGGGTCCAGCAGGCCGTACACACCGACGCAGAGTCCGGCCATACCGGCGAGCATCAGCGCGCCGGTGACACGGCGGGACACGCGGGTCGCGGTGCCGGTGCGGCCGTATCCGCGCGCGTCCATGGCGGCGGCCAGGCGCAGCGAGCGGTCGAGCGCGTCGTGCAGGACCGGCAACGCGATCGCCCGCAGCGCTCGCAGACCCCGTGATCGACCGGCGCGTAGCCGCCGGGCCCGCGCGACTCGTTGCACGCTCTCCACGAGCTGCGGCGCGACATTCAACGCGACAGTGACGGCCACGCCGAGCTCGTACAGGGCACCGGGTAGGGCCTTCAGGGCGCGTTTCGGGTTGGCGAGGCTGTTCGCGGCGCCGATACAGCACAGCAGGCAGGCGAGGCGAAGCCCGTCCAGCGCCGCGGACAGGGTCGCTTCCAGCGACACCGGGCCGCCGATCTGGATACCTGCGTACCAGTCCGGGGTGGGCACCTGCGGCAGCCGGAACAGGATGTGGTCCTCGGGCGTGATGCCGGAGGCGAACACCGAGCGGAAGACGACCCGGATCGCGATCACGATCAGGGCCATGATCAGGTAGTAGTGGAACGCCCTGGCCCAGGGTGCCTCGGTGCGCCGAGCGGTGACGACGAATCCGAGCACCGCGAAGATCAACACGAGGAGCAGGGGGTTGGTCGTGCGGCTGGCCGCGGTGGCCAGGGCAAGCGCCCACATCCACCAGGCGACGGGATGCAGGCCGCGGGGCAGCCGCGCGGCGCGCAGCGACACCGCTGGCGTGGTCCCCGGACTCGCGTGGGTCCTGTTCACCGCGGGTTGATGGCGTCAACGTCGATGTCAGCGCGTCGTCGACGCCGGCGGGCCAGGGCGGCGCCGACGACACCCAGCACCGCAACCGCGCCGAGCGTGACGACCAGGGGGCCGGCCGAACCACGATCTGCGATCGTCGCCGCCTGGGTGGGCAACGCGTCCACCACGCTCGGCTCGGCCGCTGCGTGACCAGCGGCGTCGCTGGCCGAGGGGTTTGCGCTGGTGGTGGTCGCCGACGGCGACGCGGCGGCGGAAGCGGTGGTGACCGCAGCGCTGGGTGTGATGGCTGCGCCTACCGACGGAGGCGTTCCGCCGGGTTGGGTGCCGGTCGGCCCGGGACGCGCCGGCCGGCTGGACGGGGGTTTGGGCGTGGGCGCCTTCGGTTTGCTGGCGGGCGGGCCGGCGGTCACGGGGGTGGCGTTGTGCGCGCGGACGCTGTCCGGGCTGAACGTCGGCCGCCCTTCAGTGCCCTCGATGTTCGTCCCCCCGAAGATCCACAGGTCGACGCTGCCGGGTTTCGGCCGGTAGCTCATCGCACCGAGCTGGCTGTACTGCCAGGTGTTCGCGCCCGGGTCGGCGTGCCAGTACGACCAGTAGGCGCTTGCCGGCGGGGTGAGGATGCACTTCTCGTCGTCCGGAGTGGGGTATCGGGTGCCGTTGTTGAAGCCGGCATAACCGATCCGGCAGATGAACGCGGGGCCGTCGTGCTGCGTACCGGTGGTCTTCCAACCACCCTGGTTGAGCAGCTCGTAGCCGGTCGTCGGGGTGGTACCGCAGGACCGCATCAGCGGCCCGCCCCACCGCCGGAAGTCCACCGCGAGGATCACTCCGGAGGTGGTGGTGCACTGCCCGATCGCCAGTGGCTCGGCGGACGCCGGGGCAGGCATCGCCAGGACGGCGCTGGCGACGGCGACGACGCACAGCGCGCCGAGGGCGGCGCCGATACGGCGGATCACGACACGTCCCTGGGCGCGCCAGCCTCCCGGCGTCGCTGACGGGCGAGTAGCAGTAGCACGACGCCCACGATGATCGCGGTGGCTGCCGCCACCACCATCGCGGCAAGCGGAAGGCCGGTGACCGGCAGGCCACCCGGCGCGGCGGTGCCGGGCCCGGTGTCACCGGATGCCGGTGGTCGCGCGGTGGTCTGCGACGGCCACGGCGAGGTTGACCGCGACGGGGACGCGGACGGCGAGGCAGTGGGGTCGACGCCGTCGTGCACGTCGCGGACCAGTGTGCCGAAGGAGATGCCGGTGGCACCACTGACGACCTGGGTCGAAGCGCGCACGTCGGAGCCGGGCTGGCCGTCGGAGGCGACGTTGAACCCGCCGTCGGGATTCTGTTGCCCGGCCAGGAACGCCAGCGCCTTACCGATGTGCGCGGCGTAGGCGGACCGTCGCAGGGTGAGGCCCTGGATGGCCAACGCGGTGGAGTTGGTCGAGTCGCCGGCCGCGCCGGGGAACCCGCCGCCTGCTTTCTGCTGGGCGGCGAGCCAGGTGAGGGCCTTGTCGACGGCGGCGGTCGCCGCCGGGTCGTCGGTCAGCAGAGCCAAGGCCATCGCGGCCATCGCGGTGCTGTCGACCTCGTCTCCGCTACCGTCAGCGGGAATCAGGCTGGGGAAGGCACCGCTCGCGCGCTGGAGCTGTCTGAGGTACTCGATCGGTGCGGTCGCGTCCTGCTGCTGCCCGGCCCGCAGCTGCGCCATGATCCCGAGAGCCTGCGAGAACACCGAGGTGGCGTAGCGGTAGTTTCCCTTCCCGGCACAGCCCGTGGCGGCGTCAACACCGGTGCAGGTGATGTCACGGAGGGCGGCGATGAGGTCATGGCCGCCGAAAGATCGTGGATCATAGCCGCTGGCCTGGGCGAGGAGCGCAACCTTGCCGATCGCGCCACCCGACGGGTACGAGGTGCCGACGCCCAGCCAGCTGTCCACCGTGAACTCGCTGTCGCCGACCTTGCCGCCACCGCGGATGAACTCGATGATCGCCCGCAGCTTCGAGTCATCTCGCCCCGTCGCGGCCAAGGCGAACGCACCGTCGATGGAGAGGCCGAAGTCGGGGTAGCCAGGGAACGACTCATAATATCGGCCGTCGATGAGCTGCTTCGGCCCGACGAGCCACTCCACCCCCTTGGCGAGGTCTGGTGTGGGGCCCTGTGGTGGCTCGCCGCCGAGCGGGTGACTCAGAGTCGCGAGGTTGCCTCCGGCCAGCGTGGCGACCGCCCCCGAGGTTGCCACCAGGTCGGATTCGGTGATCGTGGTGTCCGCCGCGAGTCCTCCGTCGCCGGTGATGCGTGCGGTGAGGAAGGCGATCGCCTCGGCAGCCGGTTGGGTGGCGGCGGTCGCGATCAGCCCTTGCGCCGCGAGAGCCGTCACATACGTCTCGGGCGCGGCGGCACCGACGTAGGGCAGGAAGCCGCCGCCGGGCTGCTGCGCTCCGGTCAGGTACTGCCTGGCAGCGGTAATCGCGGCGTCGTGGCCACCGAGAACGGTCAACGCGAGAAGCGCCGTCCCGGTGTTCGCCGGGTCCTGCGTGCACAGTTCGCCAGGAGCGATCAGGGAATCAGCGAATCCGCCGCCGGCGCACTGCCACTGCAGCAGCCGCTCGACCGTCGACGCCGGAGGGGTGATCCCGGCGCGGCGCAGCGCCAGCAGTGCTGTCGCGTGTGCCGACGGGGACGAGGATCCGGCGAAGTCTCCCGCGGCCGCGCAGCCTGCCAACGGGTCGAGGGCAGTACACACCCGGTCGGTGAGCACCGCCGTCAGGTCGCGTCCACCGAACGTGTGCGGATCGCCACCGGTGATCGTGACGAGCAGCGACAGGCTGGCGGCGTTGTACTGATTCGGGGGCGCGGCAGCGCCGTCGGGGAAGACTGCCGCGTCGACGTGCGCGGCGAGGTAGTCGAGCAGCTTCGCCAGCGCGGGATCCTGACCACCCGCGGCGGCGAGCGCGGTGGCCACGACGATGGTGCGGGTGAAGTCGACCGTCTCCCAATCGGCGTCGTACACGTGATCGCCGTCGGTCAGATTCCCGGCCAGGAAGGCGGTCGCGGCGGCGATCTGGGCCGGGGTGGGCTGGGCACCGGGGCCGCCGGGCCCGATGGTGGGTGTGGCGGTCGCAGGCGGGGTGGTGCCGGCAGCGCGGACCTCATCCGGGGTGAAGGTCGGCTGACCCGTGGTGCCGCCCACGTCGGTGCCGCCGTAGACCCAGGCCTGCACCTCGCCGTGGCCGGGCACCTTGGCCATGGCGCCCAGCGGGCTGTAGGTCCAGGTTCGCTGGCCGGGTGGGGCGAACCAGTAGGACCAGTAGGCCGTCGCGGGTGGGGTCAGCGTGCACGCCTCCTGGTCGGGCTTGGGGTACTGGGTGCCCGCTTCGAAGGTGGCGTTGCCGATCCGGCAGATGAATCCGGGTCCGTCGTGGACAGTCCCGGTGGTGGTGAAACCCGCCTCGTGCAACAGATCGAAACCTGTGGTCGGCGTGGCGTCACAACCACGCAGCACCTGACCGCCCCAGGGGCGGAAATCGACAGCGACGACGGCGCCGTTGGCCGGTGTACACGACTCGATCGGGTCAGCCGCGGCCGGCACGGACACCACGACCGTGGTGATGCCGAGCGTGATCAGTGTCGCGAGGGAAGCCCACAGGCGGGATGATCGGCGGGCGGGAACCGGCATGACGCACTCTTCCAGGGGTGAGCGGCGCAGACGCGGACCCCGAACCGGCTCCCCGGCGCGATGCCCGCGCCGTGACCTCGACGACGCTGACGTGGCACCTCCAGCCAGGTAATCCGACTCGTCCCTGACGGGACCTACGGTTGCGGGCCAGTGCCGGAATTTGACCGGCTTCCCCTGATGCTGGAGCACCCCATCGCAACACACGCTCTTCGCCAACGTCAATCCTCGACGGGCGTCACCTGGATAACAGCAAGGCGTTGATCGATGTCGACACGCGCTCGGGGTTCGGTGAGCTGAGCCGGCGGTTCGGGCGAGGGACGTGGCTCACAGCCGGCTCCGGCACGACCGAACGATCGGTCGGAGCCTTGTAGGGTGGAGAACGGCGCTGGTTCGCCCGGTCCCTGACCGGGCGTCGTAAGAGGGAACCCGGTGGGAGTCCGGGACTGCCCCGCAGCGGTGAGTGGGAACGACCGCCGTCATCGGCACTGGGCCGCCCATGGCCTGGGAAGCGACGGCCAGTAGGAGACCGGCACGTCCGGCCGCGCCCGCGAGTCCGAAGACCTGCCCGCGCTGCGCACACGAGGGGTGTGCGCTGCCGTCGACCTCGCGGGCGGGTCGTGCGGGTGACACGCCATGGGGCGTGTCCTCGACGTGCGCTCCGGCCGGTCCGGCGGTCTGCTTCCCGAGGACGGACGACCCATGCACGACACCACCACACTCGCCGGCCGGCCGCCGTCGGCCTCGCGCCTGACCATGTCGCAGATCATGGACCAGCACCACACCAACCTGATGGGCACCGTGCACGGAGGGCGGATCCTCAACCTCATCGACTCCGTCGCCGGGGTGGTCGCCGCACGGCACTCCGACGGACCTGCGGTCACCGCCGCTATCGACGAGACCGCCTTCCTCCGCGCGGTACGGGTCGGTGACGTCGTCCACGTCGACGCCCGGATCACCTGGGCTGGTCGCAGTTCGATGGAGGTCGCCGTCAAGGTGAGCGCGGACAGGTGGGACCGAGCGGTACCGCCGGTCGATGTGGCGACCGCGCACCTGGTCATGGTCGCGGTCGACGACGACGGCCAACCCCGTGTCGTCCCGCCGCTGCTGCCGCAGACCGACGAGGACCAGCGCCGCTACCGCGAGGCGCAGATCCGCCGCGAGCACCGGCTGGCGTTGCGGCGGGCCCTGCTCGACGGCGCCGAGGAGGACTGAGACATGCTCGGACTGTCCGCGGCGACCGTCGCCGGCTACCTCGCCGCGATCACCGTCCTCATGGTCACCCCCGGCCCCGACATGATGTTCGTCCTGGCCAACGCCGCTCGCTACGGCACCCGTGCCGGGGTGGTCGCCGCTCTCGGCGTGGCGGCGGGCGAGGCGGTGCACGTCGCCGCGGTCGTCGGCGGCCTCGCCGCGCTCATCTCCGCCTCACCGGTGTTGTTCACCGCGATCCGCTGGGCCGGCGCGGCCTACCTGGTCGTTCTCGGGGTGCGGGCGCTACGAACCGCCGGCCGGCCGACCACCACCGCGCCGGAGCAGGGCGGCACCACCAGGCACGCGTTCCTCCGCGGACTGGTGACCAACCTGCTCAACCCGAAGATGATCCTGTTCAGCGTGGCGTTCCTGCCCCAGTTCGTCGACCCGGCCGCGGGTAACGCCACCGCCCAGTTGACACTGCTCGGCGCTCTCTTCGTGGTGGTGCAGCTCACCGTCGACATCGCGTTGGGCGCCGGCGCCGGCCGGCTCGCCGGCCGGATGTCCGAGGGCCGCTGGTCACGGTGGATCAACCGGATCTGCGCCGTCGCGTTCGTCGCACTCGGACTCCGGCTGGCGGCCGGCTGACAGGGACCGCAGGTGACGTACCGACACCGGGCGCATCCGGCCGCCGCCGTCGGCCACCGCCCAGGTCAATCGTGAATGGCGCACGTCCATCTTCGACCGCAGCGCCGCCGCGACGGCTCAGCGACCGGGGCTATCGGGATCAGGTCCGCCCCTGGGATCACCGACCACGGTCACCTCTCCGATGGTGATGACCTGGCGCTCGTCCTTGGCCCCGAGGAACACGTACGGGTCGCCCTGCAGTGCGGCGGCAGACTTCTCGTACACGCCGGCGCCCTGGTCCCCGGTCTCCAGCAGTATCACCCGATCACCGCGCACGTCGGCCACCGTCATCTGGTGCTGCCACCGGACGTACTGGGTGACCTTCTCTTCCCCGTCCGACTCACGGCGCACCCGCTCACCGGGTACGGCGATGTTTCGCCACGACGTGCCCGCGGGTGGGTCGGTCACCTTCGGATCGGGCTTGGGATCGGCCGTCGGAAAGGTGTAGTCGACACCGCCGGCCGCCTTCACCTCGTCGTGACCGGCGACCGCCCGGGCCCAGGTCTTGTCGATCCGGAACAGCACCGCGCCCGGGTGCAGGAACTCGGGAGCGACCCGACCGAAGTACATCCCGGCAGGTCGCTTGGTCGGATCCTTGGCATCGCTGCTGAAGAAGGCGGCGTTCGCCGCGATACCGCCGGGTAGGCGTACCCCCTGGTCAGCCATGATCGCCTCGGACAGTTCGTTGCACACGACGCCCAGCGCGATGTTGGCCGAGAAGCCGGTCATCCTGGTCCTAGCTCGCTCGAACATCTCCGCGCGCCAGCCGGTCGAGCCGAACGCGGGCCCGCGCTCGCCCGGGGCGATGTCCTTCGCGTTCTGCGACAGCCAGAGGTTGAGCACCCGCTGCCAGATCGCGTCCTCGTCGCTGGGCTTACCACCCTCTCCCTTCGGGACCGCGGCCGGTTTGTTCCAGTCCGGGTTGGTGTTGGCCGGATCGACCCGCAGATCCGTCTGGTAGACGATCCGTTGCCACGCCCAGAGCGGCACCTGGTTCTGCTCGCGCATCGCCTTGATCCGGCCGAGCGCCTCGCCGGTGGACAGCGTGAAGAACGCCGCCTGGGCCGCTTTCCCGATCCCCGGGTCGCGGGTCTTGGCCAGCGCCCAGAGGAGCCGCTGAGGCGAGTAGTAGGAGCCGTGCGCACTCTTGCCGCCGCCCTGATCGGTTCGGCCGTAGCGCATACCGGCGAACTCAATCATCGCCGTGGCCACCCAGTCCGGTAGGCCGAGCTCCAGGCCCAAACGAGTGATCTCGGTTTCCAGCGCGGCGAGGGACTGACCGGGCGTGGCGTGCTTGGACCTCCACTGCTTGGCCACCGCGAGCTTCGTGGCGGCGTCACGCTCGGCCCGCTTCAGCATCGCCTCGAGTTCCTGGGCCCGCTTGGTCTCCTCGGGTGTCTTTCTCCCCAGGCCGGTCAGTTTCGCCTGTTCCGCCCGGACCTCGCTGAGGATCTTCTCCAGTGTGGCCTCCTTCGTCACCGGATCGAGCTGGTCCAGCTCAATGGACTGGTACAGGCCAACGAACTTCTCCAGCATCTGCCGCCGGAACGGAAACAGCGCGCCCTGCAGATCCGGATTGCTCGACAGCCGACCGCCCCCGGGCGGGGTGAAGGTCGTCGCCGCCTTCGCCGCCGGATCCGGAAGGAGAGCTGCGGGGTCCTGCTGGCGTTGCACCACCGGCGCGCCACCGACGCCCCACCCGGGGGCGACCATGCCCCGCTGCACGACCCGGGTGACGGCCCCGTTGCCCGCCACGCGCTGCAGCCGCAACATCGACGCGGCCGCGGCCAGTTCGTCGTCACGCGACCGTCCCCCGCTGGCGGGTGGGGACTGACCTGGCTGCGGTGTCCGGTGGATCTTCGCCCGAGGGTGCATGCTGATCTCTCCCCCGATGGCAGGCTCGTGGGGTCAATCTAGGGACGCCAGGCGGCCGGATCAACGCGGCGAAGTCGGGCGGTGAGGCACACTTGCCTTCCCGAAAGGGCAGGAGCCATGCCGACAAGCGCAACGCGAGCCGCGTGCCGGAGTCCGTCTGCCGAGGCACGCGGGTCCCACAACCACTCGGCAGAGGTGGTGCAGTGAGGGTCGACCGGCGAGACGATGCATCCGGGCGCCCGCCGCACGAAATCGGGGTCGCCGTCTCCGGTCTGATGTGGACTATGGAATGCGGGCGACCAAGCCGTAGTTGGCGACCTCGTGCGGGGCGGGACGCGGCTGGGGCTCGTCCTCGGCGCGCCACTCGCTCACCGCGCAGACGCCCGGGTCCACGAGTTCGAGCCCGTCGAACAGCGCCGTGAACTCCTCCCGCGTCCGCGGCACGATATCGGCGCGGCCGGCCGCCCTCATCTGCTCGTATCCGGCGCGGGCCCGCGCGTCGGCGAGGTCCATGGTGCCGTGGCTCGCCGCGACGTAACTACCCGACGGCAGCGCCTCGACCAGGCGGCGCACAAGCGCGGCGGTCTGCTCCTCACCGTCGATGAAGTGCAGGACGGCGATGAGCATGAGCGCGACCGGCTGCGACAGGTCGAGCGTGGCGAGCAGGTCGGGGTGACCGAGGATCTTGTCCGGCTCCCGCAGGTCGGCCTCGAGGTAGGCGGTGCGGCCCTCGGGTGCGCTGGTGAGCAGCGCGCGGGCGTGCACCATGACCATCGGGTCGTTGTCGACGTAGACGATCCGCGACTCGGGTGCCACCGACTGGGCGACCTCGTGGGTGTTGTTCGCGGTGGGCAGCCCGGTACCGATATCGAGGAACTGCCGAATGCCCGCGTCGCGCGCCAGGAATGTCGCGGCCCGGCGCAGGAAGGCTCGGTTCTCCAGGGCGGCCAGCCGGACCGTGGGGAAGAGCTTGACCATCTCGTCGCCCGCGGCCCGGTCGGCCGCGAAGTTGTCCTTGCCGCCCAGCCAGTAGTTGTATCGACGGGCGGGGTGCGGCACGCTCGTGTCGAGTCCATCGTAGATCGCGCTGTCCTTGCCTGCTGGCTTGACCACGGGCGGCCCCCTTCGAGCGTGCTGCTGCGGCTGGCCAAGCCTATGTCACCCGCCGACGTGCCGGGGGGCGGTCGTCGCGACGGACTCGCCCGGCCCGCCAGCGTTACCTGAGAAGGAAGGCCGCTGCCGGGTGCGGAGATCGCCCGCGCCCAGCCACCATCGATGACCATCCGCAATGGACAGATGCCGGAGGTACGAGACGTCCCTCAGCAATCGGCGGTGGCGGTGGACCAGGTGCGGTAGCCGCCGTCGAGGTTGGCCGCGTCCCGGCCGGTGCCGATCAGCAGGGTGGCGGCGGTGTGCCCCCGGACGCCGAGCTGACAGTAGACGATCAGTTCACCGTCGGGCAGTTCGTCGAGACGCTCGCGCAGCTCGTCGACGGGCACGTTCAGCGAGCCGCGGATGTGGCCGGCGGCGTGCTCGGCCGCGGTCCGCACGTCGAGCAGGTGCACCCCGGCGGCGACCCGGTCGGCGACCTCGTGCCACTGCACCGTACGGGTGGTGCCGGTGCGGATGTTCTCCGCGATGTAGCCGAGCATGTTGACCGGATCCTTGGCCGAGCCGTACTGGGGTGCGTACGCCAACTCGAGGTCGGCGAGGTCGTCGGCGGACAGCCCCGCGTACAGCGCGGTGGCGAGCACGTCGACGCGCTTGTCCACTCCCTCGCCGCCGACGCCCTGTGCACCGAGGATCGACCCGGTCTGCGGGTCGAAGAGCAGCTTGAGCGCCATCGGCACAGCGCCGGGATAGTAGCCCGCGTGGGAGGTCGGATGGGTATGCACGGGCTGGCAGGGGCGACCGGCGGTACGCAGGCGCTTCTCGTTCCATCCGGTGACGGCGACGGTGAGGTCGAAGACCCGCACGATGGCGGTGCCGATTCGCCCGGTCAGCTTGACCGGGCGGCCGGCGATGGCGTCGGCAACCAGGCGGCCCTGGCGGTTGGCGGTGTTGGCCAGTGATACCGGGATCGTCCCGTGGTCGAGTCGGTCGGTCTTCTCGACGGCATCGCCGAGTGCGTAGATGCGTGGATCAGTGGTACGCATCGACTCGTCCACGGCGATGCCGCCGCGCCGGCCCAGCGCCAGGCCCGCCTGCCGGGCCAACCCGGTTTCCGGGCGTACACCGACGGCGAGCACGACCACGTCCGCGGGGAGCAGCTGCCCGTCGTCGAGCTCGACGGCGTCGGGCAGCACCGCCGTCAGGCCGGCGCCGAGCACGAGGCGCACCCCGTTCCGGCGCAGCTCGGCGTGCACGACGGCGGCCAGCTCGGGGTCGATCGGGGCGAGAACCTGATTGTCCAGTTCGACCACGCTGACCTGCAATCCGCGCCGGTGCAGTTTTTCGGCCGTCTCCAGCCCGATGAAGCCCCCACCGACGACGACGGCGCTGGCCGGGCGCTGCTCGGTCAGGAGCGCGGTGAGGCGATCGGCATCGGCCACCGTGCGCAGTGTGTGGGCCCGCTCGATGCCGGGCAGGTCCGGCGCGAACGGTGCCGCGCCCGGGCTGAGCACCAACCGGTCCCAGGGCTCGTCGTACTCGGCTGCGTTGTCCAGGTCGCGCACGCGTACCGTCTGGGCCTGCCGGTCGATTGCGACGACCTCGGTGCGGACCCGCACGTCCAGCCCGAATCGGGCACGCAGGCTCTGCGGTGTCTGCAGCAGCAGATCCCGGCGGTCGGCGATCACGCCACCGACGTGGTACGCCAGGCCGCAGTTCGCGTACGACACGTCACTGCCGCGCTCGAACACGACGATCTCGTGCTCCGGTCCCAGCCGGCTCAGTCGGGTAGCAGCCGACACGCCACCGGCTACCGCGCCCACGATGACAACCTTCACCGTCCACCGCCTTGCGTCTCTCCCAGTGCCCGAACATTACCCCCGGGGGTATACGAGGTGACCAGGGTCCAACGGCCCGTCCAGCGTGACCTGGGCGACGGACACCGGCTCGGGCATCTCCCCGCGAGTCGGGCCACAATCCCGGCGCGTCAGAGGTCGGCGACGGCGGTCGGCTCCGCGCCCACGGGCAGGTTCGCGATCGTCGCGCATTCGGCCGGTGGCGTGATCGGCGCCGAGGTCGCCCGGCTCGCGCCCGAACGTGTCAGCGCGTTCCTGGCGGTGGCTGCCGTGGTCCCCGAGCCCGGAGGATCGTTCATCTCGGCGATGCCGGCACCGAATCGGTGGGTGCTGGACGCGGCGATGCGGCTCGCCGGGACCCGTCCACCGAATTCTGCGATCCGCCGCCGCCTTGCGCACCGCCTCGACGACCAGACTGCTGACCGCATCATCGCGGACTTCGCCCCCGAGTCGCCTGGCCTGTATCGCGACAGGACCGCCCATCGCTCGTGGAGCGGCGTGCGGGGCTACGTACTTACCACTCAGGACCGCGAAGTGCCGATCGCGCTGCAACAGCGATGCGCCCGACGGCTCGGCCACGCTTGGGGGGACCGCCTCGACACCGGTCACCTACCCATGCTTGAAGACCCCAAGGCTCTGGTTGGCTCGATCGCCCGATTCCTCGATTCGCGACCTTGAACTCGACACCCATGGCGGCCAGTCCCGCTGCGGTGTCTCAGACCAGGAGAGTCTCCCGCATCCTCGCGCCCAGGTTGATTGCGCCGACCAACCGCGGACCGGTCGGATCGTGAATGTCGGTGGTGCTGTTGCGGCGCATCAGCTCGCGGACCGGAGGCGGCAAGCGGGGCGGGTCGTCGATGGCCGCGAGGACCTGCCCGGCGGTCGAGATCAGTCGATCGCCCAGGGCGGCCGCATCGGTGTCCACCCGCACCCGGCCGTACTCCCAGCCAGCGGTGGTGAGGTCGAGCACCTCGAACACGCGGGTCAGGATCGGGCCAGGGTCGGTCACCCGGCTGAGCCGGGGCGCCCGGCTGCCGACCACCGCGACGGCGGCGGCCACCTGCGCGTACGGGTGGAGGCCGCACGGCAGCGTGAACAGCGGCCACCGCAGCGCCGGTCCGGCCTCCTTCCACAGCGGCCGGTAGTTTCGGCGGTGCACCAGAAGCCGCCGGCCCGTCCGTCGGTGTACGTCGTGGGCCTGGGCCTGTAGGTCCGCGTGGGCCTCGTCGGCGGCCACGCTCACGATCCGGGCCGCCACCACCAGGCCGTCGTCGTCGTTCAGCATCCGGGTGATCGCCTCGACCTGTTCCGGGAAGCGGACCTGCGAGCGGGGGCCGTACCGCTGCCGAACATCCTGCAGTAGCGCCTCCTGCCGCCCCGGGTTGAGCTGGACCCGCCTGCTACCCAGTAACTGCCGGAGCCAACGCATCTCGCCTCGTTTCAGCAACCGTTCCGGATCGCGGCAATGCTAGTGCGCCGGACGTCCCTCGTATTGTGGTGGGGTGGCTGAGCGATCTCTGACCTTGATGGCGGTGCACGCGCACCCCGACGACGAGGCGACCAGCACCGGCGGCGTCCTCGCCCGCTATGCGGCGGAGGGGATCACGACGGTGCTCGTGACCTGCACGGACGGGCGGTGCGGCGATGGGCCCGGCGGGGTCAAGCCGGGCGACCCGGGGCACGACCCGGAGGCCGTGGTAGCGATGCGCCAGGCCGAGTTGACGGCCAGTTGCGAGGCGTTGAAGGTCACGCACCTGGAGACGCTCGGCTATGCCGACTCCGGGATGATGGGTTGGGCGACCAACGACGCGCCTGGCGCGTTCTGGAACACGCCGGTGGCGGAGGCGGCCGACCGGCTGACCGAGTTGATCCGGCGCTATCGGCCCGACGTCGTCGTCACCTATGACGAAAACGGCTTCTACGGCCATCCGGATCACATCCAGGCGCACCGCATCACGATGGCCGCCGTCGAGCGGACGAACATCCCCGCGAAGGTGTACTGGACCACCATGCCGCGCAGTGCCTTCCAGGAGTTCGGCCGGGTCATGAAGGAGATTGGCGTCGAGTTTCCCGAGCCGGACGGGCCGTCGGAGGAGATGCCGCAGCTCGGCCTGCCCGACGACGAGATCACCACCTGGGTGGACACGAGCGGCTACGGCGCGCAGAAGTTCGCATCGTTGGCTGCACACGCCAGTCAGGCCGAGAACATCTTCTTCCTGCAACTCGGCGAAACACGATTCACCGAGCTGATGGGCGTGGAGACCTTCGTCCGGGTCCGCGACATCACCGATGCGCCGGCGCCCGAGGACGACCTGTTCGCCGGACTGCGCTGACCGGGCCACGCCGGGTCCTTGCACCGCTCCCAACGATGACAACGTCACCTGCCGGCCGAGGGGCCATGCCAGCGGCCGGGGCCACGCGCAGCGCCGCGGGCCCCGGCCGCGGACTCACCCGAGCGGGGGCGCCGGCTGCCGCAGCAGCCGGGGTATTCGCCGACCGAGCAGCAGGCAGTGCGGCAGTGCGACCGCGACCAGGATCGCGACTTCCGGCGGCCGGTGGTGGCGGAACATGACGCCGCCGACCAGGACCAGCGCGATCGCCGCGATCGACAGGGCGATCACCCCGTGAAAGCGGCCCACCTCGGAATGTGGCCAGTCGGCGGGGTCGGCCGGCTCGGGCGCGTCCGGCACCGCGCGGCGGTATCCGGCGAACACCCGGGAGGCCCAGGCGCTGGTGGGCTTGCGACCGTAGCTGTTCAGGGCCACCACGACGCCGAGCAGCACCAGGACGTACCCGGCCGCGAAGGCCGCCTCGCCGCTCATCGAGGCACCGGTCCGGAGGGTTGTTCCTCGACCGTCGCGCCGGTAGACGCCGTTGCCTCGCCGTCGAGGCCATCGCCACCGTCAGCGGAGTGGCCGTCCGGCACGATCTCGGTGAACAGCAGCGTCTCGGGCGGCTCCTCGGGCGATCGCGTCCTGCTGACCCGGTGACGGATACCCAGCCAGGCCATCCACAGCAGCGGCAGCACCCCGCCGACCATGAAGACCACGTCGCCGGGCAGGCGCAGCCACTCCAGGAACATGTTGGTGTCGCCCTGCAGGTAGCCGAGGCTGCGGCCGTCCGCGTACCCGGCGTCGACGACCTTGTACAGCTGCAGGGCTCCGGCGGGCAGCAGCGTGGCGAACGACATCCATGCCAGGCCCAGGTTGAGCGACCAGAACGACACCGCGGCCAGCCGGTCCGACCAGCGTTGCTCGGGGATGAGATAACGCAGCACGAACATGGCGAAGCCGACAGCCAGCATGCCGTACACGCCCATCATCGCGGCGTGGGCGTGGTTGGCGGTGAGCCCGGTGCCGATCTCGTAGTAGGAGACGATCGGCAGGTTGATCAGGAAACCGAACACGCCGGCGCCCAGGAAGTTCCAGAAGCCGACCGCGGCGAGGAACATGACCGCCCACCGGTGCGGGAACGGCGTGCTCGACGCGCTCTTGCGACGGGCACCCAGCTGCAGGAAGCTCCACGCCTCCACGGTCAGGAACAGCAGCGGTACGACCTCCAGGGCGGAGAACGTCGCGCCGAGGGCGAGGTGCTCGGCCGGCTCACCGGAGAAGTACAGGTGGTGCATGGTGCCGACGACGCCGCCCGCGCTGTACAGGACGATGTCGAGGAAGATCACCGAGAGGGCGACCCGCTCGCGTACGACGCCGAGCAGCACGAACAGGTAGGCGACGGTGGCGGTGGTGAACAGCTCGAGGAAGTCCTCGACCCACAGGTGCACCACGATGAACCGCCAGAAGTCGGCGGCGGTGAACTGGCTGTCCGGGCTGGCGAGCAGGCCCACGGCGTAGAACGCCGGCAGGGCGAGGGCGGCCAGGAAGAACAGCCACGGCAGGTTGGCGACGTGTTCGGTGCGCAACCGCCGGCGCAGGCCGCGGAACAGGATCGCCACCCAGATGACCATGCCGAGGATCAGCAGCACCTGCCAGACGCGTCCGAGGTCGAGGTATTCCCAGCCCTGGTTGCCGAGGTAGCTCCAGAGCGGGCCGAGCCAGCCCCGCATGCCGGCCAACTCGCCGAGGAGGCTGCCGACGACGACCACGACGAGGGCGCCGAGCAGCAGCCGGGTCAGCAGGGCCTGCCGGCGCGGCTCCCAGCCGCGGGCGATCAGGGGCGCGAGGAAGATGCCGATGGCCAGGAACGACGTGACCACCCAGAAGATGGACAACTGCACGTGCCAGGTGCGGGTCAGGTTGTAGGGCAGCCACTCGCCGAGCGGGATTCCGAAGAAGCTGCCCAGGTCGGCCCGGTAGTGCTGGGTTGCGGAGCCGAGCAGGGTCTGGACGAGGAAGAGCCCGGCCATGACGAAGAAGAACCAGGCGGTGGCGCGCTGCGCGGGGGTCAGCCGCACGGTGCTCGGGGCGTGGAAACGCAGTTCGCGGTGGTCGCGGTGGTGCCAGCCGAGGAAGTTCCACCGGCCGAAGGCGGCGAAGAGTGCGCCGGCGCCGACCAGCAGGAAGATCAGCGACAGTACGCTCCACGTCACCGTGTGCCCGGTCGGTTCGTTGTCGACCAGGGGCTCGGCGGGCCAGTTGTTGGTGTAGGAGTACGTCTTGCCCGGCCGGTCGGTGGCGGACGCCCACGCTGTCCAGCCGAAGTACGCGGTCAGGTCGTGGATCTCGGCGGGGTCGGTCACCGCGTTGGGACGGAGCCCCTGCTTGCCCTCGGGTGAGCCGAGCAGTTCGGCGTAGTGGGTGGTCAGTTCGGTGAAGGCCTTGGCCTGGGCGGCGCTCCAGACCAGCGTGCCGGTCTGCGCGTCGTACCGGTTGGTCCGGAATTCCTCGACGGTGCGGGCATGTCCGGCCTCGGCGCCGCCGTGCTGCTCCTGCACCGCGGTGGCGGCGCGGTGCAGATAGTCGGCGGTGAAGTCGGGGCCGAGGTATGCACCGTGGCCGAAGATCGAGCCGTACTGCATGAGGCCGTTGCGCAGGAATGCTTCCTGGCCCTGCCGGATGTCGTCGCCGGTGAACAGCACCTGACCGTCGGGCGTGGTCACCTGTTCGGGGATCGGCGGCTGGGCCTGGTATGTACGCATCGCCAAGAACCCGAGAACGAAGAATCCGCCGAGCGTCACGAGGATGGCCGCCTGCACCCAGCCCCGGCCGATCATGCGTGGTCGCCTGCCCTCCGGGGCGCGGGTCGGTGGCCTTGCCGGGTCGGGGGCTTCGTCGGTGGGGACTTCTGACATCACCATGCGATCTCCTCAGGACGGCCGCCACGTCGCCGTGCAGCGACCGGTACGAACCGAGCGACCGCAGAGTAGGACGAGATAACTAGTAATAACCAGGGTCCTTTGTCAAAATAATCGTGGGGGTTCGCAGCGGGCTGCCGGTGGTCATCGCGGTCCGCGAGCGGCGGACCGAGATCGGTTTGCGCCGCGCGCTGGGCGCGGCCCGTCGGCATGTGGCCGGGCAGTTCCTCATCGAATCGCCGGACCCTCGACGGGGAGCGGCCTCACGGCCCGGTCCTCGACCAGAACGGACCGGCTCGGCGGGATCGGTCAGCCCGCCGAGCCGGTCACGCTGCGGCCAGCGCCTCGGTCGGGGACAGCCGGGCCGCGCGGATCGCCGGGTAGAGCCCGGCGACGCCACCGATCACCACGGTCGCGGCGAGGGCTCCAGCGGTCGCCCAGGCCGGCACGACGGCGGGCCAGGCCTGATAGGCGGCGTACCCGGCGGTGACCAGGACGCCGAGGAGCACTCCGCCCACACCGCCGAGCGCGGACAGCAGGAGCGACTCGGCGAGGAACTGCACCCGGATCTGCCCTCGGGTGGCGCCGAGCGAGCGGCGTAGCCCGATCTCGGCCCGGCGCTCCAGCACCGAGATGACCATCGTGTTGGCCACACCGACGCCGCCGACCAGCAGCGCCACCGCGCCCAGGCCGAGCAGTAACCCGTTCAGGGTGGCGTTGGCCGCTCGGCGGGCGGCCAGGACGTCCGAGGGGCGGGACACGTCGACGTCGCCGGGTGCCCGCGGGTTGGCGGTGGCGGCGAGGACGGCGCGTACCGCCTCGACCTGGCTTTCCCGTGACCGGGTGTAGACGGTCGTCGCCCGTCCGTCGAAGCCGAACAGGTCGGTGGCGATGTCCCAGCCGATCAGCACGGTCGTATCCAGTTCGTGCGCGAGCGCCACCGGGTTGAGCACGCCGATCACGGTGAACGGTTCGCCGCCGACCAGGATCTGCGCCCGCGGACCGGGCCGGCCGATGCCGAGCCGGTCGGCCGCGGCGGCGCCCAGCACCGCCGCGGGGTACCGGCCCGTCGCGCCGTTGAGCCAGGTGCCGCCGCGCAGACCCGCGCCGACGCTGTCCGGCAGGCCCACGCGGGCGGCCAGCACGGACAATCCGTTGGTCTCCACCTTGGGGATCCTGTCCGAGCGGTACACCTTGGCGTTGCTGATCGCCCCGGTCGCGGAGACAGCGGTGACCGGGCCGATCCGCGCGATCATCGCCTCGGCCTCGGTGGGTAGCTTGGCGTTCTGGCCGTCGATGGTCCGCCCGGGGGCGACGGTGAGCAGGTTCGTGCCGAGCGCGGCGAGCTGGCGGTCGAGCTCTTCGCGGGAAGACGACGAGACGCCCACGACGGCGACCATCGCGGCGATGCCGATCGCGATGCCGAGCGCGGACAGCAGCGCCCGGGCCGGGCGGGAGCGCAGGCCGGCCGCAGCGACCCGGACCACGTCGCGGGGGGCCATTCGGGCGGGCGAGAGCCGGGGTCGAGCCGGGTGAACGGTCGTCATCGGGCCACTCCCGCCGCCTGCTCGGCGACCACCTTGCCGTCGCGCACGTGGACCTGGCGGTCGAGACCCGCGGCGAGCTCACGGTCGTGGGTGATGACCACGACCGTCGTACCGGCTGAGCGCAGCTCGCGCAGCACGGCCATGACGCCCTGCCCGGACGCGGAGTCGAGGTTGCCGGTCGGCTCGTCGGCGAGCAGCAGCGCGGGTCCGCCGACCACCGCCCGGGCGATCGCCACCCGCTGCTTTTCCCCGCCGGACAGCTCGTGGGGCTCGTGGTCGAGCCGGTGTCCGAGCCCGACCCGCTGCAACGCGGCCGCCGCCCGCCGCCTGCGCTCCTTCATCGGTACGCCCGCGTAGAGCAGGCCGTCGGCCACGTTGTCCAGCACCGGCACCCCGGCAGCGAGGTGGAACTGCTGGAACACGAACCCGATCCGGCTGGCGCGCAGAGCCGAGAGCTGCCGGTCGGACAGCCGCGACACGTCGTGGCCGTCGACCACCACCCGACCGGAGGTGGGCCGGTCGAGCGTGCCCAACATGTGCAGCATGGTGGACTTGCCCGAGCCGGACGGGCCGACCACCGCGACCAGGTCGCCGGCACGGATGGTCAGGTTGACACCGGCGAGCGCGTGGACGTCGCCGGGGTACACCTTCGTCACGTCGGTCAGTTCGATCATCGTGGCATCCCCACGGTCATGCCCTCGGTCAGCCCGTCGCCGGTGACCTCGACCCGTCCGCCGGCGAACAGGCCGGTCTCCACCCCGAGGTAGCGCGTGGTGGACCCCTCGACGACTTCGAGGCCGTAGCCACCCTCGGCCAACGCCACCAGCGCCGCGACCGGCACGGTGAGCACGTCCTCGCGCTCGGACGCGGTGAAGACGACGTTGACCACCGCCGCCTCGATCCCCGCCGCCCCCGTGGGATCTCCCAGCGAGACACGGGCCTCGATCCAGGTCTCCGCCTGGCGGCCCGCGTCGGTCGGCTGCTCGATCACGGTGTGGACCCGTTCCACCCGGCCGGCCACCTGCTTGCCGTCCGGCATCTGGACCTGCACGTTGACGCCCCTACGGGCCAGGCGTTGCTTGGATATTTCCAACCGGACCGTCACCTGGCGCCCGGTCCCGGTGTACTGCAGCACCTCTTGCCCGTCGCCGGTGGACTGGTTCACCCCGGCCGTTACCGTGTCGATGCGGATCTTGCCCGGCGCGAACAGCACCCGCCCCAGCTCGACCTGGCCGGTCCGAGACAGGCCGAGGTCCTTCTGCCATCGCCTCACCGCCTTCGCGGTGCCGGCCGTGTACCTGTCGTCCACCGTGAATCCGCCGTAGCCTAGGGCCTTCAGGTTCTCCTCCAGTTGCCGTACGTCCGCGCCGACGGCGCCCGGGCCGAGCCCTCGGTACGCGGCGAGGTCGCCGTACATCAGCACCACCGGCGCGTTGTCCACCCGGTAGATCGGCTGGCCCCGGCCGATGAGGTCGCCGGCCAGCGGCACCCTGGTCACCACGCCCGCGATTCGCCCGGCGAGCGCGGTCTTCGACTCGTACCCGAGGTCACCGGACACCACGTCGGTGTCCAGCATCGTCTGTCGGGTCACCAGCGCGGTGCCGGGCGGCAGGTCCGCCGCCCGCGGCGCACCCGCGCCATCCCCGCCGAACCCGACCGCGGCCGCGGCCGCCGCTCCCGCCGCGAGTACGACGGCGCCGCCCGCTGCGACGGCCCGACCGCGCCGCCGTCGGCCGCCGGAATGGTCGGTCAACAGGACTCCACTGCTCATCTCCCCGACGCTCCTGGTGAGGGCGACCTGCCGTCGTGCCAGAAGCAACTCGCCTCCGCCTGCTCGTACTGCGGGTCCTGGCGGATCGACTCGGGAACCTCACGGCTGAGGTCGGCCTTCGGGTCGGGGAAGTTCTCCACCCCGTTGGCCCGCATGCACCGCGACTCCTCGCGCGCCAACTGGAGCTTCTGGGTTGCCAGCTCCGGAGGTGGCACGGGTCTGTACTGCTTGCAGGCCTCCTCCGCGTTGCGCAACGTGTCCTCGTCCACCCCGTCCTTGTTCAACCCGCCCCCGATCCGGACATTGCCGTCGACGACTTCGGGGTCGGGCATCGGTACGCCGTTCGCCCGCATGCACCGCACGTACCCGATTGCTTGCTCAAGCTCGCTGAGACTCGGCGTCGGGCTCGGCGCCGCTGTACCGCTCACCGAGGCCACGCCCGCACCGTCGTCGGCTTGCGAGCAGGCCGCCGCCGCAACCAGTACCAGTGGCAGCAGGATGCCAGCCAGGAGACGTTTTCTCATTGCTTCAGTGCAGCTACCGGGCGGCAACAGCACCGTCACAGCGGCTGTAACGTCGGTGTAATGCCCGATCGCCGAGACTGCTGAGCAGGGGGTGCCGGGTGCGGGTGCTGCTGATCGAGGACGAGGTGCTGCTGGCCGAGCAGGTCGCGGACGGGCTGCGGGACCGGGGCATCGCGGTCGACCTCGCCGCCGACGGGCTCGACGGCCTGCACAAGGCCGGCACGAACCGGTACGACGTGGTCGTGCTCGACCGCGACCTGCCGCTCGTGCACGGCGACCAGGTGTGCACCGCTCTGACCACGGGCGGCAGTGACGCCCGGATCCTCATGCTCACCGCAGCCGGGGAGGCGGCGGACCGGGTCGCCGGCCTGATGCTCGGCGCCGACGACTACCTGCCCAAGCCGTTCGTCTTCGACGAGTTGGTGCTGCGCATCCGTGCCCTGGCCCGCCGGGCCAACAACGCGCCCAGGGTCCTGCGGCACGCCGGCCTGACCTTCGACACCGCGCGGCGCGTCGTCACCCGCGACGGTCGCATCATCCCACTGACCACGAAGGAGCTGTCCGTGCTGGAGATCCTGATGAGTGCCCACGGCGCCGTGGTCAGCGCCGAGGACCTGCTGGAACGGGCGTGGGACGAGCACGCTGACCCGTTCACCGCCACCGTGCGGGTGACCGTCGCCCGGCTGCGTCGCAAGCTCGGCGACCCGCCGCTGATCGAGACCGTCGTCGGCGCGGGATACCGCCTGTGAAACCGCGTCCGTCGATCCGCCTGCGGCTGACCCTCGTGTACGCCGTCGTGCTCGTAGGGGCCTGCGCGGCGCTCCTCGCGCTCAACTACGCGCTGCTCTACAACAGCCTCTACCGCAACCCGAACGAGCCGGACGCAGCCGAGATCAGCGCGATGGAGACCGAGCCCCATTTCACGGATGAAGCCGCGAAGCTCGCCTCGATAAAGGCCGAGCTGGCCAATATGGAGCGGCTGCGCCGTAAGACGTTGCTGAACACCGCGGGCACCTCAGCGGTCGGGCTTGGGGTCACCGCGCTGTTGGGACTCGGCGTCTCCTGGGTCGTCGCCGGACGCATGCTCCGGCCCCTGCGGACCCTCACCGCCGCCACCCGGCGGATCTCCCAGGACCGGCTGCACGAACGCGTCGCGCTCACCGGCCCGCACGACGAGCTCAAGGAACTGGCCGACACCTTCGACGAGATGGTTGCCCGGCTGGAATCCTCCTTCAACAGCCAGCGCAGGTTCGTCGCCGACGCCTCGCACGAGCTGCGCACACCCCTCGCGATCGTGCGGACCGGCGCCGAGGTGCAGCTGGCCAAGCGAGAGAGCACGACCGCACAATGGGAGGCCGTGGGCCGGCGCATGCTGACCGCGACCGGCCGGGCCGAACGCCTGTTGGACGGCCTGCTGGCACTGGCGCGCAGCGACAGCGGCGTCATCGCTCACGACCCCCACGACCTCGCGGTCGCGGCGGCCGTCGCGGTGAGCGAGGCGGACGGCGAAGCCGAGCGCGCCCAGCTGACCGTCACCACCGACCTGCGCCCGGCCCCGGTCAACGGCGACCCGGCCCTGCTGGACCGCCTGGTCAGCAACCTGGTCGACAACGCGATCCGGCACAACAATCCGGGCGGCTGGATCGAGGTGTCCACCGGGCGCCGCGACGGGGATGCAATCGTCACAGTGCGCAACACCGGTGACCAGATCCCGCCGGAAGTGGTCGATCGGCTGTTCGAGCCGTTCCAGCGGCTGTCATCCGACCGTAGCGCGGGCTCCCGCTCGGTCGGCCTGGGCCTGGCAATCGTCCGGTCCATCGTCCGGGCGCATGGCGGCACGGTGGTGGCGGCGCCGAACGCCGGGGGCGGGCTGACGGTCACCGTCACCCTTCCTGCTCCGGCAACCCCTTGATCAGCCGGAACGCAACGGTGCTGGTAGGCGGCGACAGGGATCGGCGGCGGCCGAACCAGGTGCAACCTGTGGCCTCCCCAGGGCCACTATGAGTTGCCTCCTCTGATCAGCCACCCGAACGCAACCACAGAAGCCAGCATCCCACACATGAAGATAAGGGGCGCGAATTCGTCGATCGGCCCACTCATCATCGAATTCAACTCATCGGCAAGGGGTGTCCTGTAAAGCACGAAGATGGAAAGGTAAACCACCGGCACCATGGCGAGGATTACGCCGGCCAAGATCCTTCGCATCATCTTCCATTCATGTGGTCATCCATCCGACCGACCCCGCTGGTCAGCTCCGACAGTGCCACCGAAGTCTCAGCTCAGACCGTCAGCGTCAGCACGCGGTGCTTCCACTCGACCGTCGTGCTCACCCGGGAAGATGCCCCTCCGGTAGTCGGTTCTGCAGCACGAACGTCGTCACGCTCTGGGCCGGAAGGGACGCCGTGAAGTGGTTACCCGTCACCCTCGGGGCCGGGAACTTCTCAAGGTTGCGGTCCGCGTCCGTCACCCATGCGTCGATCGCCGACGCGCTCGTACCCACGAGGTGGATTCGCTGCTCAGCGGCGGTCGTGTTGGTATTGATGGCGACGACGGTCACCTTGCCGTCAGCGCCCAGGTAGGCGGATGTGAGGACGCCGGGCTGCGCCTCCTTGGTGGCCTCGACGCGGACATCTCCGGGCCGCACAAACTTCGTGTAGTGGCCCATCATGTAGCCGCGCTTGCTGATCGTGCCATCCTCGAGGATGGGGCCGTAGCTTCGGCGGATGTACCACCAGACGTACGCCTGGAACTGCGCGTCGGCCATCGCGTGGTGGATGTTCTCCGCGACCGACAGCGCCTCGGGCCACCGCTGCGCCGAGTCGGTCTCGCTGTTGGGCGTGTAGAGCTCGGTCATCCACAGCTCCTTGCCGACGCCCTTCTCCTCGAAAAGGGGGTACCGGAAGTCGGCGTACTGCGTGCCGTACAGGTGCGTCCCGAGGATGTCCATGTTGGCCAGTGCACCGGGGTCGTTGAGGATCGGGTCCGACATGTTCTTCTTGTACTGGAACGACTCGGGCGCGATGACGCGCGTCGAGATCACGCCCGCGTAGTCGCGCAGGAAGCGCACGATCTCCTCAGGCGTCCACCAGGTCCAGTCGAACGCATAGTCTGGCTCGTTCTGGACCGAAATGCCGTACAGCTCGACACCATTGGCGCGCATGTACTCCACGAAGTCGTTCAGGTAACGCGCGTACTCGGCGTACCTGTCGTGGGCAAGGCGCCTCGCCTGCGTCGCGTCCGTGTACGGCGCCGCGGTCATGTTGTCGAGGCTCGGCCCGCCGTCGCCGGTGGTCTGCAGCCGCACGACATTCATCCCCGGCGTCATCTGCACGTGGACGAGCTTCAGCTCCCACGTCGACTCACTGCCGGTCGCCCCGAACTCGACGTCGCTCGCGACGAGGTTGTCGTTGACGTACAGGTCCATCGCGCGCGTGCCGCTCGCGAGCGCGTAGCGGAATCCGAACGTCTTCAGACCGGCAGAGCCGATGACGACGTTGTTCCATTGCACACTCGCGCCCGCGTCGGCCGTGAAGTCGACGTAACCCGTGCCGTTGAAGCCCGGAGCCGTGGTCGCGGTGACGCCGTTGACGAGCGTCCCGGCCTCCGCCTCGTAGACGCTACCGATGAGCACCGGCGCCTTCTCGAACGTCTCGACGAGGTCGGCCGGCGGGTTCCACGGCGCCGCGATGACCGACGCACCCTTGCCCGCCGCAGCCTGCGCCGTCGCGAGGGTGCGCGACCAGTCGGCGCGGTCCTCGGGCACGGGGATCCGCAGGATCGACAAACCCAGGTCGTCCTGGCCGTTGTCGAAGGCCGTGTCACGTTGGGACGGCGTCAGATCATCGATCCACAGCGGGTGGTTCATGCCTCCGAAGCCGCGGATGCTCTGCCGCTGCTCTCTGACCTTCACCACGACGCTGTCGGCCTTCGTCGACGCGACTGCCGACGACGAGGGTGCCGTGGTGAGGGATCCCGCGACGGCAACCGCCGCTGCGGCGGCGATGAGCGCGAACCTGAACCGCGATGTGGTGCCGGATAGCTTCATCACCATGAAGTCTCTCCCCTGATTCCACCGGTCGGTCGCCCCATGCCCGGCAGAGCAGCAATCTGGGTTCCCTGGCCGCGAGATCAATCTCCGGGCGCCTCAGGCTAGGCCGAGAGCACCATCGACACAAGGATATCCTTCGATGCAGGACGCGCCAGGCCGGCCCGACTGTCCGAATGGCACCGGGCTGCCGAGCAGTTCCCGTGGGTACGGTGTGCGCTGTGACTCGCGTGCGCAATCCGATCCTTCCCGGCTGTTATCCCGACCCGTCGGTCTGCCGGGTGGGTGCCTCGTTCTACCTGGTGACCTCGACGTTCGAGTACTTTCCCGGCCTGCCCGTCTTCCGCAGCTCGGACCTGGTGAGTTGGGAGCAGGTAGGGCATGTGATCGATCGACCCGGGCAGCTCGACTACCAGGGGTTGCGCCACTCACACGGCCTGTACGCTCCCACGATTCGGCACCACGACGGCGTCTTCTGGGTCGTGTGCACACTGGTCGGCACGCCCGACGGGAAGCCGGGCGGGAACTTCGTGGTTACCGCGACCGACCCGGCGGGTCCGTGGTCAGACCCGGTCTGGCTGGACGAGGACGGCATCGATCCGTCCCTCTTCTTCGACGACGACGGCCGGGTCTGGCTGCACGGCACACGCCCGGCACGCGAGCCGCGGTGGCCCGGGCAGACCGAGGTGTGGGTGCGTGAGTTCGACCCGATCACCAGGAAGCTGACCGGCGCCGAGCACGTGATCTGGAGCGGTGCGGTGCTCGGCGCCGTGTGGGCTGAGGGCCCGCACCTGTACAAGGTGGACGGCTCTTACTACCTGCTCGCGGCAGAGGGCGGCACCGAGTTCCATCACGCGACGTCGGTGGCAAGGGCGGAGTCCGTCACCGGGCCGTACGTGGGGAACAGGTCCAACCCTGTGCTCACCCACCGGCACCTGGGCCGCGGCATGGACGTCGTCGGCGTCGGGCATGCCGACCTCGTGCAGGCCGCAGACGGTTCGTGGTGGGCGCTGCTGCTCGGCATGCGGCCGTACGGCGGGTACCACTACAACCTGGGCCGCGAGACGTTCCTCGTACCTGTGGTCTGGGAGGACGGGTGGCCGGTATTCGCCCCCGGTGCCGGCCGGGTCCCGGACGAGGTCGAGGTGCCATTCGCCGGTCAACCGCTTCCGGGCGAAGCGCAGGGCTCGACGTCCGGCGTCGTGCCGCCCAGCAGCCTGCGCTGGACGTCGCTTCGCGGGCCCGCGGCGGACTTCGCCACCCCGGACGGCGAGGGCTGGACGCTCGCGGTGCGGCCCGCCACCCTCGCCGAGCCGGTCACACCGGCGTTCCTGGGCGTACGCCAGCAGCACCAGGACGTCAACGTGCGCGCCATCGTCATCGCGCCCCTGGCTCCCGGGGAGGAGGCGGGTCTCGTGGTGCGGCAGAACGAACGCGACCACGTAAGACTCGCCATCACCGCCGGCGACGACGGCGCCCGGCGGGTGCTCGCCATCCACCGCCGCGCCGACGTCGAGACCGTCATCGGCGAGCTGCCCACGCCCGCGCCCGACGCCCCGGTGAGGCTGGTGATCAGCACACACGGGCAGGAATACTCGCTGCTCGCGGCTCTCGACGGCGGCGAGCCCAACCTCGTCGCGGTGGCCGACGGGACGACGCTGGACACCAACGCCACCGGCGGGTTTACCGGGATCTGGCTGGGCGTCTACGCCACCAGCAACGGTCGGCCGACATCCACCCGCGTCCGCGTGGAACAGTTCGAGTACGCACCTCGCGCGCTGTCCCCACGACGCTGAGCGTCGCTTCCGCTTCGAAGGAACGGAAGGGGTTCATCGAGATGGGTAGCTTCCCGGGCGATGTATGCGGAAACCGGCACCGGGAGCCGGGCCGATATGACCGGGCTCCCTTGCTGATCAGTACGGGCGGAGCGACGTGAAGAACTGGGTCAGTTCGCGGGCGAGCAGCTCCGGTTCCTCGGGTACCGCGTTCCGGCGCCCGGACACGATCGAGGCGGGAGGTCAGGCCGGGTACGCGTGGGTTTCGGTGGCCTTGACCGCGGCCCACACCTGCCGTCCCGGGGTGAGCTGCAGGTGGGCGGCGGCGGCCGGGGTGATGTCAGCGGCGGCTGGGATCGGTCCGGCGAGTTGGACGCGCAGGTTGTCGCCGTGGCGCTGGATCCCGGTGATCGTGGCCGGCCAGGTGTTGCGGGCGCTGCCGTCGGGCCGTTGGAGGTGCAGCGCGACGGCGGTGGGCGGGAAGACCACGAAGGCGTCGCCGTCGAGCCGGTCGTCGCAGGTGAGGCTGAACGTGTCGGTGAGGTGGACGGTGTGGCCGTCGGCGCGTCCGCGGTACAGGTTGAGCCCGACAAGGCGGGCGACGTAGTCGGTGCGGGGTCGGGCGGTGACTGTGGCGGCGTCGCCCTCCTGCACGAGCCGGCCGTCCTCGACGATGACAAGCCGGTCGGCGAGCACGAGCGCGTCGAGCGGGTCGTGGGTGACCAGCAGCGTCGCTCCGGGGTGGGCGGCGAGGTGGCGGTGCAGTTCGGCGCGGGTGTCCAGGCGGGTGCGGGCGTCGAGTGCGGCGAGGGGCTCGTCGAGCAACAGCAGGGTCGGGTCGACGGCGAGGGCGCGGGCGAGCGCGACGCGCTGCGCCTGCCCACCGGAGAGCTGCCGGGGTTTGCGGCGGCCGTGTTCGGCGAGCCCGACCCGGGCCAGCCACGACTGAGCCTGAGCACGCGCGGCAGGGCGTTGGAAGCCGCGACGGCGGAGCCCGAACGCGACGTTGTCCACGGCGGTCAGGTGCGGGAAGAGCAGGTAGTCCTGGAACACCACGCCGATCGGGCGGTCCTCGGGCGGCGTCCACACCCGGCGCTCGGGCCGGTCCAGGTCGCCGCCGGCGAGGGTCAGGTGGCCGTCGGTGAGTGGTTGCAGGCCGGCGAGGGCGCGCAGGGCGGTCGTCTTGCCCGCGCCGTTGGGGCCGAGCAGCGCCACGACTTCCCCGGCGGCGATGCGCAGCGCGACGTCGAGACGGAACGCGCCCCGGTCGACGACCAGGTGCGCGTCGAGCATCGGACCGTCGACCGAAGTCCGGGTCACCGTGACCGGTTCGGGAATGCTGGTCATGCGCTGCGGATCCAGCGGTCGCGCAGCCCGGCGAGGATGGCCACGGAGACGGTGAGCAGGATGAGGCTGAGCACGATGGCGGCGTCCAGGTCGGTTTCCAGGGCCAGGTACACGGCCAGGGGCATGGTCTGGGTGGTGCCGGGATAGTTGCCGGCGAAGGTGATCGTCGCCCCGAATTCGCCCAGCGCACGGGCCCAGCACAGCACGGCTCCGGCGGCGATCCCGGGTGCGACCAGCGGCAGCGTCACGTGGGTGAACGTCGTCCACCGGCTGGCACCGAGGGTCGCGGCGGCTTCCTCGTACCGGCGGTCGGCCCCGCGCAGCGCGCCCTCCACGGCGATGATCAGGAACGGCATCGCCACGAACGCTTCGGCCAGCACAACGCCGGTCGTGGTGAACGGCAGCGTGATGCCGAACGTGCTGTCGAGCCAGCTGCCGAGCAGGCCGCGGCGGCCGAAGACCAGCAGCAGCGCCACACCGCCGACGACTGGCGGCAGCACCAGCGGGACGGTGACGAGCGCACGGACCAGCCGCCGGCCGGGGAACTCGACCCGGGCGAGGAGCCACGCGAGCGGGACGCCGAGGGTGAGACACAGCAGCGTCGCCAGGGTGGCGCATTGCAGGGACAGCCACAGGGCGGTGAGTACGCCGGGTTCGGTCAGTCGCTGCGGCAGGGTCGCCCACGGTGCCCGGATCAGCAGCCCGGCAAGCGGGAGCACCAGGAACAAGAGGCCGAGTACGGCAGGCAGCAGCAGCGCGGCGGGCACTTGTCGGCGTGGAGTGTTGCGGCGGGACGGGGTGGTCGCGTGCCGCCCCGCCGCGACGGTATCGGTGTCGGTCACGGGGCCTGGAAACCGGCCTCGGTCAACACCGCCTTACCCTCCTCGGACAGCACGTAGGCGACGAATGCCTTCGCGCCGTCCGCGTTCTTGGCCCCCTTGAGCACGACGATCGGGTAGTCGTTGACAGCGCCCGCCGACTCGGGGAACTCGATGCCGTCGACATCGCCCGCGGCGGCCTTCGCGTCGGTGCGGTACACCAGCGCGGCGTCGACCTCGCCGAGCTTCACCTTCGACAACGCGGCCTTGACGTCCTGCTCCAGCGTCACCGGGGTGAGCTTGACTCCGCCGGTGTCGAGCGCTTTCTTCGCTGCGGCGCCGCAGGGCACCTGCTCGGCGCAGAGCGCGACCTTCACCCCGGGCTTGGTCAGGTCCGCCAGGCCCGTGACGCCCTTCGGGTTGCCCTTCGGCACGGCGATGACGAGCTGGTTCTTCACGAACGTGGTCGGGGTGCCGTCGGCGTTGCCGGCGTCGGTCACCGTCTCCATGTTCTTCGGGGCGGCGGACGCGAACACGTCCGCTGGCGCGCCCTGGTTGATCTGCGTGGCGAGCGCGGAACTGCCGGCGAAGTTGAACTTCACCGTGGCACCGGGATGCGCGGCCTCGAAGTCATTGCCGAGTTTGGTGAACGTCTCCGTCAGTGACGCCGCGGCGAACACGTTGACCGTGCCGGTGACGCCCGCGCTGGCGCTCGCGCTGCTCTGCGCGCCCGTCGTGTCGTTGCGGCTGCAGCCGGTAACGGCGACCAACGCCGACACCGCCAGTGCGGTCAGCGTGGTCCGGAGTCGATGCGATCTCACGTGGTCCTCCCCTTGGTCGCCGCGGCCGGGGTGGACCTTTCCACCACCACCGTGGTCGATTTGATCACTGCGACCGCAACCGAGCCGACCTGCAGGTCCAACTGGTCGACGGCCTCGCGGCTCATCAGCGACACCAGCCGGAACGGCCCGGCCTGGATGTCGACCTGCGCCATGACGGTGTCCTTCACCACCGCGGTGACGATGCCCCGCAGCCGGTTCCGTGCAGACGACGCGTCGGCCCGAGCGTCCGCTTCACTGGCTTGGCCACGGACGAACGCGGCGAGTTCGGCCCCGTCGATCGTCCGGTGGCCGTTGTCGTCCCGGGTCGCGCTCAGCCGGCCGGCGTCGACCCAACGACGGACCGTGTCGGGGCTGACCCCGAGCAGTTCGGCTGCCTCGCCGATCCGAAATACCGTCACACTGGCACCTTAGCGCCCGGCACTTGCCAAGCAGAAGTGGCCCATCAAGCCGCATCTTCGGCTGCCCATAGCGCGTTGGGTGCCGCATCTGCATGATGGGTGCATGACCGGCAATCGGGAGACAGTGCCTGCCGGGCAGCGACTGACCGACGACCAACGCGACCGCTGGCACACCGTCCTCGACCACCTTGCCGCCGCGCTCCCGGACAGGGCCGCCCAGGTCGTCGTCGACGGCACCGACGGTGGCGCCGCTCTCCTCGCCGACCGGCTCGCCGGACGGCTGCGGGCCGCCGGCCGGCGCTGCATCCGACTCGCCGCCGCCAACTGCGCCACCGAGGACGACGGGTGGCGCGACCGCACCGCCGACAGAGTTGTCATCGCCGACGGCGCCCGGTGGCGCGACCGGCTCCCGGCCACAGCCTGGGACCTGACCATCTGGGTCCGCACACCATCAGGCGACACCACGTCCGGCGGCTACCGAGGCGACAGCACCGACGCGGTCGTCGACCTGCACGACCGCACCTGGCCGGTGATCCGTCACCTCGACCCCCGGCTTGTCCCCAGCGGCGTGTGGTACCGCACCGAATCGCAGGCGTTCTTCGCCGCCCGCGCCGCCACCTGGGACACCAAGTTCGGCAACGACCTACCCGCTTACGCGGCTGCCGTCACCGAAGCCGGGCTCAGACCGGGTGGGGTGGTCCTCGACGTAGGCTGCGGCACCGGCCGCGCCTTCCCCGCCCTGCGCGACGCGGTCGGCCCACACGGCACGGTCCTCGGCGTTGACCTCACCCCACAGATGCTCACCGCCGCCCGCGACCGCGCCCACCGATACGGGACCACGCTCGTCCTGGCCGACGCCCGCCAACTGCCGTTCGCCGACGCCACCGCTGACGCCGTCTTCGCCGCCGGACTCATCACCCACCTGCCCGACCCCGACGCCGGCCTCACCGAGCTGGCCCGCATCGCCCGCCCCGGCGGCAGACTCGTACTGTTCCACCCTTCCGGCCGCGCCGCCCTCGCCGCCCGCCACGGCCGCACCCTGCGCCCGGACGAACCACTCGCCGAACCCGTTCTCCGCGCCACCACAGCACGCACCGGCTGGCACCTGACCAGCTACGACGACCCACCCCACCGGTTCCACGCCGTCGCGATACGCCATTGACGCTCTGGCCGTGGCCAGCACGTTTAGGCCGACGCCGTCCTGGTATTCGCAACGTGACTGCCTCTGGTCGTGGCGTCGGCACCTGGACTCCCGTCGCCCGCAGGCCAGCCTGGGCAGAAACGAACACCGAACGCAGCAGGGAAGGAATCTGATGAACGGCCGACCGAACATCGTCCTCGTACACGGCGCATGGGCCGACGGCTCCTGCTGGAGCGGGGTTATCGAGCGCCTACAGGCCGACGGCTACCAGGTGACGGCCCCGCAGTTTCCCCTGACCTCGACGGCCGACGATGTTGCCCGGCTACGTCAGGTCCTCGCCCTGCAGGATGGCCCCACGATCGTGGCCGGGCACTCCTACGGCGGCCAGATCATGACCGCCCTCGGCACCGACGCGCCGAACGTTGCCGGCCTGGTATACATCGCGGCCTTCGGGCTCGACCAGGGGGAATCGCTCGGCGCTCTGCTGTCGCAGGGTCCCACACCGCCGGCGCTGGAGCACCTGTTCACCGACAAGCAGGGCTTCATGTGGCAGCCGCAGGACGAGTTCGTCCAACACTTCGCGGCCGACGTCGACCCCGCCCAGGCCAAGGTGCTGCACGCCGTGCAGCAGCCTACTGCCGGCTCCACATTCTCCGAAGCGATGGGCGTGCCGGCCTGGAAGTCGCTACCGTCCTGGTACCTGATCGCCACGCAGGACCAGGCGATCCCGCCGGACGCGCAGCGCATGTTCGCCAGCCGCATGGGTGCGACCACCACCGAGGTCCCTGCCAGCCACCTCGCGATGGTTTCTCACCCCGACGAGGCGACACAGCTCATCAGGACGGCAGCCGAAGCCCGGACTGCGGTGCCCTCAGGTCGAGCACGCAGATGACGAGAGGCCACAGGCTGCGGTGGAGCCCGCTGTGATCGGTCGCGCCCACCGCATGGGGTTGGGCCGGCCCGAGCCGGAGCGGCCCCTGATGGATGCCCGGCGCGGGAGTGGTCACGGAACGGATCCGAACGTGTGGAGGGCCCAATCCGCGAAGCTGGTCCAACCAACCTCGGGGTAGGCGGCATGCAGCGCGGCGATGTCCACCTGGTAGCCCGGCCCATTCAAGAACGCCCACATCGCGTGCATGTCCGGATTGCCGATCCCGGCCAGTGGCACCGACTCATGGCGCACTTCCCGTCCCAGCGCCGCGCTCAGCGCGGCCGCCATCTGGGCGGGGGTAGGGGCATCGCTGGCCAGCTCGATGCGCCGCCCGGCGTAGGGGGCGGGGTTGAGAAGTACCTGCGCGGCGAAAACGCCGTGGTCGGCGCGGGCAAGCTGCTGCAGCGGCCGATCCGCCGGCAGCGGCAGATCGAGCACCCCACCGCGAATGCGATCCGCCCCGCCGAGGGCGTTGTCGAAGAAGTACGTCGGCCCCAGAATCGTGTAGGGCACCTCGCCGGCAGCCAGCTCCGTTTCGATGCGCGCCTTGCTGTCGAAGTGCGGCACACCGCTTCCCTGGTCGGCGCCGGCCACTGAACTGAACACCAGGTGCGGCACTTGAGCTTCGCCGGCGGCTGCCAAGATCGCCCGCCCCTGGGCCACCTCGGCATCCACGCCCGCCTCGAACGGAGTCGTCAATGCGAAGGTCGGTCCCGCGCCGGCCATCGCCCCGGCCAGCGAGCTGCGATCATCCAGCGACCCCGCGACCACCTCGACACCCCGGTCGGCCAACCGGCGAGCCGCCGCCCGCTGCGGATCGCGCACCAGCGCCCGCACCCGGGCCCCGCGGCCCAACAACGCCTCGGTTACGGCGCTACCCTGACCGCCCGTCGCCCCGAGCACCAAGATCGGCCCATCGGCCATCAAAGACACCTCTTCTCGGCGAGCAAGCGCGACGACCGGTCGTCGCCGCGCACCACGATATCCGCGCGCCTCGGCCCTCACCCCGCCCTTGCGCATGTTCACGCGACTGCGGAGCCTCGTTCCTGGTCGTAAGACATCGATCGCGGGCTGGGCCGTCGAGTGCCTACGAAGCCCTGTGGCCCGGTCATGGCCGACAGGGTCACAGACCCTGTCGGCCCGCACTCCCGGCGCTCACGTTGTCGAGCAGGCGACCCCGTTCAATCGGAAGCCGGCTGGCGCCGGACTCGCCGATCCATTGCCGCTGTATGCCGGGCTCCACGTCGCGCCCGGCGCCAGGTTCTGCGCCCAGTCCGGCGCTTTCACGGTGAAGGTCGGTGCGCTGAAGGCCCAGGTACCGTTCCAGCCGTTGGCCAGCGATACGCCGCTAGGTGCGGTGAAGGTCAGCGTCCAGTTGGTGAACGTCGTGGTACCGGTGTTCGTCAGTGTCACGGTCGCGTTGAAGCCGCCGGACCACGAGTTGTCCACGCGGTAAGTCGCCTTGCAGGACGTACCCGCCGGGTTGCTCGGGCTCACCGTGGGCGACGCGGACGGCGACGGTGACAGCGACGGCTGCGGAGACTGCGACGGAGACTGCGACGGCTGCGGAGACTGCGACGGTGGCTTGCCCGTGGATTTGGCAGCCATGTTGGCCGAGTGCTGACGGAAGACCGCGAGTTGCGGCGCGCCGAAGACGGTGTCAAATCCGCCCCCGCCGCTGCCGTCCTTGTACCACCAGAACCCGCTGCCGTCGCCGCCGGCCGCCTCGAAGTCGCTGTAAATCTGCGTCCACCAGTTGGCCCAGTCCTGGTGGACGTTCCACTCGCCCATGTAGAACGGCTTGCCCACCACGTTGTGCGAGTCGTTGATCCAGGCTCGAATCAGCGCCTTGGTCTTGGAGATGTCCAAGCCCGCCCAGCCCTCGTCGGGATAGGGGTGCGCCGAGGTGAAGTCGATGTACGGGGACTGATGAATGTAGACGAACGGGTTGCCCTCGTTGCCGCCGAAGCCGTACTTCGATTCGTGGCCTTCCAGGCCGGTGCCGAGCATGTGGTTGCCGTCGATGCTTTTGACGTACGCGCCCATCTCGTCGACCCACGCGCGCAGGGTAGCTCCGCTGACATTCTCCTCAGGGCTGACGTCTTGATAACGCGGCTCGTTCATCAACTCCCAGGCGAAGATCGTCGGCTCGTCCTTATATTTCACCCCGCTGTAGTGGTTTGTGCGGTTCAGGGCGTAGTTCACGTAGTTCTTGTACTGCGTGAAGCAGCCAGGGCACAGCTGCTTGTTGAAGAACTTTGCCCGGCCGGGATGTCCACCCGACAGGCCCTCCCAGGACAGCCGCGTGTCGATCCCGCCATACGCCTCCCAGTAGTTCTCGAAGACCGGGATGAGCATGACGTTGTGCGCTTTGGCGGACTGGATCACATAGTCGAACAGGGCGAACTGCTGGTCGTTGTAGACGCCCTTGCTCGGTTCGAAACCGTGCCAGCTCTCGTGGCTGAACATCCACAGCCGCAGCACGGTCACCTTGTCGGCCTGCAGGTGGGCGAAGTGGGCGTCGATCCGGCCCTTGTCCATGTAGGTCGTCTCGGTATCGCCCCAGCTGCCGCCGTAGGTGAAAACGTCATAGGTGTTGGCGCCGGCGAAGTAGAAGTTCTGCCCGTTGAAGCAGAAGCGGATGCCGCAGCGCTGGGCGAAGGGCGACACCGCCGCGCCGGCACGATTGATCATTACCAGGCTGGCCAGCACCACCGCCACCACCACGGCAAGGGTGAGCATGGTAGCGCGCAGGCGCTGGTTCGACGCTAGATGGGCCTTCATAGCTGCCTGCCAATGATTCGGGGAGGAAAGGGGGAAGTGAACCGGTTAAGGCCGGAGGCTACGGGAGCGCTCCCATCGCGTCAAGTCAATGAATGTCCGGTCCTTCCGCTGCTACGGTTGCCGAGCCGAGCGCGGCATCGAACCCCGGCCCCGCACGCAACGCCGCCCTGGCCCGGCCCACACGTCAGCGTTTCGATCAGACGGCCGGCCGGTCACTGTGGGGCTGGGTCGTGTGCAGCCAGGCGCCGAACGCGGTGACCGCCTCGATGATCTGGCGGTAGCGCAGGGAGTAGAACAGGTCGAAGGTGTGCTGGGCGCCAGGCAGCTCGGCGTACACGACGGGCTGGGTGCTGGCTTCGCGGAGCCGGGTGACGAACTCATGGGTGTCCTCCACCAGGGTCAAGCTGTCCTTGTCGCCATGCAGGAACAGGAACGGCGGCGCAGCGCGGAGCCGGTCCAGCGGGGACGAGTTGGGGCCGGCGACCCGGCCGTAGTACCCGTAGAGACCGATCGCCGCGGCGACCGAGGTGTCGGCGGACTCGAAGCCCGGCTGGAACGCCGGGTCGTTCGGGGTCAGCGCGATCATCGAGGCCAGGTGGGCACCGGCCGAGCTCCCCGACACGATGATCGTACGCGGGTCGCCGCCGTGATCCGCGGCGTGGGACCGGACCCAGGCGATCACGCGCTTGGCGTCGATGTGGGCGTCGGGGAAGTGGTGAGCGGGTGCGAGCCGGTAGTTGGCGCTCACACACACCCAGCCCTGGGCGGCGAGGTGGTGGAGCAGGGCGCGGCCCTCCCAGCGCTTGTGCCCCATCCTGAAGCCGCCCCCGTGGAAGTACACCAGGACCGACCCGCCGGTGGGGCGGTCCCGGTGGTGGTAGACGTCGAGCAGGTTGCGCCTGCCAGCGTCGCCGTACGCGATGTTGCCGACCCGGACGACGTCACGACGCCTGACGGCGAACGGGGCCAGCAGGATGTGCGCCCACGGTCGGCGCGACGGCGGCAGCTCGATGCCGGCGTCGTCGGCGAGGGCCCGCCGCAGCACCGCTCCGGTCGCGAGCGCCCGCCGAATCAGGACGGCGAGGCCGGCCGCGGTCAGAACCGCGACGGCGAACGCGACCAGGCCACCGGGTGCGGCGAGGTCGCCCTGCACGAACGCGAGGACGGTGCTGGCGGCCAGCGCGTAGAGGGCGAGGAACGGCAACTCGTTGATCAGGTAAGTCACCCAGAATCCCCAGTAGCTCTGGGTCGTGTGGGCGGACCGTGGCCCGATCACGGCAGTGGCGGTGCAGAACGCCAGGAGCGCGACGGAGACGACGTATCCGATCGGCAGGATGGCCATCCTTACCGGTAGTTCCGTCGGCCGGGCAGCCCGATGATCAGCGCGGCGCCGACGGTCAGGTGCATGCCGAGCAACACCAGCCGGCCACTGGTGCCGACGCCGCTGCCGAGCGGGCCGACCAGCGAGAGCACCAGCACGATCAGCGCGATGATCCGGAAGATTCGGGCGGGGCGGCGGACGGTACGTTCCAGCAGCGCGAGCAGGCCCCAGGCGGCCAGGCCGGCGATCAGCGCGGCCACCACGACGGCGGTCGGGCCGATGTGCTGGGTGGTGTCGCCCTGGCGGACGGCGAGGTCGATGCTGGCCCAGGGATCGTTGACGACCCACAGGAGGAGAGCGCCGGCCGCCGCTCCGGCGATGGTGATCGCGCGGCCGGTACGCCGTGCGGTGGTCCTGGTCGTGTCGGTCTGCTGCATGTCGTTCGTCATGCCGATGAGCGTCGCGGTTCGGGCCGGGTGGACACATCGGACCGCGAGCTGCGTCGGCCCTCTCCTAGGAGAACTCGACCACCAACTTTGGAAGGTGTCGGCGCCCGACACCCGCCGGTTAGCCTCGCCCGGGTGAACAGCTTCTCCCCCGGTCCAGAAGACCGGGACCGCCGCCCCGGCACCACGGCCCTCGCCGCGATGCTGGGCGCGTCTGGCGTGCTGGTCGCGGCGACGATCCTCGGCTGGTGGAGCGACCACCCGCCCGGGCCGCTGCTCGCGCTCGACCTCACGGCCGGCGCGCTGAGCTGGCTACTGACGCCGCTGGCGCTGTGGCGGCCGGCCGCCACCACGGCCGTGCTCAGCATGCTGGCAGCGGTGTCGCCGGCGGCCACCCCACCGGCCACGATCGGCGCGCTGCAGGTCGCGCGGCGCCGGCCCTACCCGGTGGCGATCGCCGTGTCGGCGGCCGGGCTCGCCGCTCACGCGGTCCAGGGTGCCTGGCGGTCCACCGGCGGCATTTCGTACGGCTGGTGGCTGGCGCTGGTCACCATAGGCTACGGTGCGCTGCTCGGCTGGGGCGCGTGGGCGAGGGCCCGCGAAGCGCTGATCCGCTCACTGCACGAGCGGGCCCGCCGCGCCGAGGCGGAGCAGGGCCGCCGGGTGGCCGAGGCGCGCATGCTGGAGCGCCGCAAGATCGCCCGGGAGATGCATGACGTCCTCGCCCACCGCCTGTCGTTGCTGGCCACGTTCGCCGGCGCGATGGAGTACCGTCCGGACTCCGCACCCGAGCAGTTGTCCCGGGCCGCGGGGGTCGTCCGGGACGGCGTGCACCAGGCGCTCGACGAGCTGCGCGAGGTGATCTCGCTGCTGCGCGACGACGACCCGCCGCACAGCGACGGCAGCCGCCCGCAGCCGGTGCTGGCCGACGTCCCGCGCCTGGTCGAGGAATCCCGCGACGCCGGCACCGAGGTGCTGCTGCGCGACGCGGTGGACGACCCGGCCGAGGCACCCCCGTCGGTGGCCCGCACGGCGTACCGGGTGATCCAGGAGGGCCTGACAAACGCCCGCAAACACGCCGCCGGCCAGCCGGTCCAGGTCGCCCTGCGCGGCGGACCCGGCGCCGGCCTGGAGATCGACGTCCGCAACGCGCTGCCGCCGGAGGGCGCGGTGCCGCCCGGATGGTCCGGGGGCGCCGGGCTGGTCGGGCTCACCGAGCGGGTGCACCTGGCCGGCGGGCGGCTCGACCACCAGGCGGTCGGCGGGGAGTTCCGGCTGCACGCCTCGATACCATGGCCGGCGTGACCCCGCCAGTGCGCGTACTCGTCGTCGACGACGACGCGCTCGTCCGCGCCGGGCTGACCATGATGCTCGACGGCGCCGAGGGCATCGCAGTGGTCGGCGAGGCCGCCGACGGCGACCAGGTGTCGGCCGCGGCCGACGCACACGCCCCCGACGTCGTGCTCATGGACCTGCGCATGCCCCGGGTCGACGGCATAACCGCCACCCGCCGCCTACGGGCGCGCTCGCGGCCGCCCGAGATCATCGTGCTGACGACGTTCGACACCGACGAGAACATCTTGCACGCGCTGCGTGCCGGGGCCAGCGGCTTCCTGCTCAAGGACACCCCGCCGGCCCGGATCGCCGAGGCGGTACGGCAGGTCGCGGCCGGCGAGCCGATCCTGTCCCCGCGGGTCACCCGCCGGCTCATGGACCGGGTCGCCGTCCAGGCCAGCGCGTACGCCCGGGCCAGGGCCACCCTCGCGGCGCTCAGTCCGCGCGAGCACGACGTCGTCGTCGCGATCGGCCAGGGCCGCAACAACGCCGAGATAGCCACCGCGCTCGCCATGACCCTGGCCACCGTGAAGACCCACGTGTCGCACATCCTGACCAAGCTCGACCTCGACAACCGTACCCAGATAGCGCTCCTCGCCCACGACGCCGGCCTCGCCTGACCGCGTGCCACCGCGTCGCGGGCTCCCCGCGAGACCCGCTCGGGCGCTCCAGCATCGTGGACACCGACGACACCTGGACCAGCTTTCTCGCGCGGTTGTCTGCCGCGATCCGCTCGCTACGCGGAGCCATTCCGACGCTGGTGTCCTTGGGGCGGAGGCTGCTCGCGGCGGCTCGCACCATCCGTGTGTCATCCGTCGGATGGCTGTGCCGCTGGCCTCAACCCGGTGGCTCGCCGGAACCGGCCAGAGTGGGTGCTCAGGTAAAGGTTGCGCCGTTGAGGGTGAACCCGGTCGGCGCGGCGTTGTCGCCGCAGTGGGTGGCCTGGTAGCCGATGGTCGTCGAACCGCCCGCCGGGATCGAGCCGTTGTAACTCACGTTGGTCGCGGTGACCTGACCGCTGGACGGCGAGTACGTGGCGTTCCAACCGGAGGTGATGGTCTGCCCGGACCCGAGGGTGAACCGCAACGACCACCCACCGCTGATCGCGGACGAGCCGGTGTTGGTGATGGTGATGTTGTTGGTCAGGCCATTGTTCCAGGCGCTGACCGTGTTGGTGACTCGGCAGGCACCGGCACTGGGGGGCGGGGTGGTCGCGGGCGGGGTCGTCGCGGGCGGGGTCGTCGCGGGCGGCGTGACCGGCGGCGTGGTCGGGGCGGAGCCCACGCTGACCGTGATGGTGGAGATGCTCCGCGCCGGGACGTTGACGGTCGCCTGTCCGTCGCCGAGAGTCACTGGCTGTGACGCGACGCCGAGGCTTTGTGAGGTAACGGTGTACTCGGCGTTCGAGATGCTCTGCGGTGTTTGGATGACGGCGTTGTTGATCGCGCTGGTCGACCGGTTGAGGATCACCAGCGTGATCTTGCCCCGACCCTGGTAGGCCGTGACCTCCAGACCAGAAGTTCTCGCACTCTTCGAAAGTGCGACGCGCTTGTCGCCGGGCCGGACGTACTTGGAGTACTGCGAGAACGCCTGGCCGCGCCGCAGGACCGTGCCCTTCGTGGTCCCGTACTGGGAGTCGCCGTCACCGATGAAGGAGTAGAAGCGGCGGGCGTACCACCAGATGTACGCGCTCCAGTTGGCCTCCATCGACCTGTGTACGGTCCGCATGATGTCGTCCAGGGTTTCGTTCCAGACCGCCGCGTTGCTGGGATTCCCCCAGATGTTCGAGCCGTTCCCGTCGGCCGCGTGCAGGTTCCACTCGGTCATCCACTGGTTCTTGCCGTACTGGGCCGCGAGCGGGTAGGCGGACAGGTTTCCGCTGTTCTCCGTGTCGTACAGGTGACCGCCGACGTAGCCGATGTTGTTGCGCGCGGCGGCGTCCTGCAGTGTCGGGTCGGAGTACGCGCGGTCGAATCTCAGGGATTCGCCAACCAGGAGTTTGGTGTCTCTGACGTTGGCGCCCTGGTCGCGGACCCAGTTACGCATCTCGGTGCCGGTCCAGTCCATAGAATCGTAGTCCGGGTGCCAGTCCGGCTCGTTCTGGACCGAGGTCACGTCGATCGTGACGCCCCGGTTCTTCATGTACTGAACGTACCCGTCCAGGTGCGCGGCATAGTCGTCGTAGTAGTCGGTCTTGAGTTTGCCGCCGTTGGTCCTGCTGTTGTTCGTCTTGAAGTTCGCGGGGGCCGTCCAGGGCGAGGCGAGGATCTTGACATCAGAGCCGTACGACTTCGCCGTCCGCAGGCTGCTCGCGTACAGGTCCCACTCGCTCGAAACCGGCGACACCACGGTCCGAATGATCGACAGACCGAGCTGCCCCTGGCCCATACCGACGAGGGTCTGGGTTTCCGCGTCCGTCCACGGGGTGCCGGAGCCGTTGAAGATCGGGGTCGCACCCCCAAACCCGTCGATCGTCTGGTAGGACGTGGCGGTATTGACGGTGATGTCAGGCGTCGCGGCCTGCGCGGGCGGGGCAACCAGAACGCCGCCCGCCAGGGTGGCCGACGCGGCCGCGGCAACCAACAGGAAACGGGACTTCTTCACGGTTTACTCCACTAGCTCGCACGACGACAATCTTGATGGGTCGATGGACCGCGGACGATGGGAACACCGGCAATGCCGAACTCGATCGGCATGGTCAACGCGATATCTTGGCCAAGAGCGCCGACCGCAAGGCGCCCTTGCCGAGCCGGGAGCAGCCCGTGACGCCGATGTCGGTGGGCAGGACGGTGCCACCGGAGGACTCGATGACATCGCTGATCCGACTCGCCCCCACGACCAGGCGGCCAGCAGCCCGGTGGCGAAGCGAATCAAATAGGCAATAATCAATGCAGTCGACAATATAGCTCGACCCTTACGCGCGCACAACCCTCGTGCGAGGCGTTCGTGGAGGCACGACGTGGGCTGGCGCTGCGCATCAACAAGGGCTCGCTGGTCGCCTGGCTGGTTGCCCTCGCCGGCCCCTGGCGCGGTGTTCAGGTTCCTGGCCACCTCGATCAGTGACGTCTTCGCCAGCAACCCCAGCCTGAGCGGCCTGATCAAGTCCGGATGGTGGTCGCAGCCACTCGGCTACTGCTCGATGGCACTACCGCACCAGGCTTCCGCCAGCGACTCCCGATGGAACTGGTGGTCACCGACGGCACCGCGCGCCGTGACGGTTGACACCGGCGCACGGCTCAGGAGACCCGCCCGCGCGAGCGGGACATGGCGGCCAGACCGAGCACCGCGAGGAGCGCGAGAGCGCTCGGGATGAGAAACACCAGCGGCAGGCCGACGGCGCCAGCGCCGAGCCCTCCGGCTGCGCCTCCCAGAGCGGAGCTCAACGCGGTCGAGCTCAAGAAAATCGCGGACGCGGTGGCGACAGCGGTCGGGAGCAACCGCTGGGCGACGATGATGCCCAACGCGGCGAAGACACCCCACACCCCGCCCATGAGGATCTGTCCGGCGAATAGCCCGGCAGCCGTACCGGTCAGGGCGAAACAGAGGTTGGCGGCCACCCCGAACGCGGCGCCCAGCACCATGAGCCGCAGCATGCCGGTCCGGCGGGCGACCACCACGGCGAGCGGCATCAGGACGATCTCGACCAGCGGTTGAATCCCGATGATGGCACCGCTGAGCTCGGACGCGAACCCTAGCCGGTCGTTCATGTAGATCGGCAAATACGCGTATTTGATTGACTCTCCGGCGTAGACGAGGACGTACAGGCCGGTGAAGGCGAGCAAGGGCAGCATCATTCGTATGCCAGGGCCGTGGGTGACGGAAGCCGCCGGTTCTCCTACCGGCACCGCCCGCGGCGTTCGCAGGATTCCGAGCGGGACAACTTGGGCGAGCGTGCAAATCGCCGTCATCAGCAACGTGAAGCGCAGCGAGGTGTGCGCGGCCAGGAACGATCCGGCGACCGGGCCGACCACCCAGCCCGCGGTCAATGCCATCCGCACCACGGCAACGACGCCGTCATTGCGCGGGTCCGGGCACACGCTCATCTCGTCGTGAAGGGCGGCGAACAACTGGGACGTGGCAGCGCCGGCGAACGCGAGCACCACGGCGCTCACCACGTACGGCATCCACAACTGCGTCGAGTAGGCGATAACTACCCAACCAGCGAATCCGGCGGCAGCACAGACACGGAACAGCCCCAAGCGCCGGCCGGTGCGATCCGACCGTGCTCCGACCAGATAGCCGGCCACCGGCGCGGTGAGGTTTGTCAGATAGAACAAGCCCGCCGCGGTCAGTGACCCACCCAACTCGTTGACCAGAAAAGACGCGATCTGAGGCGCCGCAGCCGAGAATCCAAGACCGGACAGGAACATCGCCACGGCGGCACCCCGATACAGCGGCGACGCCAACGTCAGCCGCAACGCCGAGGACGCCGCGGTGGGCTGCTCCGCCAGCGGCCCCTCGCCAACCGATCGCCGATCCGTCGTCAAGCCATCCACAGGTTCCCCCGGAGTCATTCATCGAAGGCGTCCGGCAGCGTCAGGCCGCCACCTCGGACAGCAACGGCTCCGGACGCCAACTCCGCAGCGACGAATCACCGCTGACCTGGTCACGGCCAACCCGACTGCCGGACAGCACGCTAGGGGCGAGAGCGGTTCCAACAACAGCGCTCGAACGGGCCAGTACGCCCGAGAGGCTGAACGGGTCACCGGCACCCGGCCACTCCACCGGGACACGCACGTTCACCCAGGTCACCGCGCACCTTGCCAAGACGGCTCGCGTACCGCCCATCCGGTTTCACGTTTCCCAGCTCACGCGCTGTTGGTGGGCTTGGCTGGACTCCAACCCCGCGATCGAGGGAACGTGAAACGCTCGGTCACTCATCTCAAATAGCCGACTGCGGCGGAGCCGGATGCGATCCGGACCTGGTACCCCCAGCGTTGCAGGACCTGAGCCATCCTGCCCGCACCAGCCGGGTTCGCCGAGTGGACGTGCACGACGCCGATGTCGAACGGGCGACCTTCGAAGGCCGCACGCTCCAATACCTCCACCACCGGCCAGATGGTGTCGGCCTCACCGAGGTCGTGATCGAGCCACAGCTCGGCCAGCCGTTCGTCGCGGTGGCGTTCGAGGAGGGCGACCCCTGCGGCACTGCTGCGTGCCACTTCGGCGCAACGGCCGTCAACGAAGGAACGCAGGTCGTCAATCAGGACGATTCGCTGAGGCTTGCTGCCATCCACGGGACCATGGTGCCGCACCTCGCGCGCATGGGCGGTCGCGAGTGGATGCGGGCGAGGCGTATCCAGATGGTTTGATGGGCTCGTGGCGGGGTGGTGGACAGTCGTCGGAACGCTCGGCGGTGTGTTGGTGACGGCTGTGGTCGGGCTGGTCACGGCCATGCTGACGCATCGGTGGCAGCAGGAGCGACTGCGCTTGGAAGAACGGTTCGTTTCCGAGCGGGAGTTGCGGGCCACTCGGCGCGAGGTGTACGCGCGATACCTTGTGACGGCTCAGAGACTGTTCGACACGGGGAATGCCCTGTATCGGCAACGCGCCGCCTCGCCCGCGGACGTTGCTGACGTGGTCGCCACGCCGCCGGCGGAGCTGCGCGACCCAATCGCGTGCAATGAGGCTGCGAGAGTCGAAGTCATGCTGCTCGCGACAGGTCCCGTACGGGCGGCTCTCGAGGCCTACGACCGCGCGCTATGGGACCTGTGGCCCCGGATGGCGTCCGGCACGGACCGCGTCAACCAGCCGGTCTGCACGCAGCTGTACCACCAGCTCGTGCAGGCGATGCATGGTGAGATCCAAGGCAGCTGACTGGCGGATCGGCGCGTCCTGACCGACACCGGCAGAGCGCTCCCGGGCTTCTGCGCCGCCCTTAGCCGACAGCGCCTGTGGCGGCGCGCGTACTGGCTGGCCGGCGGCGAACTCGGCGAGACGTGCCTACCAGCAGGCCGTCCGGAACGCCCCCGAAACTTTCCGATCCCCACTGCCCATCAGGCTGGATCGGCACCGCAGAGGAGCCTGGCGATCGGGTTCTGGCCAGGGGAGTCGACGAGCAACAGACTTCCGGATCCGTTCCGGAAATTCTTGACAGGTGGGTTGCCACTCGATGACGATGGTTCATCGACGGCCGTTAGCGCCGTCGAGCCGCACACCCCACCACCACCGCCTGGCTCGCCCGCCAGATCTCACGAGTAGGTGACACCATGAACGATGCTCCCGCCAGCCCAACGGGCCGCGGTCGCGGCCGGATCAGACTGCTCATCAGCGGCGTCAGCGCCCTCGTGCTGGCCGCCACGTCGCTGACCGTGGCCGGCATCGCCCACGCCGAAGCCGACCGGACCGTCACGTCGAACTCGACCGGCACCCACAACGGGTACTTCTACTCGTACTGGAAGGACAACGGCAACGTCACCATGACCCTGGGCGCCGGCGGCTCCTACAGCGTCCAGTGGAGCAACATGAACAACATGGTCGTCGGCAAGGGCTGGAACCCCGGCTCCAGCCACACCGTGAACTACTCCGGCTCATTCAGCCCGAACGGCAACGGCTACCTCGCACTGTACGGCTGGACCAGAAACCCGCTCATCGAGTACTACATCGTCGAGAACTTCGGCAGCTACAACCCCAGCTCCGGCGCCACCCGACTCGGCTCCGTCACCACCGACGGCAGCACCTACGACATCTACCGCACCCAACGGGTCAACCAGCCCTCCATCGAGGGCACCGCCACGTTCTACCAGTACTGGAGCGTCCGCCAGTCGCACCGCAGCAGCGGCACCATCACCACCGCCAACCACTTCAACGCCTGGAAGAACCTCGGCCTGAACCTCGGCTCCCACGACTACCAGATCATGGCCACCGAGGGCTACCAGAGCAGCGGCAGCTCCAGCATCACCGTCAGTGAAGGCTCCGGCGGCGGTGGCGGCGCCACCACGCCCCCGCCCGGTGGTGGCGGCAGCTGCACCGTCAGCGTCACGCGCAGCCAGGAGTGGACCGACCGGTTCAACGTGAACCTCGCGGTCAGCGGCAGCAACAACTGGACCGTCACGATCCGGCTGAACGGCAGCCAGAGCCTGCAGAACAGCTGGAGTGCCTCGGTCAGCGGCAGCACCGGCACGCTGACCGCCCGGCCGAACGGTTCCGGCAACAACTTCGGCATCACGCTCTACAAGAACGGCAACAACACGAACCCGACCGCCAGCTGCGCGGCGTCCTAGCACTACAACGGATCTGGGGTGTCGGCTGCGCCGGCACCCCAGATCTCTTTACGCGCAGGCTCACATCAGCGCCGCCGAAGCTGTCCCCCGTTCGCCGGTCCCCGCGGCCTTGTGCGTGGTGCACGGCAGGTGCGTCGACAATCTGGCCGTGCGCTTCGGCTTTCCTTGTGTCGGGCGCTGGCCTCACCACTACGCCCGGGCATACCGTGACCGCTCGCCGCGGCGGCTGCGGCAGCCAGCCTCCTGCCTGGTGGTGCACGCTGCCGCTCGCCTCGCCGAGGGCATCGAGGTCGAGCAGGACACGGGTGTTACGTTCCGTGACGTCGCCGAGGGGGCCTGCCGGGAACGGTGAAGCCGATCATGGTCTCGGCAGGGCACGTCGCACAGGTCACCAGGGCCAGTCACCAGGAGAGGATCTCCCATGTCCGCCACCTCCAGCACCGAGGACTACGCCACCGGCCGGGTCGCCCTCGTCACCGGGGCCAGTCGCCCGTACGGCCTCGGGGTCGCCGTCGCCCGCGAGCTCGCGGCCCACGGCTTCCATGCCATCCTGGCCGGCCGCGACCTCGACGAGACCCGGCTGCGGGCCGAGGAGATGTCCGCCGCCGGCTTCGCGGCCACCGCGGTACGCATCGACCTGAGCGATCCCGCAACCATCACCGAGGCCGCGGCGTGGCTTCGTGCCGAGTTCGGCCGGCTCGACGCGCTGATCCACAACGCCGCTCTGATGCCTGACTGGGACACGTTCCGGCTCCTGGAGGCCGATGCCGACGCCGTACATGCCGCCTTCGAAGTGTGCGTCTTCGGCCCGTGGGCACTCACCCAGGCCTGCCTGCCTCTGCTGGAGGCGGCGCCGGCAGCCCGGATCGTCACCGTGTCCAGCGGTGCCGCCATGCAGGTCCGCGCCGGCACCGCGCTGCCCCGCCCCGTCGGTGCACCGGGGTACTCGATGGCCAAATTCACCGCCGACGCCCTGACCACCTCGCTGGCCGTCGAACTGCGCGACGCCGGGATCCTGGCCAACTCCGTCGACCCTGGGCGGTTCGCCAGCCATCCCGAACTCGGCGACGACAACGACGGGCGGCCGACGGTCGAGAGCGCACGCTGGGTGGCCTGGGCGGCCATGCTGCCTGCCGGCGGGCCAACCGGTGTGCTCTTCGAGGACGGCAAGCCGGTCGACCTTGGCGCCCTCGCGGACTGACTCCGGCGAGCCGTGCTCCGCCCCAACAGTGCGAGCGCGTCTTTGAACTGCAGATCATGGCCTCGTCCGTGGCTGGGAACGCCTCGCCCTAAGCGCCGTGGATGTCCCCGACGCCCTGCGCGCGAGAGCGAACCAACCATCGGCTCCCCCGTTGGAGCAGGTCAGGGCGTTCCTCCGCGGCTACCTCGCCGACGCGGAAAGCCTGACGGAACTGCCCACGGAGTTGACCAGGCTGGCTGAGGTCAACCCGGACACCGTACGGCGGCGGTTGGATGCCCTCGATGCGCTGCTGGCCGATCCGCCCGCTGACGGCACCCTGGCCCGCCTCGTGGCCGGGGACGCCAACTGGGTGCTCGATGACGAGAGTTCGGACGCGGCCGCCGCGCGGTGGCTGACCGAGGTCGCCGACGTTGTCCGCGCCGTGGTCGCCCAGAATCCCCCCGCCTGACCCTGCCCTTGCCGCATCCACGACGTCCACTGACCAGTTTGGAGGAAGGCCCGGGCGTCATGTCTTGAGGGTTGCGTGCCAGCGCTCGATCAGGCTGGCGAACTCGTCGACGGCTTCACGGGCTTGCCGCGTGGTGGTCCCGGTCTTCAGCGCCGCCCGGTAGGCGTCCGCGGTGCGGAGAATGGCGTAGTCGGCGGCGATGTAGATGGGCGACCGCTCGCCGAGAAGGTCCAGCAGCCGGGGACGGTCCAATTCGGACTCGACCAAACGACGCTCCGCGTCGTGCGCATCCTCGGCCGGCATCCTCTGGCCGGGAATGGCATGCGGCGGGGACCATCTGAACAGAAGCAGGTGCGACCGGCCGGTCGTCCCGTCCCGGTCCCTCTCCCACGCCTCCAGGAAGGCCAGGACCGCCCGGAGGTTGCCAAGGACCGCCGCTGGTATCTCGACCAGTGGCTGGGCGGTGCTCGGGCGGGTCGCGGTCAGCCGCGCCCACAGAACAACGGTACGAATTAGTGGAAATACCACAAAGACGATGACGGACGCCAACGCGATGACAATGACGAGCCCCGCCCACGGCCCGCCGAAGTCGGTGGTGAGTCGCCAGTCCAGAATCTGCGGGATGTTGGGACCGGGGAATGAACCGACCAGGTGCCAGGTGACCGCGGCGAGCGACTCGGACGCGCTCGTCCAGCCGGCATCGGTCGCGCCGGCCCGGACATCCACGGCGCCAACGGCACGCAACAGGGTCAGCACCGCCGCCGCGGCGATGACGACGTGCACTCCGATCAGCGCATAGCCGCGTAAGTCCTCCCGCAGCAAACTCGAGGGTGACGCCCAGTCGCTGGTGCCCAGGACCGCGGGGCGCCGCAATACCCTCCACATCAGGTAAAGAAAAAAGACCGCGGACAATCCCCAGCACGCGGTGATGATCGCCCGAGCGACGGGAAAATCCCAAGGCGTCCACGTCACGTGTTCGGTGAGCCATCGCGTGGCCGGTGCATCGCTACCCACGAACCCGAGCAGGAGCGCCACGGCCACCAAGGCGTTCGGCAGTTCCTCCTCGTCCCACAGAAACACCAGTAACAGCACCGTCACCACGAGCCACACGAGCAGCGTGATTCCAATCTTGCTCCACAGCCCCCACCCACCGGCTCCGGGAAGCACCGGGTTGTCGAACCACACCAGGGCGACCGCCACCGCCAGCGTGAGCATCGCCGGCAGTTCGCGAACCCGCTGAAAGGCCCAGATGCCAAGGGCGGCAGCGACCATCATGGCAGTGACGGTCCCGGCGAGCGCGAGGATGGTCCACGAGGACCACCGCATCGCCACACCCGCTCCCGGCGCTGTCACCCCCCACACTGTGCCCACGCCCGTAGCCAGCAAGAGCAGCCAGACCGGGATCTCGACGAAGCGGAAAATGCGACGGCCACCGATCTTGCTCGCCACCGCGGCCGAATACCGCCGTTCGTTGCTTCGGCTTTCGACGAGCGCGTACACGGCGACCGCGACGCGCGCCAAGGGCGGGATCACGACCAGCTTGAAGCCGAGCACGAGCAGCCGCCCGGCGATGCCTGGGAGTACGGGCGGCTCGGTCCACTCCAGCCGGCCCGCAATGTCAAGCAGCGGAACGGAATCGACAAGGTGCCACAGGTACAGCCGCTCGATGGCCCACAGGGCGCTGTCCCCGTCGGCCATCGCTGCCGTGACGGCGGCGAACGCCTCGACGCTCACCATGACGGCCGCGGCGGAGGTGAGGAACGCCAGCAGCAAAGAGCGCCGGTGAGCCGGTTCGACCAGCGAGATGATGACGTTGCGGACGACGACTATCAGCAGTACCGATGCGAGCAGCGCCGCCACCGATGCCGCGACCCAGCGCGCCACGGGACCGCCGCCGACCGCCGCCGTCAGCACCAGCCGCAGCAACGCGACCACACCGACGGTGGCCACCATCGCCCAGGCGAACAGTCGCAACCAGCTACGCAGTGACTCGTCGGCTGCGGCGTCGAGCCGGACCTCAGCGTGGTCGCGCCAAGCATCGAAGGTGTTGAAGGCTGAGTTCAGCATCTGCTGCATCCGCCGCACGGCCGATTTCACGACCGTATCCTCTCATCGACATAGAGTGCGATGGCTGCGCCGCCGCGAGCGACCTGGCTACGGCCAAGGCGACCCACACGTGCGGACCACCGCGGTGCGGCGTTCGGCCCACACCAGCAGCGGCATCACCAGCGACACCGCCACCACGGCCAGGACAGATGAGTACTTCGTCGCGGGATCCCCCAGGGTGTCGCCCAACACATCCGGGGCCACCCCCTGCACCAGCAGGCAGCAGGTAACCACCGCTCCATGAAAGCGGGGCGAACTCAGCTCGCCGACTCCGCTGGCAGGTGACGGGCGAGTAGCTGGGCGAGGTGTTCCGCGGACCGGTCGGCGAGCGCGTCGAGCTGGGTACGGCAGCTGAAGCCGTCGGCGAGCACGACAGCGTCGGCCGCCGCACCGCGTACCGCGGGCAGCAGGTCGTGCTCCGCGACGGCGACGGAAACCTCGTGGTGGCCCCGTTCGACGCCGAAGTTGCCAGCGAGGCCGCAGCAGCCGCCGAGGCGCTGGACCGCGACGCCGGCCCGCTTCAGCAGTGCCGCGTCGGCGTCCCAGCCCAGCACGGCGTGGTGGTGGCAGTGCGGCTGGGCGACGGCGGTGGCCCCGGCCAGGTCCGGCGGGGTCCAGCCGGGAGTGGCGGTCAGCAGCTCGGCCAGCGTGCGGGTGGCCGCCGCGACCTGCGCGGCGGCGTCCGCGTCCGAGCCGTCGAGCAGTTCGAGCGCGTCGGAACGCAGCACCGCGGTGCAGGACGGTTCCAGGCCGACCACCGTCGCGCCGGCGCGTACGTGTGGGGCCAGCGCGGCGACGGTGGCCCGGACCTGCCGGCGGGCGCCGTCGAGCTGGCCGGTGGAGATCCAGGTCAGCCCGCAGCAGACCGGCTTCCCGGTCACGCGTACCCGGTAGCCCGCGTGCTCCAGCACCGCCACCGCGGCCCGCCCGACCTCGGGCGAGAAGGCGTCGGTGAAGCTGTCGACGAAGAGCACCACGTCCCCGTGCCGCCCCGGCGCGGACGGCCGGTCGCGCCGGGCGAACCAGCGCCGGAACGTCGTGGTGGCGAAGCTCGGCAGCGTACGCCGGGCGTCGACCCCGGCGGACCAGGTGATGAGCGGATGCAGCACGGTCGAACGCATCATCGCGTTGAGCACGCGAGTCACCGCCGGTGCCCGACCCACCAGCCGGGCCCAGCGCGGCAGCCAGCCGAGGACATAGTGCGACCGGGGGCGGATCCGCCTGCGGTAGCGCTGGTGCAGCGCCTCCGCCTTGTAGGCGGCCATGTCCACCCCGGTCGGGCAGTCCGCGGAGCAGCCCTTGCAGGACAGGCAGAGGTCCAGCGCGTCGTGCAGCGCGGCGGACCGCCAACCGTCCGGGCCGAGCCGTCCGGAGACAACGTCCTGCAGCACCCGGGCCCGGCCCCGAGTGGAGTCCTTCTCGTCCCTGGTGGCCAGGAACGACGGACACATCACGCCGCCGGACCCGGTGGTGTCGGCGCGGCACTTGCCGACACCGGTGCAGCGGTGGACGGCCATCGACAGGTCGCCCCGGTCGTGCCGGTAGGCGAGCGCGAGGCTGGGCAGCTCGGTGCGGCGCAGCGGCGGCGCGGCGGCGACCCGCACGTCGGCGTCCAGCGGCGCCGGCCGGACGATGACCCCCGGGTTGAGCACGTCGTGCGGGTCGAAGACCGCCTTGACCCGCTCGAAGAGGGCGATCGCGTCGGTCGAGTACATCAGCGGCAGCAGTTCGCCGCGGGCCCGCCCGTCGCCGTGCTCGCCCGACATCGACCCGCCGTGCCGGGCGGCCAGCTCTCCGGCCGCGTGGAGGAAGTCCTTGAAGACCTTCGTGCCGTCGGCCGCGGTCAGCGGGAAGTCGATGCGGATGTGCACGCAGCCGTCGCCGAAGTGCCCGTACGGCAGCCCGGTCAGCCGGTGGTCGGTCAGCAGCGCCTCGAACTCGCGCAGGTACGCCCCGAGCTTCTCGGGCGGCACCGCGGCGTCCTCCCAGCCGGCGTGGGCGGGCGCGCCGGCGGGCGTACGACCGGACAGCCCGGCCCCGTCCTCCCGGATGCGCCACAGGGCCGCCGCGTGGGCGGGATCGGTCACCACCGCCGCGTCCAGGGCGCCCGCCTCGGCGGCCAGCCGCCGCGCCGCGTCCAGCACCGCGGACCGGTCGTCGCCCGCCAGTTCCACCAGCAGCCAGCCGCCACCGCTGGGCAGCTCGGGCACCGCGGCGGCACCCCGGCGGGCGCGCACCACGTCCACGATCCGCCCGTCCAGGCCCTCGCAGGCGATCGGGGCATGCGGCAGGACGGCCGGCACCGCGTCCGCGGCCTCCGCCATGGACGGGTAGCCGAGCGCCACCAGGACCCGTACCGGGGCGTCGCGGACCAGGCGGACGCGGGCCGCGAGGGTGAGCGCCAGGGTGCCCTCGGAGCCCACGAGCGCGCGGGCCACGTCGAACCCCCGCTCGGGCAGCAGATGCTCGAGGGAGTATCCGGAGACCTGACGGCCGAACCGGCCCAGCTCGGTCCGGATCGTGGCCAGGTTTCCCCCGACCAGCTGCCGAAGGTCGGCCAGCAGCGGCGAGTCCCCGGTCGCGCCGTCGACCGCGCCGAGGCGCAGGCGCTCGCCGGTGCCGGCCACCACGTCGAGACCAAGAACGTTGTCACTGGTACGCCCGTATCCCAGGGCCCGCGACCCGCACGCGTTGTTGCCGATCATCCCGCCCAGGGTGGCCCGATTGTGGGTCGACGGGTCGGGGCCGAACCGCAGGCCGTACGGCGCCGCCGCCCGTTGCAGGCTCGACTGCACGACCCCCGGCTCGACCAGCGCGGTCCGGCTCTCCGGGTCGACCTCCAGCACCCGGTCCAGATGCCGGCTGGTGTCCACCACGATGCCAGGACCGACCGCGTTGCCGGCGATCGACGTACCGGCGCCGCGCATCGTCACCGCGACCCCGTGCTCCGTCGCGACGGCCAGCACGGCGAGCACCTCGTCGACGTGCCGGGGCAGGACGACCACCCGCGGCGCGATCCGGTACAGCGACGCGTCCGACGAGTAGAGCGAACGGCGCAACGCGGAGTCGTCGACCTCGGCGACACCGGCGCGGCGCAGCGCGCCGACGAGGTCGCGGGTGCCGCCCGTGTCCGGCGTCCGGCGTGGACCCTGCCGCGCGTCGGTCGAACCCGTACTCATCACTACCCCCGTTCGGTTGCCGCGGACAGCGCCCGCTCCACCACGTGCTCGGCGATGGCCAGCGAAGACGTCGCCGCGGGCGACGGGGCGTTGCGTACCGCGACGACCCGTCCAATGATCTCGATTCGGAAGTCGTCGACCAGGTCACCCCGCCGGTCCACGGCCTGGGCGCGAACACCGGCCGGGGCGCGGAGCAGGTCGGCGGAGGTCAGCTCGGGCACGTAGTGCCGTGCGGCGGCGACGAACCGGCCCTTGAGCAGCGACCCGAGCATCTCCTGCACCCCGGTGCGCCAGTGCCGCGCGGCCAGCCGCGGGAACCCCGGGTAGCCCAGCGTCGCGAGCAGGTCGCCGAGGCGGACGTCCCGGCGGCGGTAGCCCTCCCGCGCCAGGGCGAGCACGGCATTGGGGCCGACGTCGACGGTCCCGTCGACCCGGCGGGTGAGATGGACGCCGAGGAACGGGTACCGCGGGTCGGGTACCGGGTAGATCAAGCCCCGCACCAGCGACGACCGCTGCGGCCGCAGCCGGTAGTACTCGCCGCGGAACGGCAGGATCCGCGGCGAGGGGTCCCCGCCGGCCAGCGTGGCGAGCCGGTCGACGTGCAGCCCGGCGCAGAGGATGACCTGCTCGGCCACGACGGCCTGCCCGGTCGTGGCGACCACGACCGCGTCGCCGCGCCGGGTGATCCCGGTGACGGCGGTGGCCAGACGGACCTCGCCGCCGAGCCGGGCCACATCGGCGGCGAGGGACCGGGCGACCTGACCGAAGTCGACGACGGCCGTGTGCGGCGAGAGCAGGGCGGCTTTGCCTTGCACGTGGGGTTCCCGGTCCCGCAGGCCGTCCGGCCCCAGCAGTTGCACGCCGGGCACGCCGTTGGCCCGCGCCCGCGCGAACAGGTCGGCCAGCCGGGCCTCCTCCGTGGCGTCCCGCGCGACGATGACCTTGCCCAGCTCCTGACAGGCGATGTCGTGCTCGACGGTGTACTCGCGCAGCAGCGCGACTCCGCGCCGGCACAGCGTCGCCTTCAGCGACCCCGGCAGGTAGTACACGCCGGCGTGCACGACACCGCTGTTGTGGCCGGTCTGGTGCAGGCCGACCTGGTGCTCCTTCTCGAGCACGACGACGGCGCTGCCGGGGCGACGGATCAGCAGCTCCCGGGCGACCGCCAACCCGACGATGCCCGCACCGACCACGACGTAGCTCATGCCGTCACCTCGCTTCGCTCGGCGCCGGCACGTCCAGCCGCCCGTTGCGGCGCACCGGCAGGCTCGGGTCGTCGCCGTCGACCGCGCCGCGCAGCTCGGCGGGCAGCAGGGCGGTCGGCCAGTTCTGCAGCGCCGACGGCCGCAGCCAACGCCGGATCTCGGTGGCGCGCCACCGAGGTAGAGCATCGCGCCGTCCACGTTGGCCCGCAGATAGAAGGTGGTACCGGCGCCGAGCGCCGGCACGTCGAGGTTACCGCCGCAGGCGTCCGGCACGGCGCTGGTGGGTACCTCGCCGTGCGCCGGCGTAGGTACCGGCCCACGACCCTCCGCTGCCACATGATCCGCTCCACCCGTTTGCGGTTGACCCGCACACCCCGCTCGCAGCTCAACGGTCACCCGCGGCGATCCGTGGGCGCCGCTGCCGTCCACGTGGATGATCATGATCTGCTCGGCGAGGCATCCTCGGCGACGGCACGATCCTGCCGGCCCGGCTCGTTGGCCGTCCAGCGGTAGAACCCGGAGCGGGACACGGCCAGGATCCGGCACAGCACCGACAGCCCGTCCCCACCCGAGGCCGCCGGATCTGCCCCGGTCTGCCGCTCCCAGCTCACGGGCTCGGGCAAGCATCGTCGTTGGCCGCTGCCACCCACCTCGACAACGTCGGCCACCCTACTTCGCCTGGGCAACCGGACGCGATGCGATGATGGGTCAATGCCTCTCGGGACCGGGTCGACCGCGCAGCCGTTCGCCCATCTCCAGGCACAGCACGCGACCCTGTACCGACAGGTTCTCGACGTCTTCGTCCGGGCCAAGCAGCGTTTCACCGTGCACCTGCGCCCTGAGGACGTCGTCGCCGAGATCGGCGCCGGCCCCTCGCTGGAGAGCATTCGAGCCGCCCTGGACCAGCTCGCCGAGTGGGGCAATCTACGCGCCGACCCGGACACCGGCCGGGTCACCACGGTCGAGGACTTCCACCGGGCCCGCTATCTCTACCAGCTCAGCCCGGAGGGGCACGCGGTCGAGCAGGCGGTCGCCGCCTACGAGGCGGCGCTCGGACGGCGCGGGGCGTTGCAGTCGGTCGCGTTGTCCGACATCGCGGAGCAGCTGCGGGCGCTGCTGGTCGTCGCCGAGTCGGCCGCGGCCGGCGAGCTCCCGGACGCAGCCAAGACCCACCTGCTGATGATGAGCCTCGTCGACCGGTTCACGGGCCTGGCCGACAACGCGCAGGCGTTCATGGCGTCGCTACGCCGGGCCATCGACTTCGCCGACGCCGACGTCGCGGCATTCCTGGCATACAAGGAACAGTTGATCACCTACCTGGAACGGTTCATCGCGGATCTGGCCAACCGGGGCGCAGAGATCGCGCTGTTGGCCCGGCAGATCGAGGCCGCCGGCGTGGCCCCGCTGCTGCTGGTGGCGGCCCGACGCGAGGCCGCAGACGCGGCCCCCACCGAAGCGCCCGAAGGCACCGAGACAAGGCCGGACGCGACCGGTACCGGTGCGGAGGCCGACCCGGCAGCCGGCACCCGGGTGCCGCCCACCGCCGGTGTGACGGACGACGTCGGTGCGGACGCGGGCGGTCCCCACAGCCAGGACGCCGCCGTCGGCGAGGCGCTCGACGGATGGCGAGAGCGTTGGACCGGGCTGCGGGACTGGTTCGTCAGCACTGACGGGAGTCGCCCGTCACAGGCCCGGCTGCTGCGGACGGCCGCGATCGGGGCGATCCGGCAACTGCTCGGCACGGTGGCGGCGATCAACGAGCGGCGGTCCGGACGCTCCGACCGTACCGCCGACTTCCGCCGGCTCGCCCTCTGGTTCGCGCAGGCACCCGACGACGAGGCGGCGCACCGGCTCTGGCACACGGCGTTCGGCCTCTCCCCCGCCCGGCACCTCACCGTGACGGCCGAGACGCTCGCCGCCGTCGAGCGGCAGCCGGTGGCGGCGGCGACCCCGTGGGCGCAGGCCCCGCGGCTGGAGATCAGCCCTCGGCTGCGCCGGACCGGCTCGTACGAGCGGCGCGGCTCGCCGAACCGGGTGCTCGACCGCTCCGAGCAACGCCGCCTCCTCGCCGAGCGGATGCGGCACGAGGCGGAGCAGACCGCCCGCGCCCGCGCCGCGCTGGCCACTTCCGGCCCGGTCGCCCTCTCCGAACTGGCCCGACTCGACTCCGCCGAGTTCCGGCTCTTCCTCCAGTTGCTCGGCGACGCCCTGGCGGCCAGCCGTCCCGACCGTTCGGAGACAAGGACCACCACCTCCGACGGGACGATGGCGATACGGCTGTGTCGGGTCACCGGTGGCGCGCCGGTCCGGATCGTCACCGAGGACGGGGTCCTCGCCGGGCCGGAGCACCTCATCGAGATCGTCGATCTGGTCGGGGCCGCCCGGTGAGGGTAGGCCGCACCGCCGAGGATGTCCCCGAGGCTCGCAGGCGCCGGGCTGCCCGGCTGCTGCTCGCCCGCCCGCTGCTGGTCGCCGGCCAGACCGCCGACGACGAGTTTCGCCTGGTCCGGGCGTACGCGGCGGAGCTACGCGAGTGGTTCGACCGGGAGACCGGCTGGCGACTGCTCGCCGACGCCCAGACGGTACGGCTGATGAAGGTGACCGCCGACCCGTCCGACGGGACCCATCCGGCCCGGGTACCGCGTTCCCGTACCCCCTTCTCCCGGCAGCGGTACGTCCTCACCTGTCTCGCCCTGGCCGCGCTGGACCGCGCCGACGGGCAGGTCACCCTGGGCCGGCTGGCCGAGGAGGTGGTCGCGGCGGCAGCAGACCCGGCTCTGGTCGCGACCGGTTTCACGTTCGGGCTGGACCGCCGGGAGCGGCGGGCCGACATGGTTGCCGTGGTCCGCCTGCTGCTGCACTGGGGGGTGCTGCGCCGGGTCGCCGGAGACGAGGAGGCCTACCTCGGCGCGGGCGGCGATGTTCTCTACGACGTGGACCGGCCCGTCATCGCTGGTCTGCTCGCCACGACCCGCGGGCCATCGATGCTCGACGGGGCGACTCCGGACGATCGGCTGGCGGCGCTGACGCTGGAGGTCATACCGGACGTCGACGACGCCCGCAACCGGGCGCTGCGGCACCGGCTGACCCGGCTGCTACTGGAGCAGCCGGTGGTCTACTACGACGAACTCACCGAGCCGGAACTGGCATACCTGACGAGCCAGCGGCACGCGTTGTTGACCCGGATCACCTCGTTCACCGGATTGATCGCCGAGGTACGGCGGGAGGGGATCGCGATGGTCGACCCCGACGACGAACTCACCGACGTACGGATGCCGGCCGAGGGGATGCAGAGCCACCTGACCCTGCTGCTGGCCGAGCGGATCGCTGTCAGCGACCACGGGCTACGCGTCAGCGACCTGCACCGGCACACCCGGGAACTGGCCCGCGAACACCGGTCGTACTGGCGCAAGCACGCCACCGACCCCGGCGCGGAGGTGGAGTTGGTCGCCACGGCAATCGACGCGCTGCGCGCGCTCAAGCTGGTCACCGTCGAGCCGGCCGACGACCCGCTCGTACGGCCCCGCCCGGCGATCGCCCGGTACGCCCTGGCCCAGCCGACCATCCGCGAACCCGCCTCCGGCACCGCGCCCGCTGCGCGGCCGAGGCCAGACATCTCCGACCGAGCGGGAGGGACCGCGCCGTGACCGCTGCCCTGGCCGAGACGCTGCCGCAGCCGACTAGCCAGCGGTGGCAGCCGCTGCGCGCCGGACTGGTCGACATCTTCTACTACGACCAGGAGGAGTTCCATTTCCACGGCGGGAGCCTGCTGCTGCGCGGCAACAACGGCACCGGCAAGTCGAAGGTGCTGGCACTGACCCTGCCGTTCCTGCTCGACGGGGAGCTGGCGCCGTACCGGGTCGAACCCGACGGGGATCCGAACAAGCGGATGGAGTGGAACCTGCTGCTCGGCGGCAAGCATCCGCACCCGGAACGGCTCGGCTACACCTGGCTGGAGTTCGGCCGCCGCGACCGCGACGGCGACCGCTTCGTCACCATCGGCTGCGGCCTGAAGGCGGTCGCCGGTCGGGGCATCGCCCGGCACTGGTTCTTCGTCACCAGCCAACGGGTCGGCGTCGACCTGGCGCTGGTCAGCCCGACCGGCACCGCCCTGGCTCGGGACCGACTGCGCGACACGGTCGGCACCGCCGGCATGGTCTATGACCGGGCGGTCGACTACCGGCGGGCCGTCGACGAGGCGCTGTTCGGGCTCGGCAACCGTTACGAGGCGCTGGTCTCGCTGCTGATCCGGCTCCGGCAGCCACAGCTGTCGAAGCGGCCGGACGAGAAGAGCCTGTCCCGGGCACTGAGCGATGCGCTGCCGCCGCTGGACGAGAACCTGATCACTCAGGTCGCCGAGGCGTTCCGGGGGCTCGAAGGCGAACGGGAGACGCTGCGCGAACTCGCCGAGACGAAGCGCGCCGCCGACGACTTCCTCACCCGTTACCGCGAGTACGCCCGGGTGGCGACCCGTCGCCGCGCCGCCGTCCTGCGTCAGCAGCACAGCCGGTACGAGCACCTCGGCCGGGATCTCGCCGACGCCCAGCGCGGCTGGGAGCAGGCCGACGCCGACCTGACCGGGGCGCTGGCTCGCATCGACGAGCTGACGACCCGGTCAATGGAGCTGGGTACCCGGCTCCAGGCGCTGCGGGACAGCCCGGAGGCGCGGACCGCCGACCACCTACGCCGGTTGGCCGAGCTCACGCGGGACCGAGAGTTGATCGCCGGCCAGCAGGAGCGGCGACTCGGCGAGGCGCAGGCGGCGGCGACCCGTGCCGGGCGGGACGCGCAGGACGCGGCCCGGCGGCTGCAGGACGCCCAGAAAGCCGAGGTCGCGGCCCGAGAGCGGACGGCCCGGGACGCCACCACGGCCCGGATCGGCGACCGACACGCGGCCCGGGTGGTGGCGGCCCTGCCGCACGGTGTCGGCGAGGCGACCCGCGCCGCCGAGGAGCTGGTCGAGTCGCGGCGCGCCGCGCTGCGTACTCTCGACAGGCTGCGTAGCAGCGCCGACGCGGCGAGGGATCGGGCTGAGCGGGCCCGCGCGGAGGTGGACCGGCTCGACGCCGAGGTCGCTGACGCCGACCTGCGCATCGGGGATGCCGAGACGTCCGCGGCCGAGGCCGGCGAGGTGCTGGTCCGGCAGAGCCGGGCACACCTCACCGATCTGGTCGAGCTGCCGGTCGGCGATCCCGAGGCGGTGCTCGCCGAGCTGGAGCTCTGGGTCGCGAGCCTGGCCGGGGAGAACCCGGCGGCCCGGGAGACGGCCCGGGCCGCCCGGACCGCGACCGAGACGCTCGCCCGTGCCGACGCCGCCCTCGACGTCGAGGAGAGCGCCGCACGAGCCGAGTTGGCGCGCGACGAGGACGAGCTTCGGCAGCTCGAAGAGGGCGCGCACCGGCCACCGCCGACGCCGTACACCCGGAGCGACGCCGTGCGGCTGGACCGGCCCGGCGCTCCACTGTGGCGAGTCGTCGACTTCGCGCCGGGGATGACGGAGCAGGAGCGGGCCGGGATCGAGTCGGCCCTGGAGGCGGCGGGCATCCTCGACGCCTGGCTCGACCCGGACGGTGTGCTGCGCGACCCGGTCACCGGCGACGCCGTGCTGCGTCCCGGCCCGCCGGCCGCCGCGAACCTGGGCGCGCTGCTGCGCCCAGCGATCGACCGCGCCGATCCGGGCTGCGCCGCGCTGACCGACGAGACAGTCGCGGCCGTGCTCGTCGCGATCGGCGTCGGAGCCGGGTCGGCCGCGGCCAGCTGGGTCGACGCGAGCGGCGCCTTCCGCAACGGGATCGTCGCCGGACGGTGGGCCAAGCCGGCAGCCGAACACATCGGCGACGGCGCCCGGGAGGCGTACCGCCGGGCCCGGATCGGCCACCTGCGGGACGAGATCGACCGGCTCTCGGCGACGCTGACCACGATCGCCGAGGCGCGTGGCGAGGTGCGCGACCGGCGCGACCGGATCACCGCGGAGGCGGAGGGGCTCCCCTCCGACCAGCCGCTGCGTGAGGCGCACGCCCTGATCCGCGGCGCCTACCAGGCTCGCCGGGACACGATCGCTCGCCGGGAGGCGGCCGACGGGCGGCAGCGCCAGCGCCACGCCGAGGCGAGCGCCGCGCTGGCCGAGGCGGAAGAGTTCGCGGCCGACGTGGACCTGCCGTACGACGTCGACGAACTGGCCGTGGTCCGCGACGGGCTGCACGCGTACCAGATCGCGCTCGCCGCCTGGTGGCCGGCGGTGACCGCCACGCGGACCGCGACCAGCTATCGGGACGAGACGGCCGACCGCCACGCGGAGCTGCTGGAGCGGCTGGAACCGGCGGCGGCCGACGCGGCCCGGGCCCGCGACGCGGCGAACGCCGCCCGGGTGGAGCACGAGACCCTCGACGCCACGGCCGGCGCCTCGGTCGCCGAGTTGGAACGCCGCCTCGCCGAGACGACCGCCCTGCGGGAGCAGTGCGAACAGGAACGCCGAGAGGCCGGACGGCAGGAAGCCGCCGCCCGCGACGCCCGAGGCAGGGCCGACGGGCTGCGTGAGCGCCTCACCGAGGAACTGGAGGCGGCGACCGCCAGCCGTGACGCCGCAGTCGACGGGCTGCGCGCCTTCGCCGGCACGGGGTTGATCGCCCTGGTCTGCCCCGGGCTGGAGATACCGGACCTGGACCAGCCCTGGTCGGTGACCCCGGCGGTGACCCTGGCGCGCGGCGTCGAACGGGAACTCGCCGACGCCGACGCGGACGACCGCCGCTGGGACCGGCTGCAGCAGCAGGTGAGCGTCGAACTCAAGACGCTGACCGACAGCCTCTCCCGACACGGGCACCAGGTGCTGCCCACAGTCCGCGAGGAGACCATGGTCGTCGAGGTCACCTTCCAGGGCAGCACGCGCAGCATCGCCGACCTCTCCACCGCCCTGGTCGACGAGATCGACGAACGGCACCGGCTGCTCTCCGCACACGAGCGGGAGGTGCTGGAGACGCACCTGGTCAACGAGGTCGCCGGAGCGTTGCAGGAGCTGATCGTCGGCGCCGAGCGGCAGGTCGACGGAATGAACGCCGAGCTGGACAGCCGTCCCACCTCCACCGGGATGCGACTGCGACTGTTGTGGCGGCCGACCCGGGACGCCCCGGCCGGACTGGCCGAACTGCGGACCCGGCAGCTGCGGCAGAGCACCGACGTGTGGAACGACGAGGACCGGCGCGCGGTCGGCGCGTTCCTACAGGAGCAGATCAACCGGGAACGCCTGCGCGACGAGGCGGCGACGTGGACCGAGCAGCTCGCCCGGGCACTGGACTACCGGGCTTGGCACGAGTTCGCGATCCAGCGCCATCAGGACGGGCAGTGGCGACCGGCGACCGGTCCCGCCTCCGGCGGCGAGCGGGTCCTTGCCGCGAGCGTGCCGCTGTTCGCGGCGGCATCTTCGTACTACGGGTCGGCGGGCAACCCCCACGCGCCCCGGCTGATCGCGCTGGACGAGGCGTTCGCGGGGGTCGATGACGACTCCCGGGCCAAGTGCCTCGGCCTGCTCGCCACCTTCGACCTGGACGTGGTGATGACCAGTGAACGGGAGTGGGGCTGCTACCCGCAGGTCCCGGGCCTGGGCATCGCCCAGCTGGCCCGCCATGACGGCATCGACGCCGTCCTGGTCACGCCATGGCGGTGGGATGGCCGGGAACGGCGACTGATGACCCGTCCCGAGCCCGAGCCGCGGCCTCCGCACCAGCGCGACCCCGAGCCTGAGGATCAAGAACCGGCCGGGGCGCCGGGGCTCTGGGAGCTCGGGTGACGGACCTGGATCGGCTGCGGCGGCAGCTCGGAAATCCGGCGACCGCGCGGCTGCTCCACCGGTTACGCCGCCGGCTCACCCGGGGGCAGCCGCTGACCGGCACGCTCTCCCTCGACCAACCCAGCCCGGACGAACGCCGGGCCGTCGAAGGGTTACTGGGCCGCCCGCCCGGCCGCGGCGGCACCCTGACGGTCAACCTGGACGAGCTCGACCAGGTGGTCCGGCGCAGCGGCATGCACCCGGCGGGGTTGGCCGCCGCGGTTGAGGCGCTGACCGGGACCGTCGCCGTACTCTCCGACGTTCGGGCCGCCGAGGCAGCGGCCTGGCGCGCCGCGTCGGCGCCGCTCGCCGCGCTCGGCGAGGCCCGTGCCGAGCTGACCATGTGGTGCGCCGATCCGGGAACCGCCACGTTGCTGCGCCGGCTGGCCCGCTCGCCGGACGCGGCGGCCCGCCTTGCCACCGAGCTGGTGGCCGTGCTCGGCGCGTTGCCCACCGCCGGCGAACCGCTGACCCGGCTGGCAGCGCGGACAACAGACGACGCGCACGCCCTCGACCCGGACCGGCCGCTGGCCACCCTGGTCCGCTCGGCCATCCGGGCCACCTGGTGGGACGGCGAACCACTGCCGGAGTCGGCCGCCATGCAACGCCGGATGCTCTGGTACGCAGTCGGCGTGACCGTCGACGAACTCTCCTCCACGGTTCTCGCGGTCAACCTGCCCATCCAGCCGGGCTGCCGGCTGCACACCCTCGCCGGGCCAGCTGCGGCGCTCGGCGAACCGGTGGTGCTCACCCTGCGACAGCTCACCCGCGACGATCCGACGTTCACGGCGGACGAGGTCTATGCCTGCGAGAACCCGACCGTGCTGGCGGCCGCGGCCGACGAACTCGGCCCGGCCTGCCCGCCGCTGGTCTGCGTCAGCGGGCAGCCCACCACGGCCGCGCTACGCCTGCTCAGCGCCTTGACGTCAGCCGGCGCCCGGCTGCGCTACCACGGCGACTTCGACTGGGGCGGGCTGCGGATCGCCAACCTGCTGCATGCCCGGCTGCCCTGGCGACCGTGGCGTTACCGGGCCGAGGACTACCTCGCCGCGCTCGCGGTTCACGGCTCCACCCGACCGCTGCAGGGCAGCCGGGTCGAGGCGGCATGGGATCCCGAGCTCGCTGCCGCGATGCAGGGCCACGGGGTACGGGTGGAGGAGGAACTCGTTCTCAACGACCTCCTCGCCGATCTGTCCGGCTTCGCGAGCGCCTGAACCGGCTCCGCCCTGGCGGTGAGCAATCTCCTCGCCCATCTGCGCGTCCGCCCACCGGCGGGCGGCCATGCCGTACGCGGTGTGGCCGTGCTGCTCGCGCCACTCGGACGGCAGGGCGCCCGGCATGTAGACAGTGCCGAGGTACTGGTTGTGGAAGGGCACGCCCATCCGGCTGCGCAGCGCCCGTGGCCAGCAACCCAGCCGTCTGATCCGCCTCCAAGCGCCGGTTACGGACGGAGCGCCGCCACCACTGGCGCGCTCCTCCGCCACCCTGGAGGCGGGGATTCCACGGGCGGTACGGGGAGAGGCGTGGCGGCGGCCGGTGCGGGCACGCCAGCCCGACGGGGCGGGCGTGCCCACGATCCCTCAGCCGAAACGGAAGGTCACTTGAAGCGGATGAACTTGGAGAACTGGTTGTTGGCGGTGCCCACCGACACCGTCCGGTGGCTGTACGCGACCGCGACGTTGTAGTTGTACTCGTCGACCTCGAAGGTGCCGTTCGAGTTGACGCTGGTGACAAAGGCGACGTGACCGTAGGCGCCGCCCTGGCTGACCGCGATGTCACCGGCCTTCGGGCTGTTGTGGACCGGCACCCCGGCGCTTCCGGCGGCGACAACCCAGTCCCCGGCGTTACCCCACATGGCCCCGCCATACTGGTTGTTGAATGGCACGCCGACCCGGCTCCGCAGCGCCCAGGCCGCGAAACTGGTGCATTGCCCCTTCCAGAAGTTCCAGGGGTCGAGGCCCGTGCTCTGACCCTTGTACGGGTAGTCGTCCTTCGCCGGGTAGCTCGTTCCGGAGATCAGCTGGTGGGACGCGTTGTTGTTCTTCAGTGTGGCGTTCAGGTTCGTCTTCGCGCCGGGTGCGAGGTCCTGGTGGGCGTAGGAGGCGTCGTAGTCGCTGTTGTAGTAGACCCGCACGGTGCTGCTGGTGAGGTTCCACACGGAGGCGGCGTTGTTCTTGATGCACAGGCCCTGGCCGGCGCCGGCGCCCTTGAACTCGTAGCAGTCCGGCTGGGTGGTGCCGTAGTTGGCCAGAGATCCGGTGTGGTCGGAGACCGACCCCGCGTGGTCGCTGTTGTAGTAGTAGCAGAACTCGCCGGTGTCGCAGATTCCGTCGCGGGCGGCCGCCTGAGCGGGGGCGGTGACCGCGAGGACGCCGAGAGTTGCGCCGAGCACGCTCGCGCCGAGGGCGCTGAGGACGCGAACGGTGGTCCTGGGCATGTCCACTTTCCTTCCAACAGCGGATAAGGGCCGACCCACCCTACAAGCTATTGGTGACCTCCTCCCCACGCCTGGAGGCGGGGATTCCCGTGTCTGATCGGTGTTCACGCGGCGACCAGTTCGGGTGGTTGGCGCTTCGTAGACCGCCCAACGGCGAGGTCTCCACGCCCTGTTACCGCCAGTCCGGCGGCGAGGATGTTCTTGGCCGCGTTCACGTCGGCGTGGTCCTGGTGTCCGCAGGCGACGCACCGGAAGACCGCTTGGCTCTCGCGGGATTCCGGGGCGACATGCTTGCAGGCGTGGCAGGTCACCCGACCGGTGGTTGGCCGGCTGAGCTCGGCTGGTGGACCTACCTCCGCCCCGGCGGTCATCTGCCACCGCCACAGCTGCCCGAGGTCGCCGCCCGTACGCGCCGGCTCCCCAACGGCGCCCTGCTGGTCGCCCTCCTCGACGACCCGGCCGCTGTTGATCCGCTGCGTTACGAGGACATCCACCGGCGCTGGCTTCGGGCGGCATGACTCCTTCTGGCAGCACCCTGTGCATGGCTTCAGCGGCCCAGCGCACGTACAGCGGCATGAGGCGAATTCGGAATCCTCACCGCTGCTCATCGCCGCCGATCATGACACTCCAACGAGCTCGGGCACGCGCTCGTCGGTATGAGAGCGCGCGGGCGCGGCACCGTCATGCGTTCGGTCGGGGCAGTCGTCGACTCAGCTGCGCACGCATTAGTGATGTCCTCTGGTGCCGCCTTTGGCTTCGCATGCAGGGTCGGCGGTTCAGGGTAGGGCGGTGTGGGCTTCGGTGAGGAAGCGGTCGCGGTCGTCGCCGTGGGCGATTGCCGCGTTGTAGGCGGCGTCGATCGCGGCGACCAGCGAATCGTCATTCGCCAGGGCGATCAGGGCGGGGAACGCGGCGGCCTGCTGGCGCACGTCGGTGACGTGACGTGTGCCGGACATCCTCGCGGCCAGGTGGAGCGTGATGGTGGTGTGCGGCACCTCGGGATCGGACAATAGGCGGTTGAACGCGGCGGCACCGCTCTGCTCGGTGAAGGGTCGGAAGGTTGGGACCAAGCCCGGCGTCAAGCAGAGCCTGGGCCTCATCCCCGCTGCCGCTGAGCGCAGAGTAGTGCAGGTCCGAGCGTCCCTGGCGGTCAACCAAGTCGATCTCCTACCGCATCTCGTACTGATGGCTCAAGTTATTGAGCCCTTTCCAACCTGATCTTGCAGGTCAGGCTGGTATGCGGGGCCCCGCTCGCGACGGCATTCAAGGCTTTTTCGTCGTTCCAAGTAACGCATCGACCCGTCCAGCACACTCTACAAAAGACAGGCCACGATGGACTGTCCGAAGTGGACGGGGAGGCACATGCGATCCAGCAGAAGCAGGAAGGCGTTACTGGCCGGGGGAATCATCGGCGCGCTGCTGACGGGCACGCCCGGCATCGCGGGTGCCAGGCCGGCGGTCGCACCGCAGGCGGTCAAGCCGGCACCCGCCACCGGCGAGTCCAGGACGGTGACGCTGATCACCGGTGACCGGGTAACCGTGGCCGGCGACGGCCGGCTCGGCATTGCGCCGCGTAAGGGCGTCACGTTCCACAGCTACCGGACCGGGAAGCACCAGTTCGTCATCCCGTCCGACGCGGTGCCGTTGCTGCGGGCGGACCGACTTGACCGACGGCTGTTCGATCTGACCGAGTTGCTCGCGGCGCAGGCGGCGCGCCCGTCGTCGGTGCCGCTGATCGTGTCCGGTGCCACCGCGGTGCCCGGCCTGACCGTGCAGCGGCGACTGCCCGCGGTGCGGGGCTTCGCCGCCGAGACGCCCACCGAGTCGCTCGCCTCCCGCTGGCGGGCGACCCGCACCGGCGTGACCGCGGGCAAGATCTGGCTCGACGCCGTACGCGAGCCGGCGCTGGACCAGGGCGTCCCGCTGATCGGGGCGCCCACTGCCTGGTCGGCCGGCTACGACGGCACCGGGGTGCGCGTCGCGGTGCTCGACACGGGTATCGACGACACGCACCCCGACCTGGCCGGAAAGATCTCGGCGCGGCAGAACTTCACCGAGGGCATGGAGGACGACCGCGACCTGGTCGGCCACGGCACTCACGTCGCGTCGACCATCGCGGGTAGTGGCGCCGGCTCCGGCGGGAGGTACAAGGGTGTCGCGCCTGGCGCGTCCCTGCTAGACGGCAAGGTCTGCGTCCAGCGCGGCTGCGTGGAGTCGTGGATCGTGGCCGGTATGCAGTGGGCCGCCGAGTCCGGGGCGAGTGTGGTCAACCTGAGCCTCGGCGGGTCGAACGGTCCCGGGGTCGACCCGCTCGAGGAGGCCGTCAACGACCTGACGGCGCAGTACGGCACGCTGTTCGTCATCGCGGCGGGCAACGACGGGGACGATGAGACCGTCGGGTCCCCGGCGACCGCTGAGGCGGCGCTGGCGGTGGCGGCGTTCACCAAGTCTGATGAGCTTGCCGATTTCTCCAGCCGGGGCCCGAGCGCCGACGGTTGGGCGGTGAAGCCCGAGATTGCCGCGCCCGGGGTCGGTATCGTCGCGGCGCGCAGCAAGGACGGGTTCGTCGGCGAGCCGGGGCAGCTCTACATGCCGCTGGACGGCACGTCGATGGCGACTCCGCATGTCGCGGGCGCGGCCGCGCTGCTGCGCCAGGCCCACCCGCAGTGGGCTGCGGGGCAGCTGAAGGCGACGCTGATGGCCTCGGCCAAGCCGTCGGACGGTGTGGGCGTGTTCGCACAGGGTGCGGGTCGGGTGGACGTGGCCCGAGCGATCAGCCAGCAGGTCACGACCTCGCCGACGTCGGTGACGTTCGGGTGGCAGGAGTGGCCGCACGACAACGACGAGGTGCGCAGCAGCACCGTCACCTACCACAACAGCGGTAGCACTGCGGTGACTCTGCGGCTCGGGCTGACCACCGACGCGCCGGCCGGGATCTTCTCACTCAGTGCTGACACGGTGACGGTGCCGGCCGGCGGACAGGCGTCGGTGACGCTGAGCGCCGACACCCGCCAGGGCGGTGATGTGACCGGCGGTCTCGGCGGCCAGGTCACGGCGACCGCGGCGGGCGTCTCGGTGCAGACCCCGTTCGGCGTGGTACGGGAGGAGCTGAAGTACCCGGTGAAGGTCACCGCGACCGAACGCGGCGGCGCTCCGGCCGACGACGCGATGACGGTGCTGCTGCGCAAGGACCTGAGCTGGAGTGACATGGTCTTCGGCGCGAGCGACGACCTGCGCCTCTCCCCGGGTGAGTACTTCGCGTTCAGCTGGGTCGACGAGGAGAACGGGGGCCGCCTCAGCACCTCACAGCTGGTGTATCCGGAGCTGACCATCAACGGGCCGACGACGGTGTCGATGGACGCCCGCGGCGCGAAGGGCTTCGACGTCACGGTGCCCGACCCGAACGCGGTGCCAATGCTGGCGGCGTTCAACACGACCTACACCGTGGGCGCGGATGACAACTTCCACATTGCAGTCGGGAAGGACGACTTCGCCTCAATCTTCAGCAAGCTGATCGGGCCCAAGCCGCCGAAGGGCCTGAGCTCGCAGTTCAGCGGCACGCTGGTCAAGGTCGACGAGCAGGGCGGCCGGTCCGACACGCCGTACGTGTACAACGTTGGCTGGCACAGCGAGAGCGGCCTGCTCGAAGGGCTGGTCAAGCACCTGCGGCCGACGGACTTCGCCACGGTGCGGGCCTCGCACGCGGCGGTGGTGCCCGGCAGCACCGGTGTGAAGCTGTTCGCCTTCGCACCACGGGACGCCGACAGCAGCTGGTCCTTGGCCTGGGAGACTCCGCTTCCGTCCACCCACACCGAGTTCTATGCGAGTGACGCGCCATGGCACAACGTGTTGGTCGTGGAGGGGCCGGCCGAGGGCGACGACTGGCCGGAGACGCTGTCCACTCACGCCGCACTGGCCACCTACCGAGCCGGGCGCACCTACCAGGAACAGTGGAACAAGGGCGTGTTCGGGCCGAGCGTGGCGCCGTTCTATCCCGGCAACGTGCCGGCGGGGCGTGAGGGCGACCTCATGTACATCTCGCCTGGGCTGCTCGGCGACGGTCAGGGCCGGGCCGGCTTCGGGCAGATCACCTCGGGGCACGGGGCGCTCTACCGCAACGGCGAGCTGATCGCCGAGTCCGACCAGGAACCGGGCTTGTACGCCGAGGACGTGGCCCCGGGCGCGGCGACGTTCCGCTTCGACGGCAGCCTGGAGCGCGACTCGCGCCTGACCACCAAGCTGTCGATAAGCTGGACGTTCCGCTCGGCACACGCCGACAAACCCACGGCGCTGCCGCTGACCGCGGTCAGCTTCGCGCCCCTGCTGGACGACCACAACGTCGGCAAGGCCGGCAGCGTGTCCGTCTACCCGATGACGATCACCCAGACCGAGGGCTCGGGACAGGTGAACAAGCTGACCGTACAGGTGTCCTACGACGACGGGAAAACCTGGAAGACCGTGCCGGTGTTGAAACACGGCGGGTCGTGGCAGGTGCAGGTGACCCACCCGAAGGCCCGCGGCTTCGTGTCGCTCAAGGCCTCGGGCGCGGACGCGAAGGGCAACACCTTCGACCAGACCATCATCCGGGCGTACGAACTGCGCTGATCACCGGATGAGGGGCCCTGGCGACCACGGTCGCCAGGGCCCCAGCTCCACCGGTATTACGGCCCGCACGTGTCGGCCGTCTGGACCGGATGATCAGTCGACGCGGGTGACGCCACCGGCCGGGACGACGGTGACGGCACCGGGGGCGGCGAAGCCGCGTTCGGCGTACGCGCTGGCGACGCGGTTGCCTGGGGTGAGGTGTCACACGGAAGGCCCGCCAGCTGCTCCTGCAGGTTCCAGCCGCACCCCTGTGGGGGCTCTGCCGGGACGAGCCCCCACATGCGGCACATCAGGTTCAGGGATACTGGGCCTTGAAGTAGTCCAGGTTCGTCGGATACCCGTGCTGGGCAGGGTCCGGGATGAAGAACACCCTCGGTACGCCGTCCTTCGTCATGATGCCGAACCAGTTGCTGGTCGGATCAAACCTGACGATGTCCCCGTTGGCCTTGACCCCGGTCAGCGTGGTTGACGTCGGGTGGTGCAGCCAGTCGGTCGCCTTCTGGATGTAGCCGACCGTGTCGTGGACATCCGGGAAGTCAGCACCATGCTTGAGGTACTGATAGAAGGCGTTCGACAGGGGCGTCGTGGTCTGGCTCGCAGTCCAGACTCCGCACTGGGCGGAGCCAGCGCACAGCCACTGGAAGCTGGACACGAACTGGGCGGCTGCCGCGTCGAGTGCCACGAGCTGGACCGCCATCCGCTCCAACAAGGCGGCCAGTTCGAGATCGATCACCGCGCCGGCGATGGGGGTGATTCCCCCCACCGGGACTCCGACCATTTCCGGTGACAGCATGGGCGCAAAGAACTCCAGGATCGCCGGGCAGGCAGCGCAGTTGGCAGCCGCGATCGGGATCATCAGCATCGCAGGGATCCCGACCAGTGTCTCCAACACCAGTTCGAACAGAACGAGCCCGACGGTCGCTTGGAAAACCTCCTGGTTCTGCTTGAAGTTCGGGTTCAACACGTCCTTGAGGCAGGCGTTGTAGAAGTCGCTGCCCTTCTGGTACAGGAGCTGGCAGATGCCGCCGTTGAAGTAGGCGACCCGGGCCGGGTTCTCGATGATGCGGAAAACATTGTCCAGGCATTTCTCCGTATCGACCCCCGGCGCGGTGCAGCGGTAGCTTTGCTGGTACGCCCACCGGATCGTGTTGTCGATGGCCAGTTGCTGGGCCGCATTGGCTGCCGCGACGTAGGCGGCCGCCGCCTCCTCGGCGTTCTTGCCGGCGGCGATCGCCGCGTCGTACGCGCCGCTGGCTGACACATACGCGTCCACCGCGTAGCTCACGGCCTGCTCCGCCGACGCCGCTGCCCAGGCCGCCGACCGGGATGCCCGTTGGGCAGCGGCGGTGGCTGTCTTCGCGGCGGCCGCCGCGGTCCGGGCCGAGGCGGCGGCGCGGTCCGCCGATTCCTTCGCCTGTGCGGCCGAGACCTGTGCCTGCTGGGCGTAGCCGGCAGCCTCGTTTGCCGAGTTGACCGCCTGCTGCGCGTACGCGGCGGCCTCGGCGGCCGCCTTGCGGGCCGTGGCCGCCGTCGCCTGCGCCTCCATGGCGTGCTGCACCGCCGTGGCGGCGACCCCGGCGGCCTGCGACAGCAGCGCCGAGACCGTCGCGTCGTGGGCCGCGGTGTCCTGGTCGCGCTGGGCCGCCCCGTACTGGTTGACGTCGAGGAACTGGTCCAGGAACGCCGGCGGGCCGTCCAGCGCGATCTGCGCGGCCGCCTTGAGCTCAGGGCCGCTGTTCGGTGAGGCGATGATCTGCGTAACCTTGAGACGTTTGTCCGTGGTCGCGGCCGGGTACTGGTCGGTCTCCAGGAACCGCCGAAGCGCCGCGTCGGTCCCCGCGTCCAAGGCCTGCTGGGCCCGCTGCACGGTGACCGTGTTACCGGCGTCACGGGCGGCGGCCAGGATCTGGGCGACCGCCAGCCGGTCGTCGGTGAGCCGCCCGGGGTAGTCCTGGGTCCGGAGGAACTCCGCCACATCGGCGTCGGAACCGTTCAGCGCCGCCTGCGCGGCCGCTCGCATCGCTTGGCTGCCGGTGACGGCCAGGGCTGCCACGGTCGTCCGGTCGTCCTGGGCGGCGGCTATCGCGATCCCGGCGCCGACGAAGGACAGCGCGACCTCGTCGCTGCCGCCCAGCGCGTCCAGCGCCGCCGTCCGAGTCCAGTTCCCGTCCGAGCCGGCGAGAGCCAGGGCGACCTTTCGTGCGTCCAGCACTGCCGTGGCGTGCGGCGTGGCCGGGTTGGTGGCCTCGGCGATCAGCCGGTTGGTCTCTGCCGAGCGCTTGGCCGCCTGTTCGGCGTCCCAGCCGGCCCGCTTCTGCTGCCGAGCCACCTCCGTGGCCATGGTGATCGCGGCCTCGTCACCCTGTTCGAAGACGGTCCTGATCCGTTCGGCATCGGCCGTCCGTGCGGCGTCATACACCACTTTGGCCTGTTCGGCCGCGGCCACCGCGTCCTGTGCCGCCTGGGTCGCGGCATTGGCGTGGGCGGTGGCCCGCGTGGCGGCCTGGGCCGCCTCTCCCGCGTGCGCGGCCGCGTCCTCCGCGGCCGCCGCGGCCGCATTGGCGTTGGCCACCGCGCGGTTGGCCGCGTCTCGTGCCTTGAACGCCGCGTCCGCAGCGGTGTTGGCGAACGCGGCCGCCGCGTTCGCCGCGCGGGTGGCCCGGTTCGCGTTCGCGCGCGCCCGGGCCGCGGCGGCCTGCGCCGCCGACGCGTCTGCCCCGGCCGCCTTCGCATAGTTGTAGGCGTCGGTAGCGGCCTGTGCCGAGGCGTTCGCGTTGGCGGCCGCACCGCCGGCCTCCGACGCCGCGTAGGCGGCGAGGAAGGCCGCCTCGCCAGCAGCCTTCGCCGCCTCGGCAATCTTGCGCGTCTGTTCCGCAACCGCGCGCACCTGGACCGCCGCGTCACGGGCCCGTTGGGCTTCCGCGGCGTTCGTCGCGGCCGCTGCCGCGGCCTGGTAGGCCCGCGAGGCCGCCTCTCCGGCGCGTGCCGTAGCGGTGGCGGCCCGCGCCGCAGCCCCGGCCGCCACCCGGGCCGCCGCGGTCGCCGCCCGCGAGGCGGCCACTGCCTGCTGCGCCGCTGCCGCCGCCCGGTCTGCGGCCTCGGCCGCCCGCTGGGCCTCGGCCGCCGCCACGGCCGCGTTGTTCTGTGCCTGCCGGGTGGCCTCCGCCGCCGCCTGCGCGGCCTGCTTGGCGGCCGCTGCCTCGGCCACCGCCCGCTCGGCCTCGGCCTTGGCCGCCTGGGTCTCTGCCGCCGCCCGCGCGCCGGCCACCTCGGCCGCCTTGAGCAGGTCGGTCAGCGTCTGCGTCTCCTGGTCGCGGGCCGCCGCCACACCCCAGTCCACGTCGATGAACCGGCTGAACGCCGCCAGGGTGTTCGCGTCCAGCGCACGCCCTGCGGCCACGCGTACCTGCGGACCACCGGCCGCCATGATCTGCGCGATCCGCAGCCGTTCGTCAGTCATCTGTGGCTGCCGCCACCCCGAGTCCAGGAACGTCTCCAGCGCCTGCGGGGTGCCGGCGTCGATCGCACGCTGTCCGGCCGCCCTCAACTGCGCGCCACCGGCCGCCATCATCTGGGTGATCCGTACGCGCTGGTCGGTCACCCACGGTTGGCGCCAGCCGGAGTCCAGGAATGCACCCAGCGACGCCGGGTCCGTCGAGTCCATTGCCTGCTGTGACGCGGTGCGTATGGCCGGGCCGCCCTTGGCCAGCATCTGGGCCACGCTGAGACGGGCGTCCACCTTGCCGCGCTGCTGCCACTCGGTGTCCAGGAAGGCGCAGATCTCCGCGTCGCCCCCGAGCAATGCCTGCTCGGCCGCGGCTCGTACCTGTGATCCGCTGTCGTGCCAGGCCATCACGACTGATGCGCGATCACAGCTCGGTGCGGCCTGTGCGGCCTGGCGCGGCACGCTGACGAGCGCGACCACCAACGGCAGGGTCAACAGCGCCCGCAGGATCCTCATCGGGTTCACCATCCTTGTCATGCGGGGACCCGCAGCTGCAGCAGCGTCGTCGGTTCGTTGTTCGGGTCGACGCCCTGGCCGACGATCGCGAAGCCGGAGGGGTCGACCACGACGTTTGTTGGGGCGCCGCTGGGGGTGTCCACCACTGCGGTGAGCTGGTGGCCGTAGCCCTGCTCCTGGCCGTCGCCGCGGATCGCGTAGACGCCTGGCACCTCGAGATCCAGCCGTCCGGTCGAGCCGTTGACCTTGAAGCAGACGAGTCCGCCCCGGTCGGGACCGACCCGCTCGGTGGTAAACACCTGGATGACGCCAATGTTGTCCACCGGTGCGGTGCTGCAGTCGGCGAGCAGGATGTGCCCGTCGCCGGAGATGAGCCGCACGTTCAGCTGCGCAAGGATCTCCGCGGCCCCCGGGTAGCTGAAACGCTCCATGATGGCGTCATGGACGGTGATGGTCCGCGGCGTCACCCACACGACCTCGCGCGGGCGATCGCGGCCCACGACCCATGCGGTCCGGCTGCCCGGACGGTAGGCGGCCAGGTAGTTCGGGCCGCCCGAGTGGTCGTGGTCGAAGGCGACGATCCGGTCGGTGGCGCCCATCAGGTTGTAACCGCCGATACCGTTGCCGTTGCTGGTCAACACCTGCCGGAACGTGTTGCCCCCGTCGTGTTTGACCACGGCGATCATGCCCGCCCCCGGCCGGTACAGCACGAGATGGTCCAACTTTCCCGAGTAGTCGTAGTCGTAGGCGAGCAGCTGGTCTCGGGTGTCGGCCAGGTCGTAGTTACCGATGCCGTTGGTGCTGGTGTTGTACACGGCCGTGAACGCGGTGCCTGCGCCGTGCTTGATCACCCACGCGGTTCGGCTGCCCGGCCGGTACGCGACGAGGTGGTCCGCCTTTCCCGAATGGTCGTAGTCGAAGCCAACGATCCGGTCGGTCGTACCCTTGAGGTCGTAGCCGCCGATACCGCCCGTGCTCTTGATGATCGAGCTGAACGAGTTACCTGCGCCGTGCTTGACGACATGGACTATGCCGGCGCCCGGCCGGTACACCACGAGGTGGTCCGACTTCCCGGAATGGTCGTAGTCGAAGGCCAACACCTGATCCCGGGGGTCGGCCAGGTCGTACTCGCCGATACCCGCCCCGCTGTTGTACGCCGCCGTGAACGTGTTGCCCGCCCCGTGCCTGAGCACCCACGCGGTCCGGCTCCCCGGGCGGTACAGCAGGAGAGCGTCCAACTTCCCGGAATGGTCGTAGTCGAACGGCACGATGCGGTCGGCGGCGTTCGCAAGGTTGTAGCCACCTATACCGGCAGAACTGGTGAATATCGTGGTGTAGGTGTCGCCGACGTTGTGCTTGACGATGTGGATGATGCCCGTCCCTGGCCGGTACGCCACCAGATGGTCCAGCTTCCCGGAATGGTCGAAGTCGAACGGCACGACCTGATCCCTGACATCAGCCAGGTCGTACGAGCCGATGCCGGTCGCGCTGTTGTGGTAGGCGCGGAAGGTGGAAAGCAGATCGGGCAGGCCCGCCGTCCCGACGCCATCGACCCGCTCCACGGTGGCCTCGTGGCCGGCTTCCGGCCCGTCGAGACAGCCGCCCTGCTCGGAGTCGAGGGTGAGGCCGACGAGCTCGGGCAGCGCGCCGTCGGTCCGCAACACCGGCCCGCCCAGGTCACCCTGGCAGGCGCTCGCGTCCTGCCCGGACCAGGTGAATGAATCAGCGGCAACGGCACTGACCGCTCCCGGCGCCGCATGCGGCCGATCTGGGACCCACTCGGTTGCGGTACGGCCATAACCGGCAACCTGAACGGCGTCCCCGACCGCGGGGACGCTGCCGCTCACCGCGACCGGCGCGACGTCCGGGACTCGCAGCGCGAGCTTGGCCAACACCACATCCCGACTTCCAGCCGGGGAGATCCGCACTACCGGCAGGCTGCGGCCACCGACCGTCACGGTGGTCGGCTGGTTCGGCACGGGGCTGCTGATCTTTCCGTCAACGGCGAAGCAGCTCGCGGCCGTGATCACCCACTGCGGGGCGACCAGCGCCCCGGAACAGGCATGGGAGTCACCGACGTTCAGCCTCACCACAAACTCCGACGAGCCGGCCGGCATCACGCTGCCGCCGCTCACCGCACTGGCCGGAGTCACACCCAACGAGACACCGGCCAAACACACGGACAGGACAACCAGAACACGCCTCAACATGCCCGCACTCAATCAGGCGGCAGCTTCACATTGGCTTCACGACATCAGCACGCACCGCGTCAGCGTCACCGCACCCGGCTTGGCCACCGACGAAGAGGTGAATCAGCAGCTCCACAACATCGCGGCAGGATGCCCGACCTTGTCACCTCGCCCGTGATCTCGGGTTGGAGCCGGCCTGTTTATCGCCGCGGGCGGGACCGCGCGGATCGGTCAGCATTCCTACACTCACCGAATGAAACAGCCTCGGGTGGTCGCGCTGTGGTCCGGCTTCGGTGCCGTTGCCATGGTCTCGTCGGCGCTGGTGATGCGCCGGCCCACCGGGGAACGCCTCTCCGATCTGCACATCTACTACGGGGCGATGCGCCACCTCGGGGCCGGTCACCCACTGTACGAGTTCGTCGCAGCGAACGGCGGCCCCTTCACCTACCCACCCTTCGCTGCCCTGGTGCTCCGGCCCATCGCCATCGTGCCGGAGCCGGTGCTGCGGTGGATCTGGCTGGCGCTCACCTGTGCGGCGGTAGCCGCCATCGCCGCGGTGATCGGTCGGGTGCTCGTGCGGGACCAACCGGAGCGCCGAGCGGGGATCGCCGCGGTCGCCTGTGGACTGATGATCTCCGCGCCGGCGCAGAGCAACCTGCGGTTCGGCCAGGTCAGCATCTTCATCGTGCTGCTCGCCCTGATCGACGGGGCGGGACTGACCCCAGCCCGGTACCGGGGGGTGCTCGTCGGGATCGCCGCCGCGATCAAACTGACCCCGCTGCTGTTCGTCGTCCACTTCCTGATCTCCCGCCAGTACCGCGAGGCCGGCCGGGCGATCGCCGTGTTCGTCGGCTGCGCCGCGCTCGGAGCGGCCGTGCTGCCGGCGGACAGCTGGACGTTCTGGACCGGGACGATCATCGAGACCTCCCGGATCGGGAACCTGGCCTCGCTGGGAAACCAGTCCGTACACGGGATGCTGCTGCGGGTCGGGATCGCACCGGCGTCCCTGCCGGTGATCTGGGCGGCGTTGGTGGCGATCATCGCCGGCGTCGCCCTGCTCCGGGCCCGGCAACTGGTGGCGGAGGGACGCCCTGGCCACGCTGCCGTGCTCGTCGGGTGCGCCACTGTGGCCGCCTCGCCGGTCTCCTGGACCCACCATCAGGTCTGGCCCGTGCTCGCGGCGATGCTGCTTGTCGGCACCACAGGACCCGCCCGGCGGGTGGCCGGAGCGGCCCTGCTGGTGGTCATGACCCTCTCCCTCGGCGCGCTGTTGAGTCCGGTCTCGATGCGGCCGGGAATCCAGTTCCTGTTCGAGAACGCCCGCGTGCTCGGCGCCGTCGCGGTGTGCATGACCGGGTTCGGTGGCCTGGCGATGACCGCAGTCACCGCACGCACCTCGACGGTGGTCGCCCGGCGCTGGTTGCGGGCAGGCGTCGCGGCCGCCGCGGCGGCGGCCTTCCTGGCCGTCCAACCGCTGCCGGCCGGCGCCGATCCGACCTTCAAGGCGTACGCCCTCGCCGACGTGGGCAACCCGCGCTACTTCTTCGTCTGCCGGAGCGAAGCCGAGTGCGCGGCCTTCGCGACGGACGCCCCCGTCACCTTCGGAACCGCGACGGAGAAGACCAAGGTACGGGTCAACGGGGTGGTGACCTCGGCGGTCACCCGACTGGAATACACATCCGCTCCGGGTGGCGCGCCTCGCCAGATCCCGCTGCTACAGGCCTACCCCGGACCCCGGGTCTTCTCGTTCCGCTCCGCCAACATGGCACACGGCCAACTGGTTGCCTACGGGGCCGACGGCCAGCCCTTCGCCACGTACGACGAGGAACTGACCGCAGCCTTCCACGCCAGCACCGGCCCGCGGCCGGCCATCACGTAGGCGATGTCCTCATCCTCCTGCCAGGTGCGCACCCCCGGGTTCTGCCCGTACGCCTCGTCGGCGGTGAACCACGCGGACGCCACCCGCCGTGACGACGAGGTGGCCTCCGGGCTGTTCACCACCACCCGAGCCGACCAGCTCATCGCGAAGCTGCCGGCCGGTGCGTGGACCTGGCTGTCCTGCGGTGACTTGCTCGGCGAACGTTCGGGCCGGGCAGCGCGTCGCGCCGCAAAGACTCGACGGACCCGCAGCCGAATCTCCACCGGCTGACCGCCACCACCGCGTCGCTGAGCCGAGGCTCGTAGCGGCTGTGAACCCTGCGAGCCCGGCGACCCGAATCCGCAGGCCAAACCCCTGCCGTTCCACTCGCTCAATCACGACAGGCGCCAGATGAGGCAGGAACGCAACAAGCTCAGCCGATCGCACGAGGCACTCTACATAGAGGACGTGGCCGCTGCCCCGGGTCAATCCGGATCACGGAAAGTGGGCCAGATCCAGAAACTAGCCGCGTGGTTCCGGCTGAATCTGGTGCATCGGGAGGTCTCGGAGGAGTTGCGACCGTCGGTCAACCTTTTTCGCCGTCCCAGGGTCTTCCTTTCGTCGGTGACGCCCCGGTAAGGACTGGAGAGTGCAGGTGACGGATGACGGCTTCCGCGAGTTCGTCGAGATCCGCTACGCGGATCTGATACGGACTGCGTACCTGCTCACGGGTACTCGACACGCAGCCGAAGATCTGGTGCAAAGCGCGCTGATGCGGGTGATGCGCCGCTGGCGGCAGGTGAATGACCCGATGGCTTACGTCCGCCGAATCATGGCCAACGAGCGGGTCAGCCTGTGGCATCGGTTTGGTTCCCGGGAGTTCCTGGCCGGTGTGACCGGTGCCCGGCGGCTGCACGCCGAGCGGGGGCCGAGTCCAGACGTAGCGGACGACATCGTGGTACGCGACGAGGTGCTCACCGCGTTGCACAGCCTGCCGCCTCGTATGCGGGCGGTACTGGTGCTGCGTTACTGGGAGGACCTCCCCGAGGCGCAGATCGCCCAGACGCTTGGTTGCTCGATCGGCACGGTGAAGAGCCAGACGTCGCGGGGGCTCGCTCGGCTACGCACGGTGCTACCGGCCTCATCAGCCGAATCATCTTCATCGAATGAGCAGGCACCGCCGATGGACAGTCAGGCGCCGTTAGACGTGGCACCGGCTATGACGAGATGGAGAGGTGTGAACGATGGCCGATGAGATCAGGCAAGCGTTGGCCCGGCTCGCCGAGCCGGTGGTACCGGACCCCAACCCGTACCAGCGGTTGCTGGTCCGCGTCCGTCGGCGCCGGCAGCGGCGGATGGCAGTGACGTGCGTGGCCGGCCTAGCGGCGATGGCGATCGCCCTGCCGGCATTCGGTGCGGCTGGCCGGCAGACGGTCACCGGCGCGGCATCGTCGCCGCCGCCCGCAGTTGGGACGTACCAGCCGGCGAGCCGGATCGACAAGCCGATAGTGCGACAGTTGCTGGACTCACCGACCCGGGGCAACCTCGCCGGTGACAAGGCGCTCATCGCGGACATCGAGCGGCAGTACCGGGCGGCTCGCGCCCAGCTGCTGGTCGATCCGGCGCTCGACGAGGTGAAGGTATTGCTCGCACACGACGCGCCGGGCGCCCGGACGGTGGTGGTGGCCTTCCTCGATGACTCACACGCGCTGCTCCGCTACGGTATCGGGCAGGCTGCGGCGCCCGTGACGGAACTCCTGAGCGTGACCGGCACCCCGGACGAGCCGCAACCATTGGAACCCTACGTCTTCTTCGGCCGACAATCGCTGGTGGGCGGCCGCCACATCACCGACCTCATGGTCGGACTCGCACCGGCCGGATGTCGCGTCGAAACCTCCACCGACGGCCGAATCCAGCCGGACGGATCGGTTGCCCGCAGCTGGCAGGTGGTGAGCACCGATGGTTTCGTGGTCCGGGCGGGCCACGTGACCGAACGGTGGCGGTTCACCTGCGGCGGCGTGGTGCGGCATGCCGGTCCGGCAGAACTGGGTGTGCTCATCCCGACGGAGGCGGCATCGCCGGTTTCCACCGCCGATGCGCGCGGCTCGGTGGATGCCACACTTGCCGCCACCGCCGTGCGTGACTTGCACGGACTGATCGAGAGTCACGGACTCACCGGACCGGCACCTCAAGTGATATGGGGCGGACGGTTGCCCGACTGGGTTCCCGGCGCGCCAGCGGCCGTGCTGGTGAGTTCTTGTTCGGCCGACGCCGGCTGCGCCGCGTTGCTCAAAACCGAGGCTGGGCCGCCGCAACCGGGATCGGGGTCACCGTCCGACTACTGGACCGCCACTGGAAGCCCTGATCTGATCGTCGTCCGGGTGCCGGGAGAGACAGGCGGCGTGCTGGTCATCGGGCCGGCATCGGCGGCCCGGGTCGAACTGCTCGACGGAAAGGAGCGAACGATCGCCAGCGGCCGGCTCAACACCGGGGCGGGCGCGATACGCGTCGATCCTCGTCAGGTAGCCAAGGTGAAGGTCTTCAACAAGAACGGCCGGCCCTTGCGAACCGAGACCACACCGGGCCTCAGCGCCAACTTCAGCGAACTTGGTGAGCCGACCATGTCGGCCTGGTGACCGTGGCGTGTTGACCGCATGTCCGGTCCAGCCCAACGCCGGCCGGGCATGCGGGTCGCAACGCCCGGCAGCGACGGGCAGAGATGCAACTTACCGCCGGTCTGCGGACGTGGGCTGGGGTTCACCGAGCGCTGGGAGCGGATCCGATGGTGACCACGCGCGCCCACTCGGGCGGTGAGTCTGGCACGTAGTCGGGATCGTCCTCGTTCCACCCGGCGATCCGGGGAAACAGTCCGACGACGGTCCGGGATGGCGGTCGTGAGGTCGGCCAGGGTGTCTGCCCGTCGGTCAGTACGACGATGACGTCCGGGCGTGGTCTGTCTCGCAGCGCGCGGGCGAACCCGGCACGCAGGTCCGTACCCCCGCCACCGACCAGTGGGATGTCCTCGGCTCGGCACAGTGGGCGTACGACCTGGGCAGCCGCGTCGCACGGCAGCACAGCGACCAGGTCGCGGCGGCCGCCCACGGCCCGGGAGATCGCGGCGACCTCGAGCACGGCGCTGCCGAGTTCGGCGTCGCTGACCGAGCCGGACGTGTCGATGATGACGCAGACCCGTGGGGGTCTACGTCGCAGCGCCGGCAGGATAACGCCGGGTGCGCCGGCGGAGCGCCGCGACGGCCGGCCGTAGGTGTAGTCCTCGCCCAGGCCGGGCGCGGAGACCGCCGAGCGCACCGCCGCTCCGAGAAGTTCCCGCCAGGGCTGCGGTGGGTGGAACGCCTGTTCCGCCCACCGTCGCCAGCTCTGGGGGGCGTTTCCCGGTCGGCCGGTGATGCCCTCGGCCACTCGGAACCGCACCGCGTCTCGTTCCTGCGGGCTGAGGGCGTGCGCGCCGTCGGGTCCGAGGTCCCACTCCCGCTGCAATCCGTCGGCGCCGCTGCCGCAGTCCAGCCAGGCCAGGTGCTGGGTCCGCGGCCCGAGTCGGAACTGCCGCAGATAGTCCTCCATCAGCTGTCCCTCGGGCAGCCGTAGGGAGGCGGGATCGACGGCGCCTTCGGGGCGGACCAGCCCCTCGCCGAAGACGTCATCGTTGATCTCGCAGTCCGCCGCAATGTTCATCCGCAGCCGCTCCCCCGGCCCGGTCAACCCCCGTTCCCGGGCGACCCGATCGCCGCGCCCGTGATGGTCACGCAGGAGGTGCGAAACCTCGTGCACCCACACTCCGGCAAGCTCCTCCACCGGGGTCCGGGCCACGAACGAGGGCGAGACGTAGCACCGCCAGTGCCGGTCCACCGCCATCGTCGGCACCCTCCGCGACTCGACCACGTGCAGCGCGAACAGCGCCGTCGCCAGGTAGGGCCGAACCCGGGCGGCGTGCAGTCGCGCGGTGAAGAGCTTGTCCCGGTCCAGCGTCCCGGCGTGGTCGGTGCTCATCGGCCGGTCCCCGCGACCCGCGCCGCCGTCTGGTCGGCCCGTCGAGACAAAGACACCGCCCCGGCGAGCCGCTCGATCGACGCAGGCACGTCCCAGTCATCCTGGCGCAGCCGGGCGAGGGTGGACGCGGGCATGACCACCAGGTCCGGGGCGCCTGTCTCCAACGCCCGGGCCAGCAGGGCCCAGGCCGCGTCCCAGCGCGATCGCTCCGGACGCCGGCGTACCGCCTCCACCACACCGTCCAGAACAGCCTGGCGTAGGTCGCCCCGCTCGGGCAGCACGGCGGCGGCCGGATCAGCCAGCAGCACCTCTGGATCGGGGAGGTCCATCCGGTCCAGGCTGGCCAGCAGTTCCAGTCCAGGGCCGTCGCCAACGGCGCCTCTGACCAGCATCGACAGGACCTCCCGGGAGGCGTCGGCCGCAGTGGCGAAGGCGATCAGGCGCATGGTCATCTCCCAGCTGCGAGGCGACGGCCACGGCCCACCGCGGCCGGCCTCACCGGTGGGCAGCCGGTGCACGAGCCCCGGGCGGGCCGACAGAAGCCCACACACCGCGCGACGGGCGAGGGCGACGGCGTCCGGCAGCCGCGCCGGGTCGAGTCGGGGCAGGGCGGCCCGGGGCCAGGTCCCGCCTAGTCCCCGTACGACGACCTCGTGGTCGTGGGCCCACTGCAGGTGAACAAAGCGGTTGGCCAGTGGCGGGCTCAGCTCCCAGCCGTCGGCCGCGGAGGATCGTGGGTTGGCGGCGGCCACGATCCGGACCTCGGCCGGCAGGCGCAGGCTGCCGATCCGCCGCTCGAGCACGAGGCGGAGCAGGGCGGCCTGCACGGCGGGCGGGGCGGTCGACAGTTCGTCCAGGAACAACAGTCCGCGACCGGCGCGTACCAGGCGCACGGCCCAGTCCGGCGGCGCCATCGGCACGCCCTGGGTCGCCGGATCGTCGCCGACGACCGGCAGCCCCGAGAAGTCAGAGGGCTCGTGGACACTGGCGATCACCGTCGTGAGCGGCAGGTCCAGGGATGCGGTGAGCTGCGTCAACGCGGCGGTCTTGCCGATTCCCGGCTCGCCCCACAGCAGCACCGGCAGGTCGGCGGCCACAGCCAGGGTCAGCGCCTCCAGCTGCGGGTTGGCGCGGGTTTCGGTGGTGGTGTCGGACAGCAGCGCGATCAGGTCGGCGGCGACGTCCAGCTGCGGCCTCGGGGCGGTTTCGATCGAGGTACGGGCGAAAGGCATTTGAGATCACCTGTGAGGTCGTGGCGTGGCCGGCTCGGAGCCGGTCGAGGGGTAGATGTCCCGCTGGTCAGCGAGCGATCGCGTGACGTGGGTGGGTGCGGCGGTCACGCTTGGGCTGCCAGTCCCGGGAGCAGGGAGCAGGTCCCTGTCCGATCAGCCCGGCTCGGAACAGCCCGTACGTGATCCGTCGCAGCGCGGCGTTTTCCAGTTCCTCCCGCAGTTCTCCGCTGCGTAGGAGCGCGTCGGGTCCGAGCAGGGCCTCGACGGCGGCCAGTGCGCCGACGGTGTCGCCATGGTCCAGGCGGGCGCGGATGTCGGGAAGGCACTCCGGACGGCGGTGCGCCTCGTCGATCGCCCGCAGGCAGGGCAGCGAGGTCCCGGTCAGCGCAGCCAGTAGTTCCTCCCGGCGGATCTCCACCGGGTCGTGGTCCAACGGTGTGAGCACCCCGTCCACCAGGCCGATCCGATGCCACACACCCCGGCAGGCCACAAGACGTGACGTTGCCAACAGGGTCGGGGTGCCGGCCGCTGGCTGACCTGGCGCAAGCGCGGAGGCCACCAGCGGGTGAAGCCGGTCGACATCGATCAGCCCGCAGCGCAGCAACTCCAGGTCGGGAGCCATCCACGTCGCCGCGTCGGGCAGCGCCGGCAGCCCAGCAACGCCACCAGCCCGCGGTGCCCCGGCGATCCGCGCTGCGGGCGCCCGCAGGTCCGCGCCTGCCGGAGCGACGTCCAGGACCAGACGACGTCGAGGCCCGAGCCGCACCACCACGCCACCGCTGGTGCGACCCTCGGCCTGGAGCAGCAGCGTCGCTTCGGCCGCCCACCGGTGCACCGCGTAACCGCATTCCCGCAAGGCGTCCCATGGCGGGTCAGGGCGCATCGCGGCAGCGATGTCAGAGGGCGACTGCTCTGCCCCCGACCGGCTCCGCAACTCGTCGGTTCTCCGCGCGTCCCATAGGTGGCGGTGCAGGTCAAGGCGGAACCGACGATCGGGATGCGGATGCGGATAAGGGCATTCGCCCTCGTCGCGGGTTCCAGGCCACAACGCCAGGCTGATCCGCTGACCCGCATCCGCCCAGCCCGGTGGCGTCCGGGCCACAAGGTGCACCGGCTCGGCGCCGTCGTGTTCCGCCGGGCCGTACCGGGCCAGCGAGACGGTCAGGCCCGGGCGCAGCAGCCCGTCAGGAGCGATCCTCGGCATGTGCCAGCGCAGCAGATCCGGCGCGAGATACCGGAGATCAGCCCGCAGCCGAGCGGCCAGGTCGCCGCCGCGGCGGCGAGCCACGGCACGTAGGTCCAGATCAACGTCGACGCGAGCGGCGGCGCATGCGCCGGCCCAGTCACCGACGCGACGACAAGCGGTCGCGGATTCGATCATGGAAGGCGGTACGGCGTACTCGCGTACCCGCCGCCAGAGAGAAAGACGGGAATCCGCATTCGCGGCCGGGGAGCGCATCAGCACTCACCTTGCACGAACCGGACCCCCAATCTGAGAAAGGGATTCATCGCGGCGCAGCATAGCCCCCCGTCGTGAGCTACGCCAAGGCCCAATCCAACCTGCACCGGATCCGGATCTGTGCCATCGAGTGATACCCGGGGAGCAACCCCGAACGTCTACGTTGCTGGCACCAGCAAGATTCGGTGGGTCCACTCCAGCAGCCGGGTCACACGGAACGAGCCCGCCCAGCCGACCGACGGAGCGTTGTCCTCGTACTCGACCACCGACCAGCAATCGTCGAACGCGACCGTGTACTCCCGGTTGCCCGGGAACACGTTCGTGACGGTTCCCAGAACATGTGCGCCCACGGGGTAACGCCTGGTGATCGCGGCCCATTCCACACCCGACCAGCGGGAGAAGCGGGTCCGTCGGCCACGCATCCCGGCGTCCAACGGAAACAACCGCACCTGACCAGGCCGGTGTTGCAGCACCTCGAACAGCCCCGTCTTGCCGACCGCCGGCCAGTCGGTCGGGTCGTCCGGCAGTTGCAGGACGTCGACCCGCCCTTGCGGCAGTTGACCGAGGTCCACCAGTAGGCCTGCCCGTCCCGCGCCCATCGGGATAGCACCTACGGTGCCGCGCACCCGGTCGCCCACTGGGAAGGCGAGACGTGCAGCGAACAGCTCGTTGATGCTCATCGTCAACCGGCAGTCCTCACTTCACGGCCACATGCACAAACGCCGGCAACTCCGACACACACCCTCTAGATCATCCTAGTACGGCAGTGACGCTTCGCGATTACGCCCTTCCGATGCGCACCGGCAACTCGCCGAGACGGTCGCTCCGACAGCTACAAACCAGGTGGCCAGCCGAGCCCGCCCCGCACGTTTGAGCCAACAGATGCCGCAAGTGGCCGAGCACACCACGACGGTCCGCTTAACAGCGGGATCATCCCCGCGACGCAGTACGCGGCGGGTCCGCTGTCGCATCTGCTGGCCGCGCGCCGCCGCCAGCCAGTCGCCGCTCAGGATCCGAACCCTTTCGCCGGGCTGGCCGGACGCTATCCGCAGGCGTGGGCGTGTCTGGACGCCCTGACCGACACCTTTGCCGACAGCGGTCGCGGTCCACTGCGCCTACCGTCGGCACCCACGCCTAGCCTGCCTTGCGGCGACGAGGTAGTCATGACACCGCCGTTGGCCGACGACGCGGTGACCGTGTTCAGCGCAATCGACCCGCGCTTCGACCAAGGCTTGGTGGACCTGCTCAGGAAGGCCGCCGAAGGCGACTTCGTACTGTGTACGTCGGCGCTGAGCCGGTACTCGCGCAACAGCGAGAAACTGCACCGCATCCTCGAGTTCCTCCTCGCGCACAAGGCCACAATCCTGACCACCAACTACCTGATCCGCCCCACCGACGTCTGGGTACGCCGCGGCCGGCTCGTCAAACCAGACAGCAGCAAGCCCTTCGCCGGCGCGCTCGACACCCAGGGACTGGCCGGTACTCACCGGAAGGTAGCCGAAGGCGTCGCCGCGCAGCACGGTCTGCGCTGACTGTGAGGCGCCATCAGGCGATTACGCGTCGGTTTCAAAGGTCTTGATCATCTCCGGATGCTGACCCTCCGTGTCAGTTGGGTCAGCCGGCGGTGCCGGCGCGCCGGGTGTTGCCTCGACCGGTGGGCCAGGGCAGGCAGCCCGGCACCGTGAAAACGTCCAGGCCGTGGTCGATGGTCGACGTCGCGATCTCCAGCGTCCCGTCACCATCGAGGTCACCGATGGACGGCGTCGCCGCGACCCCGACACCGTTGCCGTTGCCGTTGCCGTTGACGTTGACGTTGACGTTGACGTTGACGTTGACGATCGGTGCGCCTGCAAGCGGTAGCGAGGCCGGCGACGGGCGCGCACGCAATCGGGCGGCCCGGACCGCTGGAGCGCCTCAGCCGACGCCAGGGGCACGGATGGCCATGTCGTCACTTGCTGCAGCCGTCCGATACGCCTTGACGGCGTCGCGAATGCGAGCGATCAGCGGGCTCGGCTCGGCGCTGGTGAGGTGTTTACCGCAGCCCACCGCTGCTGCGTGAAGATCATGATGAGTAGGGCGGCTCGGAAGCGGACCGCGAGTAGGTGGCGCTCCGAGTTCTTCGTCGGTCAGGTCCAGCCGCACTGCGTCGCCGGACGGACTGGTGCTGATGGCGGGCCGGGTAGCCCGCCACGGCGGGCGGGTCAGACGTCCCGACGAACCTCCGCGTCGACGTTGTCCTCTTCGATGACCGGCGGCGGGGCCGGTGACGTGTCCCCCGGCGAGGGTCTCGGGCAACCACCGGCGTGCGGGGTGCTCACGAACACAACGTGTCGCTCGCGGACATGACGGTAGAAGTCATCCCTCCGGGGCATCGCGCGGTTGATGGCTCTATATAAGGATCCCGGCGCCCAGTCCGGACCGCTCCGCACCGGCGGAGGGTGATTGTCCGACAGCGATGAGTGCATCTAGGGTGGGCGCGTGGCATCCCCTCCCGCCGGATCTGGTGGCCTGTACTACGACGACCGCAACACCGCCCGGCCCACTCGTGCCCGCTTCCGCTACCAGGACGAGTGCGTCGCCCTGCGATGCATCCCCAACCTGCTCTCGGAAGGGGTGACGGCTGTCGTGATCGAGTGGTCGACCGACTACATCGCCCTGCTGCCCGACGACGGTCCGGAACTGGTCTCGGTCAAACACCGCGATCCGGGCACCGGAGAGTGGTCGATGTCCGAGTTGAAGCCGGTCATTCGCGATCTGCACAGGGTGTGGCAGGCGATGGGCGAATCGTGCCGCTGCGCCTTCGCGTCGAATGCCGCACTATCCCGAGACGCGCGGAAGCGGATCGACAGTGAGCTCGGCGCCTACGTTGATGCCGACCCTGACGAGGTCGAGCGCTTCAAACGAGTGTTGTCCATGCCCGATCCACCGCTGCCGCGGCGAAGCGAGATCACCTCAGTCGGCATCCGGGACATGGGCGGCGCGCTGTCCCTCCTGGACCGCGATCCACACTACGCTGAGCAGTGCTATTACGCGCTGGTCGACCGAATCGCTGCCGTCGGCACCGAGGAGCCGCCTTCCCCGGAACAGCGCATCGCGCGACTGACCGGGTCGCTGCGCGCGGTCGCTGACCGCGGCCAACCCCAGCGCGACGAGCAGACGCTACTCATCGCCGATCTACGTGAACTGGTCGTGCGGCACCATGATGCGGCGGTCCGACACGCACCACCTCGGCTGGGCCTCCCGCCAAGGCCGGCCAGGACGCCGGGCGATGCGAGCAACGAGTGGCAGGGCGGGCAGGAGATCGGGCTTGGCGACTGCTGCTATCTGATCCACGATCCAGTGCACGTCAGGCAACCTGAGGACCGGTCGTACCGGGAGTGTTGCGCACCGGCCCGGCAGCTGGCGCCGCAGGAGCGCGACGTCCGCATCGTCCGGCTCGACGTTCTGCGTGCCGGCCGGCGCAGCGACGACCGCCGGGCCCAGTTGATCCGCGCAGCGGATCTCCAACGGCGCCTTCCCGGGCTGGCACGGATCCTCGACGTCCGGCATGACGCGGGCCAGGTGACGGTGATCGCGGAGCGCAGCGGCCCCTCCCTACCGGACACGTACGGGCCACCGCCGTACCCCGGAATCGCTCTGGACTCGCTGCTGCGCGGGCTACCGGCGGTAGCACGCACTCTCGACGCTCTGCACGACGCCGGGCACGCGCACCGCGCGCTGCACCCCGGCACTCTCCTCGTAGCGCTGAATGGGTTGATACTTCGGGATGTCGGGCTCGCGGTGGTGCCCGCCGCCGCAGGCGAAGGGCACCCGGCCTACCGGGCACCCGAGCAGGACCGACCGGCTCTGCTACCGCCGGGGCCGGTGACGGACGTGTACCAGCTCGCCGCCGTCATCTATCACTTGGCGGTCGGTCAGCCACCGGGGTCCGCTCCCCCACTGCCCACGCTGATGCGGCCGGAGCTGTCGCCTTCCCTCGATGCGCCCCTGCTGGCGGGCCTTGCCCCGACGCCGGCCGATCGACCCACCCCGCGAGACCTCGTCGCAGCCCTGACCGGTGTGCTGCGCTGCGGCGGGACGGTGCGATGCTGACGGGACTACCGACCACCTATTCACTGACCGCGCCGATCGCGTTGACGCCCGGCCGGAACTTCGCCACCCGCTTCGCACAAGCACGCCAGCAGCATCCCCACCTACCGGACCTCGCGCCGTTCACCGCGGAGCTCAACCACCTCACTCGCCTCGGCGGAGTGCCGGTGACGGTGGACGAGGCAAGGGGTGACGGACGAGCGCAGTGGATCAGGCTCTACGCTCAGCGCAGCTGCGTCGGGGTGCGTGTGTCGCCACAACAGGACGCCTTCTTCGTCGAGTTCATCGAGCCGCTGAACCTTCGTGGTCACCGTCTGCTAGCCCGCAGCCGGGTTCGCCTGGCACCACGCGGTTGGGTCTACAGTCCGCTGCTCAACAGCGTTCCCGTCGGCTGCCGAGTGCCAGACGCAGCCACCCTCCATGCCTGGCAGCAGCAGGCCGCCCCACCGGCCGCGCCGCAACGACCGGCCCGGCACGAGGCGTTCTGCGACGCGCTCGACACTGTCGTCGAGGGGGCCCGCCAGATCGAGCTGGCACAGCAGCAGGCACGACCGGCACTCACCTACTACGAGGTACGCAATGCGGCCGAGTCCCGCCGCTCGACCGCCGCCATCCACGTGTTCCTGCTGTCGCGGCCAGGACAGGTCAAACCGGGCGACATGGTGGAGCTGCGTCAGGTGCCCGATCTGCGGGGTCGGGTCCAGGGCGTCGACGGGGAGCGGCTGACGGTCCAGTTCGACGCCGCGGTACACCGACCCCGGATACCCGCCCAGGGCGAGCTGGTGATCAGCGGAAACGATGTCGTCCAGCGCGTTCAACATGCTGCTGTGGCCGCCCTACGGTCCGGTGCGACGCTCAATCCCGGGCTGCTACCGCTCCTGGCCGACCTGGACTTCGCCGGCTTCGCGGAACCGCCCGACAGCGTTGCCGCGCTGCGGCCTGTCGAGGCGCTGGACGCCGACCAGGCGGACGCCTTTCACCGTGCGCTTTCCGTGCCCGACCTGCTGCTCGTCCTCGGGCCGCCGGGCACCGGCAAGACCCGTACCATCGTCGAGATCGCGACGGCCGCCGCTGCTCGCGGCGAGCAAGTCCTGGTCGCCTCCCAGACGAACACCGCCGTTGACAACGTCATCGAACGCCTGCCCGCGGCGTTGACCGCGGTCCGGGTCGGCAACGAGACCCGCATCACCGCGGCGGTGCAGCAGATGACACTTGCCGCGACGGCATCCAAGCTGCAGCAGCGCATTCTGACCCAGTCGGAGGTGACTGCCCAACGCCTCGCGCCCTGGCTCGCCGAACCATCTGCGGCACAAATGTGGCTGCACCGCCTTACCAGCGCCATCGAGCAGGTCGGCGCGGCCCGCGCGGCACACGATGCTGCCGCAGCGGCCCAGTACGGCGCCGTCGCGGCCGTCCACGCCCGGTTGGCACCGTCGGTGGACCGGGCCGCAGCGGCTCGACAGGAAGGGGAACAGTTGGCGAGCGAGCTCGCCGCGCGGGTGCAGCGGCTGACCGTCCAGGTGCAGAAGGCACAAGGCCGCTCGACCGGTATCGCAGGATTGGTGCACCGGTGGCGGGGGGCCCGCCACCAACGTCAGCTCGATGGAGCCCTCCCCCGGCTTGCCGAGGTGGAGGCGGCCCTGACGCGGACCGTACAGGAGTTTGCCGCTCGGACTGCCGAGCTGCAGCACGCCTTGGACGACGATGCCGCTATACGTAGCGCGAAGGTACGGGTCGCCGCGGCGGACGATGTTCTCGGCCGGGCGCACGAGGACGCCCGGACGGCATCGCTTGCGTACGCTCGGCTTCTGGCTGGTGTGGTAGCCGTGCCACCGGTTCCGGAGGATCTCGACGGGCTGATCGCCTTCGCCGAACGGTGCCGCAGCAGCGAGCCGGTGCTGCGCAACCGTGCCCGGCTGCTGAATGACTGGCGGCAGCAGTTGGGTCAGCCCAGTGAGCAGCTGCACGCCGAGTTGATTCGCTACGCAGATGTCATCGGCGCCACCTGCATCGGTGTCGGGGTGCAGAAGAATCAGCTCAGCGACCTCGATTTCGACCTGGCGATTGTCGACGAGGCCGGGCAAATCCCCATCGCCTCCACCCTCGTGCCGCTGGTGCGGGCCCGCCGGGCCGTCCTGGTGGGTGATCACCAACAGCTACCACCGTTCGTCGATGACGACGTGCGGCAGTGGCTGGCCCGCGACGGTTGTGCGCCGCCCGGCACCGAACCGGCTCAGTTGATCGAACTGCTGACCCGCAGCGCCTTCGAGCGACTCATCGAGCGTGCGCCCGCACCCAACCGCGTGCTGCTGTCCCGCCAGCGTCGGATGCCGGCCGTCCTAGCTGACTTCGTCTCGGCACAGTTCTATGAGAATCGGTTGCGCACCGGCACACCGGTCCGGCCACCGTCGGCAGTGTTTCGCAGCCCACTCGCCGTGGTGGACACCGCCGACCTGCCGGCGAAGGAGCGTGCCGAGCGGCAACGCGACCGGACCGAGACGTGGCAGCTGGCCGGCTGCGACAACCTCGCCGAGGCGCGGCTCGTGCTCGACCTGGTCCAGTGGTATGGCCGGCACGACCGCGAGTGGGCAGTCATCGCACCCTACCGGGCGCAGGTGCAGTTGCTCACCATGCGGCTGGCCGAACTGCTCGGCGACAACGCGGTCGCGGACCGGATCGGCACTGTCGATGCGTTCCAGGGCCGTGAGTACGACAATGTCGTCTACAGCTTCACCCGGAGCAATCCGCAGGGGCGGGTGGGGTTCCTCAGCGAACTGCGCCGGCTCAACGTGGCCATCACCAGGGCTCGCGAGCAACTTGTGCTGGTCGGCGACATGAGCACCCTGGTTCGGGCGAACGATGGGCGCTTCCGGCACCTGGCCGGTGAGCTGTACCAATACGCCCGGAGTCACGGTGACGTCGTACCGTCGCGGCAGCTCCGTGACCGGCTCTCATGACCACACCACCGGTACGGGCGGCGCAGCTTCCGATCCGCCGCATCGCGGAGCGGGTGACCGATCTGGCCGGCGTTCAGCCACTGCAGATCCTTCCCCTTCTACTACCCGTCTGGGCCGTCGACATCAGCGCCATCATCCGCGAGGCCCAGCCGTACGAGGTTTTCGACCGCTACCTCTCCCGCGCCATCGCCGAGGCGGGGCTGAACAACGCCCGTTCGCTCGCCGGGTTCTTCGGCGTGCGACCCGCGCTGATCGAACGCGCGCTGCGCTTCCTCGCGACCATCGGCCACCTGCACCGCGACGGTGACACGCTGAGGTTGACCGAACTCGGCCACCGTTCAGTGCGGGAAGACTGCCGGTATGTGGAGAAGGAGGACAGGCAGCGGCTCTACCTCGACGGTATCACCGGATCACCGCTGCCCCGCACCCACTACTCCGGCACCGTATGGCTGGAGGAGCCGCAGCTGACACTGGCCGACGGCACGAGCTTTCATCAACTGGCAACGCTCACACCGTTTCGCGTCGACACGGTCGCGCACCTGCTGCACCGACCCGACCGCGAGGAGTTCAATCTGCCAGCTGGGCTCATAACCGCCACGCCGCACGAGGTACGACAGGCCTGGCTGCCGGCGTACGTCGTGGAATGCGTGTCATCGCTCTTGATCTTCGTTAAGGCCATTGACGGTGCAGACGGATACCTGTCCCGAGTTGTCGGACCGTTCCTCCGCGACGTGGTGACAGCCGAAGGTCGAGCCGACGCCGAGAAGGTCTGGAGGGAGTGGCTCGACGGGGCCGGCTTCCCCGACGTGCGCCCGCGTCAGCTCGCGAACGGCGTACTGCGGGCGTCCCTGCCGGCATCGGTGTTTCCGCGCCGCTACAAGTGGCACCGACTCGGGTCCTTCGAAGTACGTCGTCGGGTATTCCTGCAACTGTGGTGCGAAGACGAGGAAATCCGACGGCAGGCGGTGCTCAAACGTGCTGCCGCGATGGCACGAGCCGGCGCGGCTCGGGACCTGGACGAGCTGACCACCCGAGTGGCGGCGCTGGCACGCCAGCTCGAGGTTGCCGCACCGAGCGTCGCCGAACTTCGTCCCTACGTCGAGGACGCAGGTGTAGCCGCCGCCGCGGCCGGCGGCGTTGATGTCGGACAGGTTGCCGGAGGGTGAGGGCCGCCCGGTGGTGGGTAGCCGGCGCAGTGCGCGGATGTCGACTCGCTGACAAGGATCCGACCCCACTCCCAGAAGGTCAGCCGGGGGCGCCGGCAACGACCTTCTGAACAGCGCGGTCCGGCCATCCCGGCAGGCACATGTCCGCCTCGTCAGGCGCCGAATCGATCAGCGGGCTTGCCCCTCCCCCGTCCCCGACCCGTCGGAGTGCGGGAGCCGCTAATCGGCTGATCACGGATCCAGCCACTGCTGTCGACCGAAGCCAGGCGATACATCATCGCTTCGGTGCGCTGCCGCGCGAGTGCAGGCATCGGCAACGGCGCCCGACTCAGCGGGCCAGCAGAGCCGGTCCGACGTAGCGAGTGAATGGGGTTGCCCGGTGAGGGCTGCCAGCGCGGTGGCGACGGCGTGCAGGTCGGCTTTGATGTAGGTGGTGGTGGCGGGTCCGCGGCGGTCGGTGTGTCCGGCGTAGGCGCGAGCGACGGCGTAGCCAAAGTGCCGCTCGACCCAGGTGAGCGTGGTGTGGCGCAGCCAGTGCGTGGAGATTACCTGGGCGGCGACCCACGGTAGCTGTTGTCCGATGCGTTTCCACAGCAGGTCGTAGCGGCGGTAGGTGGCGGGGTGGCCGTTGCGGTAGCGCAGCAGCGCGGCGGTTGGTACGACGGCGCCGCGAGCTCGGGCGTGGTCGGCAAGGCGGTCGGCGAGCATCGGTGTGATGGGCTGCCAGCGTTGCGTGCCGCCCTTCTCGCGCAGACGGATCAGGGCGTGGTCGGTGTCGAGGTCGATCAGGCGTAGCGCGAGGGCGCCGCCGCGTCGGCAGGCCGTTTCGGTGTGCAGGCGCAGCAGTAGGGCGTCGAGCACAATGTCGTTGCCGCCGCTGCGGGCGGCGGCATTGATGTCGGACATTTCGTTGGGGGTGAGGGCGCGGCGGGTGTTGGGTAGCCGGCGGGGTTTGCGGATCCGGTGGGCAGGGCTGGCCACGGCGGTGAGGTAGCCGTCGGTGATGGCGCGGTTGTAGAAGGCGCGGGCGGCGGCGATGAGATGCTCGCCGGCGTGTCGGCCGTTTCGAGAGTTGCGGCGTGGGCGGGCGGCGGCGGTAACCTGTCGCATGAGGGCTTCGAGATTGCTGGCGCGCACCGCGTCGATGCGCCGATCGCCGAGGGCGGCGGCCATGCGCCGCCAGGAACTGCCGTAAGTGCGTCGGGTGCCTGTGCTCGCCGCTGCGACGACAGCAGGCAGGTAGTCGGCGACTGTCGGCACGGCAGGCCGGCTACTTCCGGTGAGGTCGGCGGCGGTGAGGCCGAGGTGCTCGAGGAGCGCTCGGGCGGTGGCGACACGATCGGGATCCGTGGTCATGAGGGCTCTCCGAGGATGCGGGCGTGCAGGTCGGCCAGGACCGCGGTGATGGTGTTTGAGGGGTGCACGAGGATGCGGTTCTGGCGGGGCAGGGCGGCCAGGAGGACGGGTTCGCCGGGTGCGATGCCGCACAGGTGTCGGGTGACGGCCGGTAGGGGCAGTTCCTCGCGGGTGCCCACGACGTGCGCGCCGTTGGGCGCGGGGGCGATGAGCACGGTGGCGTACACGACGTCTATGTGTAGGGCGAGACCGGGTTTCCAGCCCAGGGCCCGCAGCAGCGGGCGGGCGGTGACCCGGCCCGCCGCGTCGGGGCGGGCCGCGTCGAACAACACATGGCTGCCTGCCCGGACCGCAGGTGGCGGCAAAGCCGGCAGGGACGCCGGCTCCGGCGGCACGACCGGCAATGGGGTGGGGACGAGCGCTTCGACGAGCTGCTCAACATCCCGACGCCGAAGGCGGCGTCGACGGCTCATGGCTGCCACCAGCACAGCCGCACGAACATCAGCTCAGGCGGAAACGCCCCCCGATGTTCGCCATGAACATGGATGCTTCGTAACTTCGCCTGAGGATCCGCAAGGATCGGTTGATCTCTCGCGAATCTCCACGAATAGTGGTGTCCGAGGGGCAACACGAACCCTACCCCCACCGCCATTTACGGTGGCGGGAAATCTTCGGCCTACCCTACTCTAGCACTCGATCCTCCTTTATGCAGCTGGGCCCACCAGCCTCGGCGCGCCTTGTGACGGACACCGCGACGGTTGCGTCGGCGCGCTGAGGCTGGTGCTGGGCATCCCGGACGAGCGGACCAAGGCACGGACGGCAGGTCCTGTTGCCTCCTCGATGGCCGATGACCCTGCCGGACCCACGCGGACCGCCTCCCGCAGACCTCAGCGGCGACGTCAGGGACGCGCTACGCCAAGTCGCCGCCATCTGTGACCGGCGCGTCGAAGCACTCGCGCAACTAGCCGCACAGACAGCCGCACTTCGCTGAGTTGTTATCTTCGCTGGTAGCGGCTCGTTTTGGCCCGGAACTGGTGGCGACGCCGCCACCGTGGCCATCATCGATTGATGTGGTCGCTGGTTCGTCTATAGGTAATGAGGTGCGCCAGGAGATGTCGAGTCTCTGCGAGGCTGAGGGGGACGAGTCCGGCCCGGTCGGCTGTGCCTCCTTTACGCCTGGGTGGCGGTGACGGCGAGGATGGGCTTGCCCCCTGAGACTGGACGCTGGTTCAGAGGAAGGAGTGTCCCCGTTGGGGCGTCCTATCGAAGTGCGGGTCAGACCACGGCCAACGACGATGCCTTATCGGTTTCCAATCGAAGTACACGGAAGAGTTCCAGCGTGACGCGGTTGATCTGGTCCGCTCGTCGGGGCGGACGATCAACCAGGTCGCTCGTGATCAAAAGGGTCCTCAGAGGACCCGGGGTCATTGCGAGGCCGACGGGGCTTCGAGCTTGCGACGGAGGCGGGACCTCTGGTGGGGGATGGAGTCGCCCGGCGTTCCGGTCAATCGCTGCCAGAGGAACTCCAGCACCAGCGCCCTGACCTTCGCGTGCTGCTCGTTGTTGGCGGCGGCGCCGTGCCCGCCCTCGACGTTTTCGTAGTAGGACACGTCGTGGCCGTGCTCGAGCAGCCGAGCCGCCATCTTGCGGGCGTGGCCCGGATGCACCCGGTCGTCCCTTGTCGAGGTGACGAGCAGGATCGGCGGGTAGGCCGACCCGCCGCGGACGTTGTGGTAGGGCGAGTATTCCCGCAGGAAGGACCAGTCCTCCGTCCGGTCCGGGTCGCCGTACTCGGCCATCCATGAGGCGCCGGCCAGCAGCCGGTGGTAGCGCCGCATGTCCAGCACCGGCACCCGCGCGACGACCGCGCCGAAGAGCGCCGGGTAGCGGGTCAGCATCACCCCCATGAGCAGACCGCCGTTGCTGCCGCCCTCGATGCCGAGCTGCGCCGGCGTGGTGATCCCCCGCCCGACCAGGTCAGCCGCCACCGCCGCGAAGTCCTCGTACGCCCTGGGCCGGTTCTCCCGCGCCAGACCCAGTTCTCACCCTCTTCGGCGGCCAACGCGTCGACATCAAGCAGCACGTCCCATTCCGGCTCACGCCGGCGGTACTTCTCAAGGGTGGTCCGGCGCCAGAGCCCACGAGGATGTACGGCGTCCTGCCAGAAGTCGTAGTAGTAGCGGTCCCCGCGCCAACCCGGATAGGGAATCCGGTCGTCGGCGTCGAGCACCTGCCGGATCTCAGCCCGCAACTCGGCGAACCGCTCACCCTCGGTCAACGCGGCCACACTCTCCACGTTGCGGTCCCGGACCCACCCGGCAGCTTCCGCCCCGTCGAGGTCCTCCAGCCAGAGGTACAGGTCATCGCCCTCATCGGTCGCCACCTAGCCACTGAGCCATTCCGTGCAAGCGGGTGGTAGCAGTCAGTAGCCGCCTGGAATGCCGGGAAGGCGTGAGACGCGCCAGATCAGGTCCGGTACGAAGAGAAGACGCAGAACCTCGATACGAAGTGGTCCTTCCACAGATCAACTTCA